>JBEKQU010000076.1:0-20459 GCA_049519415.1 Spirochaetia bacterium
AGTCATCACCGAGCTTGATCATGCTATGGAGTCGAAGTTTCCTGAACTACACACCCGTCTAGTAGTTACTACCTCACGACTTCGGTTCCGTTTGCTCCAAGGGCAGTTGGGGATTTTCTACTACGAGCCTCCTCTCGCAGGCTCACGCCGTCCGCTACGCGGCCGTCTGCCGCCCGAGGCATCCCTGTACTCGTCGGCCCTCGCCCTCCAACGTCGCCAGGAGCGACAGGGCTACGAGTTCGCGATGCGCCTGTTGTACCAGTTTTTTGCCTTGCGCTTGGTCAATTGTTCGTCTCGATGCGTCCAGTAGTATTGCAGCGTCCTGGAGTTCTCGCAGGAGTGACAGATGGCCTTTCCCGCCCGGAACTCCAACTGGGGAAGCCATGTACCGCAGCGCTCGCATTTGCGCTCGTTGGCATGCGGATCTCTTGAATCATGGAGAAAATAAAAGCTCGACCGTATCTTCATGAGGTTGCGATGCGACACTTGTCCCGTGTTCAGCCAGTGATGGATCGTTGACTGGGTGCGCTGGAACATGCGCGCGAGATCTGACTTGGTCATGCCCCACGTGGACATCATCCATTCGAGCATCTCATGAACGGAAGGATCTTCCGGCAATTCTCCCGACATAACGGTTACCTCGCTATGGTATCTATCGGCAACGTTCAGCTATTTTCTAAAGGGGCGCCGGATTTCTGCCGATCATCTTTATTCCCACTCGATGGTCGCGGGAGGCTTGCTGGAGATGTCATACACCACGCGGCCTATCTCCGGGATCCGGTTGGTGATAAGGGAAGAAATCTCAAGAAGGTCCTGCATCGGCAGGGGATACACATCCGCCGTAATGGCATCCAGCGACGCCACGGCGCGCAAGGCGAGCACGTGCCCATACCGCCGCATGTCGCCGGATACCCCGACCGATCGGACAGGCAGGAGCACGCAGAAGGCCTGCCAGATCTTGTCATACAGCTCCCTGGATCTCAGCTCCGCGATGAAAAGCGCATCAGCCTTCCGCAGCAGGTCGCATTTCTCCCTGGTCACCTCGCCGAGTATCCGCACCGCAAGCCCTGGACCGGGAAATGGATGACGGAAGACGACGGAGCGCGACAGTCCCAGCGTCACGCCAAGCTCCCGCACCTCGTCCTTGTACAACGAGCTCAGCGGCTCGATGAGGAGGCCTTGAGCCCGCTTGGCTTCCACCAGCGGGGAGCGCACATTGTGGTGAGTTTTGATGACGCTCGCCTTGTTGCCCACGCCTTTGCCGGATTCAATCAGGTCCGTGTACAGCGTGCCCTGGGCAAGAAAGGAGTCGGTGATGCCCAGCGTGCGAATCTCCTCATCCTGCACTCTCATGAACATGTCGCCGATGATGCGGCGCTTCTCCTCGGGGTCCGATACGCCCGCAAGGCCGGCGTAGAACCGGTCCGAAGCGTTGATGGGATGCACGTGGCGCGCCCCTAATGTTTTGAGGCTGGCAAGCACCTCCGCGGATTCAGCCAGGCGCATGAGCCCTGTATCGATGTACATCAAATGCACCTGAGCCGGATCGAGGCTCTTCAGGAGAAGCGCAGCCACGACGCAGGAATCAACCCCGCCTGAAATAAGCAGAACCACTTTCCGAGTTCCGACGCGCCGCTTCACTGCGTCCTCTTCCGTCAAGAGAAAGGCGCGCATGTTCCAGTCCTTGCGGGCAGAGCATATATCCGTGACAAATGATTCCAATATCTCCATTCCGTACTGGCAGTGACTGGCTTCGGGATGGAATTGCACTCCCCAGATCCGCTTTTCCTCGTTTGCAAAGGCTGCGGGGATACCATTGTCCGATCGAGCCACGACCCGGAAGCCAAGAGGCGTTTCAGAAACGGAATCGCCGTGGCTCATCCAGGAGAGGAACGAGGTTTCAGGAATGCGTGAAAACAGGGGAGTACGGTCCTCCAGCATGACGCGGGCGCGGCCATATTCCTTTCTGCCCAGTGAGGCAACAACGCCGCCATGGTCCACGCTCACTCGTTGCAGGCCATAGCAGATTCCGAGCAGGGGAACCCCGACTTCATAAACGCGCGCATCAACCGACGGCGCGCCGGTTTCATAAACGGAAAACGGAGAGCCCGAAAAGATGATTCCCCTGACGCCCTCCAACCGCATTGCATCCAGGGAGGCATCGCCGCGCACGATTTCGCTGTACACGCCAAGCTGACGGATTCTGCGGCCGATAAGCTGGGTGCTCTGGCTCCCGAAATCCAGGATGAGAATCGTGTCCATCAGCTCTTCAGCTCTCCGCGCAGCCGAAGCATGGATTGTTCGTGAGCGTCAGCGATGGCGAGCGCCCGCTCCGCGGCGATGCCGGTGTAACGCGCAGGATCGGAAAAGAACGCCAGCGCATCAAGCCCGCGCGTCAGCGCAAGCTGCCGCGCGAGGGTATCCCAGAGCACTGCATCCTGCCGCAATACATCCGCCAACCGCGCGCCGGTCTGCTCCACCTTCAGCGTTGCCGCGCGTATGCGCTCGTGCGCTTCGGGATCTCCGCCCAGCGCCGTGAGGATGTACACGGGCTCTGAAAAGATGAGGTCTCCCGTGCGTGACATATTCTCCGCCATCCGGCGCCGGTCCACAACGAGGGAGCGGATGACGGAGAGCATCCTGTCAACGGCGGATGCAAAGCCCGCAAGGTATTCGGCGACGAACCGGGAAGAGGCGGAGTTCGTGAGATCCCGCTGGTGCTCCGAGATCTGGTCCATGAAAAATGTGGCCACGCGAGGGGAGAACGCCTTCCAGAGGCTCTTCACGTGCTCTGAATTCCAGGGGTTGCGCTTCTGGGGCATGGTGGAAGATCCGACCTGCGTAGCCGTGAACTCTTCCCTCACCTCCCCGATCTCAGATCTCTGGAGGTTGCGAATATCGTCCGCCAGATTGGCAATAATGCCGAAGGCGACGTTGATCTCCAGCAAGAGCTCCAACAGGTATTCGGGCTCCACAATCTGCGTGGAATGCTCCGACGGGGCAAGCCCAAGGTCCGAGAGAAACTCTTGTTCCAGCTGCTGCGGATCCTTAACCAGAAGGGAGGTGGCGTTGTAGGCGCCCACCGCACCCGCGAGCTTTCCCCGCAGACCGGCCGCTTTTTCCCGAATGCGCAGGATGCTTTTTCCCAGACGGGACACGTATTCGGCCAGCGCGAACCCGAAGGTGAGGGGGACCGCGTGCTGCCCGTGCGTGCGGCCGATCTGCGGCGTTGCTGCCTCCTCCCGCGTCCGGTGGATCAGCTCCTCCTCCAGATCGAGGAGCAGGGGGAGGATCACCTTTTGCACCGCGTCGCGGCACCGCAGGGAGGAGGCCGTATCCAGGATGTCAGCGGATGTGGCGCCGAGGTGAACGTATGGCCGCACGGACTCGGGAAGATGACGCTTAAGCACATTCACAAGCGCCCGCACGTTGTGCTGTGTTTTATTTTCCTCCGCATATACCTCGTCGGGCGCAAACTCGCTGGCTGCAGCCTCCAGCCGCGCCGCAAGATCGGGTGCCGCGATGTCCGGCAGGCGCCGCAGAAGAGCCTTGAGAAGCGCCATCTCGACCCGCGCGCTGTAGCGCAACGAGGCTTCCTCTCCAAGGATGGCGCTCAGGGCATTGAAAAGTTCGGGGTTGGACAGTGAATAGCGGTGGTCCAGGGGTGAGAGATTGAGAAAGATGTTCCGCGTTTCCATGCTGCCTCAGGGACCGCCTTCGGCGCTGCGATAGAGCTTTTCAGCCTCCTGGACCTTGTCGCCGACCAGGGATTCCAGCTTGAGCATCTCTTTTTTCAAATCACCGATGATCCGCGTGACGACATCAGCGGAAAAACGGTTATCCTCTACTACGGAGCCGATGCTTTCGATGGCTCCCGTGACCTCGCGGTTCGCTCCTAGCTGGTTCTTCACCGAATGGGACAAGTCGTGTATGAAACCCGCGTAGCTCCCGAGGTCTCGGGCAATAGTGTCGAAAATCTTGCCCGCTTCGCGGGAGGACTCCCCTCCCCTTTCTATCACGGTCTCGATCTGCCGCACCCACTTGCTCACCTCGCTGGCAGTTTCCGACGATTTCTCAGCAAGCTGCCGGATTTCATCCGCAACCACGGAGAAGCCGCTTTGCTCGTCGCCGGCGCGGGATGCTTCGATTGCCGCGTTCAGCGCCAGGAGGTTGGTCTGGTCCGCGATGTCGTTGATGCGCGCCAGGGCCGTCACCATCTTGTCCACCACGTCGTGGATCCCGAGGATCTCGTCGATGACTTTTTTCAATATCATGTTGCCGCTTTCGGAAAACTGCGCCGTGGAGACGATGGTTGCGGCGGACTTTTCCGTGGAACGGGAAATGCTCTCCATGGACTCCTGGAGCTGCTCAGCGGCGGCAGTGACGTGCTCTATCCCCGCCGCCTGGTTGCGCGCGCCCTGCGACACGGTCGTGGACACATCGCCCAGCTTGTTGATGAGCTGGTGCAGGTTGAAGATGGAGGCGGTCACGATGTCCATGGTCATCTTCAGCCGCCGGCTGGCCCGCAGGAGGTCCTCCGTGACGAGGTTCTCCCGCAGGGCGCGTGCGAAGCGATGCGCCACCAGCGCCGCAAATGAGCCCGCCAGGGCGTTGATGAAAGGCACGACGAGGAGGGCGTACGCAATGGCGCCGGGAGAACGCAGTATCGCGTAGATCACCGTGAGCGCGGGCACAAGGAAGGAAACGCTGGTGGAAATAATGCAGTCGCGCAGGGACATGCGGAACGCCGCAAGGAGGGAGAGGCACAGGCAGTATGCCTCCAGCACGAACAGCGAGGAAAGCGCGGGCGCGATGCTTTCGCGGGCCAGGGAGACGAATCCCATGACCAGCATGCCGACGGTATCCATGAGAAGCGTGGGGATGAAGAGCGGTTCCGCCGACTCCTTGCGGCTGAGCAGGAGGATCGAGGCAATCGAGATCGCTCCCAGGCATCCCAACACCACCGCGTCCGCCAGCGCCGCGGATCGCCGTCCCTCAGCGATCGCAATCACGAGTATGATCGATGTTGCGCTCAAGCGCACACAAAGGGCAAGACGGTCGGATACGCGCGTTTGCTCCTGCGCGATTTGAATGAAACTTTTTACCCCCCTCATGGTCCTATTTGTAGTGAAAAGTCCCCGGTTTGTAAAGCAATCGGCAGCCATGGTAGAATAGGATGATGCGTGCATCGGATTACTCCGCAATGCTCGAACAAGCCCTTGAAGCGGGACGAAACAGGGATTACACGCGCGCGGTCGAGCTTCTCACCCGGATCGTGGGAAGCACGGATCGCTATCCCCAAGCCCTCCTCTATCTGGGACGCGGGTACCACGCCCTCGGCGATTACGCGCGAGCAGCGCAAATGCTGCACTTCTATGTGCGGCAGAAGCCGGACTCGGTGCCGGGGCATTTCTTCCTCGGCCGCGCTTATATCGGGCTTGGAGAATATGGCCAGGCCATCCAGCACCTGAAGCGAGCCGTGCAAAGGGACCCGTTGTTCTCTCCCGCGCATGGCCTGCTGGGACTGGCCTGTCTGAAAGCGCGCAGGCCCGACAAGGCGATCTGGTGGTTTGCCAAGGCATTGGAGATCGACCCGCAGAACAAGAGGCTGCAAGTCGGGTACCTGAACACGGCCCTTGTGCTCGCCATCCGACTGTTTTACCGCGGCGATCTTGCAGACGCTGCACGCCTGTTCAACGAAGTCCTGGAACAGCGGCGCGCGAGCATCCTTCCCCACCTGTACCTTTCCTCGATCTACAGGGAGCAGGGAAAGCACAGCCTTGCCCTGTATCACATGGATGCGGCCTCCGCCATATCGCCGCAGGACCCCTTCCTCCCTCTCCAGAAGGCCGTTATCCTGCTTGCTCAGGGAGACAAAGCGGCGGCGGCGGCGGAGATTCGCAACGGCACCCGGCTGCTGCACTCCTCCGTGAGCCCGGGCGGATCGCCGGAGGACCTGCTGCGGTTCATCACCATCAATCTTTTCAGGGAGAAGCGCTACCGCGAAACTGTATTCTACGGGGCAAAGCTGCTGCGGGAGAGCTACGATGATCCTCAGATGCATGCTCTTGTCGCAGAGGCGTACGGAAACCTGGGCGATCTCTTGAAAGCGAAGAACCACTACCTGAGGGCCATCGAAAAGGACAGGGCATCCCTGGAGCTTCGTTATGGCCTTATGAGCGTCCTGTGGAAGCGGCGCGAGTTCGAAGAGCTGCTGCTGGAAACGGCCCGCGTTGTTCAGAAGGACCGCTCCAACGGCCCGGGGCGCTACTTCCATAGCCTGGCGCTCTCCCGCACGGGCGCTGCCATTGAGCAGGTGCTGGCGGAGCTTCAGCAACAGATCAAGGAACACGGCCCTGATCCCGTGCTCATGGCGGAGTTGGGAGCGGCATACGCGCGCGCCGGCTTGCCCGAGCTTGCGGAAGGCTGGTACGTGCGCTCCATGAAGCTGTCACCGGCCTCGCCAGAAACGCTTCTTACGCTGGCCGATGTCTATGAGGCGCTGGGCAAGAGGGAGCTCCTGGGAGGCGTCTTCCGGCAGTATCTTGACGCCAATTCGGAGGATCGCGCGGTCCGGCGAAGATTCGTGCGCATATTGCTGGAGCAGGAAGCCTTCAGCGATGCGGCAGAGCAGATTGCCCTGCTTCTTCCCCTTGAACCCGACAACAGCCGTCTCAAGGCAACGCTGGCCATCTGTTATCGACGGACGGCCAGATACGGGGAAGCCCTGGTCCTGCTCCGCGATCTCCTGGCTGAATCCCCCGACGCGGAGGAGCTTATAAAGGCTGCAGTCTATTGCCTGGACAGGATGGGCAACAGGCTGGTCGGCATGCGCGCGCTGGAGAGCTTCATGAAGCAGCACGGCGAAACACTCTCCCTGGTCCTCATGCTCGGAGTTCTGCAATTCCAGGAGAACTCCCTGGAAAAGTCAGCGGAAACCTTCCGAAAAGCTGTTTCCCTTTCCCCCGCGGATTGGCGGGCCAACCGCAACCTGGGTATGGTATATCGGAAAATGGGGAACGAGGACTATGCGGAGAAATTCCTTGCAAAAGCTGCGCAATGCCTTGCCGCTGCAAAGGCTTCAGGCGCGCAATGAGCGGAGCGTGATGCCGGTTCAACTACGTTGCGGAACGTGAAATTCCGACTATACTATTGTGGGGATGTCAAGGGAGGACTCGGGAATGAAGGCAAAAGCACTTGAGCTGTTCAAGGCATACGCTGACAGTCAACTGCCACCAGAGGGGGGCTACATCGTCTCCTCTTTTCTGGACGAGAACTCCTCGTACTCTCGCTATGAGGTGGTGGCATACAATGGCGTGAAGACCATCTTGCTGACCGAGGAGGGCCTCACATTCCAGACCGACGGCAATAAAATCTTCGTTCTCTCCGAGCCCCCGTCCTACGCGCAGAAGCACCTGGAGCCGTTTCGAAGAACCGTGAAGGACCAAATCCCGCACCGTTTCGCGGAGTTGGAGGTCCTCACGACACGCAACCAAACAAAGGTCATGGTGAGCAAAAACCCCCTGATGACCTACGGTTCCTTCACGATCCTCAAGCCGAGCGGGATCAATTTTTCCTTCATCTTCTACAACCAGCCCGATGTATTCGAAACAATCGCGAAGTTCTTCGCCGCAACATTGAACAAGGAAGCCGGGGTCCCCAAGACGGAAGCTGAGAAGGCAAGCCAGCTGGTCATTGCGGGGTTGAAAAAGTTTACCATCTGGAGCACGTAGACGACGCGCCCTGCGGAATTACCGCGCATCCTCCGACAAAAACGGCCGGGTATTCCCGGCCGCATCGAATCCGTTCACGCTTTTCTCTATTTCGCTTCCTTGCGTTCTATCATGATCTGCGCAATGGCCAGCTTGGAGAGCGGCACCTGGTACGGAGAGCAGGAGACGTAGTCCAGCCCCGCTTCCATACAGAAGCGTACGTTGTCAGGGACAGCGCCATGCTCCCCGCAGAGGCCCACCTCCAGATCAGGCCGCGTCATCTTGCCCCTCTTTACGGCAAGGGCGATCAACTCCCGCACCTGCGGATTGAGGTATTGGAACGGGTTGCCTTCCAGGAGGTCGAACTGGGTGTAATCAGGCATGAACGCGTTGAAATCGTCGCGTGAAAGCCCGATGGTGGTCTGCGTCAGGTCATTGGTCCCGAATGAGAAGAACTGCGCGTAGCGCGCCAGTTGATCAGCCCCCAGCGCCGCTGCGGGCAGCTCCACCATGGTGCCGATCTTGTAGGACGCGGGTTTTGCCTTGAAGCTTTCCCGCACTTCGCGTTCCACGTCCACAAGGCCGCGGATGTGCTTCCCCTCGATCTTCTTGCCGTAGATAATCAGCTTCAGCTCGTTCTCATTCATGATGATGGGGATCATGATTTCGGGCTCTACGTGCACCCCTTCCTTTCTCAGGGTGTAGACGGCCTCGAAGATAGCGCGGACCTGCATCTCATAGATCTCTGGATACGAGACCGCGATGCGGCATCCGCGGTGGCCGAGCATGGGATTGAACTCGTGCAGCGATTCGCTGCGCGCTCGTACGTCCTTCTCCGCCACCCGCGCTGATCCCTTCTTGCCCTTGTTCAGGTATTTCATGAATCGTTCCAGCTCTTGATCGTTGTGAGGGAGGAACTCGTGCAGGGGCGCATCGAGGAGCCGGATGATCACGGGGTAGTTCTCCATGATCTTCAGCAGTTTGTAGAAGTCTGCCTTCTGCATAGGGAGAAGCTTCCCGAGCGCCTTCTTCCTCTCCTCCACTGAATCCGACAGGACCATCTCTCGGAAAACATTGATTCGCTTCTCGTCGAAAAACATGTGCTCCGTGCGGACGAGCCCAATGCCCTTGGCGCCGAACTTGCGGGCGAGGGCAGCGTCACGCGGCTTGTCAGCGTTCGCGCGCACGTGGAAACCGGATACAAACTTCTCCACAAGAGCGAGGAAGTCGAGCATGCCCGATTCCTCGGGATCCGGCTCGATGAGCTCTGCCTTGCCGATGTACATGGAAGGGGCGCCGTAGAACGGCACATTGAGGGTGATATAATCGCCCTCCTTGATGACGTGGTCTCCGAGTGTGGCGCGGTTGCCCTTGATCTTCATGTCGGGCTTCACAAGGGATACCTTGCCGTACTGGCGCGCTACGACTGACGCGTGGGCGGAGTATCCCCCTTCCGTGGAAAGAACGCCCGTGGCGACTTCTATAGCCTTGACATCTTCCGCAAAGGATGCGGGAAGGCAAAGAATCAGCTTTGTGTCCCGCCCTTTCTGCTGTGCAAGCTTGTGCTCTTCCAGCAGGCCCTCGGTTGAGAAGAAGACGCGTCCGATGGCAGCTCCGGGGGCGCCGGTGATCCCGCCCGTGAGACAGGTAAGCCCTTTCACGGAGGCGAAATCGATGATGGGATGCAGGATTTCATTCAACTGCCCCGGCTTGATCTGCTTCACGACATAGGCGTCATCGACGATCTTGCGAGAGTGCAGGTCCAGGAGCAGACGAATGTCCGCCTGCGTTGACTTGGTCATGACGGATCTTTGGTCGATCAGCCACAGCCGCTTGTTCTCCACGGTGAAGCGAATGGAGCGGATCTCCCGGAAATGGTCCTCCACGGCGCCCGCGATCTTTTCCAGGTCTCCGTGGTAGCTCTTCGCGATGTTGGAGATATCCGAACCGCTGGTGCCTATGGCATTGAACTTGTTCTGGAAGTATTCTCCCTGGATCTCCTTGTCCCCGGTGACAATGTTGCGCGTATAGAACTGGCCATTCAGCGAATCCTTCCCGTAGTTCCCGTACACCATGGGCTGGATGAGCAGCGCCGTGTCCTCCTGGTTTTGGTCGTTGATGGCGAGGAGATGGCTGATGCGCTTCAGGGCGATCTCCAGCTGGTCGAAGGGGTCCGCGAAGTAGCCGTCGGGGAGCATTTTCATGTAGCGGGCCACGCTGGCTTTGCGCTTTTTTGCATCCATCTCAGAGCTCAGTTCTGCGTCCAGCTCCTTGATGGTCTGTTTGAGGGATTTCGCCTCCTTCTCCTTGTTTTCCAGCTCGGCGATGGCCATTTCAATTTCGAGGCTGCCGTGCGCGAGGAACTGCATCTCGTGCCACCCGAAGTTCTCCCCGACGTAGTGATTGAATCCGGGCACCGTCTTATCCGTGAGCCCGAAATTGTGCAGCGTCGGGTAGGAGGCGATGACGAGATTGGGGCTGACAACGACCTTCACGAGCATGGGATTGTCAACGTCGCCAAAGGTCTTTCCCGTCAGCTTTGCCAGCCGGTCGAACCAGGGGCGCAGGGCGCCCCAGATGTCGAAATCCCCGAGATGCGCGGCGACGTCCGCGTCGATGATGAACCCGGGAAGAATGGGCAGATCAAGGTGGGCGAGCTCCATGGCCAGACGCCCGCGGATGCCGATCCTTTCGAGGACCTGGGGCTTTACCGTCGCTTCGCCCTGGTCAAAGAAGTGGATGTTCTTCTTCATGAGTGTCCTTCCCTTCAAGCAATCAGAACAGGTTCAAGACCGCGCCGACTTGCGCTTTGAGGAACGCCTCGAACATGTGGCTGGCTCCCTGTTTCAGGTAGCGCTGGAGCTTCGCGACATCGCGGATGTCGTCTCCTGCGACGGCGATCATGATCGAGCTCCCGTGCTTCACCTTCCCCCATTTGAAAAGAGTGTTGATGTCGTGTATCCTCTCCCCCTCGTAGAACACGTACACCTCGAGGCCGGGGTATTTCGTGGTGTAGCTTTGGATGATCTTCTTCCACGCCTCCACGTTCCCGTTGTGAAAGAGCTCATTGGTGACGGGGATGGAGTACATGGGGGTCATCTTCTTTTGCGCGCCTGACGGAGCCGCCGGCGCGGGCGCCGCCGGAGGAGCCGCCGCGGCGGCGGGAGCGGACGCGGAAGGATAGGAGGGCAGCGTTGCCACGGGCGCCGCGGCTGCTGAGTAATCGATGGCAGCCGCTGCCGCGGCTGCCTTGGAAGGACGTCCCGCGGCTTTCTTGCGGCCGCGCGCCGGCGGTGCGGCCACGGCAGCGGGCGTCTGCTTCTTGAAGACGAACTTGCCCTTCGTGAGAGCGGCGGGCGTTTTCACCTTGCCTCCCTCGATAAGGGAGATAAAGAGGGAAGCCGCCGCTTCGTACAATTTATTGCCGTCGGTTTCCGCGAAGGCTCCGGTGAAAATGGTGAGGAGCTCGTTCCGCTTCAAGATCCGCACTCCGTCCCAGTGGACGCGGTCCTTTGGGTTGACAACCACGACTCCGAGCTCGGGATGGAAATACGCGACCACCATGTCGATCGCGCGCCACGTTCCCACCGTTTCCGTGAGCGTGTCAAAGTCATCATAGCTCTCCGTGAGGTTGTGGGACCTGCAGGAGTAATGGTATTTGTCAACGAGGATGGCATTGAGCGTTGGCAGGACCTGCCGAGGCTCAATGGTCTTGTCGGCGAGGCATTCGCTCAGTGTTTCTGCGATGTTCCGCTTCGCTTCAAACTCCCCGATGACTCGCGAGATGAACTTGAAGTGCCGCAGGGAGCGGTTAAACCCGTCCCGGGTGGCAAGCTCATCGAACGCATGGAGTTGTTCAGGCATCTGTTGTACCCCTCTGACTTATCCGCGCACGCTCGCGCTGGAAATGAAAATGGTGACCCCCGCAAGGGTCACCATTTAAGATACCGCAGGTTCAGATCTCTCTCAGTCCAACGTCCTGGGAGCCCTTCCGCGGCCTCCCCCTCTTTGCCGCCTTGGCCGGCCGGCCGCGCCGGCGAGGCGCGACATCGACCACTCCCTGTTCCGCCGCCTTGTTTGCGGCAGGGGCGGGCACATTGAGCATGTCGAGATACTCGGATTTCTTGACCTCAGGAGCCGGCGATTCCGGAGTGGTCGCCGCGAAGGATTGCGCGATGTCGGCGCGCACGGTGGAGCGTCGGCGCGAGAACGAGGCGAAGGCCGCATCCTGGAAGCCCTTGGACACGCCGTAGAGGAACTCGTTCAGAACGTTGGCCATGCCGTCCAGCGTGGCTTTCTTCCTCTTGATGGAAGTAATGTTCACGTCCAAAAGGAGGCCCGGCTGGATGTGGTAGGGATTGATGAGATATTCGAACCTGAGGAATTGCTTCTCCAGATGGGCGACCCTGTCCTCGATGACGCGACGCTGAATGGGATAGCGAAAGCCGTACAGTTTCTGCAGCTTGTCCCGCATCATGATGATCCTCTTTTTCAGATCATCCTTTTCTGAAATGTACGTCCTGTTCATGCTTTCCACATCCGTGTCGCCGGGCTTCACGAATGTTACTTCGGACCAGCTCTTTTCGATGTCTTCGTACAGCGGATCACCGGTTTTTGCCTTGATCCTCCGCTTGATCTTGCCCTTCAGCCTCCTGGACAGATCTTCGAAACCCACGACTCCCTTCATGAACTTCGAGTCCTCGTACACCATCTCCAGCACGTCCCACACGTGGAGGACTTCCACCTCGAAGCTCTTGGCCTGCACGTCGTACGCCTTGCGCTCCTGCAGAAGCTGCGCTTCGTCGTAGTACTTAAGGCGTATGGCGTAGCGCTCGTCCGGCAGGTGGGCGTCATCCGTGTCTTCATATTCGCGCAACACAAGCTCGCGCGCGTTTTTGAGGTTTTCAACGTGCTGGTAGCCCATCTTGGACGTGTCCAGGATGGAGGTGATGGAGTTCACCGCGGTATTGAACCCGCGGTTCCTGATGTTCTCTATATCGATTATCCGCTTCAGGTTCTCGCGGATATTCACGGGGTCGTATTCCTCGGGGTCTATCTCCGCGCGGAGACCTTCAATCTTGTCCATCAGGGCTTTCGCGAAATAGGAATACCGCTTGGAGCGCGCATCGTCCTTGTCATCCGAGGTGAACTTCTCCACCCTCTTCATCTTTTCGAAGAGGATCTCACCATCGCTCAACTCCTCGCGACCCTCGTCCACGACCTGGTCCTTCAGCTTCTCGATCTCCTTGTCAATCATGTCCATGATGTTCTTGGAGATGAGGTCTTTCACCAGGAACTCAACCGTTACCTGGTAATGGAAGATCGGGCTGATCAGCTCGGAGTCCAGGATATTGACGGAGAGCTTCACGTCAGTGACCGTCTTCGGCTTGAAGGCGCTGTCCTTGAAGGAGCACTTCACGATGGAGTAGGCGTTCTCTCCGCGGATGAACGCGCCGACGTCCGTTTTCTGGCGCAGCAGGGAGTTGGTGACGTTCTCCAGATCGTTCACGCCTCTCTGGATGTGGCCCTGCAGGTGGCCATACATGTTGACGATGGATTTCTCTATTTCACCCGTGTTGAACTTGTCGATGCCGCCCACCTGGTCAAGGAGAGCCGCGATCTCCTTCGGGGTGTAGCGCGCGAGGGTCTTCATCTCTTCCTTGTCGATGAAGTTCCTCACCTTCTTCACCATCTCATCCTCCGACGTGACGATGAAGCGGTTGAACATGTTCTGGTAGTTCTGGTTGAAGTAGTTGTACAGCTTCTCCTTGATGCCGCCCATGATATCGAGCTTGTCCGCGACTTCCTTGGGCAGCCGGGAGCTGATATGGTTCATGACCTTGTCGACTTCCTCGCTCATCAGAAGATCGACTTCGGCCTGCTGATCCCGGAACTCCTGTGCAAGCGAGTTTCGAGAACCGACGGCGCTCGGCTTTTCCGGATGGAATACATTCGGGCTTTTCGGAAGGTCAATGGCAGCCATAGATGTCTCCTTTTCTCCGTTTATTCGAACCTAGTAGACCACAAAAGCCTATCTCTGTAAAGCACTTTTTTCTCTCTTCCATTTTATCCAAATTTAGTGCATTCTACAAGTAAATAAGTGCCGCGGCTGGCGGAGAGAGCGAGCCGAAGGACCGCGTGAAAGGCTTTTTTCACGCAATGAAGCAAAAAGGGGGGCACAATGAGAGTCGGAAAACGCCTTTTTTCGATAGCAGCACTTTGTGCCGTCCTCGCATTGCCGTCGTATGCGGACACCCGGAAGGAAAACATCGACGTGATCATCGCGCTGGACAAGTCCCTCTCCATGGTGAATAAGGTAGGCGCAGTCGAGGCCTGGGTCAATTCCTACATCATCGACCAGATGCTCATTCCCGGGGACTACTTCATTGTCGTGGCATTCTACGGCAAAACGGAGGTCGTCATCTCCCAGGTCGTCAATGATACCGGTGAAAAACAATCCTTGAAAAAGATCATATCTCAGATCAAGGGGAACGGCCGATTCACCGACATCGGCAATGCACTTGATGCGGTTAAAGCCCAGCTTGCGGCCAGGGAGAACGACGGACGGGAGAAGTATGTGCTCCTGCTGACGGACGGCATCCAGGAAGCGCCTCCCACAAGCAAATACTATTCCAAGAACGGGGCCTTCAACCATGAGTTCCTCGCCAACACCAAGACCATCCAGGAAAAGGGATGGAAGGTCATGATCCTTGGCATCGGCACGGACACGGCTGCCAAGGACCTTGCACGGGAGCTGCAAGGTTCCTACAACGAGATCTCGAACAAGCTTACCATCGATACGCTGACCGAAAAGACGGGAAGCTTTTTCGGCGAAATTGCCGTCCAGGGAACGGCGCAGGTCAGCCCCATTGCGGCTGACGGAACCAGCCGGGTATCCCTCGCCCTGAAATCCTCGGGCTTGAAAAGTGATGCGCTGATCACAGTGACCGGCATCTCCGCCACTATTGCGGGGCGTCCCATTCCCAGCCTGCTTTCCCTCCCCTTCAGCTTCACGGTCAAGAAGGACGCCACGGGGCGCGTCGACATTCCCCTTCGTTTTCCAACGGATATGGCGCCCGGCCCCTCGATCGGCGTGCTCACATTCACATTCGCTACGGCGGATCGATTCACGCCTGCGGATGTGACGGTCACGGTTGCCGTCATGAGCTGGTTCCAGAAGAACCTCCTGCTTTTAATCGGCGCGGTGGTTCTCCTGCTCATCATTGCGGGAGTCGCGGCTTTCCTGATCTGGCGTTTCACGAAGGGAAAACCCGTGCTGTTCGCCGTGGTGATCGGCGACGAGCCTGTCAGCGAACGTCCGATATCGCTGCGGGCGGGACGCGAGCTTTTCCTCGCCGAGAAGGCAGCCGTCTACTCCCTCATTGCGAAAAGAAACGCGAAAGCCATAGCACGATTCACGATCAAGGATGGCAAGGTGGCGCTCGGCATCCTCAAGCAGGACCGGTTCCCGAAGATGAAAGAGGTGCCCGCGGATGCCCGGGGGAAATCCTTCCTGTTGCGCTCGGAGAACGGACGAAACCTCACGATGAAGGTCCAGTCAAAGGAAAGGAAGAAGTAGACTGGACACCACGGCGGTTTACCTTTTCGACGTCGGACCTGTTCAGGCGCTTCCTGGTTTTGACGAACGATTCCATTTCTCGCTTCTCCCCTTCTGGGGCAACTACTGTCTTGTCGATTTCATGATGGCCAACTTCGGCTCATCAACGGGCGTTCCAGCGACCATCGTCCTGGAAGAGTCGGCCCGGGATGCCTCGCTGCCGCTTTCCACCCGCTGGAAGAAACCCACTGCCCGGGTGCACGTGCTTGAGAACGGCCTTGCCGAGCTTGCCGGCATGGTGGAATCCTCCAGCGCCGCGCGCGTAGTGCTGGCATCCCTGTCCTGCGTATGCGTCGTCGATTCAGGGGCTCTTTTCGCCCTCGTGGCCGGATGCGGCGATCAGGTGGTGAAGGTCTCCCTCGCGCGCACCCCGATTGAGATGTACTGCGGCCCTCGGGATCGTCTCGCGCGGCTGATCGCCTCCGCGGCGGAACGTGACACGGCCCGAGCGGGGCTGCGGAAGGCCCTTTTTGAAGGGGCGCTGCATTCCGCAATCGACGTGATCGAGGACGTCCCGGGAGAGCTCCTCTTCCAAAACGATCTCATGGAGTACTATGCCAACAATATCTGGGTCGTGGCGAACTGCCAGAGCGAGCGCTTCCACTCAACCCTGTCGCGACTCCCCGAGCTTGCCCTCAAGGGCGCTGAATCGCACATCGGGGAAAAGGGGTCCATCAGCAACTCCTGGCTCGCGGCGGGGGTGGAGGTGGAAGGCGTGGTAGAGGACTCCATCCTTTTTCCCGGTGTCATGGTGCGCCGCAATTCGCTCATCTCCCGCGCCGTGGTGCTCAACGGCAATCGCATTGGGAGCGACACCGAGATTCACAACGCCCTCATTCTTCCCTTCACGGACGAGGTCCCCCGCCCCACTCCCAACATCGGCGACCGATGCGCTATCGGAGCCAGGACCTCCTCCATGAAAAACGCTGATTTCCCCGCGCAGATCAGGAATGGAATGACGGTGATCGGCATGAACGTCGATCTGCCCAACGGGTTCCGCGCCGAGCCGGCCAGCTACGTGGCGCCGGGCGTGGGAGCCTCTTTCCTGCGCCGCATCAAGGTTGCGCGCAAGGGAACCAGCGTGCGCAACGGCCAGATCATTTCCGGCACGGGACGCGCAAGCGGCTCGGGGGAACCGCGATGAAAGACCTTCAGCCCGCTATTGATTTCATCTCGCGCACGCAGCGCTTCATCATCACGGCCCACGAGACTCCCGACGGAGACGCCATCGGCAGCGAATGCGCCATGCTGCGGGCGCTGCGCGGCATGGGCAAGGAGGCGATGATCCTCAATGCCGATCCCACTCCCCGGAAGTTCGGTTTCCTGGACGCGGATCGCATGATCGGCGTCCTGGAACGGGAGGATCAGCTTCCCCCCGACATCGGCGATTTCTCCCTCCTCATGCTCGACACCAACGACATCAACAATATAGGACAGGTCGCCACGCTCGTTCTGCCCCGGGTGCGCGATCACTTCATCATCGATCACCACGAGCAGGAGGAAGACACCCTCGCGGGCAACCTCATACTGAAGAGCGCCTCTTCCACGGCGGAGATCCTCTACCAGCTCATGCGCGCGATGAACATCACGATCGATTTTCCCATCGCACAGGCCCTCTTCACGGCCATCGTCTACGATACCGGCTCCTTCATCTATCCCAAGACGACCTCTCTCACCTTTGAGATCGCGCGCAACCTGGTGGCGACGGGCGTCGACCCCAACTTCGTGTACGCCAAGATCTATGAGAGCAATTCCATTTCCGCCCTCGTGCTGCAATCCCGCGTGCTGTCCACCCTCGAGCTCGCCTATGAGAACCACGTCGCGATATTGACAATGCGCCGGGAGATGATCATTGATTCAGGAGCCAATTACGAGGAGGCTGACCAGCTGATCAATATTCCCTTGAAAAGCGAGGAGGTGCGGGTATCGGTGTTTTTCAAGGAGAACCTTGAAGGACTGCTCCGCTGCTCGATGCGCTCCAAGGGAAATATCAACGTCTCGGAGATTGCCCAGCTCTTCGGCGGAGGCGGACACAAGACGGCCGCTGGCTTCAAATGCCGCGAGACCCTCGAGGCGACGAAACGGATCGTGCTCGACAAACTGAGGAACTCCTTCACGTGATCGTCCACCACGCCGCGCCGCGCGTTCTTCTTCCGGCGCTCGTGTTCTTCGTGTGCGCCCTGTGCGCCGGCTGCCAGCGCGGAGCCGGTGCAAGGGGGGTCACCTATATCGTGCCCCAGCCGCTGGGAGGCTCCCCTGCCGCGCCCGCCGAAAGCTCGGGAAACGTGGATCTCGCCAACAGCGGAGCTCAGCGGCCGCGCATCTCCATCGACCCTTCCTTCACGGTGCTTCAGGTGATCAACGCGAACCTCGATCAGGACCCTAACGAGGAACAGCTCATCGCCGTGAAGCGGAGGGACGACGTCTCCGCGCCGGTGCGCATCATTATTGCCGACGCCGATCCCGAGCGCGGAACCTACTATTACCAGAGCTGGGAAGCCGACACCAATGCAACGGACAGCAGAACCTTCTCCCTTTCCCTCAAGGACATGATCGGGGATCATGGAATCCAGATCGTCGCCAGCGGCATGAATGAGTCAGGGAAGCTGACGCTTGACGTTTTCAAGCCCCTGCCCCGCAGCCAGGGGAAAGGGCTCGCCTATAAGCCCATCTGCCAGCTCGTGGCCGACGATATTGCGATCGTGGAGACGGACAGGCCCGACAGCTACTCCACGGATCTAAAGCCGGGCGCGAGCTTTCCCATCGTCGCCACGCTGCGCGATCCAGATTCAGAGAACGTGATGGATCTCGTGAGCATCCGCTACTTGTGGAATCCCGCGGAGGATCGCTACGTGCCCGAAGCCGCGGTAAAGAAGCCGGGAGACCAGGTGCAGCAGGCTCAGCTGCAGACGCTGTTCGCCAGCCCGGGAGAGGACTCCTTCGAACAATTCATCGCGGGTTCATGGATCCAGATTCAATCCTCCGCAGGCGGAAAAGCCAGGGATGCCGGCGTCTCCCTCATCGATTTTGACCCGCAGAACCGCAAGATATCCCTTTCCTCGGGAAACACGCAGGAGGCGTACCTCTGGCGCGAATCTCACCGCACGCTGCCGAACAAGCTCTGGGTCATTGGGGAGAATGAGACCGTCCTTCTCATCCAGCTTGACCGCACTTTCACCATCACCGTCGATACGCCCGCCAGCATCACGGTCACGATCAGCGGCAACGATACAAGCGAATCCACCACGGCGCAGTATACGAAGGTCACCGATGAGATTCGCAGGCAGCTCATCGACCGCCCGGATGCGCAGGTCACTCTTTCTCAGCTTTCCTTGGCGGGCGCATTTGTCGGCGCGATGGGTGTATCCATCGATTTCCAGACGCCGCGGCTGACGTGGTCCGATGCATCCGGCAAGCGATCAGGAACGTTCCTCCTTTTCTCTCTTGGAACGCGCACCATCCTGAGCGTGCGTTTCAAGACAGAGGACGGGGCGCCGGATCAGATCAGCTCGTGGCTGGCTGATCTGCAGGAAAAGAAGGAGCCAGCGCGCACGGTCCGTACGCTCTCCCTCTCCCCCGTGCAATTGACCATGAACGGATATGAGGACGCAAACGGGGATGCCCTATCCCTCCAGCAGATTCAGCCAGTCAAAAAATAGCGCGCGGGCTCTGCTGCCGCTATTCCCCCACGATGAAACCGCTGAAGCCTGCCTGCGCAAGCCTTGCCAGCAGCGTCTTCGCCGCGTCATTGTCCAGCCCCGTTCCAGCGAACACCCGGTAGCGGTCCTTTCCCTGCATCGTGTCGTGCGCGACAACGGGCGTAAAACCCCTTTTCGCCAATTCCACCACTAGGTCATCGGCATTCTCCTTCATCAGAAACGACCCTGCCTGAACAGAGTATTTCACTTGAGGCGACGCCGACGGCTGCTCTTTCGGGACAGGGTTCGATGGCGGGGGGGAGGGGGCAGGCTCCGCCATCGGGACGCTGGGCGCCTCAACGGCTTCCGGCTGCAAGAGGCGGTAACCTGAGAAAAGGTCAGGTCCGGGGGAAAGAAAAACATTTGACGTGGTTTTTTGCCGGTCCGCGGCCGGCGTTCTTGTCGCGATGGAGGTTTCCGGCGCGCCGGGGAAACGGTTGCTCAGCTTCATGCGCGCGGAAGCCTGCGCCCCGTCATCTCCCCGTGCAATGGAAACCTCGTAGAGGACCCAGAGCGCTCGCACTGCAAGGCTGGAGTCGCCGGTCTGATCAGCAAGCCCCACAAGCATGGCTTTGGCTTTCGCATCATCTCCCGATTGCACGGCGGCAATTGCTTCGAGCAGCAGCTCCGCGCTTCCTCCCCCGCCGCCAAGCTGCGCAAGGCACGTGGTCATGGTGGCAGAGTCATTCATTTCCAGAGAGAGCAGAAATGCTGATATGAGCGTTGCGGGAGGCGCGCCTTCAGCGTATGCCAGAAGGTATGCATCGCGAGCCTCCTCAATTCTGCCTGAAAGATCGTACAGCTGGGCGATGGCGGCAAACTGCTTGGCAGCATCCTGCGTTCCCCGCGCCGTTGTGGTGTACTTCCCGCATGCCCTGAGAAGCAGTGGAAAATCCTGTTCAAGTCGGAAATAGGAAGCGAATACCCGAGCCCCTCCTGAAGCGCCGGGATGCGTGTCCAGCCATCCGGCATACAATTGAGCAGCATCCCTTGCATCCCCCGCCTTCTCAAGCTGCTGGGCATGAGCGAGCAGGGGATCAGCGCATATCAGCGACGCGGGAGCAAGGAAAAGAAGAATAAGAAATACGCCGATCTCCCTACAGCGAGGCTGCCCTGAATGTCGTACCTGAAAGAGAGCAGAGGCGCACCCGGGTGAACTGTCCGATGAGTGTTCTGCTTCCCGCAAAAACGACCATGGCATCCCACTCCGTTCGCGCAAGCAGCTCACTGGGGTCTTTTTTTGATACACCTTCAACGAGAACCTCAACTTCCTTTCCAATCCTTTCTTGGGCTTTCTTAGCGCTTTTGGAGCGTTGCGCATCAATAATGCGTCGCAGTCGTGCCTTCTTCACGTCTCCCGGAACAGGATCAGGCATTGTAAACGCGGAAGTGCCTTCCCTGGGATTGTAGTAATACGTGAAAGCATCGTCG
>JBEKQU010000077.1:0-21089 GCA_049519415.1 Spirochaetia bacterium
AACTCTATGTTACACGGCTCAACGCAGGGGTTGCCTTCCGCGCTGGCGGAATTGCGTTAGGTACACACGAAGGAGAAATGAATAGCCGCATTGCTTCGGCTATATGAATTTACACAGATCGACGTTCTTTTACCACTGAAGCAACCATGATTGACAAAAGAACGTTCAAATGGATACATAGCTCTCGATGGTACGGGCAATGAATATTATAATCCGTGACGCCAAAATATCTGACTCTCACACCCTTGTCAGGTTAGCGGATCAACTTGGCTATAAAGTGAAAGTTGAGGACGTCACAAAAAGATTGATAAATCTGCATTCCAAACAAGATGAAAGGGTGATTGTTGCAGAGGATACAAATGCCGCCGTCATTGGCTGGACTACCTTCAGAATCACCGAACATATCCACAATGATCCTTATGTTGAGATATCGAGCTTTGTAGTTGATCAGGAATTTAGGCGCAAAGGCATAGGTAAAACGATGATGAAAGAAGTCGAGCATTGGACAAAAGGAAAAGGGCTTTTGACGATTAGATTGAGTGCCAATGTGACTAGAATTGACGCCCACAAGTTCTATGAAACCATTGGATTCAAAAGGATTAAGCAGCAATTTGCTTTTCGTAAAGATCTATCCATATAGTAGAAGTACAAAATCTTCAATGAGGCTGCTGCTCCTGGGGACAAGCAGGATATCTCAATAGAGACTTTTCAGGCATTGATTTGGCAATAGATCAGGAGCCGTGTAACAAATCGTTGGAGTGGTCGCCTTAAGCTACCCTTTGAATCACACGGACTACGCTTCCTATTTATAAAGGGCAGGGTTGATGCGGCGGCGCCACTCAACTCTATGTTACATCGTTGACACTTTTTCGGGCAACCTTCTCTCCGAGAGGAGAGGGGCCCGTTGTCAAATTCAGACCGTTGGTTATGACTGAACACCACAAGGAGGTATCACGATGCAGATCTCACAGCCGGATTTCCCTACAACAGAAGCCACCGACCGGCAGTGGCGCAGCTTGTACTGCGTTAGCGGGGCTATTTTCCTGCTGACGACCGTGCTGTCCTTCGTCGTCGCATGGGGGGCCAGGACACTATACAGCTCAGGATACCCCGCTGACCCTGCCTCCTACCTACAGTTGGTTTCTCAACACCAAGCGCTGGCGAACCTCACTTGGAGCCTCTGGATTGTCTTGGACTTTCTCAGCCTTCCAGTAATTTTCGCAATGTACCTGGTTCTACGCAGACACAATCACACCCTTGCGGCGTTGGCCGGCTTGTTGTGCCTCTTTTATGCCGTATATGACTTCGGGGTGACCGAGCTAAACTCCCTGACCCTTGTCAGCCTATCGCACAGCTACGCTGAGGCCACCGGCGAAGCTGCCAGGGCCACATTAGCGGCGGCCGCGGCCTATGGCTACTATGCTTTGCCTTTGCAAACGGTTCTGAGCTTTGCCATAGGACCGTTGGGCTATTTGCTGTGGTGCGTGCCGATGGCTAAAAGCTTCTTCGGACGGTGGTGGGCGATTGTGGGTGCCATTGTGAGTCTGATCGGGCTTGCGGGTGCGGTTGCTCCCGTTGTACCTGGCTCCTATATTTTGGGACTGTGTCAGTTCATCTGCGTACGTGCCATTGCCCTCTGGTTCGTACCGCTGGGGGTGCTGTTGCTTCGCTACGGACATAGACTGGGAATCAAAGCTAGGTAGGCGGTCGGCCTGCTTGCCGAAAACGCCAACTCACGCTGGTCATTTACGCTGCAAGCGGTAGCAATCGAGATAAGCCTGCGGACGATTGAGTGCGAAGTGGATCGGATGAACCGTTCGGGGACATAGGTAACAAATCTATCTAAAGACATGGGTAACACAATGTCTAAGGACATCGGTGACGTATTCCTCATAGAGGAGGAAGCCACCCATGCCATGGAGAGGTGTTACCGTGAGCGAACAGAGAGAGCGGTTTCTCGAGGACTACCGGTTGAACTACTACAGCCTGAGTGATCTGGCGGAGCGGTTCAATATCTCGAGGAAGACCGCCGCGATGCCAAAGAAGCCGCAGAACTGCAGAAACTTCGGGTTCCGTCGAAATTGCGCGTTGGAGGCGTCCAGCACGAAAACCTTGGCGCAGTCCACCTGCACCCGCTCGGTCAGCCCGTCGAAGTTGAACAGGGCCTCCTCAATGGCCGCAAACACCTCACCCTGATGCACCGTCAGGCTGGCGTCGAAAGCCTTGTAGCGGCTGTAGCCCAGGATTGCCAGGTGCACGTACACCCGCGTGATTACCTCGTCGATCAAAACGCGATACTCCGACCAAGTCGTACTGCATCTGCTCGCCCGGCTTGGTTTCGTAGGGTTGGAACGCCTGAGCGTTCTGCGCAACCCGCCGCGGCTTCAGCTCTTCCTCGATCCAGCGGTACAGCGCGGATTGACTGCCCGTGAATCCTTTGGAACGCAGATCGGCCAGGATGCGACTGACGCGTAAATGTTTCACCAAGTAGCCTTCGGTCACGAATTCCACCCAGGGCTCGATTTCTGGGTTTATCACCTTTGCCCGCTCGTACTGCGGGGCCCGGTCACTCGCCAAGGCGTCCTTGACCGTATTTCGCGAGATCCCCAGAAGTCCCGCTATGGCCCGCGTACCAAGAGCAGGGCTTCTTAATTTCAAAGTTCTGATAGTCACCGAGTCTTCCATGCTGCTCACCTCGCCTTCCCTCCTGTCCTTCAGACAGTAGTTTGTCAGGAGGTGGGTCAATTTTCAGCGGGAAAAAGGAGTTAGATTTCAGCGGGATTTAGCACGGGTTGCCCAGAACGCTGGTGATTACCTTATCACGACGGCCGGCATAACGTGCCGGCTTTGCGCAGCGAGGGCAGCTGAGGTGCGCAGTGACGTGATCGGAATGGTCGGCGTTGAGACGTCGGGCGACAGCCAGACTCGCTCTACGAAGTGCCTGGCGGCGCAGTAGGTTTAATTGCTTCAAAGTCCCAGCGGTCGACTGGAGCGCTTACGAGGGCATCGATTTCCGACCGGATTTCGGCTGCGATGATTTCCTTGCAGTTCCTTTTTTCGTCGCCTCCTGCGAGGAGGCGCTTGGCTTTGTTAGTCGCGCATCGCATAGCCGCTCGCTGACCTCCACGAGCTCTTTGGTGATCGCACGGAACCGCCTGTACTCTGCGATCTGCGTGTGCGTGGTTTCCACAGCTTGGGGCGGGATCACTTTCGTGACTGTCTTGCCTGCCACCTCGCGTGTTAGCGACCAGCTGGGACCATGGCCGCGAGAGCCCTTCTGAGCGCAGTGACACGTTGGTTTGCCGCAGCCTCTGTAGCGCTTAACAAGGGAACCGGGCCGCATATCGGCGGGGAGGCTCAAAGTTGAGCGCAGTTCCGCCTGTCGCTTAGCCAGTTTCTCAACGGCTTGGGATGCCATTGGAATCTTCTTCTGACAGCATTTTCCGCTGTCAGAATGTGATCATACATAAGCCCGCAGGTCAAGACATCGAGGAAATCTTCCGAAATCTCACAAGGCTGACGTGCACCTCCATGAGTCCGACATCTGGAACTGCCAATTCAAATGGAATAAGCTCCGTGCAATGGGTCGGCATTGTGGTTCAGCGCCATTGGCGAACATGCGCTGCGGCTGGAGGGTGGAGGCGTTGCCCGTCCCATGACCGACGCCGCTCCCGACCCGCTCGTGCCCTTCCATCCGCTCATCCGTGAATGGTTCCAGCGCTCCCTTGGCGCGCCGACCGAGGTGCAGGCGCAGGCGTGGCCGGTGATCGCCCGGGGCGAACACGTCCTTGTTTCGGCGCCCACGGGAACGGGAAAGACCCTGGCCGCTTTACTCTGGGGCATCAACCAGCTTGCCACGGGCGCGCTCCCTTCGGGAAAGGTGCGCATCCTGTACGTATCGCCGCTGAAGGCCTTGAACAACGACATCCAGCGCAACCTCCTTTTGCCGCTTGCGGAGCTGGCGGTCGTGTTCCAGCGGGCGGGGCAGGCGCTGCCTGCCATTCGCGTGCTCACCCGCAGCGGCGACACGCCGTCGAGCGAGCGGCGGCGGATGCTCCTCCACCCCCCCGAGATCCTCATCACCACGCCGGAAAGCCTCAATCTGATCCTCTCCTCGCCGAACAGCCGCCTGATGCTCGACGGCGTGTCGGTCGTGATTCTGGACGAGATCCACGCCGTTGCCGGAACAAAGCGGGGAACGCACTTGGTGTCCGCCGTTGACAGGCTCGTCCGGCTCTGCGGCGAATTCCAGCGCATCGCGCTCTCAGCCACGGTCAAGCCATTATCCGTCGTGGCAGACCTCATTGCCGGCTTTACCATGGAGCCCGGTGCGTCGGAGCCCGCGTACCGCAAGCGGCGCGTGAGGATCGTACACTGCCCCATGGCAAAGGAGTACGAGCTCAGCATAGCGTACCCGGCGGCCGATGCGGCCGAGGCGGGAGCGCCGGGCGCAGCGGCCAGTGACGAGCCAGTATTTGACGCCCTCGCACATGCGTGCAGGCGGATCATCGCAGAGAACCGGTCCACCCTGTTCTTCGTGAACTCGCGCCGGCATGCGGAGAAGCTGGCGCGTTTCATCAACGAGGGCCAGCCGCAGCCGCTTGCGTGGCCGCATCACGGCTCTCTGTCGCGGGAGCTGCGCCTCGTGGTGGAGCAGAGGCTGAAGCGGGGGGAGCTGAAGGCGATCGTCGCCACCAGCTCCCTGGAGCTGGGCATCGATATAGGCGCTCTGGACCGCGTGATCCTTGTGCAGACGCCGTTCACCGTCGCTTCGGCCGTGCAGCGTCTCGGCCGGGCAGGACATCGCGTGGGAGAGCCCAGCAGGGGTGTGCTCTTCCCGCTTCACGGGAAAGACATCGTGGACGCCGCTGTCACCATGCGCGCGGTTCGGGAGCAGGACATCGACTCGCTCTCCCCCGTGCTCCATCCGTTGGACGTGCTCAGCCAGGTGATCGTGTCCATGACGTCGGTGGAGACGTGGAAGACGGACGAGCTGTTCGACTTTATCCGATGCAGCTTCCCCTTCCATGCGCTGCCGCGCCGGCACTTCGACCTCGTGCTGGACATGCTCGCGGGAAGGTACGAAGAGACCCGATTGCGGGACCTTTCGGCCATGGTGTCCTACGACCGGCTGGATTCCACGGTGCGGGCAAAGGAGGGCGCGCGGATACGGCTTTCCACGAGCGGCGGCACGATCCCCGACCGTGGGTACTTCGGCCTGCGTGCGGCGGACACCAAGGCCCTCATCGGCGAGCTGGACGAGGAGTTCGTGTGGGAGCGCTCCATCGGGGACACGTTCGTGTTCGGCGCCCAGGGCTGGCGCGTGCAGAAAATCGACCACCAGAGCGTTGAGGTGGTGCCCGTGGAGCCCCGGGTCGGCATGTCCCCCTTCTGGAAGGCGGAGGAGCGCAACAGGGATTTTCACATCTCCGAGCGCATCGCGCGCAGCGTGGAGGAATGGAACAAGAGGCTGGCGGACGCGCGGCTGCCCGCCGAATTGGCGGAATCGCATGGCATGGAGCCGGCCGCTGCCCGGGCAATGGTCGATTTCCTGGGCCGGCAGAGAGAAGCAACTGGCGCCGACCTTCCCCATCGCCATCACATCCTGGTGGAGCACACGCGCGATCCCGACGGCAAGCCGGAAGGCGCCAGTGTGGTCCTGCACACGCTGTGGGGGGGAAGGGTCAACAGGCCGTTCAGCCTGGCGCTCTCCGCCGCGTGGGAGGAGCGGCGCGGCTACAGGCCCGAGATGTTCCAGACCGACGATGCCATCCTGCTCTTCCTTCCCGAGGATGCGGCCGCGCGGGACATCCTCTCCCTGGTGGATCCCGGCAGCCTGGAACGACTCCTCCGCCGCAGGCTGGAGGGCAGCGGATTCTTCGGTGCGCGCTTCCGCGAATGCGCAGGCAGGGCCCTCCTGCTTCCCCGCGCATCGGCGCGCAGGCGCACTCCCCTCTGGCTAACCCGTCAGCGCGCCAAGTCTCTGTATTCCGCCGTGTCCCGCTACGACGATTTTCCCCTGCTTCTGGAGGCGTGGCGGACCTGCCTTTGCGACGAGTTCGACCTTGGCAATCTTCGCATGCTCTTGGAGGAGCTTGCCGAGGGAACCATCGCGGTCACCGAGGCATCCACGCCCGCGCCGTCGCCTTTCTGCGGGGAGCTGGTGTGGCGGCAGACGAACAGCCTCATGTATGCGGATGACACGCCGCCGGGTCCCGGGGGCACTGCGCTGCGCGGAGACCTAGTGCGCGAGCTCGCGCTTTCTCCCGACCTTCGGCCCCGGCTGGCCTCCGACGCGGTGTCCGGTTTCCAGGCAAAGCTCCAGCGCACCACCGAGGGGTATGCGCCCCGGGACAGCCGAGAGCTCCTGGACTGGGCAAAGGAAAGGGTCCTTCTCCCCCGGGAGGAGTGGGAGGCGCTCCTGGATGCCTGCGCACGCGACTACGGGCTTTCCCTGGCCGATCTCCTGGATCCGCTGAGGGAGAAGATCGTCGAGCGGTCGTTCGGCGGCATGGGCATTCCCTGCGTGCTCGCGGCGGAGTCTCTTCCCCGGCTGGAACGCGGGCTGGAAGGAGGGGACGACGAGGCGTGGGAAGGCATCTTCTGCGAGTGGCTGCGCTTCTACGGGCCGGTGGAGCCGTCATTCGCCGCCGCGGTTTTCGGGGTGACGCGTGAGCGGCTGGATGCCCTTCTCACCGATCTAGTGGAGGAGGAGCTAGTCGTCCTGGACCGTCTTTCCGCAGGCTCCGAGGCCCTGCTTGTCTGCGATAGAGAAAACCTGGAACGCCTCCTGCGCATCTCCCGGGCCCGGGCCCGGCCCCTGGTGCAGACCCTGCCCGTGGACCGGCTTCCGCTGTTCATTGCCCGGCGGCAGGGAGCGGCAAAACCCGGCACCGGGCCTGACGACATGAAAGCCGCATGGGAGAAACTCTTCGGCTTTCCCCTGCCCGCGCACGCGTGGGAGGAGGAGGTGCTTCCCGCCCGGCTCCAGGGCTACCGGGCCCAATGGCTGGACAGCCTGCTGGCCGAGGCCGGGCTGCTCTGGCTGGGATGCGGCAACCGGCGGCTTACCTTCTGCTTCAGACAGGACGCCGAACTCTTTCTTGAAGACGTTCCCGCCGACGCCTCGGGGCTTTTTCCCCGCGCTGCCGGCAGATACTCGTTCTGGGACATCGTGGACCATGCGCGGGCAGGAGGAGGGCAGACCGGTTCAACCGAGATCTCCTCCCGGCTGTGGGACCTCGCGTGGAAGGGAGCCGCGACAAGCGATTCCTTCAGGCCGGTGCGCAGGGGCATTGCGAACGGGTTCCGCGCCGAGGAGGCGGCTCGCGATGATGGCAGAAGAAGGCGCAGCTTCGACCGGTGGCGGGCCTCCCGGCCGGCCGCCGGTTTCTGGTATCGTGTGGAGCGCGGCAGCGTGGAGCGTGACGCCCTGGATGAGGAGGAGATAGCGCGGGACAGGATCCGGCAGGTGCTGCAGCGCTACGGCGTGGTGTTCCGAGAGATTCTGGAGAACGAGCTGCCCCTGCTGCGCTGGTCAAGGCTCTTCCGCAGCCTTCGGCTGATGGAGTTCTCCGGCGAGGTCGTGACGGGTCGTTTCTTCGACGGCATCAGGGGCGTGCAGTTCGCCCTCCCCTCGGCGCTGGAGGACCTGGTGGCGGAGAAAGGCGAGGAGCCGGTCTGGTGGATCAACGCGGTTGACCCGGCCAGCCTCTGCGGCGTCGATGTGGAAGCGCTGAAGGCGCTGCTGCCGGCGCGCCTGCCCACCACGCACGTGGTATTCCACGGCAGCGCGGTGGTGCTGGTGTCGCGCCGCAGCGGCAAGGAGCTTGAATTCCGGGTGCCCCCGGATGCGCCGGGCATTCCCGAGTATCTGGCTTTTATGAAGGTCCTGACGGGAAGGGAGCAGCGGCCGATGAGCGCCGTGCACGTGGAAACGATCAACGGAGAGCCGGTCGGCGCAAGCCCCTATGCACGCCGGCTCCTCGCGTGCGGATTTGTGGAGGATTACCGGCGCCTCACCTACAGGGCGCGTCCGTAGAGCGGAGCAGCCGCTATCCCTCGCCTAGTAGAATTTCCATCGTGAATGTGCTGCCCTTGCCGGGGGCACTGTCGATGCTGACCGTTCCGCCGTGCGCGCGCGCGACGCTCTGCGCTATGGCAAGGCCGAGCCCGGCCCCGTCGGCCGTTGCGTTTCGGCCGCGGTAGAACCGATCGAATATCAGCGGCAGGTCCTCGGCTGCTATGCCGGGTCCGTTGTCGCTCACGACGAACCGGGCCCGGTCATTCTCGGCCGTGGCGCTTACCGTCACGACGCCGCCCTCCTGCGTGAACTTCACCGCATTGACCACGAGGTTCGCCAGCGCCAGCTCCACTCTCTGCCTGTCGCAGGTGACCATGAACGGCGCCTCCCGCCGGGCCAGCGCGAGGGATATATTCTTCTCCCGGGCGCGCGGCCGGGACCCTGTCACGGCCGCCTCTACGATGTCGAAAGCGGCGTGCCGTCCCAGGGACAACCCGGCGATGCCGGCTTCCAGGCGCGAGAGGTCGAGAAGATTCGCGGTGATCCACTGCAGCCGCGCAAGCTGCGACTGGCTCTCCCGGAGAAACTCCTGCCGGGCTAAGGGGTCCTCGGCCGCGCTTCCCTGGAGAAGCTCGTTGAAGGTTGCCAGCGCCGTGATGGGGGTCCGCAGCTCGTGCGAAGCATCCGCCACGAACCGCTTCAGGGAATCGCGCTCCGCGCGCAGATCGCGGAAGCTTGACTCCAGGCTCTCGGCCATGCCGTTGAATTGCCGGGCAAGGTCCCCGATCTCGTCTTTCCGCCGGGTCGTTGCGCGGGCGGAGAGCTCGCCGTTCCCCATCAGTCTTGCCGTGGTCGCGAGGCTCCGCAGCGGATCGGAAATGGTCCTCCCGATGAGGAACCCGGCAAGAGCCGCCACCACCAGTGCGCCCAGGCCTGAGAAAAGAATCGCATTCCGCATCGGCCTCAGCACCTCCGCGCTCAGGCTGAGGGGGCTGGAAAGCTCCACCCATCCCAGCGGAGCGTCGGGCGCGCCTATTGGAAGGGTGATGGAGAGGACCTTTCGGTGAAGCGCGCGCGGCTCATCGGGCCGCACGGCGGAATTGGGATTAGTCTCAAAAAGGAATCTGCGGCCCCATGGAGTGGGCACGCGCCGGGCATACACGAAAGAGGTGCCGAAGGAGAGCTCGCGCAGCAATGGCATGAGCTCACGGGGCCGCAAAAGGGGACCGCGCTGTCGGGAGGGCAGGGGGATGATGATCGGCAGCGGCGCGCCCCTGCCCGGCTCGCCCTGCTCCTGGAACTCCAGCAGGTTGGAGGGGACAAGCCAGAGAAAATCATCGGGCAGCCCCGGGTCCCCGGAGTCGGCCAGAACGCCGCGATCGGCATCCATGATGCGCACGCGCGCGTCCCCGAGGAAGGCGGAGGTGGAGGCCAGCTCCTCCAGAGCGATCCGGCGGACCTGCGGAGCCAGGAAGCTCTGTGCCAGATCGGCGATCTCCTGGGCATTGTCCTTGAGGTAGCCGCTCTCCTGCCTTCCCACGTAGCCCTGCACGATGTACAGGGAGAGCGCGCCCATGAGGGTGACGGAAAGCAGGATGAGCAGCGCGTAGCTGGCCGCAAGCCTCCACCGGATTGATTTCAATTATTCCCTCTGTCTCTCCTTCTCAGAGTGTCGGCGGGCCCTGGTTGGAAGCTGAGGGGGCTGGAGGCTGGGGGCGCATCCACGGCATTCCGCCGAATCCCGGGCCGCCGGGTCCCCTGTATGGCATGCCTGGGACTGGGATGTTTCGCATCTGGATTCCGAGATAGCCCTTGGTGGCGTCACTGGGGTTCTGCCCCAGCGTCACGGTGACGTCCGTGTCCTTGCCGTCCGCCATGCTGTGCACCGTGATGAGCAGGGAATCGCCGGGCTTGTGCTTGCCCACCGCGTCGGTGACCTGCTGCGGATTCGTTACGGCGATCCCTTCCACCTTGGTGATGAGGTCGCGCGCCTTGATGCCCGCCTTGGCGGCCGGGCCGTCGGCTGTCACGTCAGCCACCAGAACGCCAGCCATCATGCCATGGCCGTACGGACCGAATCCGAACCTCAGCGGGGCCATCGCGTACTCGATTCCCAGGTAGGGGACGTCCTTGTTGGGGTTCTTCTCCAGCGTGACCTGCACGTCGCGCGGCCGGCCCTGTCCCGCGGAACGCACGGAGAGGGTCACGGCGTCGCCCACTTTCTTCGCAGCGATCATATCGGCGAGCGCATGCCGCGCGTTCAATCTGGCGCCGTCCACGGAGAGGATCATGTCGTCCTGCTTCAGGCCGGCCTTATCCGCCGGGCCTCCGGTCACGACGCTCTCAACGTATGCGCCGGCTGCCGGGAATCGGCCCATGGGCCCGCGGTATCCGTACGGCCAGCGATTGCCTCTGTACTGGTGAGCGCCGTAAAAGCCGCGGCCACGACCGATTGGAACCAGGACAAGGCCGATCCACGGCCTGCCTCGCTGGTCGCCGATGACGAGGGTCACGGCATTGATGGCGTCGCCGTGCTTCACTTTCATTGAGAGGGTGTCGCCGGACTTGTGGCCGCGGACGGCCCGCCGCAGGTCGGCGGGGGTGTTCACGGCAGTCCCCTGCACTTCAAGGATGATGTCTCCGCGCGCGATGCCCGCCTTCTCGGCGGGGCTTCCCGCCTGAATGCCGGCGATGAGCACGCCGGGCGACGCAACAATGGCCGGGGAGGCCGCGGCGGTCGGGGCTGGTTTCATTTCTGCTTTCGGCTGCGCGATCCCGAGGGTGGCTCCGAGGACGAGAAAAAGAACACCCACCAGGAAGGCGCGCGGCACTGAGGAAAGATGTCGTCTCATTGCTCTTGTACCTCCACCGCTAAGGTACGCGAGCAGGGTTATCATCGGTTTACGGAGATGTTAATTTTCATTAACACAACATGGCAGTATTCGGGGGCGCGGCTCAACTCTTGGCTACTCCGGTTTCCGCGTGAACATGTAGCCCGTGCCGCGCACGGTGATGAGCCACCGGGGGACCGCGGGGTCCTGCTCGAGTTTCTCCCGCAGATGGCGCATGTGCACGTCCACCGTGCGCTGCGAGTCCACGCTGCTGTCGTACCCCCAGACGATCTCCAGGAGGGAATCGCGGCTGAAGACCTGCTCGGGGTGCGTCACCAGGTGCCGGAGCAGCCGGTACTCGGTCGGGGTGAGAAGGACGTTCTGGCCTCCCCGGTCCACTCTCATCCTCTGCAGGTCCACCGTGACCTCCCCGAAGCTGATGCGCTCCACCCCCGCCGTCGAGGCGAGCTCTCCATACGCCCTGCGCAGGGCCGCCCGCACCCGGGAGAGCAGCTCGCGGAAGGAGAAGGGCTTGACGATGTAATCGTCGGCGCCCAGCTCAAGACCCAGGACCTTGTCCACCTCCTCGTCGCGGGCGGTCACCATCAGGATGGGCAGCGCCCGTCCCTCCTCCCGCAGCGCTCGGCATACGTCGAATCCGCTCATATCGGGAAGACGGATGTCCAGGAGCATGAGGTGGGGCGGGGGCCGATCCTTGCTCCCCCGCGCGAGCTCCAGGGCTGCCGCGCCGTTTCCCGCCACGTGCACAGTGAATCCCTCCGCCTTCAGCCCGTACTCAAGGCCGCGCGCCACTGAAGGCTCGTCCTCAACGATGAGAATCGTTTCACCCGGCATGATCACGATTGTAGCACTCCGCGGCCGCGGAAAAAAGCATGCGGCGGAGGACCGCGGGGGTCAGGGACAGCGGGGGTCGGCTGCCGCGCCGCGGCAACGGCAGGGATGCGCGCCGCGGTCTCACGACCGCCTCTTTTCGTAATCCACGAACCTGTGGGGCACGGGAAGCGCACTGCCCGGCGTCTCCCGCACCATGCTCCATTCATCCCAGTCCACATCGGGGAAAAGCGCGTCTCCCTGCGCGGCAGCGTCGATCCACGTGAGGTATAGATGCCGCGCACTCGGCAGGAAGAGGCCATACACGCTTGCTCCTCCGATCACAAAGACCCCGCCCCCGACGGCTGACGACGCGTCGGCAGCCGCGAGCGCCTCCTCCATTGAATGCGCAACGGCGCACCCTTTGATCCGAAGGTCGTGAGCGCGGCTCAGCACGATGTTGCGCCGACCCTCAAGCGGTTTGCCCAGGGAGGCAAACGTGGCGCGCCCCATGATGACGGAGCGTCCCATGGTGAGCCGACGGAATCGGGCCATGTCATCCGGTATCCGCCAGGGCAATGCCCCCCCGGCGCCTATCACGCGGTTGGCGGCTATGGCCGCGACAAGGGAGACCGTCATCCGCGCCTTTCCCTGATCCTCCGTCCCAGCTTCACGCACTCGTCGACCACGGCGGGAAAAAGGAGAAGAGGCGCCAGGCATGCCCATTGCGGAAGGGAGAGGGGGATCGCGCTGAACACCCGGTTCAATCCCGGGATGTACATAACTGCCAGCAGGAGCGCGGCCGAGGAAGTCGCCGCGTATTGCATCCACCTGTTGCTGAAGACCCCGAGGGAGAACAGCGACGCGCGCTCCGATCTGTTGGTGTACGCGCGCAGGATCTGGCATCCCGAGAGCGTAATGAAGGCCATGGTGCGCGCCGCGTCTGCCGAGAGGAAGACGCGCATTCCCAGCCAGAAGGCGAGGAGGCTCGCGGCGGTGATGGCAGCCGCCTGCAGCGCGAGGCCCAGGAACATGGACCGGTTGATGATGGGTTCCGCCACGGGCCGGGGAGGCCGGTTCATGATGCCCGGCTCCTGCTTCTCCATTCCAAGGGCGAGGGCGGGCGCGCCGTCCGTGATGAGGTTCATCCAGAGAAGCTGCAGGGCGGAGAGCGGCAAGGGCCAGCCGAGGAGCGTGCCCAGGAAGATCGTGCCGATCTCCCCGAGGTTGCAGGACAGGAGGAAGTAGACGAACTTGCGGATGTTGGAAAAGATGATGCGCCCCTGCTCCACGGCGGAGATGATGGAGGCGAAGTTGTCATCCGTGAGCACCATGTCCGCCGTTTCACGGGTCACGTCGGTGCCCGTGATACCCATCGCGATGCCGATGTCCGCGTGTTTCAGGGCCGGCGCGTCGTTCACGCCGTCACCGGTCATTCCAACCACGTGGCCCTTCTTCCGCAGCGCGTCCACGATGCGCACCTTGTGCTGCGGCGACACACGGGCAAAGACGGTGGCGCTTTCCAGGGCCGCCGCCAATCCATTGTCGTCCAGGCCGTCGATCTGGACCCCCGTCAGCGCCGCCCCCGCTTCGCTCAGGAGGCCGATCTTTCTGCCTATGGCGGCCGCGGTCTCGGGATAATCGCCCGTGATCATGATGACCGTAATGCCCGCATTGTGCGCGGCCCTGATTGCCGCGCCTGCTTCAGGCCGGGCGGGATCCATCATGCCGATCAGTCCGATGAAGGTGAGATCGCTCTCAACGCGATCGGCGGAGACTGGATCCGGCACGGCTTCCAGGGGGCGATACGCCGCCCCGAGCACGCGCAGGGCGCGGGAGGCGAGTGAGGCGTTGATTTCCAGCACGCGCCGCCGTTTCTCCGGGGTGAGCTCCCGCAGCTCGCCCATTTTTTGACAGTGCGTGCACCGCTCCAGCAGGAGGTCCGGAGCGCCCTTTACGAAAAGAATGTACGGGGCTTCGGCGTTGATGCCGACTGCTTCCCGTGAATCCACGGCTCCTTCGGCGGGAGCGCGGTGGATCGTGCTCATCAGCTTGCGCTCGGCATCGAACGGGATCTCGGCGATCCGGGGAAAGAGCGCCTCCACTCGATCGCGATGCAGGCCCGCCTTGGCCGCGGCCACCACGAGCGCGCCTTCCGTGGGATCGCCCACCAGGCGATACACGGGCGGGAGGGAGGAATCCCCGGATGCGGGGGGCTGCTCCGCATTCTCCAGTTCAAGATGCGCATCGCTTGCCAGAAGGGCTGCCTGCAGGAGAAGGCGCACTGAGCCGTGGCGCAGCTCGGCGCGCCTGTCGTTCCTCCGCACCTCCCCCCGCGGCTGCCATCCCTCCCCCGTGATCGACAGCATCTCCTCGTCAGCCCAGACAAAAGTGGCGGTCATCTCGTTCTGCGTCAGGGTGCCGGTCTTGTCCGTGCAGATGGCCGTCGCGCTCCCCAGGGTCTCCACGGCGGAAAGCCTCCGTATGAGGGTATGGCGGCGGATCATCTCCTGCATGCCGAGCGCAAGGCAGATGGTGACGATGGCGGGGAGGCCTTCGGGAACCGCGGCGATGGCCAGGCTCACCGAGGTGAGGAACATGGTGAGGATGTCGCGTCCCTCCAGGACGCCCACCAGGAAGACCACGGCGCAGATGGCCAGAGCGGCCATGCCCAGCCATCGCCCCACCTGGCTGAGCTTCTTCTGCAGCGGGGTGCCCTCATCCGTTTCCTCCTGCAAGAGCGATGCGATGAGCCCGATCTGCGTGCGCATGCCGGTGCCCGTCACCATGCCCCTGCCTCTGCCGAAGGTGACCGTGGTGCCCATCCAGGCCATGGTGCACTGGTCTCCCAGGGCCGTCCCGGCGCCCAGCCGCGCGTCGGCGCGTTTTTCCACGGGCACCGATTCCCCGGTGAGCGATGCCTCCTCCACGCGCAGGTTCACCGTCTCGGACAGGCGCACGTCGGCGGGCACGTGATTGCCGGGCTCCAGCAGAACGACATCGCCGGGCACCAGGTCGCGCGACGGCACCACGATGCTGCGGCCGGCGCGCACCACCCGCGCGTCGGGGGCCGCCATCTTCCTCAGGGCCGCCAGCGCATGCTCCGCCCGGGATTCCTGCACGACGCCGATCACAGCGTTGAGAATCACCAGGATGATGATTGCTCCGGCATCCACCCATTCGCCGAGCGCGATGGAGACGATGGCCGCGCCGATGAGGATGAGGACGAGAAAATCCTTGAACTGGCCAATAAGCAGGGCGAGGAAGGAGGGTTGGGGTTTTTCCGTGAGCTGATTGGGTCCGTGCTCGACGAGCCGGCGCGCGGCCTCCGCCGTTGAAAGGCCGGCCGCCGCGTCCGTTGACAGGGCGGCTGCCGCGGCATCCGGGGTGAGGGTGGGGAAGCGGGCGGCGTCGACGCCGCCCGCCGCGTCCCGGTCGGTCACAAGGCGTCGCTCCTGTTGACGACCTTGTTCAGCGGGTACTCGATGATGCCGTCCGCGCCCTTTTCGATGAGCAGGGGGACCAACTCGCGGACCACGGATTCCCGGACCATGATCTCCACGGAGAACCACGCCGTGTCGTGCAGCCTCGCCACCGTGGGGGAGGTGATGCTGGGAAGCAGGCTGATCACCTCCTCGAAGCATGCCTCCGGCACGTTCATCTTCAGGCCGACCATGTTCTCCGCGGCCAGGGCGCCGCGCAGAAGCAGCGCGAGATGCCGGATCTTGCGCCGTTTCAGTGGGTCATTCATTGACTTCTTGTTGGCGATGAGCTTCGTGTTCGTCTCCAGGAGCGTATGCACGATCTTCAGGCCGTTGGCGCGCAGCGTCGTGCCCGTCTCCGTGACCTCCACGATCGCATCCACCAGGCCGTCCACGGCCTTGGCCTCCGTCGCGCCCCAGGAGAACTCCACCTTCACGGGAATGCCCCTCTCCGAGAAATACCGCCTGGTGTATCCCACGAGCTCCGTGGAGATGGTCCTGCCCGCACAGTCCTCCAGTCGGTTGATGGCGGAGGAGGCAGGGCAGGCGAGCACCCACCGCGCCTTGCTCGTGCTTGCCTTGGAATAGACAAGATCGGTGACGATTTCCACGTCGGCGTCGTTTTCCAGTATCCAGTCCAGCCCCGTGAGCCCCGCGTCCAGCACACCATTCTCCACGTAGCGCGCCATCTCCTGCGCCCGCACGAGGTTGCAGCTCACCTCGGGATCGTCGATGGAGGGGAAGTAGGAGCGCTCCGAGACGGAGATCTTCCACCCCGCCTTCTGAAACAGCTCGATGGTGGCCCGCTCAAGGCTTCCCTTCGGGATTCCCAGCTTGATCAAATACCCATTCATTTCTTGTCTCCGTATGTCTCTTTGGGATCGAACACAAGCACGCCGTCAACGCGCAGGCCGCCGCCAAAGGCGGATTTGCCCGTGCCGCCGAAGGCGGATTCACTTGCGCCCCCCTCCACCACCCGGAAGAAGCAGCTGCGATAGCCGGTGTGGCAGGCGGCGTCCCCGACCTGGCGCACCCGGGCCAACACGCAATCCGCGTCGCAGTCGATGCGCAGCTCCTTCACCTCCTGGATGTTGCCCGAGGTTTCTCCCTTCTTCCACAGCTTCCCCCGGGACCTGCTCCAGTAGTGCATGATCCCCGTCTTCTGGGTGAGCTCCCACGACTCGGGGTTCATGAAGGCTACCATGAGAACCTCGCCGGTCTGCCAGTCCTGCGCCACCGCGGGGACCAAGCCGTCGAGCTTTGAGAAATCCAGCTCTATCATTGAAGGAACCCCCTTCAGATCGTGACGTCCGTGGTGCGGCGCCGGTAGGCGACATCGGCGCCGAAGATGAGATCGTAGGTGTCGATGGCGATCTGCAGCTCCTCATTGGTCTGAACAACGAGGATCGCGATGGGCGAGTAAGGGGCGGAGACGATCCCCTCCCCTGAGCCCAGCGATTGATTGAGGTCGAAGTCCATGAAGATGCCGAGGTTCTCCAGCCTGTGGCAGATCCTCTCCCGCATCTTCACGCCGTTCTGCCCGATGCCGCCGGTGAACACCAGGGCATCCACTTTCACAAGGTTTGCCACGTAAGCGCCGACATACTTGCGCACCCTGTAGGCGTACACCTCCAGCGCCTGCACGGCGCGCTGGTTGCCCTTGGCCGCCTCCACCTCCAGATCGCGCAGGTCATTGGAGATACCGGAAAGCCCCAGGAGGCCGCTCTTCTTGTTCAGCAGCGTGTTCACCTCCGTGGAATTGTAGCCGCGCCTTCCCAGGAAATCGATGATGGCGGGATCGATGTCGCCGCTGCGGGTGCCCATCATCAGCCCCTCAAGCGGGGTGAATCCCATCGAGGTGTCGATGGACTTACCGTGCTCGATGGCCGTGACCGAGGCGCCGTTTCCGAGGTGGCACGTAATGACGTTGGTGTTCTCCGGGAAGCGCTTCAAGATCTCCATGGCGCGCGCCGCCACGTAGCGGTGGCTGGTGCCGTGGAAGCCGTAACGGCGGATCTTGTATTTCTCATACAGCTCGTAGGGCAGCCCGTACAGATAGGCGGCGGGCGGCATGGTCTGGTGGAACGACGTATCGAAGACCGCCACCTGTTTCGTGTTCGGCAGGACCGCCAGGGCTTCGCGGATTCCGATGAGATTGGGGGGGTTGTGCAGGGGTGCAAGCTCCGCGTTCTTTTCCACCGCGGAGATCACCTCGTTGTCGATGATGACGGAGGCCGCGTATTGTTCCCCCCCGTGCACGACCCGGTGTCCGACGCCGGCGATCTCCTCCAGAGAGTCAAGCGCGCCTTTGGCGGGATCCGTGAGCGCCTCGCGCATGAACTCCATGGCCGCCTTGTGGTGCGGCACCTGCGTGTCGCGCACATAGTCGCCCCCAGGGGTCTTCTGGGTGATCTTTCCCTTCAGCTCGCCGATTCGTTCGATCAGTCCCCGGCCGAGGCTGATGCGCTGCGGCATCCGCCAGACCTCGTACTTCAGCGAAGAGCTGCCACAGTTGATGACGAGGATCTTTCTGTCCGTCGCGGCTTTCATTGTTGGCTTTCCTCTATGTATTTCTTACCAGAAACAGGGCTTCTGTGCTACCGTGCCGACAAGACCACAGGAGGCACACATTCCATGACGCCACGCGACAGGGTGATCAAGTCACTCATGTTCGCTTGTCCCGACCGGGCGCCCCGGCAGCTCTGGAACCTGCCCGGCGTGGAGATCTTCCGCTCGGAGGAGCTGGCGCGCATGCGGTCACTGTACCCGGAGGACTTTGGCGCGGCGGGCGTGAGCTACGGCAGCGCCATCCGCTCGACAGGCAGCCCCTATCGGAAGGGACGCTATACGGACGAGTGGGGGTGCGTGTGGGAGGTCTTTGAGGAAGGCGTGGTGGGGGAGATCAAGAGCCCGATCCTCGCCGACTGGGCGGCGCTGGACCGGCTCATGCCTCCCCGGGAGATCTTCAAGGCGGATTGGTCGGCCGCGGATTCGGCCCGGGCTTCCACGGACAGGTTCATCCTGGCCGGCACCTCAGTGCGTCCCTTCGAGCGGATGCAGTTCCTGCGGGGAACGGAGAACCTGTACATGGACATGGCGTGGGGGGACGCTCGCTTCCTGCGGCTGCGGTCCCTGCTGCACGATTTTTTCCTAGAGGAGCTCTCCCTGTGGGCCGCGCGCGACGTGGAGGGAATCTCTTTCATGGATGACTGGGGCACGCAGAGGGCGCTGCTCATCAGCCCCGACATGTGGCGAGAGTACTACAAGCCGCTCTACGCTGAGTACGCGCGCGTCATCCGGGGGAGCGGCAAGTTCGCGTTCTTCCATTCCGATGGGAACATCGAATCCATCATTCCCGACCTGATCGAAATCGGCATAAGCGCGCTCAATTCCCAGCTCTTCTGCATGGACATCGAGGGAATCGCGCGGAAATTCCGCGGGAAGATCACCTTCTGGGGGGAGATCGACAGGCAGAAGATCCTCCCCTTTGGGAGCCCCGAGGACGTGCGGGCGGCGGTGCGGCGGGTGCGCGCGGCCCTGGATGACGGGACGGGCGGAGTGATCGCCGAGTGCGAGTGGGGCAACAGGGATCCCTTTGACAATATCGCGGCCGTCTTTTCCGCTTGGGAGGAGCCGCGCGGGGACCTGCCGCGGGACGCGGGAGCGGCCGCGCGCGGAACACCGCAGGCCTGAGCCGGTCATGGCGAGCCTGGTTTACCATGCCGGGGCCTTGGGGGACTTCATCACGACCCTGCCGGCCATCGGCGCGTGGCGCAGGCTCCACCCGGGGGAAGGCACGGTGCTTCTGGGAAAGCCGGCGCTGGCCCTGCTTGCCCTGCCGGCCTTTGATCAGACGTGGGACGCTGAAGGCGCGGAGCTTTCCGCGCTTTTTTCCTTGCCCTTTGCCGCGACGCAGCGCCTGGCGGACCTCCTCAGGCAGTTTTCTTCCGCGCTCCTCTTTGCCGCTCCCTCGTCGCCGATCCCCTCCGCCCTGGCCGCGCTGGGCGTGAAGGAGATCGTGCGGCAAGATCCCCTTCCTTCCCTGCCCGTCCCGATCGTTGATTACCACCTCTCGCTCTTCCCCGGACTTTCATTTGACGCAGCCTCGAGCCAGCCGCGTGTCGCGATTCCTGAGCTGGAGCCTGATTCCGTACGGGCGACCGTGTCCGTGCATCCGGGCAGCGGAAGCGCGCTGAAGAACTGGCCTCGGGAACGCTTCAGCGAGCTCTGCCGGCGCCTTTCGCGGGAGGGAGAGAGCGTTGCATGGATCACGGGACCGGCGGAGGCGGATGGCGCCGCTCCGCAAGGGGTGCGGGAATGGAGGGGGTTCTCTCTTCCCGTGCTGGCGGCGCTGCTTGCGCGGAGCAAGGTCTATATTGGCAATGATTCCGGGGTGACGCATCTGGCCGCGGCTGCCGGGTGTCCGACAATCGCCTTGTTCGGCGCCAGCGATCCGAGGGTGTGGGCTCCGCGCGGGTCCGTTGTGAGAGTGATCATATCATCAAGCGGCGACATGGCGGGAATCAGCGTCGATGATGTGTGGGGAGTTGTGCGTCCGATGCTGGGTCAGTGCTGATGCGTGGATGCTCGAGGGCAGCCTTCACCCTTAAAGGGCTTCGATGCCCGGTCCCCGGCGGGACTTCCACCTTAAAGGAAGAAACGCGGGGAAGGGGAAAAGCGTCCGCTTCCCCGCGCGGGAAGATGACTTCCCTACCTCTTCTTTGCCGCCTTCTTTGCTGTCTTCTTGGCGGACTTCTTCGCCGGCTTCTTGGCGACCTTCTTGGCGGTCTTCTTCACTGTCTTCTTTACAGCCACGTTTGCCCCTCTCGTCTCATAGGATGAAAATCGATTGAAAGCATAGTGCTTCACGACCGACTTGTCAAGACTTTCGCGCGCATGCCGGCTTTTTTTTTCGAGCGCTCACCCGAGTCCCCTGACGCCGATACACGCGCGCGAAGGGGTTTTTCCTTATCGTCGAACAGTGGTTAGGTGATTAGACGCGCCTAGGAGGCGCGGGGCGCCCGGGGGTCGGGCTTTTGCGCGTCGGCCACCAGGAGGCGCACCGCGTTGTCCCGCACGTCCACGATTCCCCCGCCCACGGTGATGGCGCGCACCTCTGCGCCCGCGGTCACGCGCAGCTCTCCCGGAGCGACGCACGCCACCAGCGCCGCGTGGTCCGCCAGGATGCCCAGCTCTCCGCTCGCCGTGGGAACCACGAGGAACTCGCAATCACCCGATGCCACGGCGCCGTCGGGGGTCGCCACCGACCAGGAAAACTTTTCACTCATGCGTTCTTCATCTTCTCAGCCTTCTCCCGGGCCTCTTCGATGGTGCCCACGTACAGGAAGGCCTGCTCGGGAAGCGTGTCGCATTTCCCGTCGATGATTTCGCGGAAGCTGCGCACCGTGTCGTCCCGCTTCACGTACCTGCCCGGGAAGCCGGTGAACTGCTCGGCCACGAAGAAGGGCTGGCTGAGGAACCGCTCGATGCGCCGGGCCCGGGCCACCGTGGCCTTGTCCTCTTCCGACAGCTCGTCGTAGCCCAGGATGGCGATGATGTCCTGCAGGTCGCGGTACCGCTGGAGGCACTGCAGCACGGATTGCGCCACCGCGTAGTGTTCCTCCCCGACATAGTAGGGATACAGGATGCGGCTGCTGGACGCCAGCGGATCAACGGCGGGATAGATACCCTTCTCCGCGATCTGCCGGGACAGCACCGTCGTGGCGTCCAGGTGGGTGAACACCGCGGCCGCTGCCGGGTCGGTGATGTCGTCGGCGGGCACGTACACAGCCTGGATGGAGGTGATGGACCCGGTCTTGGTGGAGGTGATGCGCTCCTGCAGCTCGCCCATCTCCGAGGAGAGGGTGGGCTGGTAGCCCACCGCGGAGGGCATCCGGCCGAGGAGGGCCGAGACCTCGCTGC
>JBEKQU010000078.1:0-19923 GCA_049519415.1 Spirochaetia bacterium
GGGCCGGAAGCGGTTTGCCACAAACGCGCGCGGCGAAACACCTTTCGCCGGCCGTGCAAGCGGAGTCCTTCTCCACCCCACCAGCCTGCCCGGGCCCCACGGCATCGGAGACCTCGGCGCGTCGGCGAACCGGTTCCTGGATCAGCTCGTCGCGGCGCGGCAGTCGCTCTGGCAGGTGCTCCCGCTGGGGCCGACCGGATACGGCGACTCTCCCTACGCATGCTTCTCCTCGTTTGCCGGCAATCCCCTCCTGGTGAGTCTCAATGCGCTGCGGGAGTGGGGCGTCGTGAGCAGCGATGATCTCACCGCCATCCCCGGCTTCCCCGAAGGCCGGGTGGACTATGGAGCGGTGATTGCATGGAAGCTTCCCCTTCTGCGCGCCGCGGCGTCGCGGTTTCTGCAAAGCATCAAGGGCGAGCTCAGGGATCGCTTTAATGCGTTTCGAGAGAGCGAATCGTGGTGGCTCGACGACTACGGCCTGTTCATGGCAATAAAGCGCGAATACGCCGGCGCGTGGGACCGGGCGTGGAACAGGGACCTGGCTCTACGGGAGAAATCCGCGCTTGCTCGCTGCCGGCGCGACCGCGCGGCGGATATCGCCGTGGAGCAGGCAGTCCAGTTCTTCTTCTTCTCGCAATGGGCGTCCCTGCGGGCCGCGGCTGCGCGGAAAGGGATCAGGATCATTGGGGATCTTCCCATCTTCAGCGCGCCGGACAGCGCCGATGTATGGGCCAACCGGGAGCTCTTCCTCCTGGACGCACACGGCCACCCCGCGGCCGTATCAGGCGTGCCGCCGGACTATTTTTCCGTCACGGGCCAGCTCTGGGGCAATCCCCTGTACGACTGGGACGCTTTGAGGCGCCAGAGGTTCCGGTTCTGGATCCGTCGCATCGGGGCGGCGTTCGGGCTCTTTGACTTCGTGCGGATCGATCACTTCCGCGGGTTCGACGCGTGCTGGTCCGTGCCCGCGGGAGAACCGACGGCGGAGCACGGCCGATGGGTGAAGGTTCCCGGCGCGGAGCTCTTTGCCGCGCTTCAGAAAGAGCTGGGCAGCCTCCCGATCATCGCGGAGGACCTGGGCGTCATCACCCCAGGGGTCAACGCGCTGCGGGAGAAGCTCGGATTTCCCGGCATGAGGATCCTGCAGTTCGCCTTTGATAGCGGCGAAGCCGGCACCCTGGATGCCGGCAATCGTTTCCTCCCCCACAACCACGCGCGCGATTCGATCGTCTACACGGGAACGCACGACAACGACACGACGCGCGGGTGGTACGAGGGCAGAAACCCGCAGGAGCGGTCCTATCTGGACCGCTATGCGCCGGCCACGGACCCCGAGATCGAATGGCGGCTGATCCGCATGGCCCTCTCCTCCACCTGCGTTTTCTCCGTCATTCCCCTTCAGGACCTGTTGGGCCTCGGGTCGGAGGCACGGATGAACCGACCGGGCACGGCGAGCCAGCACAACTGGTCCTGGCGGGCGCCAGAGGACATCCTCGGCGAATCCGCGGCCGGGAGGCTGCGGGAGCTGACGGAGCTGTATGGCCGGGCGCCGCGGAACGGGACTTCGGATTAAGCCAGGCATTTTGGTTGACCCTTCCCCGGCCGGGCGCTACCCTTGAATGGTGCGGGCTCTTTCATTATACCCCGCAACAGACTGTTCAAGGAGGAGGAAGCCATGGAACGTCCGGTCCTTCTGACAACGAGCGCGGAGGCGGAAACCTTCGCAGGGATCACCTATCATCTCGACGGTGAGCTGGTTCCCGTGCTGACGGTGGAGCTCAGCGGGAGCGCCTCCGTGTATTTCGAGCATCACATTCTCCTCTGGAAGCACACCGGCCTCACCGTGGGGATCAAGCCCATGAAGGGCATGATGAAGCGCATGATGGCCGGCATCCAGATTTTCGTCACCGAGGCAAAGGGCCAGGGCCAGATCGCCTTCAGCCGCGACGGAGCAGGGCACATCGCCGCGATCCACCTCAAGAAGGGCCAGGAGCTGCACGTGCGCGAGCACCAGTTTCTCGCCGCATCGGGAAACGTGGATTACACCTTCGAGCGCGTGAAAGGGGTCTCCAACATCCTGTTCGGAGGCTCCGGCTTCTTCATCGACAAGTTCCGCGCCCCTGAATCAGAGGGGATCCTCTGGCTCCATGGCTACGGCAACGTGTTCGAGAAGTCTCTCGGCGCAGGCGAGCAGATCGACATCGAGCCGGGCGGGTGGCTGTACAAGGACCCCGGGGTAAAGATGGAAACCAGTATGCAGCGCTTGTCCACGGGAGTGCTTGCGGGCATGAACCTTGTGATGAACCGCTTCACGGGCCCCGGACGGGTCGGGCTGCAGTCCATGTATCTGCACCTGGAAACAGGAGACTGAAGCGAAATCTGGGTCCCTGCAAAAAACGCTTGTTTAGCCCAGGTCCTTGTTTCCGTAGCGGTCATGGTGCACAAAGTCCTCCCGGTTCCGCCGGACCCGAAGGTAGGCCGGCGGGGAGTGCGGGTAGCCCAGACGGGCGGTGAAGGCGATTTTCAGATGAGCGGGAATGCCGAGGATTCTTTTCGCCTCGCTTTCCACGTTCTCCGCGCTGAAGGCGCTGAGGATCTGAAAACCGATTCCTAGAGAGTGCGCCATGAGCCACATGTTCTGCATGACGCAGCCGAGGCTCATGATGCCCAGGAAGTCGCCCTCCGACGCTGGCGCCCGCCGCGCGGGGTCGTACAGCACCACGACAAGGGCCGCGCTCATTCCTACAAGCCGAGTCTGGGAGGGCGCCTCCTCATCCGCTCCCGGCCTCGGCGTGACCCCGGGAGTCCTCCATGAAGGCGGGAACATGGTTCCGAGGATTCCGACTTTTTTCTTCTTGAGCTCGTCTTCCGAAAAGGAAAGCTGCTGGTAGTTCTCCCGGATGAAGCTCTCGGAGACTGAACCCCGGATTGCCCCCAGGGCTTCCAGCAGCTTCCGGTCCTCGACCACAATCACCTCGTAGTTCTGCATGTTGTGCGCAGTGGGCGACCAACGCGCCGCCTCCAGCATCTGCCGCAGGTGCTCCTTCGGTATCGCGCGCTGGGAGTCGAAGGGAGCCCGCGTCGACTGCCGATTCTCGATCACCGCCAATAAATCTTTCATGGCTGCCGCCTCCTCACCCGCCTCATCTCCGCGCTTTCTCAATCACGCCCAGCCGATCACGCCGGGCGCTGAGAAGGTTGGCGCGCCCTTGCCCTTCAACCCTCTCGCCTTGACCGCAGCCGCCGGCACTCTCTCTCCCTCCGACGAAATCCAGGCGGCGACGGAATTCCATTTGATTCTAGAATAATTTATGCAAAACATTATCCTCATGACAACCAAACCGAGGCGCGCGCGAAGAGGGGGCAGGCCGACCATGGCATTCCGCCTGAGGAGGTGGCGCAGGCGGTCACGAAGGGAATGGTCGCGGATCGGTTCAAGATAGCGGTGGGCAGAGCATCCCGGGCGCCTCTGGCTTACGGCCGCACGCTCATTGCGCGGATCTCAAATCCGTAGGGTTCCAGTGTAACCCTTGGCAGCCGCGGCTTTCCCGTCACGGCGTCCCGCCATTGTCCTCCCGCCACGGTCAACGTTTTTTTCCTCCCCGTAAAGTTGAGGAGAAACAGGTACTCCGTTTCACCATCGGTCCTGATTCGCGCGCCGACGCCCTCGGGGAGCCGTCCACCGGTTGCCGAGCGCAGGGGAAGAGCCCGCGCGAGCGCCCTGTAGAGGTCGACAAGGAGCCTTTCCTCCGGGTCCGCCGCGATGTAGTAGGCTTTCCCCTTTCCGATGTCGTTCACCGTGAGGGCAGGCAGGCCCGCGTAGAAATCCTCTCCGTATGTCCCCAGCACCCTCGCCGATTCGGCGTGGAGCAGGTCGCACGAGCGCTCCAACGCGTATGTTCCCTTGAGTCTCAGCGGGTTTCCTTTTTCCATGATGAGCCGGTTGCGCTCTTCGGGATAAAGGCCATCCGTCTCCTCTGCCCATATCCCCAGGAGCCTTCGCAGCGGGCCGGGAAACCCGCCGAGGAAGCACAGATCGTTTTCATCGACAAGCCCGGTCCGATTGGTCGTGACAAGCGTTCCTCCCGCGCGGACGAACTGCTCGAGGCGTTCCGGCACGCCGGGTCGGATCATGTAGAGCATTGGGGCCACCACGAGCCGGTAACGAGACAGATCCTGCTCCATGTCGATGACGTCCGTCGAAATGCCTTGGGCCCACAGTGCGCGGTGGTGGGTTTTGCAGGAGGCTTCGTAGCTGCCGTCCCCCACGGCAGACGTGATGGAGGCGCATTCTAGCGCCCAGCGGTTCTCCCAGTCGAAGATGATGGCCGTCTCCGCCGGAGCCGACGTTCCCGCCACATCGCCGAGCGCCTCGAGGAGCTTTCCCAGCTCCGCCACCTCCCCGAATACGCGGGTTTTATCAGTCCCTGAATGGTCGATCACCGCCCCATGGAGCTTCTCCAGCCCCCCCCTGCTCTTTCGCCATTGGAAGTACTGGACCGTGTCCGATCCGTGCGCCACAGCGAGAAGGGAGCTTAATGCGTGCATGCCGGGACGCTTGAGCTTGTTGACCGGGTGCCAGTTGCTGAAAGTCGGCGCGCTCTCCATCAGCAGGAAGGGCTTCCCCCCTTTCAGGGAGCGCATGATGTCATGGGTGAATGCCGTGGCGGCGGCGGTCACCCAGTCGCGCCCCTGGGGGTCCCAGGGAAAATCCGCGTCGAACACCGGTCCCTTCCCATGCCAGCAGGGGTAGCTGTTCCAGCTTGCCGCGTCCAGGTGGGGGGAGAACTTCCAGGAGTTGAGCCCAGGGTACGTGCCCATCATGTTCGTCGTGACTGGCACCTCGGGAGCGAGCTCCCGCAGGGGCCCAGCCTCCGCGATCATGAAGTCCACGGTCTGGTCGGTCACGAAACGCTTCCAGTCGAGGATGAGCCCCTGCATGCGCGGCTCCCCGTGAGGGGCGGGGGATTCAAGCTGGCTCCAATCGCCGTAGGTGTGGCTCCAGAAGGACGTCCACCATGCGCGGTTGAGCCTTTCCAGATCGTTGTCGTATTTCCTCTTCAGCCAGCCGCGGAAAGCCTCCTGGCAAAGGTCGCAATGGCACTCACCGCCGTACTCGTTCGATACGTGCCACATGAGGAGCGCCGGGTGTTTTCCGTAGCGTTCCGCAAGGCGTCGGTTGATGATGCGGGCCTTCTCCCGGTAGACGGGAGAGGTGTAGCAGTGGTTGTGCCGGAAACCATGCAGGTTCCTGCGTCTTTCTGCGCTCACCCGGTTGACCTCGGGATACGTATGGGACATCCAGGCAGGACGCGCGCCTGTCGGGGTGGCGAGGAGCGCGAAGATGCCGCGCGCCGCGAGACGGTCCATGACGCCGTCCAGCCATTCGAAGCAGAACGAGCCTTCGCGGGGCTCCAGCGCGCTCCAGGCGAACATTCCCACGCTCACGACGTTGCAGCGGGCGCGCTTCATCAAGGAGAGGTCCTCGTCGATAAGCTGGGGCGCGTGCAGCCACTGCTCGGGAAAGTAGTCGCCGCCGTGCAGAAGGCCGCGCAGCTTTGCGTTGATCGGAGGATACCTTTTCGCCATTGCGCTACCCCTTGATCCCGCTCGTGGCGATGCCTTGCACGAAGTACTTTTGGGTGAAAGTGAAGAGAATGATGGTGGGAATCACTGCAAACGTGGCCCCGGCCATTTGCAGCGCATAGTTGGCGCCTTCCCGCGCCTGGAAGAACTGCAGCCCCGTGGTGATGAGCTGCTTCTTCATGGAATTGATGAACACAAGCGGGTTCACGTAGTCGTTCCAGATCCAGATGAACGTAAAAAGCACCATGGTGATCAATGCCGGCTTGGAAAGCGGGAGCACGATTCGCCAGTAGATCCGCAGGTGCCCATAGCCGTCGATGAGGGCCGCTTCCGACAATTCCTTCGGGATCGTGATGAAGAACTGTCGCAGCATGAAAAGGAAAAACACATCCACGGCGGCCGGGATGATGATCGCCCACTGGCTGTCGATGAGCCCGATCGCCTTGTACATGAGGTAACGGGGGACGATCGTCGCCTCCTGCGTGATCATCATGGTGGCCATGAAAAGCAGGAAAAGAACGTTCTTGCCGCGGAAGGCCAGGCGCGCAAAGGCGTACGCGGCAAGAGAGACGAGCAGGCCGCGCAGGGGAATGGTGATCAGGACGATGCGGATGCTATTCCAATACCAAAGGGGATACAACGGATCGGCGAATATCCGCCGGTAGTTATCCAGGAACAGCGTCTTCGGGATGAGCCGCAAAGGTTCGACGAAGACCAGCCCATTCGGCTTGAACGACGAGGACAGCATGAAGAGAAACGGTGTGATCATGAAGATTCCCGCCGCGAAAACGAGCACGGAAAGCACGATCGTGACCAGCGTGGCATGCGCCTTGTGCGGGTTCAATAGTGCACCCATCTCTCCTGCGCCTTCCACTGGATGAGCGTGATGATGAGCAGAAGCACGAACAGGATGCAGGCGAGCGCGTTGGCGTAGCTGTAGTAGGAGTACTTGACCGCCTGCTCGTAGATGAAAAGCGTGATGATCCGCGTCGAGTTCCCCGGTCCGCCATTGGTGAGCACCTTGACGATGGCCATGCTGTTGAAGGAGCCGATCACCGTGACCACGATCAGGAAGAAGGTGGTCGGTGAGATCATCGGGAGGGTAATTCGGAAAAACCTTCGCCATCCCCCGGCGCCGTCGATCTGGGCGCATTCGTACAGCTCCCTCGGCACATCCTGCAGGGCCGCAAGATAGACGATGGTCTGGAACGCGAGGTTCTGCCATATCTTGATGCCCGCCACGGACGGCAGGGCGCTCTTCACCCCGATCAGCCACTCGGGGAGTGCCGGGCCCGGGACTCCGGCGAGCTTCAACAGCGTGTTGACGGGACCGCCGAACGGATTGAGCACGATTGACCAGACGATGCCGATAGCCACCACGTTGGCCACGTAGGGCATGTAGATCATCGTCCTGCTCGCGGTCCTCAGATACAGTTTCCGGTTGAGAAGGAGCGCGGCGAGAAGCGAGAGAGCAATGATGCCGACCAGGTAGATGAGAGAGAAGAGGAAGCTCTTTGCGAAGGACTCGAGAGCCAGCCGATCGTTGAACGCGCGGAGATAGTTCTTCAGCCCCATGAACTCGTTCACCTTGACTTCCCCGAAGCTGTTGAAGTTCACCAGGCTCAGGAAGATGCTGTACAAGAGTGGAAAGAGATTGAAGACGACGAACCCGATGAAAAGAGGGGCGATGAACAGGAACGCGATTCGTCCTTCGCGCAGGGGGAATCGGGATCTCCGCGGTGCCACCGTTGCTGCCATGCGCTTCCTTTTCCCATCGGGGCGGGATGCCCCGCCCCGACGGGGCCGTTTCCCGCTACTTTGAGAGCAGTGCCTTGTCCGCCTGCGACTTGATGTTCTTCACCGCATCATCCAGGGACTCCGCGCCGGACAGATACAACTGCGCTTCCCTGCCGATGATGTCCGAGTATTCTTTCACCTTTGCCCCCGTGATCTTCTCGTCCACCACACCCAGAGTATTATGCATCAGTGCCGCGTCCAGGTCCGCGATGCTCACGGAGCCATTGGATTTATCGGCGATGCCGCCCAGGATTCCCTGAACCTCCTGGGGGGTGAGGTTGACTCGCGCAGGGATGCCGCCGCCCGCCTGGAACCAGTTCTCGCTCACGTAGGTGATGTAGCGCACCCCGTTCTGTGGATGCTTCGCATTTTTCAGGACCGCCCACACGCCGCCTGCATTAAGGTTGTTCTTTCCGTTCGGCCCAGCCGCGGGGGTCTCGATGATCCCCCAATCCCAATCCCGCGGGTAGGTCACGGGATCGGTGAGAAGCCCCGTGAACCAGCTGCCGATGCAGATCATGCCGAATTTTCCCGTCGCGGCCCAGGTGTCCCAGGTGTACTTGTTGGCAAGGTACTCCTTGTAGGTCGGCTGCACATTATACGTTTCCCCCAGGTCGTAGATGAATTTCATCGCCTCCTTGAACGCGGGGTCATCGTAATTGGATGAGCCGTCCGGCTTGTACGCCGACACCCCTCTCTGGCGGGCGAGCATGTAGTCGTAGTATTCCCAGCCCTGGTCAAGGACGAAATAGGATCCATAGATTCCCTTGTCCTTGTTGGTCAGCTTTTTGGCTGTGGACACGTAGTCGTCCCAGGTCCAGGGAGCCTTCGGATAGGGGACACCGGCGTCATTGAAGATCTTTTTGTTATAGTACACCGCGTGCATGGACTGCTCGTAGGGCAGGGAGAACAGTTTCCCGCCCTGCCTTTTAAGGAACTTGCCGAACACGGCATCCGCGTTGTAGCCCGCCTTCTTCAGCATGTCATCGAGGGGCAGGAGAAACCCGGACCCGACGTAGTGCGCGGTGTTGAGCGGGTTGGTGAGCCGGATGGTGTCCGTCGTGTCCCCGCCCATGACGGCGATGTCCGTCTTGTCGTAGAAATCATCCTCCGATCCCGGCACGAGCTGCAGATCCACCCTGATCCCGGTCAACTTCTCGAAGGCGTCGTTCCGAAGTTTCCAGGTGTTGTCCGCCATCTCCTTTGAGCTGGCGAAGACGGTGACGACCTTTTCCTCCGCGGCCTGTTTCTCCTGGCTGCCGCCGGCGAATGCTGTCACCGGGAGCAGCAGCAGGGCCGCAAAACCAATGTACAGAATCCTCCTCATAAATTCCCTCCTCAGCAAAGATTTCAATCAGCGCGATCGCTGATTATTCGCACGGAACCTCGTTCCACCAGCCGGGGCGACACGAGAGACGTGGTCCTGGCGGCGATCATGGGATTCAGAATGCTTTCCAACAGCAGCTCTGTTGCCACCTCCCCCATGTACTGGCCGGGGTGGTCCACAGAGGTCAGTGCGATCCCCGGCAGCTCCGCGAGGCTGGAGTTGTCGAAGCTGATCACGGAAAGGTCGCCCGGGATCTTCAGACCGCGGGCCTCGGCGGCCTTGTACAGCTCCATCGCTTCCTCGTCGCTGGTGCAGATGAATGCGGTAGGCAGCTCGCCGCCCTTTCGCAGGAAGGCATCCAGGAGCCGCAGCGCGTGGCCGGCGGCAATCGGGCCCTCGTAGGAAAGCACCCAGCCCTCCCGTACAGGCGCGCCCGCGTCAGCCAGGAAAGCCAGCGCCCCGTCCTTCCTTTGCATCTTGGGCAGATACCGCCCATCGTAGAGGATGCCAATCCCGCGGTGTCCCTTTGCCCACAGGTACGATGCCACCAGCCGGCCGCCTTCCCGATCGTCCATGGCGACATGGGTGTACTCCGTGCCGGGGTAGTAGTTGTCGAGCAGCACGAATGGCGTACCCCCCCGGGCAATCTCGCCGATGAGAGCTGCGTTGGAGGGACCTCTGCCGTCGCAGACAGGTTCGATGATGATTCCGTCCACGCCCCTCTTGCTGAGCTTGCGGAGTATCTCCTCTTCCTTCCTGAGGTCGTACTCGGATTGATTGAGCAGGATGTGGAAACCACGCCGGTGGGCGATCTGGTCGCAGCCGCGCGCGATGCGCGGGAAAATGTATGAGCTGGAGTGGAAACAGATCAGCCCAATATCCATCGTCAGGGCTCGGTCCTTCATGGCGCAGAAGGTTCCAACGCCGCGCTGGCTCCTCAGCCAGCCCTCTCCCGCGAGCGTGGTCAGCGCTTGACGAACCGAGCTTCTTGAAGCGCCGAACTTTTCGCACAGCTCGCTCTCTGACGGCAGTTTATCTCCCGGTACAACGGAGCCATTTTTAATGCTCTCCAGGATCCACTGACGGATTAGCTGATGCTTACTTGTACGTACAAGTTGATCAGACATGTTTGCACAGTACAATATTCTGAAAGAACTTGTCAAGAAAAATTTTTTAGATTTTTTTACTCCAAAATCTCCAAGCCAAAGTTATTCCTTGATACCGCCTGAAGTCATTCCCATGACTATGTATTTCTGGAAAATGATCGCGATCAGGACAGGCGGCAGAGAAGCGATCACGCCTCCCATGGCGATCATCTCATAGTCCACGTAATGCTTCCCGCTGAACTCGGCAATCGCCACAGGGATGGTCTTTGCGGCGAGCGTCGAGGTGAAGACAAGCGCAAAAAAGAACTCGTCCCACGCGATCAGGAAGGAGAGAATCGCCGTGGCGATGATCCCTGGTCGCGCCATGGGCACGTAGATGTGCCAAAGCACCTGCAGCCTGCTGCACCCTTCGATCGAAGCCGCCTCCTCGTAGGTCCTGCTGAGAGAGCCGAAGTAGCTCTGCATGACCCAGATGACGAACGGCAGCGCCATCGTGAGGTACAGAAGGACCAGAGTCGGCCGGGAGTTCAGCATGCCCAGCCTGCTGAGAAGCAGATAGAGCGGCATCACCACGACAACCGAAGGGACCATGTAGGTGAACAGGATCAGATACATGATCTTCCCCTTGAACGCGAAACGAAGCCGCGCAAACGCATAGGAGGCGAGAGAGCCGAGCACCAGGGAGACGATGGTGGCCGCGCAGGCCACGATCAGGCTGTTGCCCATGGCGACCCTGAACGCATACGCAATGTCGTTTTCGGGATTTGCCACCACGTCCACGTACCTCTGGAAAGTAACCTCGGGAGGAATGAGCCGCAAGGGCACGGAGATGATGTTGCGGTGGATGGAAACCGAGGTGATGACCATCCAGAGGATGGGCGCCACGGTGAAAAGAAGGACCAGAACGGCGCATGAGTATTGCACCCAAGGGAAAACGCGGCTTCTGATCATGGCTCCCCCACATCCCTGCGCTTCAGGCTCTTGATGTACAGGATGGTGAACGCCAGGACGATGATCGCGATCAGATAGGAGACAGTGGACGAGATGGAGTACTGAAGGTTGGCGAACGCCTTCAGGTACGCCTCGTAGACCAGGACCTTGGTCCCATTGGAGGGACCGCCGCGCGTGATGACGTAGAAGATGTCGAAGGCCTTGAACTTCTCCACCGTGCGCATGACCACGACGACGGAAAGGGTAGGAACGAGAGCAGGGAGGGTGACGTGCCAGAATCGGCTGAAAACTCCTGCTCCATCCACGGTTGCCGCCTCATAGAGCGACTTGTTGATGAACTGCAGCGCGGCCAGGAAGAATATCACGGCGAAGGGCGTCATTTTCCATACGTCCGCCACGATCACCATGTTCATCGCAAGGAAGGGATCGCTGAGCCACGCGCGATAGTGCGAAAGAATGTGCATCCGGGTGAGAACGGCGTTCAGGACCCCGAACTCGGGGTTGTAGATCCACTTCCACATGCTGGCGTTCACGATTCCGGGGATCGCCCAGGGAACGATGACCAGAACCCGGAGAAAGCCAGCGCCCAGGAACCTTGTATTGAGCAGGAGAGCCATGGAAAGCCCCAGGGCGGTCTCCAGCGCAACGGAAACCATGGTGAAATAGAGGGTCCTTCCCAAAGCCTGCCAGAACCAGTCGGAACGCAGCACCTGGATATAATTCCACAGCCCGAGGAACTTTCCGCGCTCGGCGGAGATCAGCTCCATGTTCTTCAGGCTGTAGATGAAAGTCGTAACCAGCGGGGCCAGGACGACGCCGAAGATGACCACGGCGGCCGGAGCAAGTATGAGAAACGCGAATTGCTGCTCCGCGAGAACCTGCCGCCGTGGATTCATCATTTGCCGTTGCCCTATTTCTTGGCGGCAAGGGAGGCAGCGAATGCCTGCTCCTCCTGCAGCGCCTTGTCGCTTGTCTTCTTGCCGCGCAGCACATCCTGGATCTTCACCTGGAAGTCGGTGGAGAACTCGCTGTAGTACGGCAGCGAGGGCCTGTTCACCAGATACTTGTACTGCTCGCCCGCGAGCTTAACGATCACGGGGTTGTAGCCGATGACCATCGGATCCGTGTACAGCGACTGCCAGATGGGGACCGCGTTCTTCGAATAGGTCCTCTGGAAATCCTTCCCCGCCATGTAGAGGATGTACCGCCAGGCTTCCTTCTCGTGCTTGCTCCCGGCAGAGATCGACAGGGGCTGTCCGCCGTTCACCGTGGCGCTCACCGCCTGCTGCGAGCCCGGAATGAGCGCAACACCGACGTCGTTCACGACCTTGGATTTGGAGGCGTCCAGGGCGCCGCTGTACATGTACGTCCAGTTCAGGCCGAAAGCCGCATCGCCATTGGCGAACGTTGCAAGCACATTGTCCTCGGTGAACTCCAGGGAGTTCGGGTTGGTCACCCCTTCCGTCATGGTTTTCACCATGTAATCGAGGGCGCGCTTGTTCCCCTCCGCGGTGAGGGTCGGATTGCCGTTCTTGTCGAACATGGCCCCGCCGAACGCCGCCGCGAGGACGGTGTAGTCGCACATGAGGCATTCAGCCTGCGCCCAGCTCCATGCGATGGGGTATTTAACGATGTTCCTGGCCTTCATGGCCTTGGCCTGCGTCAGCAGCTCATCCCAGGTCTTGGGCGGGTTGTTGAAGCCTGCGTCCTTCAGCATCTTCTTGTTGTAGAAAAGGTACTTGCAGTCATTGAGCCACGGCATGCCCCAGCTCTTGCCCAAGTAGATGGTGGAGAGGAGGGCGCCGCCGAAGATGTCCTTCTGATCCGCGGCGGAGAGCGCGGGGACTTCCTTGATGATGCCGGCCTTGCCGAACTTGGCGGTGAAGGGCCCATCGCTTAACACCACGTCGTAGCTGCCGGCCTGGGCGGAGGTGATGATCTTCTCCTCCAGCTGCTCGTACGGCACGAAAGTGAGCTCCACCTTGATGTTCGGGTTGGCCTTTTCAAAGTCCTTTGTGCCGGCCGTCACATCCTCCTCGCTGTAGCCGGCCTGCTTCATAAACAGCGCATTGATCGTCACGGGCGCGCCATATACGCATGCCGTAAGGACCAGCAGCACCACGAGAAAACCGAAGATCTTTCTTTTCATGACCATGCTCCTTCCCTGTTGGGTTTTTCGTTCTCCCGAAACAGTACAAGAAGCATGCCAGGGGCATTCCCGGCCGATGCCGGCCACGCGGATGAGCTTAACTTTTTGCGGGAAAAGGAATTGCGGTGGTATTATTCTTGATGGCTCTCATGGCGTTCCAATTGCGCGAGACCGCTCAATCTGGGGCACTATACCCAGGGCTGGGGAATATCACCCAGACTGCAGCCCATGCTTCTTGATGCGGTATCGGATGGTATCCCTGGTGACGCCCAGCTCCCGGGCAGCGGCGGAGATATTCCCCTGGTGCTTGAGAAGCGCCTCGGCCAGCAGGTCTCTCTCTGCCTGTTCCAGCCGGTTGTCTGTGGGTTCTTCGGCGTTTCCTAGGGGGGATCTCCCCACGGGGCTGCACTTGAGCTCGGGGGGCAGGCAGTCGAGCTGAAGCACAGTCGATGGGGACAGCACGACGGCCCTTTCGATGATATTGCGCAGCTCGCGCGCGTTGCCCGGCCAGGCATAGCTCACGAGAGCGCCCCGGACAGGCTCGGAGATCCCCCTGATCATCTTTCCCATGGAGAGGGAAAACTGCGCCAGGAAATGCTCCGCCAAAGGCAGGATGTCCTCCGTGCGCTCGCGCAGCGGCGGGATCCTTATCGTGATGGTGTTGATCCTGTAATACAGGTCCTCCCGGAACTGACCCTGCCTGACCATCCCGGCAAGGTCCTTGTTCGTCGCGCAGACAATCCTGGCCTCCACTCTTATCCGTGAGGTGCTTCCCAGGGGCTCGAATGTCCTGTCTTCCATGAAGCGCAGGAGCTTGGCCTGGGTCTTCACGGGGATCTCCGCTATTTCATCCAGGAAAAGAATCCCGTTGTTTGCCAGGCTGATCTTTCCGCTGAAATTCTGAAAGGCCCCCGTGAACGCCCCTTTCCTGTAGCCGAAAAGCTCGCTCTCGATGAGCGTATCGGGAACCGCCGGGCAGTTGATGCTCACAAAAGGCACGCTGAAGTCTGATTTCCCGCGCTCAGCGGCCAGCGCGTGCAGCGCCCTCGCAATCACCTCCTTGCCCGTGCCGCTCTCGCCCAGAAGCAGCACGGCGGACGGGGCGAGCGCCACCTTTTCAACGGTCTCCATGATCTCCTGCATGGCCGCGCTGCGATAGACGATGCCCTGATCCCGGCAGCTTTCCCTGAGGAGCTGGTTCTCCTTTTTCAGATCCTCGCTTTTCAGGATTTTGTGCACGACGTGACGGATCACGTCCTTGTTGAACGGCTTGGTAATGAAGTCCGCTGCGCCCTGCTTCATCGCCTCCACCGCATTCTCGATGGAGCCATAGGCCGTGATCATGACCAAGGGGATGTCGCGTCCGGTCTGCTTCAGGTGGTCCAGGAGGGCCATCCCGTCTTTCTCAGGCATCTTCAGGTCCGAGATGATCAGATCGGGGACGGCGCCGTTTTCCAGCGTCTCGATTGCTTTCCTGCCGTTTGTCGCCGCGGCAACCTCGTAGCCATCGTTTTCCAGGAGCATTGCCAGCACGTCGCAGAGATTTGCTTCATCGTCCACCACAAGTATTCTCTTCATGGGCTCACGTCTCCCTGGAGCACAATGGTGAAAGTGGAACCCTTGCCGGGACAGGAGCGCACGTCGATGCTCCCGCCGTGACTTTCGATGATCCTGTGCACTATAGAGAGTCCGAGGCCAGTCCCGGAATCCCGGGTGGTGAAGAAGGGGTTCCAGATGGTGCGCATTGTCTCCTCCTCGATTCCTGTACCCCAGTCCTGCACCTCCACGCAGAGCCTCCCGTCGACGGCTCGGGCGCGGACCTCGACGCTGGCCCCCGCGGGGGACGCCTGCAGCGCATTGAGGATCAGGTTGGCGAGCGCCTGCGTCATGAGGCTGCGATCCATGGGATACTGGGGAAGGTCATCCGCAATGACCGTCCTTACGGTGATACCGGGGTAGTGATCCAGCGGCAGGCTCTCCAGTGCGAACTCCACCACGCTTTTCACGGACATCGGCGCCCGGAGGATCTTGCGCGGCCGAGCGAAATCGAGGAAATTGGATACGACAAGGTTCAACGAATCGATCTCGTCCAGGATCAGGTGCGTGAGCTTTCGGTACTTCTCCGCATCCTTTCCCACGGTAAAGTTGTCGCGCAGCATCTCGGTGGAAACCTTCATCACGACAAGGGGATTGCGGATCTGGTGCGCCACCCCCGCTGCCATCTCCCCAAGGGCGGCCAGACGCGTGGAGAGGGCGAGCTTTTCCTCCAGGGTTTTCTGCGTCGCGTCGCGGATGAGGAGCTTTCGGCACATGTCGTCGAATGCGAGCGCTAGCTGTCCGAACTCGTCCTGCCACGGCAGTTGGAAGGGCGGATTGAAGTCTCCCCGGGAGATGCTCGTGATTCCCGACAATATGGTCTGGAATTTGTTGAAGAACGTGCGCCGGTAGAAGACGATCCCGGAGACGAGCGCAAGAGTCAGGATGAGGAAGGTGGCGAGCAGGGAGATGCCGTTGTACCGCTTGATCTGTCGTGTGGATTCAGCGGTGTCCATGAGGCAGTACACGGTTCCGCCAGAAAGTCCAAGCCTATCCAGATCTCGGGCCCCGACGATGTATTGCGCCGCCTTGGCAATCTTTCCCTCGCCTCCTCCCAGCCGTTCATAGGCGGCCATGACCTGAGAGATCTGGTTTTCCGAGAGGGTGCCATCATGGATGGAGACGTCCTTGAACCTGAGGACGACCCGTGTATTGATGATCTTCTCGATGCGCGTGGCGAACGCCTGGTCCACGCTGAGGCCAAGGGACAGGACACCGATGATCCTATCCCCCCTCTTGATCGGAGAGAGGATGAAGAGGCTCGTTCCGCCATCCCCCTGGGAGATGAACAGGGCGTTGCGGCCCTGGAACGATCCCGCAAGCTGCTCCTTGAACTGGGGGTCGCGCCCCAGCACCGCCTGGGTCCCCGTGAAGGGGCCGTCGTCCGAGGAGACGAAGACGGTGAGGGACTCGATGCCAAGGGATTCCTTGAAGATCGTCAGCTCCCGGGCGAGCAGGTTTTTGAGGCGGAACTCCGTGTAATCGATCGTCGTCTGCTGGCCCGCGATGAGGGCCCCCTTCACGCGCAGATCGCTGATGGTCTCCTTCAGGTAGCCCTCGACGCTCAGGATCGTGTCGGAGATCTGCGATTTCAAAGAGTCGAGGTTTGTCCGCGAGATGATCGCCGTGAGGATGGTGAGGGTCACGAGGGACTGGACCAGGACGAGGGCCACGAAAAAGAGCATCATCTTGCCCGACAGCTTGAGGCCGCCCTTTCGAAAGAAAAAGCTCATCGTCCCTGTCCCGTTATGGCGTTGATTCCCTTCTGCGCTTCCCGCAGCGCCTGCTCGGGGGGGACCACACCCTTCAGCGCCTTGAAGAGCCACTCCTGGAGCACGCGGCTTATCTCCGCGTAACGCGGATGAACGGGCCGGTACTGAAGGCCGGCGATCTCCAACTGCTTGATGCTCATGAACGGATCGTCCCTTTGGGTTGCAGGCCAGTCCCAGACCTCTTTCCATACCGGCATGAACTCCAGGTGCCTGCCCTGGAACTCGGGAGAATCGAGGTACCGTGCGAAACGCCACGCAGCCTCCTTGTGCCGGGAGCGCGAGGTGACAGCGAGCCCCTCGAACCCGCAGACGCTGGAGGTGCTCACCCCTGAGCGCAGGGCGGCCTTCGATGCAGGGATCGGGGAGAGCGCCCAACGGAACGGAGCCTGCTGCTGGCTGCTGCCCAGGAGGCGAATCAGGAATGACCAGTTGGTCGTGAAAAGGCAGTCCCCTGCTTGAAAAACCTCCGAAGTGAAATTCTCCTCCGACTGGAGGGAGAAGGGGTTTATAAGCCCTTCCTGCAGGAGACCAATCATGAAACGCAGGGCATCAATGCACGGAGGGCTCACACAGTTAATGCGGCCCCCCTGGTCCGTCAGGGAGCCTCCAAAGGCGCCGGCGAGCCAGGTGAACTCGCATACAAGCACTTCCTGCTCGTTCCAGGAATCAAAAAGGGGATACTCGATAACTCCCTTCTTCCGGGCATCGCGGGCCATCTGCACCATCTCTTCAAGCGTATGGGGAGGGGACGTGTATCCCGCCTTTGAGAGCAGGTCAAGGTTCGTATAGAAGAGCTGGAAGTCGACGTGGAAAGGGAGCGCCCACAGCCGCCCCCTATAGGAAAAAGCGTCATATATCTTTGGGACGACCCCTGAGGTCGTTGCATTGGCAAGGTCCGTGGGGAGAGGATCGATTATCCCATGCTCCGCAAAATCCGCGGTCCAAATGAGATCGAGCAGGATCAGGTCATAGTCCGGCGTCGCCTTGCGTGATGATTCCGCAATAAGGGAATAGCGGTCCTTGTATTCGACGAACACGGGGTTCACGCGAATGCCTGTCTTGCGCAGGAAGGATTGCGCACGCTCCACGATGTCGGGCAGGTCGTAGCCGGATTGCTTCATGTAGAGAAACGTGACCTCTTCCGCAGCCGCGGAAAGCGGGAGGCAGAAGAGAATGATGAGTACTGCCGCGACGTTTTTCACCGGGATGCATTCTATGTGCCCCCCGGTAAGGTGTCAACGCAGCGCTTCTCATTTTGCATCTCCTCAGGAAGCGCAACTGATGGAAAAGGTGCCAGAAAGCCCCTTAAAAAATCGTGCAAAATGAGAAGCGCTCCTTCCGAAACACAAACTGAGAATCACTGGTGTCAACGAAAATTGTGTCTCCTCCTCATCGAGCTTGTTGAGCACCAGAACTTGAATCGCGTTTCCCGGTCAGATCGCCTTTTCGTACACCCGGTAGGTCTTCACCAGGTCCAGCTCCAGCTTCTCCAAGGCGTTCTTGATCTTGAGGTTGTCTTCGAGAATGTAGTTCGCCTCCAGCCTCTGGATCCGGGGAGCAAGAGCCTTGAAAAGCTCCATGTAGAGAAGGACGTCCAGGCCCTTGCCCTGGTATTCGGGCAGGACGGCGAGTCCGAAAAGGCGGTAGTCCTTCACCTTCTTCACGCCAAAGAGAAGGTGCAGGAACCCGAAGGGGAGCATCCTCCCCCCGATCTTCTTCAAAATGATGTTGAGATCGGGGAACCCGAGGGCGAACCCAACAGGCCTGCCCTTGTCCTCAACAAACCAGATTGCGTTGGGGTCCGCGATCGGCTTCAGCTTGCGGAACATGTCCTGGAACTCATTGCGGTTGACCGGCACAAACCCCCAATTGTCCTTGAGCGCTGCGTTGGAGATTTCCAGGATTGCGTCAGCGTCCTGCACGAGTCTCTTCATGGACAGCGGGCGGACGCTGAGACCCTCATGCGCGCCGAGCATGCGCGCGCTGAAATTGGCAAAGCGTCCGGGAATCTTGTAGCTCTTTTCATTGCTGGCGTCGTATGCGAGGAGGTCCTTTGCCTTCGCATAGCCGAGCTGGACCATGAAATCGTTGTACCAGGGGGGATTGTAGGATGCCATGAAGACCGGCGGTGTATCGAAACCCGAAAGGAGAAAGCCCCAACTCTCCGATACCGGATGAATGGGTCCCCGCACCCTATTCATGCCCCGGGCTGCAAGCCACGAGACCGCTCTCTCATCCAGCGCCTGCGCAACCGCCAGATCCTTCACGCATTCGAAGGCGCCAAAGAACCCCGTGCGCGTCTTGTAGTAGTCATTGAAGGCGTGGTCCACGTACACGAGGCTCCTTCCGACCACGCGCCCATCGGCCTCGGCGAGGAGCAGGGCATAGTCGGAGCGCGCCAGTATCGCATTGCTCTTGCCTGTATATGCGCCGCGCTCGTCCATCCAGAGAGGAGGCGCCCAGCAGGGATCTGAGCGGTACAGGGTCCGGGGAAATTGGATGAATCGCCGGCTGTCCGCTGGGGTGGTGGCTTCGTGGACGCGCATTCGGGCATCCTATCACGAAAGACGGCGGGAGGGGAGCGCCTGGCGGCGAGATCGCACGGCGGATCGAAGGCATGGCTTTCGTGCGGCCCTACCCGAATCAGCGCGTCTCGAAAAGCAGCGCCTCCGTTCCGACGCTCGAGATCAGGGGGCAATCGCCGGCGTCTTCCATCGGCAGGACGCCGCCATTATCGAGCACGATGTCACGGCCGGCATGCGTGATCCACGCGGTCCCGGAGAGAACGCGGATGGTGAGAGAATGCCGAGGCAGCCGAAGGACCTCACCGGCGCAAAGCACAAAGCGAAGCGGCGCGGATGTCGTTCCGCTCGCGGCACGGCGCTCGATACCATTCAAAAGAAGGGATACGTCAATGGCGCTCATGTCATTCTCCTTCCTCGGCCGGTGCGGGTGTGACCCGGGTTGATTCCTTGTAGGTCGAAAGAACGATGTTCGTGACCGACCGGGAGGCCTCCGCGCTTCCGCGAATCGCAATGAGAAGCTTCTCAAGCTGCTTGGGCCCGGCTGCCCGGACCTTGAGGATGAAACAATCCTCCCCGGCCACATTGTGGCATTCGAGGATGTCCACCTCGTCTCCACACAGCTTCTGGATCCCCCCTTTGGCTTCGCCGTTGGAGGTGACGGTAAGTCGGAGGAACGCCAGCAGCGGCTTGCCGAGCTTTTCCGGATCCACCACCGCCACGTATCCCTTGATGATCCCTTTCCTCTCCATCTTCTTCACACGCTCGTGCACCGAAGAAATGGTGAGCCCTACGGCTTCAGCCATCTCTGCGTTGGACATCCTCGCATTGCCCTGGAGCAGGTCGAGAATCTTCCTATCGATGCTGTCGATCATAGGATCAATTTATCGCAATATCAAAGAAGTGTCAACTATTATTTGGCATTTATGCATATTTGCCATAAAATATTCGGCATATCTTCTTGTCCCTGCCTGTTTCTAACTGACTTAGCCCGGATCCAGCAATTCCAAATCTCGGCTTGGGGGGCGAGAGGGACTGGCCGTGGTCGCGTTTTCAGCCAGGGTAGTTGCCCGACCACGGTGTGACAGGCTCGGAGGGATAGCACGTATGTAGAGGA
>JBEKQU010000079.1:0-19618 GCA_049519415.1 Spirochaetia bacterium
GTTCTCTCCCGTCGCCTTGGCGAACCTGCCCGTGAGCATGTTCATGCCGTTGAACTGGGCGTGGGACGCGATCCTGTTGATCTCGCTCACCAGCTGGGAGACCTCGACCTGGATCTGCATCCGGTCCTCGTTGGAGTAGATTCCGTTGGATGCCTGCACCGACAGCTCACGGAGCCGCTGCAGGATGTCCTGGCTCTCCTGAAGGTACCCTTCAGCGGTCTGAATGAAGGAGATCCCGTTCTGAGAGTTCTGCTCCGCCATGCGCAGGCCGCGGATCTGCGACCGCATTTTCTCCGAGACCGCAAGGCCTGAGGCGTCGTCCCCTGCCCGGTTGATCCGCAGGCCAGAGGAGAGCTTCTCCATGTCCTTGTCGGACGCAATGTTGTTCCACTTCAAACTGCGTTCGGTGAAAATGGCGCTCATGTTGTGATTGATGATCATCGAATCCTCCTTGAAAGTGTGTGCCGGACTTCCCTGTCCGTGCATGATCCCCGTCACCGAAGGTGACGTGTGCTGTCGCCGCAGGCACGGTGCCCCTTGCCTGCGATGACATTCTACCTTCAATGCTCGGTCGATTCGCACGGCGCTTGAGGCAATTCGTTTCTTGCACCGCTGGGCGGAAACCGCTACTCTCCGGGGATGATTTCCGATCGGGAGAAGAGCGCAGGGAGGGGTCGGCGTGGTCTGCTGGTTATCGGTGGAGCCGGTCCCTCGCCGCGAGAGCTCGTCGCGTGCGCGCGGGACGCGGATCTGGTAGTGGCCGCGGACTCCGGTCTCGATCTCGCGCTTGCCGCGGGGCTTGTTCCCGACCTGGTGGTCGGCGACATGGATTCCCTCTCCGATACGGCGCTTCTGCGGCGTTTCGCGCCGGAGAAAGTCCTGGTCTTTCCGAGGGACAAGGACGAGACCGACACGGAGATCGGCGTGAGAATCCTCCGGGAGAAGGGCTGCGGCCAGATCACGATCGCCGGCGGCGGGGGGGGGCGGATCGACCACCTGCTCGGCATTGCCGCCCTGTTCGAAAGGGTGCCGGCTCCGTCACGCTGGCTGACCGGCCAGGAAGACATCCGGCTGGTGGACGGAACGGCGGAGTGCACGGGTTGGAGCGGCAGCACGATCTCGGTATTTCCGGTGGGAGAACGCGCGGCGGACATGCATTCGGAAGGTCTGCAGTGGCCGCTGGACGGGCTTGAGTTCCGCCGCGGCTTCGGCGGGATCAGCAACCGCGCCACCGCGGATCGCGTACGCATCACCGTGGGCAGCGGCAAGCTTCTCGTGGTACAATCGTTTGTAAAAGGGTGAGTATGCTGGAGAAAAGCCGACTTGAAGAGCTCTCGATGGCCCTGCCGGAAAAGGAACGCAAGGCGCTGCTCGAGAGGATCGGCAGGAGGATGGAGCGCGAGGAAGGCGAAGAGGCCGTTCAGGTCGAGCTGCAGGAGGACGAACGGGAGAAGATCATCGCCTACGAGTTGAAGAAGGCCAGCGCTTGGGTGCGATTCATGCTGTGGATGCGGACATTCTTCACGGGCAAGCCGAAAAAGGAGGTCTTTCTCGACATACGCCTTCGCCTGCTGAAAAACCACATCCGCTCAGTGAGCCCCGGCATAACTGGTTTTGAGACCCGGGACCTTTCCAGCAAGTTTGCCCGCAAGCTGTATGACCTGTACCTGAAGGTCCAGCCCCTCGCCAGCGTCTACCATGCCCTCTCCTCTGACAAGGCGGTGAGGGGCGCTGCTTACGCATGGTACGTAGAGCAGCGATGGGAGCACGCGAAGAAGACCATCGACGAATTCATCACAACCGATGAGATGGAGGAGATATTCTCCCAGACCGGCCAGACCGATGAGATCACGAAAAAGCTCTCCCTGAGGCTCAACGATTACATCCGCGCCATCCCCGAGACTTTCATGCTCCAGCTGGAGGAGCAGTCCCGCCTGCACCTCTTCCTTGGCAGGATTGCGTCGTTCCCCTATGCCGCGTTTTTCCGGTATTTCAATTTCCTGCTTGCCGATTCCCCGGACTCTAAGAATCCCTCGTTCGAGCATGCGCCGGTCATGCTCACCCTCGATCTCATGGAGAAGCTGCATGTCTCTTTCAGCCTCTTTCACCGCTGCGCGCCGGATTACCTGTACGCCGAGGAGCCCATCGCCTACTACCTCAGCGTCCGCGCGGGACTGAAGCCGGGCGCGGAAGAAGGCCGGGAGAAGATCGAGGCGGAGCTGGGCCAGTTGCGCGCCGATGTCATGGCCCTCGCGACTGAAATAGACTCGTTCGAGCTCGCCGTCCCTCTCCTGGATCTCCTGCGATTTTTCCGGCGCGACCCCTGGTTTCAGCTGGTCTTTAATCCCCCGCGGCTGTACCTGAAGAGCATTTATTTCTCAACGCTCAAGGCGCGGCTGGGCCAGGAACTGGGGGAGAGACTGGAGACGATCAAGGAACGGGTCATCGGGAAAAAGATCCAGGAGGTGCTGAAAGGTCAGCGCCTTGTTGAGTTCATGTATTACAAGGAGAACCCCGATTTCGATTTCCGCAAGCTCGGTCTTCCCTACTTTGGCTGCATCCGCAGCCTCTCCCTCATGTACAACTACCTGCTGCAGCAGTTCAAGGGCGTCATGCAGGAGGCGGCGCAGGTCGTGGCCGGCACGGCGCTTGCCAACAACCGCATCCTGCAGAGCAGGCTGATGCAGAACATCTCTGGGTTGGAGGATCTTGAGGCGCGTATCGTGCTCTTTGACCGATCCCTCTCGCCGGATGAGGAGGACGGCAAACAGCTGGGACGGTTTCGGTTCAGCGTGGCCACCGACCTGCTCCTGCAGAAGACCTACCGCGCGTTCATCTCGCAGAAGGACCGCGAAGTGCGTGATCTGATTGAAAAAGCCAAAGACTTCATGGCGGCCGTGCGAACGATCTTCGACGACATCCGCACCAGCACGTTGGAGAACACCCGGTCTCTTCTGAAAACGCTGCACCTCTACCGGGGGCGAAACCAGACCCTGGGGCAGATCCTGAATGCCCGTTCGGAGACGATAAGCGCGTTCCTCAAGCTGCTTGATCAGCTTCTGGAAATCGAGAAAGGCTCCTGAGCCGCAAGCTGGGAGAGACGCCGGGCGGTCTCCCGCGGATCCTCCACCAGCACGCGCCGCCCGGCGATGAGGTCCGCGATCCCGGTCTCTCGGGGATAGCGCGGGATGATGTGCAGGTGGAGGTGACTGATGGAGGCGCCGGCCGCCGCGCCCATGTTGAACCCGATGTTATACGCATGGGGCGAGCAGGCCCGATCCAGGATGCCGAGGAGCCACCGCTGCAGTGCAACCATTTCCCGCTCTTCCTCCGCGGTGAGCTCGCGCACGTCCTCCACGTGCCGGCACGGATACAGAAGGAGGTGGCCGGGGTTGTAGGGATAGAGGTTCACCGACACCACGAAATATTCATCGCGCCATATGCTGAGGTCCACGACATCGGGGTTGCGGTCGCGGAGGAGGCAGAGAATGCAGGCTGCCGGATGCCGTCCCTTGACGTAGGACATTTTATCGAAATTGAAGAAGTACCCGCCGTCACCCACTCGCTGACTCCACGAAGCGCCGCTTCCTGTCCGAACCGGTGTTGATTATAATGGATTGCGCATGAAAGAACATCCCTTTCTCTCCAACACTTCAAGCTATACGGGCAGGGCCGTAGTTTTCTTCTTTCTCCTCTCCGCCCTGCTCTGTTTCTTCTACCTGCTGGGCAACTACCAGGATTTCCTTGATTCCACGCAGGTATTTCTTCTTTCGCTCCTGCGCATTTGCCTCAGCCTCCAGCTCGTCACGGGCGTCTGGCTGGCGGGGTTCCTTGTGTACCGCAATATCCACGAACGGCGCGCCCTGATCGTACGCTGGATCCTCCTGGTGCTCTCCCTCGCCGCGTGCACGCTCCTCTTGGTGACGCTGCGGTACGTGCAGCAATGGCTGCAAACCTGAAAAGGCGTTATGCTGTCAGCCATGATTCCCTTCAGCCTCGAGATGCCCAGGGCCATTCATTTCGGAGTCGGCGCCTTGCGGAAGCTGCCCGAGATCATCCGGGATGTAGGGAGAAAGATACTGATCGTTTCCGGCAGCAGATGGCTGGCAGGATCACGCTGGGAATCGAAGATCATGGAAGGATTCACGGACTGCTCGGTGCAGCGGCTGAGTTGCCCCTTGTCTGAGCCGACATCCCGCTCGCTCGCGGAGGCGTCTGCTGCAGCCGCGGGATTCGCTCCTGATGCCCTGGTGGCCGTGGGGGGCGGATCCGTCCTTGACACTGCCAAGGCCCTCTCAGCGCTCCTCAGGTACCCGGGCCCCGTGGACCGGTTCCTCGAAGGGGTGCCGGGAGCGGTTCCCGTGCCAGGGCCCTGCCTGCCGTGGGTGGCCGTGCCTACCACGGCGGGCACCGGCGCCGAGGCCACGAAAAATGCGGTGGTCAGGGTTGAAAGCCTCGGGGTGAAGAGAAGCATGCGCTCGTCCCATTTGCTCGCCTATTCTGTTGTCGTCGATCCCCAGCTCGCGGCGTCGCTGCCCGCGTCTGTCACCGGTACATCGGGCCTGGACGCGCTTACGCAGCTTGTGGAATCGTACGTCAGCCGCGCTACGACCCCCTTTGTGCAGGCGATCGTGGAGGGCGCGTTCCCCCTGATGCTGGATGCTCTTACCGGGCTGCACAGGGACCCGGAAAATCTTGATCTGCGGGCCAAGGCAGCCTATGGCGCGCTGGTGAGCGGCATTGCCCTGGCCAACGCCGGCCTTGGCGCCGCGCATGGCTTTGCGGCGGCGGTAGGCGGCATGTACGCCGTTCCACACGGGCTTGCCTGCGCTGTTCTGCTTCCGCCTGTTCTGGCCGCGAACAGGGATGTCATCCGCGACGCCGTGGGAAGGCTTGTTGCTCCCTGGATTGAATCATCCACCCGGCGTGATCCGGTGGCGTGGCTGGCAGAAGAGGTGCGATCGCTTCTTTCGGCGTACGGCCTTCCCAGTGACCTGCGCGGGTTTCATATCCCCACAGGTGACATCCCGGAGTTGGCGGAAAAATCGTCCGGTGCGAGCATGCGGGGCAATCCCCGCGAGCTCTCGATGGAGGAGAGAATCTCGATTCTTTCACGGGTCATCTGAGGGCTGCGCGATCAGCAGGGACGGCGCATCATTGGGCAGGGGGGAGCGATGACAAAAGCGGTAAGAGGCGCGATACAGGTGGCGGCCAATACCCCGCACGCCATAGAGGCCGCTGCGGCGAGGCTGGTAAAGGAGATTCTTCAGGCCAACGCAATTGCCGAGAATCACATCGTGAGCATCATCTTCTCCCTCACCGAGGATCTCACGGCCGCGAATCCCGCCACTGGCTTGAGAAAAACCGGATTTTCGGAAACCCCGCTGTTCTGCGCCCAAGAGGCGCGCACGGACGGCTCCCTGCCGCGCGTTATTCGGGCGCTTGTGACCTTTGATGCGCTCAAAAGGCGCCCCCTGGCTCCGGTGTACCTTGACGGAGCTGAGGCGCTCCGGCCTGATCTTGCCGGCGGTGATCGATCGTGAACCGGCCCGTCTCGGTCTGGCACGTTGCCCGCGAATACGCGGGCTTTGCGGAGGCAGGCGGCGTCAAGGATGTGGTGCGCGGGTTGGCTGAGGCGCATGCTCGGGCCGGCAGCGCGCCGAGCGTCGTTCTACCGCTCTATGGATTCCTGCCGCGTGAGCTGTGCCAGGGCGATGCCATTGCCTCCTTCTGCCTTTCCCTTCCTGACCAGGACAGGGGGAGCGCGTTCTTCGAGGAGAGGGTCCGCATCATCGCCGTTCGCCGAAACGGCGTTCGGCTTCTTTTCGTTGATTCGCCGCGGTTTTCAAGCATCCGCAATGTCTACACTTACACGGCCGAGGATGAGCGGGAAAATCATTGGCGCAAGAAAGGCACGGGGCATTGGGACTTCCACCAGTTGAACCTCATCCTCCAGAAGGCGGCGCTGGAAACCGCGCTTTCCCTTGGGGAAGCACCGGATGTTTTTCACTGCCACGACGGCCATACCGCTTTCCTGCCAGCGCTCCTGCGGGAGGATGCCCGGTACGCGCGCGGCTTGGCGGGAGCATCGGCCCTCTTGACCATCCATAACGCGGGACACGGCTATCACCAGGAGGTATGGGATCCGGGGTTCGCCCGACTCCTCACCGGTCTGCCGGATGAAGCGCTTGAGAAAGGCCTGCTGAATGGTACAGTGGACCCGCTCCTGCTTGCCGGCTCCTATTGTCCATTAGTGACGGTTTCCGAGCAGTACGCGCGCGAGTTGATCGCCGAACAGGGGAACGAGATGGGCGGCGGGCTGGGGAAGGCCCTTCGTGAACGGCATATCCCGCTGGAAGGCATCACGAATGGCATCGACCCCCTGCCGTGGGATCCGCGCGCTCCTGAAGCGACGGGCCTTCCCTATAGTTTTAACCCTTTGACGGGCGACCTGGCGGGGAAGAGAAAGTGTCGTTGCGTCCTGGTCAAGCGTCTTGCGATGATCGCCGAGGGCGCATCCCCGGGACCGCTTTACGCGTTCGTGGGAAGACTGACAGGGCAGAAGGGCATCAATGTCCTGTTTGAAGCGCTGAAGGAGCTGACGCGCAGGGAGCCGGACCGCAGGTTCGTGATCCTCGGCCAGGGCGAGAAGGAGAAGGAGGCGATGCTCGGTTGGCTTGCTTCCGCGCCGGCCACCGCGGGCAGGCTCACTTTCGTGCCCCGCTATGATCCCGACCTGGCGTCGCTTATCTATGCCGCAAGCGATTTCTTTTTAATCCCCTCCGCATATGAGCCATGCGGGCTGACCGACTACATCGCCCAGCTGCTCGGCAGCATCCCCCTTGTCCACCGGGTGGGAGGCCTGGTAAAGGTGCGGGATGGAGAGACGGGCTTCTCCTATGACGAGCAGAAAGCGGAAGAACTGGCAGCGGCCGTGGATCGGACGACCCGCTTGTATCATGAAAACCCGCCGGCACTGGAGAGGATTCGCAGAACGGCTTTCGCTGAGGTGTTCTCCTTGCATACGTGGGACAGGGTGCTTGCCGACGCCTACCTCCCCCTCTATGAATCGCTGGCAGCGGGGAGCACATGGACGCGGAAATAAGCCTCAAAACATCCGTGGACGTGGCCCGCGTGCGCAGAGCGTGCCGGCTGGCGGAGAAGTGCCTTCGCTATCTCGCCCCCTGTGTGCGCCCGGGCATTTCAACGGCGGAGCTGGACAGGCTGGCGGGCAGGTATCTGGAGGAAAACGGCGCCGAGTCGGCGCTCCGGGGGTACCGCGGGTTCCCTGGTTTCATCTGCACATCCGTCAACAATGTAGCGGCGCACGGCATTCCCTCCAACAGGGAGCTGGAGTCCGGCGATCTTCTCTCCATCGACATCACGACAAAAGTCAACGGGTGGCATGGCGATGCCGCATGGACCTTTCTCCTGGGAAAGGCCACGCCCGACGGCCGTCGGCTGCTCAAGGCGGCCTGGAGTGCCAGCCTTGCCGGCATCCGCGCCGCCGTTGCCGGCAGCAGGATCGGCGACGTGGGCGCCGCGATCCAGGAAACGGCGCGCAGGTTCGGCTGCTCCGTGATAGAGGATTACGTGGGGCACGGGATCGGAAAGGTGATGCATGAGGACCCGATGGTCCCGAATATAGGCGCCCCGGATACAGGGCTCAGGATCGTGCCGGGGATGGTGTTCACCATCGAGCCGATGCTCAACCTGGGGGGGAGCGGCGTGCACGTCTCCAACGACGGATGGACCCTCGTGACAACCGACGGGAGCCTTTCCGCGCAGTTCGAGCAGACAGTGGCCGTGTTCCGGGACTATACGGAGGTGCTGACCTTCTCCCATGGGGACATCTTCAGCTCCCTTGACTTTCCGCCTTCGCTGGAATAGCCTTGCCGCAATCATATCGCCACCTTAGCTCAACTGGCAGAGCACGTGATTTGTAATCTCGAGGTTCTCGGTTCAAGTCCGAGAGGTGGCTTTCGCCACCCAAAGGCATGGCGAGTGCCGGTCAGGGACGCCACTTGACAGAGGCAGGCGATACTCATTAAGAAAAGAGGGCCTTTAGCTTCACGGTTTTTATTTGATGATGGGCTTCCGCCGTTTGCTGTGCAAACGGCTGCCGCCCTCGGTTTCACGCTACGCGTGAAACCTACGGGGAGATTCCCAAGTGGTCAAAGGGGGCAGACTGTAAATCTGTTGGCTCAGCCTTCGAAGGTTCGAATCCTTCTCTCCCCATGAGCCTTCTTCTTGATGGGAAGAAGGCTTTTTCTTTCCTCCCTGCTCAGTGGAGAGGGGGGCGGAGAACGTGATGAGTGAGGTCTTTTTCAGCTCGGGCCTGCAGTTCGAATGCACACGCTGCTCCACGTGCTGTCGGCATACGCCCGGCTACGTTTTCCTCTCCTCCGCCGATCTGCGGTCCCTTGCGCGCGCCATGGGAATGGAAGAGCATGAATTCCTCACCCTCCATTGTCGAAAAGTGGATATAGGCCTTGCCCAGCGGATCAGCCTGAAGGAGAAATCGAATCTCGATTGCATTTTATGGGAAAACGGCGGATGCTCTGTCTATGAGGCGCGGCCATTGCAGTGCCGCAGCTTCCCGTTCTGGAGCGCCTGCGTCGCTTCGCGCGAGGAATGGGAGCGCCATGCAAAACAGTGTCCCGGCATCGGCAAGGGGGCAGTTCACTCGCGGAGAGAGATCGAAGCGTGGCTGGCGCGCAGAGAGCGGGAAGGATTCCTTGAGGGCTGAGGGGGGGGGCAGGAGAAGGCGTATGAAGGTCACGTTCTGGGGCGTGCGAGGATCCCTGCCAACACCGCTCTCCCCTGACCAGGTGCGGAGCAAAATCGCCGCGGTCGTCCAACGCATTCGTCCCTCTGATCTGCAGAGCGCCGAGGCGAGGGAGCTCTTCCTTGCAGGCCTGCCGCCGTATCTGTTCGGCACTGCCGGAGGCAATACCACGTGCCTCGAGGTGCGCACGGACGACAACCGGATCATCATCCTGGATGGCGGCACGGGGCTGCGCGATCTCGGAGTCTCCATAGAGAAAAGGCGAGACCCCGTGCGGGAGTTCCCGATTTTTTTCACGCATTTCCACTGGGACCATCTGCAGGGCATTCCTTTTTTCGGGCCCGCATGGGTCAAGGGAAACCGGCTTGTATTCGCCAGTCCTTTTCCCTCCGTTGAACGGACGATCAGGGACCAGATGAAACCGCCCTATTTCCCCGTGACCATGGATGCCATGCAGGCGGAGCTGCGCTTCATCTACCTGCGGGGAGAGAGCGTGCGGATTGGAGCCGCGGAGATACGATGGAAGCGGATGAACCATCCGGGGGGCTCATTCGCGTACAAGATAACGGAGAATGGCAAGAGCGTGATCTTTGCCACTGATTCCGAGGTGACAGACCGCGAGTTTCAGCAGCGCGAGGAGAATCGCGCTTTCTTCGAATCCGCGGACATCCTCATCCTCGACTCGCAGTACACCCTTGAGGAGTCGTTCACGAAATTCGACTTCGGACATACCGCGTACACCATGGCGGTAAACCTGGCCATGGAATGGAAGGTGAAGACCCTCGTGCTTTTCCATCATGAGCCGCGCTATGATGATCGCAAGCTGGCCGGCATTGCGCGCAGCGCCCAGTGGCACAGGGAACAACTCGGCACGGGGGGGCTGGATATCCGTTCGGCGCAAGAGGGCATGGAGCTGATTCTGTGAGCGGAGTGCTCCTTACTCTGCGGGATGAAGAGGAATTGTACGTCCTGCTCAAGCCCCGTGAAAACATCCAACAGGGAACCCTGGACGACCTTTTGCACAGGATTGAAAAGGCGCTTTTCGACCGGCTCACGATCGAGCAGATAGAAAAACTGGCGGCCCGTTTTCCCCAAAGTCGTTGATTTCGACGCGCTCCGGGGATACAGTGATGTATGGCTGGGAGGTTTCCATGAAACACGTCGCGCGCTCCGCCTTTGTCGTTGTTTTTTTCATGCTTACGGCGTCTCTCTCGGTTTTCGCGGACAATAGCTTTCTTGATTTCTATTCTCCGCAATTCCTGGGAGGAGGCGGAGAGACGGCAACGCTGGAGGCCCCTGCCGGCACCGTGTTCAACCCGGCGATATCGGCTGACAAGCAGAGGTTGACCTTCGACCTCTCCTACATCGCATTGACCCAGCTTACCCCGTTCCTTTGGGGCGGGAACGTCGTGAACGCGGGCGTCACGTGGCCGACACGCGTTGGCGTGTTGAGCGGAATCGCCCGTTTTTCCAATGCCGGATACACATCGCAGGGTCTGGACTGGGGCGCGCAGGGCGCGCTGAACGTCTCCTTTGCCAAGGACCTGTTTCCCGACCTGTACGTCGGCGCGGGGATCGGGTTGGAGTTCGGGGGCACCAGCACGGCCAGCGACTGGGGTCTCGGCCTCGACCTGGGGATGCTCAATCTGGTCGGAGATCTGGGAATCCTCAAGGACTTCCGTTGGGGCGTCGCATTCCGCACTATCGGCAAGCCATACTCGCTGTCCTCCACGGCCGGTTCGCTCGGGTTCCCCCCCGCATTCACCCCGGCCGCGGGCGCGTCTTTCAATCTTGTGAAAACAAATACGCTACAGCTTGCCTGTGCTCCTGATTTGAGCTTCCCTTCCTTCCAGGACATCCGATTCAAGCTGGGCATGGAGTTCTCCGTCGCGGATATTTTCTTCCTGGACACGGCCTATGTTTTCGACCTGCGACAGGTGACAGGGATCGAGCCGGCGCCCTCTCTTCCCCTTGAGTTCGGCATTTCGCTGAAGCTCAACGGGCTGGGGATCAAAACAGGAACCACCGAGGTGACGGAGGTGAAATCCTCCGTCGTGGCCGCTCCCCTGGAGGGCGGCGTATGGGGCTTCGGCGCGGGCGCCACGGTGCCTTTGGGAGTCCGGGACGTGACCCCGCCCGCGATTTCCATCGATACTGAGGGGGTGAAATATATCTCTCCGAACTTCGACGGGATCCAGGATGACCTTACTCTGGCCCTTTCGATCACGGACAATAGGTACATCAAGGAATACTCGTTCATCATCACCGACTCCACCGGCGCCGTTGTTCGCGCCATCCAGAACAAGGAAGACCGGCCCGAAAACAGGGATTTCAAGAACATCCTTCCGCGCCTCATGTACGTAAAGACCGGCATCGCGATTCCCGACTCGCTTCGGTGGGACGGAAAATCCGATGCAGGCGCCGTGGTTCCCGATGGCACGTACACCTACCATGTCGAGGCAAAAGACGACAACGGGAATCTTGGAAAGAGCGGCACCGGTACGGTCGTCGTCGACACGACGCCGCCCACGGTTACCGTCTCCGCTGCCTACCTGATATTCTCTCCGGATGGCGACGGCAACAAGGATACCCTTCCCCTTCAGCAATCGGGCTCCGTGGAGGACGCATGGACGGGGACGATCCGCGACATTGCGGGCGCTGTCGTGCGCACCTTCACATGGAAGAACAGCGCGCCCCAGAGCTTCGAATGGGACGGCAAGAACGAGGACAATGCGGTCGCCCCTGATGGCGTTTACAGCTACCACGTCACGGCCACAGACCGGGCGGGCAACACCGGCAGCGCGGAGCTGGACAACATCATCATCGACACCCGGCCCACGCCGGTGCAGCTTTCCATCGACCTGTCCTACTTCTCCCCGAATGGCGACGGCGTGAAGGATACCGTCGCGTTCAGCCTGCAGGTGCCCGTCGCCACGGGCATCGAGAAATGGAACCTGGCGATCACAGACGACAAGGGCGCGTCCAGGAGGGCCTTCTCCGGCACGGTGTCCATTCCCGCCACTATTTCCTGGGACGGGAAGGATGACGCGGGGACGCTTCTGCCTGAGGGCTCATACCAGGGCACGCTCACGGTGGAGTACGTCAATGGGAAAATGCCGAAAGCCACCTCTCCGTCCGTGACCATCGACGTCACCGCCCCCCAGGCGGCAGCCAAGGCAGAATACGATGTGTTCTCCCCCAATGGCGACGGCAACAAGGATACCGTCGCCATCTTCCAGGACACCTCGGAAGAGCTTTTCTGGACCGGCGTGATCCGCGACTCCGCGGGCAAGGACGTGAAGACCATGGTCTGGCGGGGCAGGGCGGACGACAAGTGGGTGTGGGATGGCAAGGGCGACGATGGTGCGCTGCTTCCCGACGGCATCTACGTCTACAGCCTGTCCTCCACCGATCGCGCCGGCAACACCGGGACATCCGCTCCCATCAGCATCCGCATCGATACCGAGGACACGCCGGTCCGCGTTTCCGCCGATCCTCCGTACTTCTCCCCCAACGGAGACGGAGTGAAGGACAAGGTGCGCATCATTCCCTCGCTGCGCGTGACCGCCGGAGTCGACTCATGGACGTTCCAGGTCAAGGACGCGGCGGGCAACGTCGTGCGGACCTTCACCGGCCGCAGCAGGGCCCCGGACGAAATCGCGTGGGACGGCATCGATGATGGCGGGAAACACGCGCCTGACGGGCAATACACTGCGACTCTCAGCGTGAGCTACGTGAACGGGAACAAGCCCAAAGCGGAGAGCAATGCCTTCTTCATTGACACCCGCTATCCTACGATCGATGTGTCCGCTGATGCCCTGCTTTTCTCCCCGACCGCGGATAGCAAGCTCACCGGCGTCACGATCAAGCAGAGCTCCAGCGAAGAGGATCTTTGGGAAGGGGAAATGCATTCCGCGGATGGGAAGAAGGTCCGGGGCTGGTTCTGGAAGGGAAAGGCAACTGACTTCACCTGGGACGGAAGGGACGACGACGGCAACTTGATGCCGGACGGGTACTACACCTACGCGGTGAAGGCGCAGAGCAAGGCCGGCAACACCACGGCCAAGGAGCTGCGCGGCATCCAGATCGACACCCGGCCCACGCCGGTGTACGTGACGGCGGCTTCCAATGGATTCTCGCCGAACGGAGACGGTTTCCGGGACACCATCAGCTTCAATATCATTGTATCGCTGAAGGACGGTGTGAAGGCGTGGAAGCTCGCGATGGTGGAGGCCGCAGCGGGCGAGCAGCAGGCCACCAGCGGCGTCTCCCCCGTGCCCGCCACGCTCACGTGGGACGGGAAGGATAAAACGGGAATCAAGGGGGCCCCCGACGGCCTGTATACCGCGGTCCTCACGGTGGAATACTTCAAGGGCAACGTCGCCATGGCGAAGTCGGCGCCTTTCCGCCTGGCCGTGACCCCGCCGAAGGTCGACGTGAGTCTCCAGGGGCTGCCGTTCTCTCCCGACAACGACGGCGTGAATGACGAGCTCACCATCAGCCTGAAGGTGGACGACCCCGTTCCCATAGACAGCTGGCAGATCACGATCCTCGATCCCGAGCAACATCCCTTTACGAGCTTCGCCGGCAAGGGAGCGCCCTCCGACAAGATCATCTGGAATGGAACCTCGGACACGGGGGAGCTGGTGCAGTCGGCGGAAGACTACCCGCTCACGTTCACCATCAAGGACGAGCTGGGCAACGCAACGACGGTGCAGCAGACCATCCCGGTGGATATCCTCGTGATCAAGGACGGGGACAAGCTCAAAGTGAGGATCGCGAGCATCACCTTCCAGGCCAACACCGCCGACTACGTGAACGTCGACACTGATAAAGCGCTGAAAAACGTCGCCACGATCAAGAGGCTCGCGGAGATCTTCAAGAAGTACTCAAAGTACAAGATCCAGATCGAGGGGTACGCGAACCTGGTCAACTGGGACAACCCCGCAAAAGCGAAGATCGAGCAGGAGCAGGAGCTGATCCCGTTGTCCAAGCAGCGCGCGGATGCCATTCGGAACGCCCTCATTTCGCAGGGAATCGATGCAGGGCGGATCACCACGGTCGGAATGGGAGCCAATTCGCCCATCGTGGATTTCTCCGACCTCGACAATCGGTGGAAGAACAGGAGGGTGGAGTTTGTGCTCGTGCGGCAATGAGCGGAACGCGCGCGGCGGAGGAGCATGAGAGCGATCCGCAAGCGGCTTATTCTTGTCGGGGGGATCGTGCTCGGTGTGGTCGCTTGCGGGGCAATCGCGCTGGCATTCGTTAATTCCAGCCCTCATCGCGCTGGATCGACTGACCGGCTCTTCTCCATCGACAAGGGGGAGAGCCTGTCAGAGATCAGCCGGCAATTGCAGCGCCAGGGCTTCATCCGGTTCGCGCCGCTCTTGAATCTCGTTGGCCGGCTGGAAGGCACCCAGAGCGGCTTCAAGGCCGGCTACTTCCGGATCCCCGCACGGGCTTCGACCCTGGAGATTCACCATCTGCTCGTGCAGGGCTCGCAGAGCGTGCAAAAGGTGACGATCCCCGAGGGATGGACCGCGAGCAAGATCGCGCGGCACCTGGAGGCCTTGGGGGTATGCCCGGCCGGGGATTTCATCGCCGCAACGCGGTCACCGGCCCTCATTGCCAGGTTCGGGATCGCCGGCAAGACAATGGAGGGATACCTTTTCCCGGATACCTACTTCGTGCCGCGGCCCTTCCCCGGGGCTGCCATGGCGGAGCTGATGGCCAAGACCTTTTTTGCCACGGTGGAGAAAATCGCGCCTGAGGAGAAGGCTATGCCGGGGGAATCGCTGCGGGATACAGTGATCATGGCATCCATCGTGGAGCGCGAATACCGGGTGGATGAGGAAGCGCCTTTGATTGCCTCGGTTTTCTACAACAGGCTGAAGAGGAATATAGGGCTTGAATCATGCGCCACGCTTGAATATATTATCACGGAGATCCAACAAAAGGCGCACCCGGAGTACATCACACTCGATGATGAAAAGCTCGACTCACCGTACAATACATACAAGTGGGCGGGGCTGCCACCTGGACCGATCTCGAATCCTGGCAAAACGGCGCTGGAGGCCGCCTTTCATCCCGCCCGCACCAGCTATCTGTACTTTGTCCTTCGTGATCAACAGGCGGGGAAGCACTATTTTTCACGCGATCTGAACGAGCACAACCAGGCGAAGTTCCTCTATCTGAAGAAACCGTAGGGGCATGAGGATACCGGAAAGCACGCTCTCGGAGATTCGTGATAAGCTCGACATCGCCGAGGTGATCGGAGAGCATGTCGCGCTGCAGCGCAAGGGAGGCAGGTACTGGGGGCTGTGCCCCTTCCACCAGGAGAAATCGCCGTCCTTCACCGTGACGCCGGAAAAGGGCGTCTTCTATTGCTTCGGCTGCCACAAGGGCGGCACCATTTTCGATTTTGTCATGGAGATAGAGAAGGTCCCTTGGCGCGATGCCGTGGAGCTTCTCGCAAAAAAAGCGGGCATCGAGATCCCGCGGGGAGACGAAGAGAGAGGGGGGATAAAGAGAGAGGCTTTTTTCGAGCTGTACCGCAGGGTGGCCGGCAGCTTCCACTGGCTGCTGAGGGAAGGGCCCCAGGCGGAGAGAGCGCGGATATACCTGACGGAAAGGGGAGTGCAGCCAGAGACCATCGCCGGGTTCCAGCTCGGCTACGCGCCCCCGGACCGCGAATGGCTCTTCCGGTTTCTCTTGCAGAAGAGCTATTCGGCTGAATTCCTGGGAAAGGTGGGTCTGTTCATGGAAGGCGCGCATGGCCGGGACAACGCTCTCTTTGCCGATCGCATCATGTTTCCCATCGCCAATGCGCGAGGAGAGATCATTGCTTTCGGCGGCAGGGCTCTGGGTGACGCAAAGCCCAAGTACCTCAACTCCCCGGAAACGGCGTTCTTCCGCAAGGGGGAGAACCTGTTCGGGATGGACAAGGCGGCTCCTTCCATCCGGCAGGCGGGATTCTTCATCCTTGTGGAAGGGTACATGGACGCGCTCGCCCTGCACCAGGCGGGGATCACCAACTGTGTTGCGCCGCTGGGCACGGCGCTGACGCAGCAGCAGGTGCGTCTGCTGAAGCGTTACGCGGGCAAGGGCGTGCTCTTGTTCGACGGCGATTCCGCGGGGCAGAAGGCGACCGCGCGCGCGATCGAAATGCTGGAAGCCCAGGATATCATTGTCCAGGCAGTGGAGCTGCCTGACGGGCAGGATCCCGCTGATCTTGTGCAGAAGGGGGAGATCGAACAGCTGCGCTCGCTCCTGGAAAAACCGCAGGAAGGTTTTGCCTACCTCCTGGGGAAAGCGCTCGAGGTGCACAACCCATCGCGTGTCGAAGGCCGGGAGCGCATCCGCGATTTTCTTTTCCCCTTCATCGCGGCCTCGGCTTCCGCGCTTCGGCGGGATGGATACCTATCGCTCCTGGCTGATTCCCTGGAGGCGGACGCACAGGCGGTGCGGCAGGATTTCACGTTGTGGCAGGCGGGACGGCGCGCAGGCGCTCCGAGGCAGGGCCACGATGCCGCTGACGGGCGCGCGGGAGAGCCGCAAAGCCCTTCGGCGGACCTTTTTATCATGCTCGCGGCGGCGGCAAATCAGGATCTTTTCCCGCTGGTGCGCACGGGAGGGGTCGTTTTTTCTGATCTGGATGACGAGCGGGCGAAAGCCCTGTTTATCGCGCTGGAAGAGGCTTATAGAGAGGAGGAGGAGGGCTTCGAGGCCCTGTGCGAGCGCATCGAAGACCCCGAGCTGCGGGATCTTGTCATCCGCAAGGCTGCGAGCGGCGAGTTTGACATGAACCAGGAACGGATTATCAGGGACGGGGTGCGGCGGATCCGGCAACGAACGCTGCGCAAGAAGATCGAGCACTTGAGCGCGGAAATGAGAAGAGCGGACAAAGAGACATTGGATCCAGTGCGGATGCGGGAGCTTCTCGCGGAAAAGATGCATCTGGACAGCGAGCTGGAAAGACTGAAGATGGGGGCGGCAGGGGTTTGAAAACCAAGACAATGACCAACCACAAGGCAAAGGCGAAAAAGGGCGCGCACAGCGCGCAAGAGAGGGGCGCGCACAGCGCGCAAGAGAGGGGCGCGGTCATGGCGCGCGACAAGGGCGCAGCGGCCGCTCGCGGAATGACGAAACATCACAAGGCGCAGCCCGGATCAAAGGCCGTCTTTGATCTCAAGGACGACCCCGCCATGAGGAAGCTGCTGGAGTACGCCAAGGGAAAGAAGAGCGTCAGCTACGACGAGGTGAACGATTTCCTCCCTGACGCGATCGTAAACTCCGACCGGATCGAGGAAGTCATTGCCTTGCTCTCAAAGCACAGCATCAAACTCGAGGACGAGGATATCAACCTCGAGATCGAGGAGGAGAAGCCGGGCAAGGACCGCAAGAAGCTCATCTACAGCGACAAGGAATCCTCGGTCGACGATCCCATCCGTCTGTATCTGCGTGAGATCGGCAAGGAGAATCTCCTCACGGCGGAGCAGGAGGTGGAGCTGTCCAAGGCCATGGAGGAGGGGGAGAACATCATCAAGGGGGTGATCAGGAACTCCGGCGTGCTTGTTCGTGAGTTCCTCCGCCTGGGCCTCCGCGCGACCTCTACGCGCGACCCGCGCGAGATGAATCTCTCCAAGAAGGAAGCCACCGAGTACCTTGCGGAGACGCGCAAGCTCGGCGCGTACTACAGGGAGCCCTTCCGCGATCACCTCGCGGGCGTCAAGCGGTACATGGAGTTGAAGCGCCAGACCGAATCGGAGGGGGGGGACATCTTCGACGAATCCTTCATCGAAAAAAGGAGGGACGTCACCGACTCCCTGAAGAAGGTGGAGCTGCGGCCCGAAGACATCGCCGCTATAGCGGAACGACTCATCGGCGTGGCCCGCAGGATCCGCTCCCTTCAGAAGGAGATCGGGAGGATCGAGAAGCGGCTGCGCGTCGGCTCCCCGCGCGACATGAAGACGCTCATCAAGAAGCTCTCCCTTTCAACGGAAAGGGAGCATGTGGAGAAGAGTGTCGGCATGGGAATCGAGCGGGCACGTGAGCTGCTCCGCCTGCACCAGGTGAGCGGGAAAAAACTGCTGCGCTACGAGACGGTCTTTGAGAACAAGATCGAAGACATCCTCGCCATGGCGGACGAGATAGAGCACGGCCGCACCACGATGAAGGAGGCAAAGGACCGGCTCATCAAGGCCAACCTGCGGCTGGTCGTGAGCATCGCCAAGAAATACACCAACAGGGGCCTGCACTTCTTCGACCTCGTACAGGAAGGGAACATCGGCCTCATCAAGGCGGTGGAGAAATTCGAGTACCGCAAGGGCTACAAGTTCTCCACGTACGCCACCTGGTGGATACGCCAGGCCATCACCCGGTCGATCTCCGACCAGGCGCGCACCATACGGGTCCCCGTTCACATGATCGAGCAGATCAACAAGGTCATGCGGGAATCGCGCCAGCTCATGCAGGTCCTCGGCCGGGAACCCTCCGATGACGAGGTGGCGGAAAAGCTGGGCTGGGCTACGGGCCGGGTCAAGGCGGTCAAAAGCGTGGCGCGGGAGCCCATCTCTCTGGAAACGCCCATCGGGGAGGAGGAGGACAGCCTCCTGGGAGATTTCATCGAAGACAAGGAAGTGGAGAGCCCCTCCAACATGACGGCTTTCCGCCTCCTGCAGGAGCAGTTGGAGGCCGTGCTTACTACCCTCCCGCCTCGGGAACAGGAGGTGCTGAAAATGCGCTTCGGACTGGAGGACGGGTACTCCTTGACTCTGGAGGAGGTAGGCCTCTATTTTAACGTCACGCGCGAGAGGATACGCCAGATCGAAGCCAAGGCGCTGCGGCGGCTTCGGCACCCGACCCGCAGCCGGCGCCTGAAGGATTATCTGGAGCATTAGAGAGGGAGAGCATGGCAAGAACGGTGTATGACAAATTAAGGGCGCTTCAGGACGTCCTTTCCAAGAAGTTCGAGGTGGAGAGGGAGATCCAGGAGATCCCCAAGTCTCTGGCTACCAAGACGGAGCTTCTCAATCGCTTGAAAAAATCCTACATGGAAAAGGGCGTGACGCATCAAGCGACGTCCACGAGGATCCAGGACATCGGACAAAAGCTCGCCGATGCCGAGCAGGAGCGGGAGAAGTCCGAGGGCCAGATGGACGTCATAAAGACCCAGCGTGAGTATGAGGCCCTCGACAAGGAGATCAAGGACGCCACGGAAAAGGAGCAGAACCTTCGCAAGGAGCTGCAGCGAGAGCAGATATCCGAGGAGGAGCTGAAGACCGCCCTTGACAAAGAGGAGATGATGATCCGCAAGCAGGAGGAGGACGTCAAGGAAGAGCAGTCCAAGATCAAGCTCAAGATCAAGGAGAAGAACGCCGAGCTGAAGAAGCTCCAGGGGGAGGAGAAGAAGATCACCCCTGGCCTCGAGGAGGACATCCTGTTCAAGTTCGAGCGGATCATCAAGAGCAAGTCCGGGCTGGGAATCGTTTCTCTCACCAAAGGGGTGTGCACCGGCTGTTACATGATCCTTCCTCCCCAGTTCGTCAACACCGTCCGGCTGGGCGAGCGCGTCGAGTTCTGCCCCTACTGCAGCCGCATCCTCTTCTACCAGGAGGACGAGGAGGACGAGAATCTGGAGACCGCCGTCCTTGATGAGGAGGGCGAAGAGGAAGAGGAAGAGGAGGAGGAGGAGGAAGAGGCGCCGGAGGAAGAGGAAGAGGAGCTGTGATTGCATATTGTCGGCGAATAGCCGACACTATGCAGGGGGCAGATCAGGTCACCGCTCGCGTGCCGGCCGGAAAACGAGCCGGCGCTCGAGAGGAAAGTCCG
>JBEKQU010000080.1:0-19594 GCA_049519415.1 Spirochaetia bacterium
CGTATTCGGGGGCGAGGTGTTCAAGGAAAGAGCCCGTCGGATGAAGTCGAAGACGATGGCTATCCTCAGGAAACAGGTGGTGAGGATGAGGATCGAAGGGGCTATGGAGAGCACGGTGAGCAGCAGGAGGAGTTGGACGGAAAGCACCACCTCCTGGTTGTTCCTGGCGGTGCGCACGTTGAGATCCAAGAACGGCACGGGAAGGCTGGAGGCGTTCCCAGCGGCCGCTCCTGGCGGCATTCCCGCGGCCGCTCCTGGCGGCATTCCAGCGGCCGCAGCGGCCTGCGCAAATGAGCCGATGGGGAAGACGGCGGCAAACAGCACCACGAGCAGAAGAGAGGCGATCGTTTTCCTCATAGCTTCTTCAGCCTCTCCCGCTGGCCCTTGAGCAGCCCGATACCGTCGCCCACGGAGAAGGGACTTTTCGCGGGCCGGAATATTTCCACAAGCATTTGCTGGAAACCCCGGCGCGTCGCGGGAGCCTGCTCGGCCGCCTTCAGGCGTACCGCATCAATGCTCTCCTTGTCCGTTATCTCGGAGATCAGCTCCACTCCGCCGTCCGACGAGCCAACCAGGTAGATGCTCGAGCCGACCTCCACCAGGTGCAGCGCCCGGTTGCCGGAAAGCCCATGCGAGCCCAGAACGCGAATGAGGTCGTTTTCCTGGATCTTCTTTCCCGTGCCCTTGCGCAGAAGCCAGAAAATAAGGTAGATGACGACGACAACGGCCGCTAGGATCAGCATCATCCGCACGAAGTCCCACAGGGAGACGCCCCCGCCTGCGGGCGCCGTCCCTGGCGCCGCCGCGGCGCCCTGCTCGGCACCCGCGCCGCCCGTTGCAGTGGCCGCACCCCCTGGCAGGATCAGCTTGGACTCGTCAGTAGCAGCGGCTGCCACCGTGGCGCCAGAAGCGCCCGACGTTGTCGTTTTCTGGTCATTTGTCTGTTTCGCCTGAGCAGCAAGAGGCTGCGCGGCGATCGCGAGCGCCAGAACGGCGCACGCTGCGCATAAAATCAGCTTTTTCAGATTCCCCCTCCCAGATAAAATCTGAAATCGTTGTTTCCTCCGCGCGTTGCCGCGCGAAGGCCTCGTTTCATCGCGCGTTGCCGCGCGAATTCACGCTATTTCAATCCACGGAGTACCGTGGCGCTTCAATCCACGGAGTACCGTGGCGCTTCAATCCACGGAGTACCGTGGCGCTTCAATCCACGGAGTACCGTGGCGCGCTAGGTCAATTCATTCATCCGGTCGATCTGCGACACGATCTCCGTCACGCGCACGCCGAAATTCTCGTCTATGACAACGACCTCCCCCTTTGCAATGAGCTTGCGGTTCACGAGTATATCGACCGCCTCACCGGCGAGCTTGTCCAGCTCTATGATCGAGCCCTCGCCGATTCCCAGGATGTCCTTGATGCGCATCCGCGTCCTGCCCAGCTCGACGGTCATCTCCATGTACACGTCCATGAGCAGTCCGATGTTGCCCTGCTCACCTCCCATCTGCACGGGTTGCAGGTTGGCGTATTGGACGGGCTGCACGTTCGGCGGCGCCATTGCAGGCCCCTGCGCGGGACCGCCAAAGGCCTGGCCGAAGGTCTGCTGGTAGCCCGTGGAACCGCCGAACACGGCCTGCGGCTGAGCGGCCTGGCGCGGCGCGGCCTGCCGGGGGGCCTGCGCGGGAGCCGCCGCGGACGGCATTCCGCCGCCCTGCGCGAACGCAGCCGGTTCCGCGGCGGCAGCGCCGCCCGCGGAAAGGGACAGGATCTCTTTTGCAAGCGACAGCGAAAACACCTCGGTGAGGGTCGCTGTCGGGAAGCCTTCGATTGAAACCGGGTAGTCGACCGTGACGGAATAGTCGCCCTGGGGCACCCGGACCTGGGGCCTCTTGGCCTGGCGCAGATCGGGAGGCGCCGTCTTCACCATCCTGCCAACCTGATTGCTGATGGCCGTGGCTGCCGTACCGGTGATCTGCGAGATGGCCTCCGCAACAGCGGACAGGGAAGCCTCGTCCAGCTCGCCGCCCGGCTGTCCCATCATGAGCCCCGCAAGCGTGCCCGCGATGCTGGCAGGCACGATGTAGGAGTGCTCTCCCTGGAGGCCGTCCGTAAGGTCGACACGGACATCAACGACGTCCTCGGGCTGGCCGCTGGTCAACTCCGCGGGCGTTCTGACCTTCACCGCAGGGTCGCCGATGGCCACCGTCTTTCCCGTGAGAATGGAGAGGTTGGAGCCCTGGCTCTCAGTGACTCCCCGCAGCATCTCCTGGAACGCCGTGCGTTCCGTCTCCGAGAGGGCTGAGGAGGCCGGACCAGCGCCCGTGTCCATCTCAATGGCATCCGTTCCCTGCAACAGGGCGTCTATTTCGTCCTGCGAGAGTGACCCATCACTCATGCTTCTTCTCCCTCATCAGCGACGAGCTCTTCGAACTCCGCCTGCTCGATGTCTTCCAGCTTTTTAAGCACCTGCACGGCAATCTTGTTTCCCACCACGCCGGGGCGGGAGAGGAATTTCTTGCGGTCCCCGATCTTCAACACCATGGGGTCGTTCACCCGCACGTTCTGAAGGCGTATGATGTCCCCCACGCGCAGGAGGAGCACGTCCCGCATGGTGATGTCTATGGAGCCCACCTCCGCCACGAGGGTGATCTCGATGCTCGCGAGGCGATCGCGCAGGAGGCTCAGGTTTTCCGTGGTTGTGCCCCTGCGCATGCCCGAATACACGTACTGGGCCGAGAGCTTGGGGATGATCGGCTCTATGGTCAGGTAGGGGATGCAGAAGTTCATCATCCCCTCCACCTCGCCGACCTTGGTTTCCAGCGTCACGAGGACCACCATCTCATTCGGCGGCACGATCTGGGCAAAGTTGGGGTTGGTCTCTATCGTGCCCAGGCGCGGCCGCAGGTCAATGACCGTGGACCACGCCTCGCGCAGGTTGCCCAGGATCTTCACGATGATCCCTTCAATGACGGAGACCTCGATGTCGGTGAGCTCCCGGGAGAACTTCGTTCCCTCCCCCGGCCCGCCGAACAGGCGGTCAATGATGGAGAACGTGACCGCCGGGTCGATCTCCAGGATGGCCGAGCCTTTCAGGGGGTCCATGTTGATGACCGCGATGGTGGTGGGGTTGGGAATGGAACGGATGAACTCCTCGTAGGTGAGCTGGTCCACGGAGGCCACGTGCACGTGGGCGAGGCTGCGCAGCTGGGACGACAATGCCGTGGTGGTTTGCCGGGCAAAGGTTTCGTGCATGATGGACACGGTGCGGATCTGGTCCTTGGAGAACTTGTCGGGCCTTTTGAAGTCATAGATCTTGATCTTGCGCTGGTCCGCGGGCGCGCTGATCTCTTCGGTGGCCACCTCGCCGGACGAGATCGCGGTGAGAAGTTGATCTATCTCATCCTGTGAGAGGACTTCCGTCATCCCGTTCCCTCTGCCGGCCTCATTTCTGCACCACGAACTGCCGGAACATCACGCTCTTCACCTTGCCATTCTTCATAATCATGTTGATCTGGTTCATCAGGTCTTGCTGCACGTTGTCGTATTGGGCGGGCGCAAGGTCGGCGGCTTTCTTTTGGGAGATGTCCTTGAGGATAAGGTCCTGGATCTCCCGCTTGCGGTTGCCGATCTCCACGCTCACCTCCTTGTCCTTCGGGTCGTAGCCCAGGCTCACCTGCATGAGGAAGATGGCCGGCGGATCGTCCGCGGTCTGGCCGCGGATCTGCTCAATGTCGTCGTAGGAGGCCAGGGGCTCCGCCTTCGCGGAATACTCTGGCGACATAGCCGCAAGACCCTGCTGCTGGTTGCCCTTGCTCACGATCTTGAAGGTGATGACGGTGACCGTAACAATGATAATGACGCCGCCGATGCCAATGGCGGCCCACTTGAGAATGGTGAGGAGCATGCCGGAGAGAAGGCCGCCCTTGCGCGGGCCGGCCACGTCCTCAGCGCCCGCGCCGACATCTTCAAGATTCAGATCCTGCTGTTCGTCAGACATCCCCTCCCCCTCTTCCGATCATAGCACAGGAATACATCCTAAAGCAACACTGTATCGAATTTTTCCTTCTATTCCTCGTTCTTGAACGCACCAATGAGCTTCCGATACTCGACGATTCGCCGAAAAACGGTCTGGTAGTCCTCGCGGACTACCAGCCTCTTGCCTGACATCATGATGAGAGTCGTGTCGGGATTGCTTTCGATGTACTCGATCTGGTGCGGATTGACGTAGTACGTCTTCCCGTCCAGCCGCGTCACCTCAACCATCATTCCTCCCCTGGGGCCCCAGAGCCACGCAGATTCTGCTTACGTGCTCTGCCGGGTGGCTCTGGGGCTACTCCCTACGGCGGCTTCCAGCCGCCGCTCATGCCAACGCCTTCATTCTTACCTCTTCAACTGCAGCAGTTCCTGCAGCATCTGGTCGGATGTCGTGATGGTGCGCGAGTTGGCCTGGAAACCCCGCTCGGTCACGATCATGTCGGTAAACTGCTCCGCAAGATCCACGTTCGACATCTCCAGGGTGCCGGCGATCACCTTGCCCTTTCCCGCGGTGCCGGACGCGCTGATATTGGCCGTTCCCGAGTTGTTGGATGACTGGTAGGTGTTCTCCCCCGCCTTTTCAAGGCCGCCGGGATTGGTAAAGGAGGCCAGAGCCATCTGGCCGATCACCCTGTTGGAGCCGTTCGTGTACACGCCCGTAATCGTGCCGGTTTGATCGATCTTGAAGGTCTCCAGGTAACCCATCCCATAGCCGTTCTGCCGGGTAGCTTTGGTGGTGCTTTCCGACGCTGTCTGCGTGATGGCGTCCTTGAACGAGCCGACGCTGCCGATGTTGAGGTTGAAGGTCTGCCGAACAACGGCGCCGCCCACGGCCTGCGTGGTGTCGGGCACATCAAAGGAAACCTGCGCCTGGAGAGCGCCCGCCGTCATGGCGTTTCCCGCTCCGTCCCTGACCGCTGAGAGGGCGCCGAAATTGTCGAAATCCAGCTGAAACACGTTTGTCGCGTTCGCATTGGCGCCGACTTGCACCCGGGTGTTGGTTCCCGTTTGTGCCGCGGGATCGACGACAACCTGCGCCTGCCACCTGTTGGCAACGCCCGGCACCTTGGTGAAGTCCACCTCGAGCTTATGCACCCTTCCGAAGGAATCGTAGACGTCGAAGGAGGTCGGGTGTGTGCCTTCCTGGATGGTTTGCGCCGAGGCGCCGACCGGGATTTCCGGCGTACGCTTGTCCAGGTTGCTGGCGAACCAGACGTCCGTCGTCGCCTGAGCGGGATCCTTGCTCCCCACGGGAATGATAAGGTCCTGCACCTCGGCGGCATTGTTGACAAAGGTCTGGCCGCCCACGGTTTGCGCCATCCAGCCCTGCACGCGCATGCCATTGGCGGGGTTCACGAGCCTTCCGTCCTGGTCCAGCCCGAAGGCGCCGTTGCGGGTGTAATACCGCTTGTCGCCCGCATCGAGCACGAAAAACCCATTGCCCTGGAGCGCAACGTCGGTCATGACTCCCGTGGACTGCAAGGCGCCCTGGGTCTGGATGGTGTCGATCGACGCGACTTGCATGCCAAGGCCCACCTGCTGCGGGTTCACCCCGCCGACCTCGTCGGTCGGCTTGGCGGCGCCGGCAAGAGTCTGGGAGAGCATGTCCTGGAAGGTGACCCTGCCCTTCTTGAAGCCCGTGGTGTTGACGTTGGCGATGTTATTGCCCAGCACGTCCATCCGGGTCTGGTGATTCTGCAGGCCGGCAACCCCGGCCCAGAGCGACCGCATCATATCTGGTTACTCCTTCTCGTTCGTCTTGATCTTCTGAATCTGGGAGTAGTCGTAATACTGCCCGTTCACCAGGAGCTGCGGGTAATCGCCGCCGGTTACCGCGTCCACGATCCCCGACACGGTGTCGGTGCCGTCGGAGACATCCACGGCAGTGCCGAGGAGGCTGACCGCCTGGCTCTTCGCGATGAGATCCGCCACCTTGGACAGCCCTTCGCTCATGTTTGTCATCTGTTCCAGGCTGGAGAACTGGGCCATCTGGGCCACGAACTCCTTGTCGTCCATGGGCTGGGTGGGATCCTGGTGGGTGAGCTGCGTGATCAGGATCTTCAGGAAATCGTTCTTGTCCATGGCCGAGGTTGCCTTCGCGCCGTTGCCGTCGTTCAATGTCTTGTTGAACGAGTTCACCTGCTCGGCGACCTGTACCTGTTCCTGCGGCGTCAACGAAAGGGCAATGTCCATGTCCGTTCCTCCTCTAGCGGGAGAGCCTCCCGCGCTGCAGTCCTATGCGAAAAGGTTCACGAGAAGATCGCCCATGCTGAGGTTCTCCACGCTGGGGACATTCCTCTCGAAACCTTGCGCTGTAATACGTCGCACCGCGGCGGGAGCATCCTGCCGCTGCTGCTTCTCGCCAGCATCCGAGTTCTGGCCTCCCACGGACACCGAGAGGGACGCCGTCTGGAATCCCTCCGCAGTGAACGCGCGCCGGAGGGCGTCGATGCTGCCGTCGATCACATGTTTGACGGCGGAATTGTCCACGATGATCTTGCCCTCAATGGCATTATCGACAATATTCATGCGGATGCGAACACTTCCCAGCGACTCGGGTTTAAGAACAAGCCGTATCTCCCCCCCCCCATCCTTCAGGATGAGATTGGTCGCCTTCATCAGCTCCGAGCCCGCCATCTCCCGCAGCCTCTCCAAGGCGGTTTGCGGCTGAGCCGCAGCCGCGGGTTTCTGCGGGGCTTCGGCGCCGGCGTCGCGCAGCGTGCCGAGCCGCTGCGTGTATGAGATATCGGTTGCGTCCGTGGACGGAACCGCCGAGGGCTTGTGCGCCGTGGACGACGCCTCACGGGGTGAGGCGTCCTGCTTCTTGCGGAGATCCACCACGCGGACGACCGGCTCGGCCTGCCGCGCGGCGATGCGCGTGCTTGCCGCCGCGGTCCGCGCCTCCGCCGGCGCATTCTGCTTGGACGATTCGTCGGGGGTCGCGGTCCGTTTCGGCGCCCCCGCCGAGAGCACTGCCGGTTGCGCGGCGACCTGCGAGCCATCCTTCAGCCATGCGGATTGCGCGCGGGCCGTTTTTTTCGCCGTGGCTGCCTTGTCATCCTGGGCCGCCGCTTTCTTTGCAGCCATGTCTTTTGCGGGCGCTGCCTGAGTCGACGGCTTTTGCGCGTTTGCTATGGGGGCTTTAACATGCAGGGAAAGCCCTTTCTTCAGGGCTTCCGCATGCGCCAGATCCGGCGCTTTTCCGTCCTTCGTGTCCGTCCTTGCGCTCAGCAGGCGCCAGAAGCCGGCAGTTCCGTTCTTCTGGGAAGCCAGAAGCGCGAGAGCCTTTCCCGCCGCGCCGGGAGTCTTTTTATCATTTGTCGTCTGCGAAAGGAGCGCCACCGGCGCCGCTGCCTGCACCCTATCCCCCTGTCTGTCCCGCCATCTTCCGCTGCAAGGTCGCAGCCCTGTCGGCCGGCATCAGGGAAAGCCAGTATGACACGACGGAATCCGTGCCTGCTTTCTTTGCCTGTGCCTCGACGGTCCGGAAGGTGTCGATCACGTACTGATCGTCCTGCTTCGCCAGGATCGCCACCGCGTTCGCCGGAGCCATGCTGGTCAGATAGACGGCATTCTGCTCCAGGTTCACCCTTCTATCATCGAGCGCTTTCTGCGCATCGTTGAGCGCTTTTTGTTGGGCCTCCAAGGCCGCCTGCCGGTCGTTCAAATCCTGCCCAAGCTGGTTCAGCTGCTTCTCCTTCTGGTTCAATGCGGCCTCGCGGGTATCCAGCTCCTGCGTGCGAAGGGTGAGGGCGTCCTGCTGCTTCGACAGGCGCTCCCTGTCCAGGAGGTTCGGGTCGTCAGCGCTTGCTGCCGCGCTCCTCCTGCCAAGCCCGAAGAGTTGGTACACAGGGGAAATAACGCTTTTTGCATCGATCAGCCCGAGATAGTCGAACCAGATGGCCCCGCCGAGGGCGAGAACGATGATGAGAAGAAGCAGTATAAAGATCCTCACTCCTGGTCGAACTTCGGAAAACTCCGCCACGGTATCCCTCCCCTACAGACGGTTGCCGCGCTACCGCCGCGCGGCCGCCTAATGCCGCAAGTTCGCGGCCGCCTAATGCCGCAAGTTCGCGGCCGCCTAATGCCGCAAGTTCGCGGCCGCAGATGTATTCATGTCGTCAATCGACTTGTATTCCTCGTCAAGCTGCCTTTCGTAGTACTCCCCGGCCCTCCGCTCTTTGAGCTTGTCCAAGACCTTGCGCTCCTTGGATGCCTCCAGGTATTTTGCCCGGACTTTTTCCAGCTCTTTGCGCTTTTCTACGAGCATCGCCTGCGCGCGCTCCCTCTCCCGGACAAGCCGCTGGACATAGAGCTCCCGGCGCGCCATGGCCTCAACATCGATCCTCCTGCCGTCTATAAAGACCGACAGCCTGCTCAGGCCGATTTCCGCCGTGATCTCCGCGATGCGATTTTCCAGCAGGAGGCATTCGCCAAGGATCTTCGCGAGGGCAATCTCCCACTCCCTCTCCTTCCATCGACGCAACTCGAGAAAGCGTTCAAGCCTGAACTGGAACCGCCGCATTTTCTACACGACCCTCCAGTCCCTGAGGAGTTTCCGCTGCCGCTCTCTCGCGCTCCTGGCGCGGTTGCGGCATTTCCGCGGCCACTCCCTCGCGCTCCTGGCGCGGTTGCGGCATTTCCTCTTCGGGAATCTCTATGCCCACGATCTGTCCGGCCAGTCGCAGCGTCTCTTCCAGCGGCGCCTTTTCCTCGATGCGCTGGATCAGGAACCGCTCGATGTCCGCGTGCTTCTCGATTGCCTCATCGATCTCGGGATTGCTCCCCTTCACGTAGGCGCCGACGCTGATGAGGTCTTCGGCGCCCGCGTAGGTGGCCATGAGCCTGCGAATGCGTCCGCATGCCTCCCTGGTCTGGGGGCCGGTCACCGCGATGGCCAACCGGGAGATGGACTGCAGAACGTCCACTGCCGGATAATGGTTGGCGCTTGCCAGCTTGCGCGTGAGCACGATGTGTCCGTCCAGGATCCCGCGCACATTGTCGGAGACCGGATCGTCGATATCGTCGCCCTCAACGAGGATGGTATAGAAGCCCGTGATGCTCCCATTGTCGGACGTCCCGCTGCGCTCCAGCAGCTTGGGAAGGATGGAGAACACCGAGGGCGTGAAACCCCTGTTCGCCGGCGGCTCGCCGATCGCCAGGCCGATTTCCCTCTGCGCCCGGGCGAACCGCGTGACGGAATCAAAGAGAAGCATCACATCCTTGCCCCGGTCGCGGAAATACTCGGCGATGGCCGTGGCAACGTAGGCGCCGCGAATCCTCGCAAGGGGCGCCTTGTTGGAGGAGGAGACGACGATGACGGACCGGGCCAGGCCTTCGGGGCCAAGGTCGTTCTCGATGAACTCGCGCACCTCGCGCCCCCGCTCGCCGATCAGCGCGATGACGTTCACATCAGCCGAGGTGTTGCGGGCCACCATGCCCAGAAGCGTGGATTTGCCGATACCGCTCCCCGAAAAAATGCCTATTCGCTGGCCCTTGCCCACGGTGAGCAGGGCATCGATTGAGCGCACGCCGGTGGCGAGGATCTCCCGGATGCGCTTGCGCTTCAGAACGTCGGGAGGCGTGTTGAACGCCGGATACCATTCCTCGGACCCGATGTCGCCCTTCTCGTCGATGGGCTTTCCCATGGAATCGAGGGTCCGGCCGAGGAGCTTGTCGGAGACCGCCACGCGCAGGGTTTCCCCCATGGCGATCACGATGTTGCCGATCTCGATGCCTTCCATCTCGTCGTAGGGCATGAGCTGGACCGTCTTTCCGCGCAAGCCGACGACCTCCGCCCATACCACGCCCCTGCCCTTGGGCACGAGGATCTGGCACAGCTCGCCGACCTGAGCGGAAGGCCCGAGGCTTTCGATGAGAAGCCCCTGCACGCGCTCCACGACCCCGGTGAACTTGATGGGGTCCAGGCTTTCCAGTACGGCCGCATACTTGTCAAACACGCCCACGACGGCCTCCTACTCGCCCTTGGACCGGATGGGCATGAGCTCGAGGATGCGCTCCTCGATCTCATGCAGCTGCGAAGAGATGCGGGCGTCGATCTGGCCGAAGTCCGTTTCGATGATGCACCCGCCCCGGTCCACCGAGGAGTCCTCCAGGACCGTGATGGATTTCACGTTCTCCACCATCTTCATGAAGTCCTTCACGTGCTCAGAGGTGAGCTCCAGGTCCGCTAGATTCACGCGGATCACAACGTCGCCACGGCTCTTCAGCTTGCGAAGGGCCTGCACCACGTTGTTGATGACAACGTTCTTCTGGTTCTCGGAGATGACCTTGATGACTTTCTTCACGATGAGGAGCACGAGGTTGATGATCTGCGTCTCAGCCTCCTCAATGATTTCGTTCCTCTTCTCAATGGCCCGCGTGATGATGGCATGCAGGCTCTCCACGAGGCGCTGCACCTCCGCCCTGCCCTCCTCGTATCCCTTGCCGTGCCCTTCCGTGTAGCCTCTCTCGTACGCCTCGCGTTCGGTCTGCGTGACGCGCTGCTTGATGTCGTTCTCCAGATCCGCCGCCTTCTGCCGGGCCTCGGCCAGGATCATCTGCGCCTGGTCCTCGGCGTCCTGGCGGATCTTCTGCGCCTGGTTGTTCTTCCTCTTGACCTCGTCAAAGGCGACCTTCTCCGCGTCCTTGCGGATCTTCTCCCCGTCCGCCTGAGCCTGGGCCAGGAGCCGCTTCTTTTCCTCCTCCCAGTCCCTGCGAAACTGCTCCGCCTCTTTACGGAGGTCCTCGACGGTCGGCCCGGTATATTCGCCGGACTCCTCGGCCGCCTCCGCCTCCTCCACCGGCTCCTCTGCCACGATCTTGGGAGGCTCGATGAAGACCTTCCGCGAGATGTACATGATGTCCTGCGGCTTGAATACGTTCTTTGCCATGCGCTACACCACTAATTCTTCCTCGCCCGCCCGAGCGACCACGATTTCGCCCTGCTCCTCGAGCTTGCGGATAATGGCCACGATCCTCTGCTGCGCCTCTTCCACATCCTTCAAGCGGATCGGACCCATGTAATCCATGTCCTCCTTGAGCAGCGTGGAGGCGCGCTTGGACATGTTGCGGTAGATCTTGTCCTGCACCTCCGAGTCCACGCTCTTGAGGGCCTTGGCCAGCTCCGCCGTGTCCACCTCTCGCATGACCTTCTGGATGGCGCGGTCGTCCAGGAGAACGATGTCCTCGAATACGAACATGCGCTTCTTGATCTCTTCCGCCAGCTCGGGGTCGTCCTCTTCCAGCGATTCCACAATGGTCTTTTCCGTGGAGCGGTCCACCATGTTGAGGATCTCCACGATGCTCCCCACGCCGCCCGCGGCGGTGAAATCCTCGGAGGAAAGGGTGGAAAGCCTCTTTTCTAATACCCGCTCCACCTCGCGCAGGACCTCGGGGGAGGTCCTGTCCATCGTGGCGATGCGCTTGGCCACGTCGGACTGGATCTCGTGCGGGAGGCTTCCGAGGATAATGGACGCCTTCTGCGGCTCAAGGTACGCCAGGATCAGGGCGATGGTCTGGGGATGCTCCTGCTGGATGAAGTTCAGTATGTGCGATGGATCCGAGCGGCGGATGAAGTCGAAGGGCCTGACCTGGAGCGAGCTGGTGAGCCGGTTGATGATGTCCACGGCCTTCTGCGTGCCCAGCGACTTTTCCAACAGCTCGCGCGCGTAATCGATGCCGCCCGAGGAGATGAACTCCTGGGCCATCATCAGCTCGTGGAACTCCATCAGCACCTGGTCGCGCTCCTGGGGCTCGATGCTCTCCAGGCGCGCTATCTCGAAGGTGAGCTGCTCGATCTCATCCTCGCGCAGGTGCTTGAAAATCTCCGACGCGATCTCGGATCCCAGGGTGACCAGGAATACGGCGGCCTTCTGCCGACCGGTGAGCGACTTTTTGTGAGCCGCCGCGGCCTTGGCCTCGCGCCTGCTGCCCGAGGCGCTCGCTGCGGGCGCCTTCTCTTCAGCCGCCGCCGGCTTCGCCCTTGCGGGAGCCGCCGGCCTCGCCCCTTGTTTTGCCATCTGCTACTCCTCCACGAGCCAGGTGCGGATGAGCTGGGCCACGTCCTCGGGATGCTCGCGCGCCATGTTGGCCGCGTTCTCCTGCATCTCCAGGCGCGCCCTATCCTCCACCGAGAGTTCAACCTCCACGCCCTGCTCCTCCGCGGTCCTGAGAGCCGCCTCACGCATGGCCTGATGCTGCCGCGCCAGCTCCTCTTCCCGCAGCCGCCGCCTGCGCTCCATCTCCTTGGCTATGAGCCGGTAGGCAAGGACGAGAATGAGCAGAACGCCCAGGCCGATGAGAAGGCCGTAGATGATCCTGCGCATCTGCAGCTGCCTGCGGAAAACGCCGTCCTCCCTGGCAAACTGCGTGGTATGGTCCCACGGGAGGGTCTGGACCTCCACCGTGTCGCCCCTGTCCCGGTTGAAGCCAATGGCGGCCTGGATGAGGGCCTTGGCCTTGGCCACGTCATCGTCGGAGACCGGGGTATAGTCGCGCTGGATGCTTCCGTCCGGGTTCAGCATCACCTTCCCGTTCTTATCATACTTCTGTTTCCAGACGCCGTCGATGGCCACACCGGCGCTGATGCCTTTGATTTCCCAGGGCTGCTTTTCCGATGTCGTGACCGTCTTGTTGATCTCATTGTTGGTGGTCTGCAAGGTTTTATCGTATTTTCCCACCAGGTTCGAGAGGTCCTTATACGCCGGAGTGGTCTGGCCTTCCACCCCGGCAGGCCCCTCGGGATTGAACCCCGTGCCCTGGAAATGCTCCTCCGTGTTCTGCGTGGATCGGGCGATGGAGGGCGCGTACTGCGCGGGCGCGTACTTCGTGGCCGGCACAACGGCTATGGGAGAATACTCCTCCGCGGTGGAGCTTTCCTTGCTCATATCGAGCTTGATGTCGATTTTAAGGATGCGGACCCGGTCGGGGCTGAATATGGCGCTCAGAGCGCTCGTGATCTCGTCATTATACTGCTGCTCCAGAATCTGCTTCTGCTTCAGCTCGCGCTTGGCAAGCTCCAGACGGTCTACCTCGGCCAGGTCCGTGAAATTGTTCAGCTGCACGCCGGTGTTGTCGGTGATGACGATATTCTCATCCGTCAGGCCCGCAACGGCCAGCTTGATCAGCCTCTGCACGCCCTCGATCTTCTTGCGGTTCGTGGTGAAGTCCGAATTGGGCTTGGGCGTGATCTGGATGGAGGCGCTCACCGGCTTCTGATCCGCGGCGAACAGCTCCGTCTTGGGTATCTGCAGCACGACGCTCGCGTTGTCCACGTCATCGAGGGCCATGATGTGCTGCGTGAGCTGCCGCGTGATGGCGCGCTGGAGGTTTACGTCCCGCTCGAAGTCGGTGGTGGTCCAGCTCTGCGTGTCGAAAAGGGCCCACGGGTCCGTGCCTTTCGGGATGAGGTTCTCCTGGTTGAGGATCATCCTCGCCCGTCGGGCGATTTGCTCGTCGGCCACGTAGTAGATGTTGTCGCTGCGCAGCTGGTATTTGACCTGCAGCTCGTCCAGCTTCGCGCTGATCTCAAGGCGAGCGTCGGCCTCCGTGATGGGGCTCGAAATAAGCGGCACCATGGCCGGCGTCGCGCTGAGCGCCACCAGCAGGATGATCGCGAGCAGGCTCGCTCCGATGATGGAGAACAGGATGATCTTCTGCGTCCTGCTCCACCGCGCCCACAGCCCCGCTAGCTGCTCACGGATCCTTTTCAACCACTCGTTCATGTCCCCTCCCCGTCATGCCCTTCGTGCCTTCTCCACCCTCGTATCGTTTGTCACTACCTGATATTGATGATCTCTCTGTAGGCCGCGAGCGCGCGGTCCACGATGGCCTTGGTCATCGAAAGAGCAAGATTGGCGTCGGCCAGAGCAATCGTCACGTCCTCCACGTTCACCGACGACGGGTCGGTGAGCATCTTCTGCGAAAGGTCCATGGCCTTGAGCTGGCTGTCGTTCACGCCTCCCAGCGCGCTCATCAGCAGGTCGCCGAACTTTTGCTCGACGTCGCTGGATTGCCCGTCGGTCTGGTCCCCGCCGATCCCCGCCAGATGGAGGGGATTGGTGAGCGCCAGTTTCACGATATCGCCTGTCGCCTGTGTCGGATCAACGAGCGCCATTCATCACCTCCCTATCTCCAGGGCCTTGAGGAACATCGCCTTGGTGCCGCTGATGACGGCTGAGTTCGCCTCATACGCCCTGTTGGCTTCGATCATATCCACCATTTCGTTCACGATGTTCACGTTGGGGTATTCCACGTATCCCGCCTTGGGCCCCGTCTTTATGGCATCGGGATGCGTAGGGTCGTACACCAGCCGCGTATCGCTTGAGTAATCTTTCTCTATGGACAGGACCCGCACGCCCTGCCCGACCCTGTCCTGAAGGAATGTGGGAAGGAACGGGCTTCGCCAGTAGGGCTGCTCGACCCGGGGAGCAAAGATCACCCTGCTGCGCCGGTAGGGGCCTCCCTCTGTGGTGCGCGTGGTGTTGACGTTCGCGATGTTGTCCGCGATGACGTCCAGCCGCATCCGCTCCGCGGTGAGCCCTGACCCCGCCGTTGTTATGCTTGAAAACATGCCCATGCGCTACTCTCCTGCCCCTATTTCAAAACGATGTTCACTCGCTGAAACTCGCTGGAAATCACCTGCGCGAGCGTCGTGTACATGAGCTGGTTGTTCAGCGAGTCGATGCCTTCCTGCTCGATGTCCACATTGTTCCCGTTGTTCTTGGCCTCAGTCAGGTAGTCCAATACCCGGACCGGCCGCACCTGCCTCCAGTCCAGCGGTTTATCGAACACGATGTCCTTGGGATTTGTGAGATATTGGGGGAACGAACCCAACGTTTTCTCGGAGTCCAAGGCGCGCTTGAGCTGGCTCTCGAAGTTCAGATCGCTCCTCTTGAAGTTGGGCGTATCGGCATTGGCGATATTGTTGGCGATGACATCGCGCCGCAGGGTCGTCACCGCCATCTCCCTGGTGAGCAGCTCCAGATTCCTTCCGAATGCACCTGAGAATGTCATATCTGGTCCCCTTCCTCGGCCAGCGCGGCATGCCGCGCTTCACACGCGCAGTGCTCTGCGCACTCTCTTCTCATCTTCGGCCCCTTTTCCCCCCTCCTGAACCACAACTTCCTATAATATGTACCGGGTCAGGTCCTGATCCTCGACGATGTTTTTCATCTTCTCGTCGACGTACCCCCGGGTGATCGTAATGGTCTGTCCGCTGATCTCGGGGGCGTGGAATGAAACCTCTTCCAGGAGCAGCTCCATGATGGTGTGCAGCCTGCGGGCGCCGATGTTCTCCGACCGGGAGTTGACGTCCGTTGCGATCTCCGCCAGACGGTCGATGGCCTCGGCATTGAAATCCAGGGTCACTCCCTCGGTCTTCAGAAGCTCCGTGTATTGCGTGATCAGGGCATTCTTGGGCTGCGTGAGAATCTTCACAAAGTCCTCCTTGGTGAGGGCGGAAAGCTCCACCCGCAGCGGGAACCGGCCCTGCAGCTCGGGGATCAAGTCGGACGGCTTGCTCATGTGGAATGCGCCGGCGGCGATGAAGAGGATGTGCCGTGTGTCGACGATACCATGCTTCGTCGTGACCTTGGATCCTTCCACGATCGGAAGGATGTCGCGCTGCACGCCCTCGCGGGACACGTCAATCCCCACCTTTTCCCCGCGGGAGGCGATCTTGTCGATCTCGTCGATGAAGATGATCCCCATCTCTTCCACCCTCTGGCGGGCAAGCTCGGAAACCCGTTCCATGTCCAGCAGCTTGTCCATCTCCTCGTTCAGCAGCAGCTCCTTTGCCTGCTTGACGGTGACCTTCTTGCGTTTCTTTTTGCCGCCGAAGATCGATCCGAGGTTCCCGAAGTTCAGCTCCATGTCCTCCATGGAGGTGCCGGAAAAGATCTCCATGACCGGCATTGCGGACTTTGTGACGCTCACCTCTACAAGGCGTTCGTCCAGAAGGCCGCGGGAGAGCATGTCGCGCATCTTGTCGCGCGTGCCGCGCGGCTGCGTCGAATCGCCCGGCGCTTCGACCGGGACGCCGACAGGCTGCGGGATTTCAAAGGAGACCGCCTCCGCGTCCCCCTCCGCGCTCTGTAGATTCATTTCCGCGTCCGCGCCGGGCCGACGCTGCGGCTTGCGAACGCCGGGAAGAAGGAGATCCAGCAGCGCCTCTTCCGCTCTGCGCTCCGCCTCCACGCGTACTTCCTCCGACAGCTCCGCTTTCACCATGGAGACGGCCACCGAGACGAGGTCGCGTATCATGGATTCCACGTCGCGGCCGACGTAGCCGACCTCCGTGTACTTGGTGGCCTCCACCTTGAGGAAAGGCGCGCCGCAGAGCTTCGACAGCCTCCGGGCAATCTCGGTCTTCCCGACGCCCGTGGGTCCGATCATGATGATGTTCTTCGGCGCCACTTCGTCGCGCAATTCCTCCGGAAGCATCTGGCGTCGGGTGCGGTTGCGCAGCGCTATGGCCACGGCCTTCTTTGCCTTGTTCTGGCCGATGATGTACTTGTCCAGCTCCTCCACGATCTGCCGCGGGGTAAGGGCCGAGCCCTTTGCCGGAGTGATGGCGCCGCTCATGCCAGCTCCTCCACCATGATTTCAGCGTTGGTGTAGATGCAGATTCCCGAAGCGATGCGCAGCGACCTCTCCGCGATGTCCCGGGCGCCGAGCGCGGAGGCGTCCAGATACGCCCGCGCCGCGGCATACGCAAAGCTGCCGCCCGACCCTATTGCGATCACCCCCTCGTCCGGCTCGATCACGTCTCCCGTTCCCGAAATGAGAAAGGTGGCCTTGCGATCCGCCACCAGGAGAAGGGCCTCCAGGCGGCGCAGGATGCGATCCGTACGCCAATCCTTGGCCAGCTCCACGGCGGCGCGCGTGATGTCCCCTCCATATTCCTTCACCTTGCCCTCGAAACGCTCGAAAAGGGTGAAGGCATCGGCGGTCGCGCCGGCAAAGCCGACGAGTATCTTGCCATCATAGATCTTACGAATCTTCCGGGCATTGGACTTCATCACCGTGTTGCCCATTGTGACCTGGCCGTCGCCGGCCATGGCCACTGCCGCGTCTTTGCGGACGGCAATCACCGTTGTGCTTTTGATTTGCTCATTGCGCATGGGGATGCGCCCTCCTGTAGACCTTCTTCAGCTTTTCCATTCCCACGTGCGTGTAGACCTGTGTGGTGGAGAGGCTGGCGTGGCCGAGCAGCTCCTGCACGGCGCGGATGTCCGCGCCCCTGTCAAGGAGGTGCGTGGCGAAAGAATGCCGGAACGTATGCGGAGTCACGCGCTTTCCCAGGTTGGCCCGGGCGAGATATTCGCCCAGGATGAAGCGCACGCCGCGGTCGGTGATCCGGTCCCCCCGCTGATTGATGAATATGGCGCGCGATGAATCGGCCGGGCCGACGGCGGGGCCGGAGTTCAGTGGCCGCGCGTGGAATGGCCGGAGCGTCAAGTACGCCCGAAGAGACTCCACTGCCGTGGCGCCCAAAAACACATTGCGCTCTTTGGAGCCCTTGCCCATGACCCGGGCCGTGTGGTTCTTGAGGTCCACGTCGACCAGGTCGAGGGACACCAGCTCGGAGATGCGGCAACCGGTGGAGTACAAAGTTTCCAGCACCGCCCTGTCGCGCAGCTTCCAGAACATCTCCCCATCCGGGCAGGGCTCGCGACTGGGCATCTCCACCAGCCGCGCCATCTCCTCCTCAAAAAGAAACGAGGGGAGACGCTTTTCCGTGCGCAGGCTGCGGATCTCCGTAAAAGGATTTGAGGCGACCTGGTTGCGGCGCTCCAGGAACCGATACCAGCCCCGCACGCCTGAAACCATTCGGTTCACGGACCTGGGGGAAAGCCCTTCGCGCGTCAGCCAGGCGACGAACCCACGCGCATCGGCCACGCTCGCATCCTCAGGCGCTACGGCGCGTTCCTTCAGATACGCCTCGTACTTCGATAGATCTTTGCCGTAGGAGTCCAGCGTGTGGGGAGACAGCTTGCGCACTGCGCTCAGATAGCCAAGATAGGCTTCACGCATGCTGGTCATCCGCCTCCGCGGCCACTCCCTCGCGCTCCTGGCGCGGTTGTGGCATTTCCGCGGCCACTCCCTCGCGCTCCTGGCGCGGTTGCGGCATTTCCTCTGACGCTCCCTCGCGCTCCTGGCGCGGTTGCGGCATTTCTGCGGCCACTTCTGGCGGCATTTCTTTGGTGTGTAAGTAGTCGCAGGACGGATTAATGCATGACTTGTACGTCCCGCGCTGCCTGTCCTCCTTTTCCACGAGGAAATAGCCGCACTTGGGGCACGAGGAATCCGTTGGCTTGAAATAGGTGACAAAGTCGCACGCGGGATAGTTCGTGCATCCATAGAACTCCCGGCCGCGGCCCTGCTTGCGCTTGCGCGCCACGATCTGGCCGCCGCAGCCGGGACGCGGACAGGCGGCAAGGGGTACAGGTCTCGTGTTTTTGCATTCGGGAAATCCGGTGCAGGCGATGAAAAAACCGAAGCGTCCCAACTTCTTCACCATGGGCCTTCCACAGAGCTCGCACGTGACGTCGGTCTTTTCGTCCATGACGCCTTTCACGGACTCGAGCGTTTCGTGCACGGAAGACACCTGACCCTGGAACGGCCCGAAGAACTCGCGGATCATGGTCTGCCAATCCGACCTTCCCTCCTCCACCTCGTCCAGCCGCAGCTCCATGGCTGCGGTGAAATTGGGGTCGAGCAGCTCGGGGAAGGATTTGCTGAGCATGTCGTTGATGAGCTTGCCCAGCACCGTCGGGATGAGCTGCCGTGATTTTCGCACGACATAGTACCGGTCCAACAGAACGGAAATAATCGGCGCATAGGTGGATGGCCTTCCGATCCCCTTTTCTTCCAGGGTTTTCACTATGGTAGCATCCGTGAACCGGGGAGGTCCCATGGTGAAATGCTGCTCGGGGTGGAACTTCAGCCGCTCCACCTGTTCTCCCACCTCAAACGAGGGCAGCGCCTTGGTCTGCTCCTTGGAGGCGAGCAGGGTGAGCGCCTTCTGGAACCCTTTCTCCACGACGCGGGTGCTGGACGCACGGAAGGTGTAGCGCCCCGCCAGAAAATCGACGATGGCCGTGTTCGCCTTCGAAGGCTTCATCTGTGAGCTTACGAATCTCTCCCAGATGATGGAATACAGGCGAAACTCCTCCGAACTCAGATGCTTCTTCAGCCGGGTCGGCGTGCGTGTGACATACGTGGGCCGGATTGCCTCATGCGCATCCTGCGCTCCCTTGTCCGCGGTATAGACGTTGGGCGTCTCGGGAAGCTCGCCGGGAAACTCCGCGTCGATGAATGTCCTGAGCTCCGCCAGGGCGCTTTCCGCGACCCGCGTGGAATCCGTGCGCATGTACGTGATGAGTCCCAGGCGTTCCGAGCCGATGTTCACGCCCTCGTACAGTCCCTGCGCTATCTGCATGGTTTTGCGCGCAGTAAAGCCGAACCTGTTTGCCGCGGTTTGCTGCAGCGTGGACGTGGTGAAGGGCGGCCGAGGGCGAGAGATTTTCTCCACCGTCTTCATCTCCGCCACGAGGAATGA
>JBEKQU010000081.1:0-19251 GCA_049519415.1 Spirochaetia bacterium
GTAGAAGTTCCTGTAGCTTTTGCATGGCTATCCCCTCCCAAGGATTGGTAGTCTCAGGGAAGGGGTAGCCTTTTTTGTGTGTTTACACAATGAAAAAAAACCGATCCGTGAAATCGCACCCAATGCCGATTACTAGGTTGACAAGCGCATCTATTTGGTTTATCTTCTGTAAAGAAAGAGTCGGCCCCAGACTCTTTTTTTATTGCGGCAGGGCCGAGCCGGGGCCAAAGGCGGAGGGTGTGTACGCGGAGCATTTCCATCACAGCGTCCGGGAGGCGGTAGAGCCTCTTTTGACCGGCATGGGATACGCTCTTGTGGAGCTTGCCGTTGGCCGGCGCAAGGCAACAACTCGTGTCAGCGTGGTGCTCTACCGAAAAGAGGGCGTGGGGATAGAGGATTGCGCGGAGGTCTCCCGTCTCCTGCTGCCGAGGCTGCAAACCTTGGAAGAGCTGCCCGACGTGAGCCTGGAGGTGAGCTCGCCCGGTATCGAGCGCGTATTGAAAAGCCCGGCAGAGTACGCGATATTCGCTGGACGGGGGGTGCGCATCCTGGCCGGAGAGGAAACGGAGTGGCAGGGCGGGATCATTGACCGCGTGGAGGGGGATACGGTCTGGCTTCGCATTGGAAAAGAGAGGCGCGGGTTCGCGCTTGCCGGCATCCGGAAGGCGCGACTGGATCATGCGGTGGAGGTTGAGGAAGATAAAAATGCAGTCTGAACTGTCTCAGGCAATCAAGCAGCTTGTGCAGGAACGGGGCATCCCCGAGGATCTGGTGATGAGCACCATAGAGAACTTCCTGCTGGCCGCGTACAAGAAGAAGTACGGGGTGGTTGACAACGCGGTCGTGCGTTTCAGCGAGGATGGCATGGAGGTCACCCTCTTTGCCAAGAAGAAGATCGTCCTGGACGACGACCTGGATGATCCCGTCTACGAAATTCCGCTTTCCGAGGCCCTCGAGCTCAACGAGGAGTGCGAGGTCGGAGACGAGCTGCTCATCGAGATCAATCCCAAGGAGTTCGACCGGGTCTCCGTGCAGAGCGCCAAACAGAAGGCGCGCCAGAGCCTGCGCGAGATCCAGAAGGACACCCTGTACTCCGAATACAAGGACAAGGTTGGCGAGATGATCATCGGCTACTACCAGCGCGAGCGCAACGGCAATATCTACGTCGACCTGGGCAAGACGGAGGGCATCCTTCCCAAGAAGTACCAGTCCCCGCGCGAGATCTACCATCCCAATGACCGGATCAAGGCCCTCATCTACGAGGTGGTGAAGACGCCAACCGGGCTGCAGATCGTGCTTTCCCGCAACCATGCCGAGTTTGTGAAGAAAATCTTCGAGCTCGAGGTCCCGGAGATATACGACAAGACCATAGAGATCATGAAGATCGTCCGCGAGCCTGGCTACCGCACCAAGATCGCGGTGCGCTCCACCCGGGAGGACGTGGATCCCGTCGGCGCGTGCGTCGGTCTGAAGGGCGTGCGCATCCAGGCCGTGGTGCGGGAGCTGGAAGGGGAAAAGATCGACATCCTGCGCTACTCCCTGGATTGGCGCAGCTTCATCAAGAACGCGCTCTCTCCCGCAGAGGTGAACCAGGTGATCATCCTCGACGAGTCCAAGAAGCTCGCGCTGGCCATCGTTCCCGACGCCTCCTTCTCATTGGCCATCGGCAAACAGGGCCTGAACGTGCGGCTTGCCAACAGGCTCACGGACTGGAACATCGACGTGAAAACGGAAAGCCAATTTGCGGAGATGGATATCTCCGCGGAGGCCAAGCGCGCCGTATCAGCCCTGTTCGGCGAGCCCGAGGAGGAGATCCAAAAGATCTCCGAGCTTCCCGGCATACCCCAGCGTCTGGTGGAGATACTGGAGAGGGATGATATCGCGGACATCGAAAGCCTGGTCGCTCTCAGCCCCGAGCAGCTGGCAGCCCTGGAAGGGATTACCGCGGAGGATATACAGACGCTGCACAAGATCATCGAGGAGAACGTCGAGATCGTGGAGGAAGAACCCGCCACCGAAGGTGGATTTGTCGCCACCGAAGGTGGATTTGTCGCAGCCTCCGAGGAGGCCGGGGAACCCAAGCCGGCGGAAGCCGAGCAGGGTATTTCCACGGTGGAGCAGGAGCAGGCAGCGGCCGCGGAGCCCCAGCAGGCTGAAGCGGAGAGGGAGACCGAGGAGGAGGGGGACACCTACGAGTGCCCCGAGTGCGGAGCCGCCATCACACCGGACATGGCTACTTGTCCAAACTGCGGCGTCGGTTTAACCTTCGAGGAAAGCGCGGACGAGCCACCGTCCTCGCCTGAAACACCCCGTGGAGGGGGTGAAACGGCAAAGGAAGAGTAAGAGAGCAGGTATGCCTGAGGAACTGGATAGCAAAAAGAAGCTCAAGACCACGCTGATCAAACACAAGAAGGTGGAGGAGGAGGCCCCCGCGGTCGTGGAGGAACCCTCCCCCGTGCCTGAGAAGAAAAAGGTGGTGGTGGTAAAGAAAAAGGTCGTGGTGGTGCCGAAAAAGGCCGTGCACAAGCCTGCGGGGGCCGAGCCCGGCCCGCAGGCAACCGCGCCCGGCTCCCCAACGGCCGCGGTACACTCGGTCCCCCCATTCCACCCGGCGCCAGCCCTGCATCCCCATCCGACGCAGGCTTCCCGACAGGCGCAGGTTTCCGTGCGGCCGTCATCTCACGCGCCGGGAGCGCATCCGGCCAGCCAGCGCCCGGCGCCTGCGACGCCGAAAGAGGGTGAAAGGACCCGCTTTGTCGCGGGGGATCATCGCACGGAGCCGCGTCCCTCGGTCCGGGAATCCGTCCGCGAAAAGATGCGGCTCACTCCGCTTCCGCCTCGGCCGGCGGGGCCATCGGGCCGCGGAGGCCAGGGCGGCGCTTCCGGGTATGGGCCTTCACGTCCCGGATCCCGGCCCCCGGCTCGATCGGGAACCGGAGCTCCCTCCACGGGCACTGATGAGAAAAAGCCGCCCGCGAAGAAGTTCTTCTCCAAGGCCAAGAAAAAGATCGAATATCCCAAGAGGAAGCACGATCAACCGGAAGAGAAGTACCTGCAAGTAAAGAAAAAGACCGTCATCATGGCGAACCCGGTGCCCAAGGAGATCGCCATCACAGAGGGCATCACGGTCTCAGACCTCGCCAAGAAGATGAATCTCAAGGGGTCGGACCTGATCCACAAGCTCATGGCCATGGGGATGATGGTGACCCTCAACCAGCAGATCGACTCCGACACGGCGTCCCTGCTGGCCGCTGAATATGACTGCAAGGTGAACGTGGTCTCGCTCTACGACGAGACCGTAATAGAAGAGGACAAGGAGCTGGAGGAGGACCTCGCCGCCCGGCCCCCCATCGTCACGATCATGGGGCACGTCGATCACGGCAAAACCAAGCTTCTGGACGCCATCCGGAGCGCCAATGTGGCGGAGGGCGAATACGGCGGCATCACCCAGCATATTGGGGCGTATTGCGTCGACCTGCCTTCCACCACTCCCGAAGGCATTTCGCAGGGAAGAATCGTGTTCCTGGACACGCCGGGCCACGAGGCGTTCACCATGATGAGGGCCAGAGGCGCGCAGGTGACGGACATCGTCGTTCTGGTGGTCTCCGCGGTGGACGGGGTGATGCCCCAGACCCTAGAAGCGATCAACCATGCCAAGCAGGCGGGCGTGCCGATCATCGTGGCCGTCAACAAGATGGACCTCGCCGAGGCGAACGTCGAGCTTGTGAAGAGACAGCTCACCGAACTGGGCCTGGCGCCCGAGGAATGGGGCGGAACCACGATCTACAATGAAGTTTCAGCGCTGAAAAAGACGGGCATCAAGGAGCTTTTGGAGAGCATTCTCCTGCAGGCCGAGGTGCTCGAGCTGAAGGCATCCTACAAGAGCAGGGCTTCCGGCATCGTGCTGGAGTCGCGCGTCGACATGGGTCGGGGCATCGTTGCCACGATCATTCTCCAGAGGGGCACGCTGACGCCCGGAGATTCCTTTGTAGCCGGCATCTATTCCGGCAAGGTGCGCGCCATCTTCAACGATCGGGGGGAGAAGATCTCCGAAGCCACGCCGTCGATTCCGGTAGAGGTCATCGGCTTCACCAGCATTCCCAATGCGAGCGATCCCTTCCAGGTCACCGATTCGGAGCAGACGGCCCGCACCATCGGGAGCAAGCGCCAGGAGCTGAAGAAGCAGGAGGAGATGAAGAACGTCAAGAAGGTGACGCTTGACAACCTCTACGAGCAGATCAAGGAAGGGCAGATCCAGGAGCTGAAGGTCATCATTAAAGCTGACGTCGCCGGCTCCGTGGAAGCGCTGAAGTCTTCGCTGCAGCGGCTTTCGACCAAAGAGGTGAAGCTGGAGGTGATCCAGGCCGGGGCCGGTGCAATCAATGAGGGTGACGTTATGCTCGCCTCCGCATCGAATGCGCTGATCGTCGGATTCCATGTCCGGCCAAGCTCCATTGCGCAGAGCCTTGCGGACAGGGAGAAGGTGGAGATCCGCAAGTACAACATCATCTATGACGCGTTGGAAGACATCCGTTCGGCCATGGAAGGCCTCTTGAAGCCTGAATTGCGCGAGGAGCAGATCGGCACCGTGGAGGTGCGCAACACCTTCAAGATCCCCAAGATCGGGACCATCGCGGGATGCCAGGTCACAGCGGGGAAGGTGCGTCGCAATGCCGACGTACGCCTGATCCGGGAAGGCGTGGAGATTTTCAAAGGCAGGTTGGCGTCCCTCAAGCGTTTCAAGGATGATGCGCGGGAAGTGGATGAAGGCTTCGAGTGCGGGATCGGCCTTGAGGGTTTCCACGACATCAAGGTCGGAGATTCCATAGAGGTATACGAGACCCGGGAGCTCGCCAAGAAGCTTGAGGGGGGTCGGGATGCCGGAAATAAGGCTTCGGCGAATTGAAAGCCTCCTGCGGTCCGAAATAAGCGCGATGATCATGACGGGGCAGATCAAGGACCCCCGGATCGAAACCCTCACCACCATCACCGAGGTGAATATCTCCAAGGATCTGGGACACGCGAAGGTGTGGGTATCCCGGTTCGGAGACAGGGAGGCGGTTGCGGGCAGCGTGGAGGCCTTGAACCACGCCGCCGGATACATCCAGGGAATCCTTTCCAAGAAGATCTCCCTGCGGATTTTCCCCCGGCTGAAATTCATTCGTGACGATTCCATGGAAAACGGGTTCCGCGTGGTGGAAAAGCTGCGGGACATCATGCATTGACCGAAGGCATCATTCTTCTTGACAAGCCCGCGGGCCAGACATCATTCCAATCGCTTGGTGAATTGAAACGCCGGCTGGGAACAGGCCGGGTCGGTCACACGGGAACGCTGGACAGATTCGCCGAAGGCCTCCTGGTAGCGCTCTGCGGCCGCATGACGCGCCTGTGCGCTTTCGCCGCTTCCCTGGACAAGGAATACGTCGCGGTGTTCACGTTCGGCCGCGGCACCGATACGCTGGACCCGGAGGGAGCCGTGACAGGCAAAGGCACGGTGCCTTTGCGCGGCGACGTGGAGGAGATACTCGCCTCCTTTCGCGGGACGATCACCCAGGTTCCCCCCGCGTATTCCGCGGTGCACGTCGACGGCAGGCGCGCCTATCAGGCTGCCAGGGAAGGGGCCCCTGTGTCCATTGCCGCGCGGACAGTGACGATAGAAAGGCTCGAGCTTCTTGACTTTGCAGCGCCGGAAGCCGTCCTGCGAATCCTCTGCTCAAAGGGCACTTACATCCGGTCCCTTGCTCGCGATATGGCGGAAAAGCTCGGCACCTGCGCCTATGTCTCGAAGCTACGCCGGACTCGGGTCGGCGGATTCAGGATTGAAAACGCGAAATCGCCGGATGCTTTCGACCCTGCAACGGACATCCTGAATCCAAGCGTGTTCTTCGATGCAGCACCGGGGCTCGGACGCCTGCGTCTGAAGCCGGAGTGGATTGGACCCGTGAGCACGGGGATTCCGCTGACAGGACATGAGTTTGAATCCGTTCTGGATAACGATGGGATATACGGGGTGTTTTCGCCTGACGGCGGTCTGGTTGCCGTTGTCGAGAGGCAGGGGGGAGCGTGGCGTTACGCCGCGACCTTTCCCACCTGCGCAGGGAACACTGAGAAGCGGCCGGAATGATCGTCCTGCCTTGGAATCACCTGAATCGGAGAAAGCCCCTGCTCAACCAGCCGGTCCGTCTCACCATCGGGGTATTTGATGGTGTGCACGTCGGACATCGGAAGCTTATAGATGCCATAGTGACCGGAGCAGGTGACGTATTGCCATTGGTCATCACTTTCCGGCAGACCCCGTCGCTTCTCCTGGCGCCAAGCGCGTTCCCCGGTTTCCTCCTCACCTACGGCCAGAAGCTCTCCCGGCTTGAAGCTTTGGGCGTCGGCGCGGTTGTGGCAATTGACTTTTCCGAGGAATTGAGTAATCTATCCGGAAAGGATTTCATCAAACTTTTAACGGAGAATCTTACCATCCAGAAAATCGTCGTGGGGAAGAACTTTAGGTTTGGTAAGAACAGGATTTCAGGAACCGACGATTTGAAGGAAATGCTTTCCGGGACAGGGATTGAGCTGCAGGTGACGGAGCCGGTGATCCGGGGTGACGCCATGGTGTCAAGCTCCCGCATACGCTCGGCAATCAGGGAAGCGAAATTTACTGAGGCGCGCGGCATGCTGGCCGCTGACTACAGCCTCGACCTGCGAGGTCTGGCGTCGCGATCGGACTCTCCGACCTCCCTTCGGATTGCGCGGAACGAGGTGACCCAGGTGCTGCCGCAACAAGGCGACTATGACGTGAGCTGCGCGAGTCCCGCGGGGACCAGGCCGGGACGGCTCACGATCGGCAACGATTATTTGACGCTCGGCGCCGAAGGCTGCGTCGATATCACGATGGTGGATTTCACGGAATAAGGCGAAAGGAGTTTTACACATGCCTCTCACGAAGGAAGCAAAAGAAGAAGTGGTAAAGAGCTTCGGAGCAAGCGACAAGGATACGGGACGGACGGAAGTCCAGGTCGCTCTTCTCACCAAGCGGGTGGAGGAGCTCACGGAGCACTTTAAGCGTCATCCCAAGGACAACAATTCCCGCCGGGGGCTGCTGAAACTCGTGGGTCAACGACGCCGGCTACTCGCATATCTGAGGAAACGGGACCTCAACAAGTACCGCGAGATAATCGAACGGCTCAATCTGCGCAAGTAAGCGCGAAAGCAAGGATAGAAATGGAACATCGCGTATCATTCAAGATCGGGGATGAGCAGCTCATCCTCGAAACGGGCAAGATGGCCAAACAGGCAAACGGCGCGGTTTTCGCCCGGCTGGGCGGCTCGGCGGTGATTGCAACCGCCTGCTGCGCGGAAAACGAGAAAGAGGACCTCGACTTCATCCCTCTTTCCGTCGACTACATAGAGAAATACTACGCCGCGGGAAAGATACCCGGAGGGTTCATCAAGCGGGAGGGCCGGCCCAAGGACAAGGAGATACTGGTCTCACGGCTCATTGACAGGCCCATCAGGCCCCTGTTCTCCAGGCTTTTCCGCCGCGAGATCCAGGTCATTCCGATGGCCATCTCGACGGACCAGATCAACCCGCCTGATATTCTGGCAATGAACGCCGCATCCGCGGCAATTACGATATCGGACATTCCTTTCGAGGGGCCCATCGGCGCCGTGCGCATTGGCTGCGTGAACGGCGCGCTCGTGGTGAACCCCACCTTCGACCAGATCCAGGAGAGCACGATCGACATGATCGTCGCGGGTACGGAGAAGGGCATCACGATGGTGGAGGGCGGGGCCCAGCAGGTCTCCGAATCCCTGATCATCGAAGCCATCGAGACCGCGCACCGCACCATTCGGGAGATCTGCGGGATCCAGAAGGAGCTGGCCCGGCTTGCCGGCAAGCCCAAGCTCCCCCTGATCGAGAAGCCGTCTACTTTCATGCTCGGCGAGGAAGTGCGCGCATGGGCATTCGCGAAGCTCGAGCCGGCCTGCTTCGTCAAGGGCAAGGAAGCTCGCGTCAAGGCGATGAAGGCCGTGCGAACGGAAACCCTGGAGCATTTCGCGGACAGGCTCGCGGAAAGCGACGTGAAGCCCGTGAAGATCCTGTTCGAGGATATGGAGCAGGAGATCATGCGCGCCTCCATCGTGGGCAAGGGGGTCCGAACGGACGGCCGGTCTCCCACGCAGATCAGGCCCATCACGTGCGAGATCGATCTGCTGCCTCGGACGCACGGCTCCGCCCTGTTCACCCGCGGCGAGACACAGGCCCTTGTAGTCACGACGCTGGGCACCGCGCTGGACGAGCAGATCATGGACAACATCGATGGCGACAGCAAGAAGAACTTCATGCTGCACTACAATTTCCCGCCCTTCTCAGTCGGCGAGGTGGGACGTCTGGGCTCCCCGGGACGCCGCGAGATAGGACACGGGCACCTGGCTGAGCGCGCCATCAGCATGGTGCTCCCTCCCAAGGAGAGCTTCCCCTACACGATCCGGATCGTCTCGGAAATACTGGAATCCAACGGATCCTCCTCCATGGCCACCGTCTGCGGCAGCACCCTGAGCCTGCTGAACGCGGGCGTGCGCATGGTGAAGCCTGTCGCGGGCATCGCCATGGGTCTGGTGAAGGAGGGAGAGAAGTTCGTCGTTCTGAGCGACATCCTGGGCGAAGAGGATCACTTGGGTGACATGGACTTCAAGGTCGCGGGCACGGAGGACGGGATCACCGCCCTGCAGATGGACATCAAGATCGAGGGGGTGAGCGCGGAAATCCTCCAGAAGGCGCTCGGCCAGGCCCGCGAGGGCAGGCTGCACATCCTCGGCATCATGAACCAGACAATCTCGCAGCCTCGCAGCGACATCTCCGACTTTGCGCCAAAGGTCATCTCGTTGAAGGTGCCCACGGAGAAAATCGGGCTGATCATCGGCCCGGGCGGCAAGAATATCAAGGGCATGAGCGAGAAAACGGGCTCCACGATCAATATCGACGACGACGGCACCGTCACCATCTACAACCACCAGAAGGAGGGCGCCGAAAAGGCCCAACGCATGGTGGAGGGCCTCGTGGAAGAGGCCGTCGTGGGAAAAACGTACACAGGTCCTGTGAAACGCATCATGGATTTCGGCGCTTTCGTGGAGATCCTGCCGGGCAAGGAAGGGCTGGTGCATATCTCCAAGCTCGCGGCAACCCGTGTGGAAAAAGTGACCGACGTGGTCCACGAGGGGCAGGAACTGACGGTGACTGTGACGGAGATTGATCACATGGGCCGCATCAACCTCGCCACAAAGGAGGCGCTGGAAGCCAATCCCGGCCTGATGACGGAACACGCAGAGCGCCGGCCCCCGCGCCGCGACGGTGACAGGCCGCGCAGCGGTTCCTACGACAGGCCCCGCGGCGGCCGATCCTCGGGGGACAGGCGATCCGGAGGGTACTCTGACAGGCCGCCGCGCCGCGACGACGGACCGCGCCGCGACGACGGACCGCATGGCGGCCATGAGGGACCCCGGCCGCCGCGGAGAGAGGGGTGATATACACGGAAAAACTGGCCAATGGAGCCACGCTGCTCCTGGAGCCGGTTGACCGCACCGATACACTCTGTATCGGGTTCTGGTTTCTTCACGGTTCTCGCGACGAGAGCCCTGCTGAACGCGGGTATTCCCACTTCCTCGAGCACATGCTCTTCAAGGGAACGGCCCGGAGAACGGCCCTCGCGATTGCGCAGGAGATAGATCGTGTCGGGGGATTCATTAATGCCTTCACGGAGAAGGAGACAACGTGCGTCTACGCCATCATCCCCCGGGAGCACCTGCGGCTTGCATTCGACATCCTTTCTGACATGGCCATCGGTTCCCTCCTCGATGAAGCGGAAATGGAGAAGGAGAAGGCGGTCATCATCAATGAGATCAGGTCGGTGGACGATTCCCCCGAGGAAAAGGGCCACGACAGGTATCTGCGTGAAATGTGGGGAGAGCATTCCCTTGCCCGAAAGATCACCGGAGAAGTGAGCGATGTGAGCGGGATCACCCGCGATTCGCTTGAACGCTTCTATCGGGAGCGCCTCGTGGCGTCGCGCACGGTGATTGCCGTGGCGGGAAATTTCCCAGCGGAAGAGGCGCGCGCGCTCGCCGAGGCTGTTTTTTCCGCCCCGGGTGGTCCCCCGCAACCCGCGCGCACCGCGCCGGGCTGGCGGCGAAAAGTGGCTTTTGTTCCCGACCGGTTCAACCAGGTGCAGATCTACGCGGGGACCTGCTACCCGATCGGCCATGACATCCCCCACTACTATACGTCGCTGGTCTTCAGCACGGCGTTTGGCGAATCCATGAGCTGCAGGCTTTTCCAGAGGCTGCGCGAGGAGCTGGCGCTGTGCTACACCGTCTATTCCTTTCGGACGTTTTTCTCAGATACGGGCATGTGGACCATATACGCGAACTCCACGCCCGATCAGGCCAGGCAGTTTCTTAAGGCGCTGGACGCCGAGCTTGCGCGCCTGGTGAGTGAGCCCCTTACCTCCAGAGAGATCGATGACGCCAAGAGCCACCTCATCGGCAGCATGATCCTGTCCCGGGAGGACATGGAAACCCGGATGAAGCGTCTGGTGCGGCAATACATGATGATGGACCGGATCCTCGAATTCGAGGAATCGGTGGATGCGCTGCGAGCAGTGAGCCTATCCGCCGTCGAGGCGTATGCGCGCCATTGCCTGCGCCGCGACAGCTTCAGCCTCCTTGCCTACGGGAGCCGCGGCATCCGGCGGATGCGGGGTTTCGACTTCACGTTCCCAGAGGCGCGCGCCCGGGATATCGCGTAGGTTTCAGGCATGGAAGAGCCGGTCATACGCTGCACGGGCGCCGCATCCGCTCTGCCCGGCTATCAATCAGGGGGCGCTTCCGGCGCCGACCTTTGCGCGCTTTTGTCGGAAGACGTCGTGCTGGCGCCGGGAGCGCGGGCGCTGATCCCCACCGGGCTGAGGCTGGAGATACCCCGCGGGCTGGAAGCCCAGGTGCGACCCCGATCAGGATTGGCGGCGCGGAATGGGATCACGATCCTCAACACGCCCGGCACGATCGACAGCGATTATAGAGGCGAGATCAAGGTCATCATCATCAACATGGGGCAGGAGGATTTCCGGATCAGGACGGGGGACCGGATCGCGCAGATTGTTTTCTGTCCCGTAGTCCGAGTCTCCTTCAGCCATGAGAATGCCATCGACGAAACGTCCAGGGGGAGCGGGGGCTTTGGATCGACCGGAATCTGAAGCAGCGCCGCGCGCCGCGGGGCGTCTGCTTCGCATCATGCTTGTTCTTCTGATGATGATCGGGGCTGCCGGACCGATGGCCGCGCAGCCGGCGGACGACGCATCCATCGCGCTTGCCGCGGCAAAGGACGCTTTCGTCCGCGGAGAGACGCAGAACGCGCTGGAAGAGCTGCGAAAACTGCGGACTGATTTCCCGGGGTCCATCGCCGCAATCGATTCCCTTGACCTCAGCTCTGAATACTCCCTGGCGTTGGGAGACGTGTACAGGGCCCGGTATTTTCTTCAGAAGCTGCTGGATGAAGCGCCTGGGTCAAAAGCCGCTTTCGAGGCAAGCGTCGCATTGGCCGAATACTACTATTCCGCGCGTTCGTGGCTTGCCGCGCTTGAGTACTACGAAGATGCCGTGGAGGGATTCCAGGAAGGCGTGACGGGACGGCGCGCGGACCTCGACCTTTCGCTGCTTCGCGTCTCAGAGCTTTCGCTGTACCACGACAACAATCCCGTGGCCGCGCGCTCATACTTCATGCGGATACATCCGCAGACCCTTCCCGCCGCCGAGATCATGCTGTATCGGGAAATGCGGGTGCGCCTGCTCTGGTCGGTGCTTTCGGCGCAGTCGCTCAGCCTTCGGGATGCAAACATCTCCTGTCTCCGCATAGACGGCGACGATCTCTGGGTGGGGACCTGGAACGGCGGCGCGGCGCGCTACTCCGTTTCCTCCGGCTCAAGCGACGCCTTCCCTTCGCCGGCGTTCACCCGGTCGATCGAGGTGGCGGACCGCAGGGTGTGGGTGGGGACGGCTGAAGGGCTGTCGTGGTACGGAAAGAACACGGCAAGGTGGGGCAGCGAGCCCGATTTTGGGGGTCCAACGCCCCGAAAGGTGCAGGCGCTTCGCGCCACCACGGCAGGCCTGTACGCCGGCACTCTGGGTGATGGGCTTTTCCACCTGGGCGCTGATGGCTGGGATCCGGTGAGCGACGGCAGCCTGCCGGGACGCTTCATCACCTGTCTGGCTGAGGATGCCCCGCGCGCCCGGCTCCTGATTGGGACCATGAACATCGGGCTTGTGGTTCTCGATCTGAAGACGGGCTCCATGAGCACCCTCGCGGAATCCCTTCCCGACTTCACGACGGACAACATCACAACGATTCTCACCGGTGCCGATGGGCGCATCTGGATCGGCACGTACGGCGAGGGCCTGTCGGTGTGGTCCCCCGATTCCAACGGGCTGCGCCATTTCACCAAGGCTTCGGGGGAAATCACGGACGACTGGATCCTGGCAAGCTGCGAGACCGACCGGGCTCTCTATTTCGGGGGCTTTGGCGGAGGAGTGAGCGTGCTGTCGAAGAGGGAGGATACCTGGCGGCACATCGGAATAGCGGAGGGGCTCGCGTCCCTTGATGTGGCCGCGATTGCCTGGCGCGCTCCCTATGTCTTTTTTGGCACTCTCAGGGCTGGAGTCTGCATGTACGACGAGGCTGCTGATGGCGCGCTCCCATAGGAAGACCTGGTTCTACGTGGGCAGGGAATACATCCTGTCCTTCGTCGTGGCTTTTCTTTTCTTTTTTTTCCTCTTCTTTCTCAACCAGATCCTGGTCATGGCGGAGGAGATCTTCTCTAAAAAGGTGGCCTTCTGGGACGTGATGCGGCTCATCGGCTATTCGCTTCCCGTTGTGATCGCGTTCTCTTTTCCCTTTGGCTCCCTGGTCGGCGCCCTCATGGCGGTGGGCCGCCTGTCCTCGGACAATGAGCTGCTCGCTTTCGGGTCTCTGGGCGTTCCCCCGCGGCAGATCCTCGTTCCCCTGCTTGCCCTCGGCGTCCTGTTCTCCCTGGTGTCCTTTGTCATGAATGATTATTTCATGCCGCTGGGCAATCTCCGCTACTCCGAGCTTTTCCGCCGCATCCTGTACTCAAATCCCGGCCTTGAGCTGCAGCCGTATTCGGTGAAGCACTACGAGAACACGGCGATCATCACGGGCGCGGTGGAGGGGAGGCTGATCAAGGACATCCTCATCATCGACCGGCCGGTGGAGGGAAACCGCCGCATCATCACGGCCCGGTCCGCGCGCCTGGACGAGAGCCCTGAGCAGGGAGGCGTTGTTTCGCTCACGCTCGACAGCGTCTTCTCCCAGCTCAGCTACCCCAAGGAAGGCGACAGGTACGACTACACGTTGTCGGAATCGATGATTTATTCGATACTGTTGAAGAACATATCCAGCACGATCGTGGGAGGGCTCACGCCCTCCACGATGCGGTCGGCGGACGTGTGGAAAAAGATCGTGGTGATGAGCAGAGACCAGGACGTGGTGGTGCTCCAGAAAGAGCAGAAGACGGCAAGCCTCGCTTTCGGGCTTTCCGCGGGGCTCCGGGCCGCTGAAAGGGCGGTCACGCTCGCTCCAATGCAGACAGGAGACCAGCGGAAGGCCGTGGAGGCGCTCTGGAGGGACATGAGCGCGGAAAAGTCGCGGAATGTGATGGATGCGAACCTGCAGTCCTACCTGGTGGAGTTCCACCGCAAGTTCTCCATGCCGGTCGGATGCCTGGTCTTTGCATTCTTCGCCTTCCCCGTTGGGGTGCGCGCCCGGCGCAGCGGACGGACCGTGGGTTTCGGCGTGGGGTTGTTTGTCGCCATCGTCTATTGGGGTCTTCTCGTCGCGGGCCAGACCTTCGGCGTGCGCATGTCCCTCTCTCCCGGTTTGTCCATGTGGTTTCCCGATGCCCTGGTCTTTTTGGCGGGAATGATTTTCTTTCTGGCGGGGGCCCGGAGATGAGACGGCTGCGGCGGATGCTGCTGGGGCAATTCCTTCCGATTTTCATCGTGGCGCTGGTGTTCTTCGTGCTCCTGCTGCAGCTCATCGACATCTTCGGCAATATCTGGCGGTACTTCGCGCATGACGTCAGCGCCAGGGAAGTCGCCTGGATTGCGCTGCTGTACGTGCCCAAGTGCATCGCTTTCGCGCTCCCCGTCTCCTTTCTCTTCGCGATCTCCTACACCCTTGGGCTTTTTTACGCAAATAACGAGCTCTTCGCCATCTTTTGCTCGGGAGTAAGCCTCTACCGGCTCGTCCTTCCCTTCATTGCCCTCGGCGTGTTGTTGAGCGTCGGAGGGTTTTTTTTTGAAGATGCCATCGTCATCCCCACCTACCAGCAGAAGAATCAGACCTTTGAGCTGGCGGTGAAGCAAGTCACCTCTCTCAGCCAGTCCAACGTCATCGTAACAAGCCCCGACCAGCGCGTCGTCTACGTGGCGGATTACTACAATGACGCCCAGCAAAGGCTGACAGGGGTCACCGTGGTGATGCGGGACGCCCAGATGACCCTGTTGTACCGTATAGACGCTGGGTGGGCGGAATGGAAGGAGACCCGGTGGATCCTGCAATCCTGCCGGGTTTTCGCATGGGACCCGCAGACACAGCTTCTCTCCGACTCGCGGCAGGACAGCTACGATTCACCGCTTCTCTCCGAGCCTCCCGACACCTTCCGCAGGCTTGCGGCCAGCGTTGATGAAATGAACAGGGCTGAATCCGAGCGCTACGTTGACATGGTCCGCAAGGCGGGGCTGGACAACCGCGCGGTGCTCACCGACTACTACCGCAAGTTTTCCTTTGCGTGCACGCCGTTCATCGTGGCTTTCATCGCGAGCAGCCTCGGCGGCGCTTTTAAGAAAAATATCCTTCTCATGAGTCTTCTGTCCGCGCTCGTCATATCGGTCGGGTTCTATGTCGCGCAGATGGTGACGGCGATTCTCTCGAAAAACGGGCTTATTCAGCCCCTGACAGGCGCCTGGGCGCCTTTCGCCCTTTTTCTTGTCCTGGGCTTCATGCTCTTCAGAACGGCGCGGACCTAGGCGGGAGGAGGGCGCATCATGGAAATCGCCGCGGGAATAGATTTCGGAGGCACGTCGGCAAAGGTCGGTCTTGTTGACAAGTCAGGCCGCATCCTTGCCAAGGACTCCCTCCTTCTCAATTCCCGGGAGAGCTTCGAAGGGATAGTCGAGCCGGTCGCGCAATGCCTCCGCGGGCTTCTGGCCGGCTCTTCAGCGCAGCAGGGCCTTGCCGCGATCGGCATCGGCACGCCCGGCTTCATAGACAAGAACGAAGGTGTGTTGATCGGAGGCTGTGAAAACATCCCCGCCCTCCAGCGCAGATCGGTGCAGAAGTATTTGGGGAACGCCTTTGGCGTGCCGGCATTCGCCGAAAACGACGCAACGAGCGCGGCTGCCGGCGAGCTGGCGTTCGGCGCCGGCCGTAAGTTTTCCAGCTTCGTCCTGATCACCCTGGGAACAGCCATAGGAGGAGGACTCGTGCTCGGGGGCAGGGTCTATCGGGGATACCGGGGCTTTGCCGGGGAAATCGGGCACCTGTGCGTGAATCCAGACGGCCTGTGGTGCAACTGCGGCAGCAGAGGCTGTTTCGAGCAGTACGCATCCGGAACCGCCATGGCCCGTGTCTACGGTGAAAAGCTAAGAAAACGCGGCCGCGAGCCGGAGGCGGAGCTGACGCCGAAAATCATTGTGGAGAAAGCCCGGGAGGGAGATGAGCTTGCCCGAGACACGATTGAAGAGACGGGCCGATGGATCGCACAGGCGTTCGGCAGCCTGCTGAACGTCCTGGATCTGGAAGCCTGCATTGTCGGCGGGGGCGTCTCGGAAGCAGGGGATATTCTTCTTTCTCCCATCCGCAGGCACCTCCCCGACCACTGCTGGCCGCAGATCTGCCAGGGGGTGCAGATCGTTGCCGCGGAGCTGCGGAACGACGCGGGAATTCTGGGCGCCGCGGCGCAGGCATTCGAGCGGCTGGAGGCGTGATGCCTTTCTCCCTTCAGCATCGCGATCCCGGCTGTCGGGCGCGCACCGGGTCGCTCGCTTTGAACCATGGAACCGTGGCCACGCCCTGTTTCATGCCGGTGGGCACCAATGCAACGGTCAAGGCCATGCGCAACTCGGACCTTGAGTCTCTCGGCGTGAATCTGATCCTCTGCAATACGTATCACCTCTACCTGCGTCCGGGCAGGGAGGTCTTTGCCGGGGCAGGTGGGCTGCATGAGTTCATGTCATGGGGGCACAACATCCTCACCGACTCCGGCGGCTACCAGGTTTTTTCCCTTTCCTCGTTCCGCACGGTGGAGGAGGAAGGGGTGTCGTTCCGCTCGCACATCGACGGCTCCTCCCACCGGCTCACGCCGCAGGACGTGATAGACATCCAGGGTCTGCTGGGAAGCGACGTGATGATGCCGCTGGATGAGTGCACGGCCCCCGGCCTCCCCCGGGCGGACGCGGAGGAGGCGGTGCGGAGAACCACGGCATGGCTTGCCGCCAGCAAGGAACGCTGGCGGCAGTTGCGGGGTCCGCTGACGGGACAGCTCTTCGGGATCATGCAGGGCAATTTTTACAAGGACCTGCGCGCGCGAAGCGCGGAGCAGATCTCGGCGTTCGATCTTCCGGGCCATGCAATCGGCGGTCTTTCCGTGGGAGAGGACTTCTCGCAGTTCAGGGACTTCCTGCACTATTCAGCCGGCCTCCTTCCCGATGACAAGCCGAAGTATCTCATGGGCATCGGCACGCCCGCGTACATCCTCGAAGCGGTGGAAGCAGGCATCGACCTCTTCGACTGCGTGTACCCCACCCGGACGGCCCGCAACGCGCAGGTTCTCACGCTGGACGGCCCCCTGTCGCTTCGCAATGAGAGGTTCAAGCTCGACTTCCGTCCCATAGAGGAGGATTGCGGGTGCGCCACCTGCCGCACCCACAGTCGGGCGTATCTCAGGCACCTGTTCAAAGCCAGGGAAATCCAGGCCGCAGTGTTGGCGACCTGCCACAACCTCTCCTTCATCCAGCGCCTAGTGAAGGACATCCAGCGGGCCGTGGAGCGCGGCGAGCTTCCGCGATTCAAGGAACGCTTCCTCAGCCGCTACGAGGCTGGAGGGGAATAGCCGATGTGCCGAATGATGAAGGGAGGACGTGCCGGATGATGCTTCGACGTTTCCTCCTTGCCGCAAGCCTTGTCGCCCTCTCCTCGCGCCTGCTGCAGGCGCAGGAAGCGCGACCGGTATCGCTGGTTGTCCCGGTCTCTCGCACGGCGATCACCGCATCACCCGCGGCATCGCCGGAGGAACCGGCCTCGCTTCCCGTCGGCATCGTGCGCGCCGCCCTGTCCTACCTGGGCACGCCGTACGTCCACGCCGGGGATTCCCGGGCAGGGCTGGATTGCTCAGGCCTCATCTATCGGATATTTCACGACATGACCGGGCTCGACCTGCCGCGGGGGGTGGGAGCCCTGTATCGCTCGGCCCGGGCTGTTGCATACCCCCTGCACATCGGGGACCTGCTTTTCTTCGATACCTCGGGGGATGCATCGCCCCTCCTGCCCACCCACGTCGGCGTGTACCTGGGGACCAACCAATTTGTGCACGCCGCTTCCGAGGGAACACGCACCGGCGTGATCATCTCCACGCTCTCTGATGCATATTACAGGGTTCGGTTCCTCGGCGCGCGAAGGGTCATCCGATGGCGAGATCCCGTGCTTGAGATGACCCTTACCGATGAGCGCCGCGTCATAGCGCAGGACAGTCCCTTTCCCTCGCAAGAAGCCCTGACCATTCGGATCTTCAATGGAATGACGGGAGGGGGGCCCGTGGATCTCCGCGTGCTGAAGGAGGGCGCCGAGGTGCTTGCGCGGAGGATCGTTCCCGGCTCTCAAAAGCCGTCGGAGCTCACGATCGTTCCTGACATCGGACATTGGACGGTGAGCGTTTCACGGATATGGAAGGGACGGGAGCTGCAGAGAATGACGTTCACGGTGGTTGAGTAGTGATGGAGATGGAAAGCCGCTCCACCGAAGCGCGCCGGAGCACCGTGATCACGGTCATCGTCATGCTCTGTACAGCAGGCTCCCGGCTCTTCGGCTACGTCCGCCAGGCGCTCTTCAATTACTATTTCGGCGGATCGGGCCTCGCGGACGCCATGAATGCGGTGTTCAACATTCCCAACACTCTGCGCAAGCTCTTCGCGGAAGGCGCATTTTCCTCTGCGTTCATTCCCGTGCTCTCTTCCGCCATTACCGCGGATCCCTCGGGCGCGAGGCCGCGCGAGCTCGTGCGCACCCTGGTGGCTTTCCAGCTCCTCGTTCTTGTGCCGCTTGTCGCCTTGAGCCTTGCATTCCCCCGAACGTTCGTTGTGAGCCTGCTCACATTCTCCGACCCGCAAAAGGTTGTTGTTGGCGCGCAGCTTGTGCGCTGGATGTTCAACTACATCCTTTTCGTTTCCTTGAGCGCCCTCGTCATGGCCGTTCTGAACACCCACGGCCGATTCACCGTTCCCGCGCTCAGCCCGCTCATGTTCACGCTGCCGACCGTTCTCTCGCTCCTGTTTTTCCATGGAAGGCTGGGAATCCTGGCCATGGGGGTGGGCGTTTTCGTCGGCGGCATCATGCAGCTTGCCTGCCAGATCCCGGCGCTCCGCGGGCAGGGATACCGGCTTTGGCCCAGCTTCCGGTTCAGAAACCCGGATTTTGCGCGAACGGCGAAGCTCTGGGTGCCCTACCTTGCATCAGCGTCCATCGTGGCGATCAACCAGCTCATCGCGCAGTTCTTCGCCAGCGGCCTGGAGGACGGCAGCGTCTCCGCCATTACAAACTCCATCATGTTCTTCCAGATACCCATCGGGATATTCACCGCATCCGTGGCAACCGTGACATTCCCCGCCATGAGCAGGCAGGTGGCGCAGGGGAACAGGGACGACCTGCGCCAAACGGTTTCCTACGGAATACAGTTCCTTCTGGTGCTTCTGGTGCCGTCGACCGTGCTTCTCTGCCTGTTTGGAAAGGAAATCATCGCGGCCGCTGTTCAGAGAGGGCATTTCTCCACCACGAATACGCTCATGGCGTCGCGAGCGCTCACGGGCTACTCGCTCGGATTGCTCTGCATGGGGATATACACGTTTCTGCAGAAGCTCTTCAATTCGTATAAGAGCTTCGTCGTCCCCTTGGTGAGCGCGGGGATTATCGCC
>JBEKQU010000082.1:0-18580 GCA_049519415.1 Spirochaetia bacterium
GCGCGCGCCACGCGGAGGACCGCCTCGGTGTCATCCGGAGGTGACGCCGAGCCAAGGACCGCAAGAGTTATGGCCCGGTAAAAGCTTCCCGAGTTGACGTACAGGAATCCTGCCTCGGCCGCGCTCCGGCGGGCGACGGTGCTCTTGCCGACACCCGCGGGACCGTCAATCGCCACTACCACGGTCGCTCCTGGCAACATTCTGGCGGTCGCTCCTGGCGACCTTCTGACGGTCGCTCCTGGCGACCTTCTGCAGGCATTTCCCGGTCGAAAAACCACCTGATTTCTCTTTCGGTCAGGCGTCGGAAATGTCCCGCGGGAATGCCGCGCAATGTGATGGGGCCAATACGCACCCTATGAACTCTTTTCAGACGGATGTTCCGGCTTGTGAAAACGTTCCGCAGCTCCCTGTTTTTTCCCTCCGTGAGCGTGATGAGCGCTGAATGCGCGCTTCGAAGAATGAAACTCTTGCATCGATACGTGACATCCCCTACCTTGATCCCTTTTGAGTAGCGGCGAAGAAAATCCTCTTCTATCGCCCTGCCGGTCTCTACAAGGTACTCCTTCTCAATCTGGGCCTTTGGATGGGAAACAACCTTTGCGAACTCGCCGTCATTCGTATAGAGGATGAGCCCGCTGGAGAGAAAATCGAGCCTCCCGACGTGAAAGAGGCGTTCCTTGATTGCCGCGCTGAAAAGGGTCCGGGCCAGAGGACGCCCCTCCGGGTCCGCGTTCGAACACAAATACCCGGGCGGCTTGTGCAGCGCGATGTAGATTCTGGTCTTGGCTGGCGTGACCTTTCTTCCGTCCAGCGTCACCACGTCCTTGAGAGAGACCTTTTCACCCAACCGCGTGACGGGCGCGCCATTAACCATGATCCGGCCATGCTGGATGTATGTTTCACAGCTCCTCCGGGATCCGAGGCCGCACCGCGCGAGGTAGACCTGGAGACGGATGCTCGATTCGGCGCTACTCCTGCTCAAATCGCTCCCTTTCCAGGCCGTCGAGCTTGGGAAGGTCCGATATCGTAGCCAGACGGAACGCTTTGAGGAACTCCCTGGTCGTCCCGTATTGGACAGGCTTTCCCGGAACGTCTTTTTTTCCGACTTCGCGGATGAAGTTCCTGCTCATGAGCAGCTTGATCATCCCGTCGGCTGAAACCCCGCGAATCCCCTCCACTTCCGTGCGCGTAATGGGCTGCGAATAGGCGATAATGGCAAGCGTCTCCAGGGCAGCCTTGGAGAGCCGGTTTTCGGCGCTCTTTCCGTACCTTTCTCGAAGCTGTTCCCAAAACGATTTCCGCGGCGCAAAGGAAAACCCTCCGCCGATTTCCACGATTTCCAGGCCGTGCCCATCCGATTCAAGGGCGGATCGAAGCTGGAGGAGCGCTTCTTCCACGGCCTGCGGAGTGAGGCCGGTGATAACGGCGAGCTTTCGCAGCTCCACGGGATCGTTTTCCAGCAGCAATACGGCCTCGATGAGGGCCGCGTCCCTACTCAATTCCATTTTTATTCGATTCCTCCGCCCGCAGATCCGGGGGCTTGCTGCTCCTCCCGCCGCGCGCGAATCAGTATATCACCGAAGAGCCTGTTCTGAAGGACGAGGATGCTCCTCTCTTTGACCAACTCTAGAACGGCCCAAAAGGAACAGACGATCTCCAGAATTGTGCGTTTCTTCACCAGGTCCGTGAAGAGGATCTCCTCCCGCTGTTCGAGCATCTCTGCAATGAGCGTGATCTTTTCATTCACGCTTACTTCCTCGTACAGATCGATGATCCGTTCCGAAGAGAGATTTGAAAGCAGCGAAGAGAAGGTCTGCAGGAGATCCCACACGCTCACCTGCTCCCAAATGCCTTCGTCGGCAAAGGGGAGGATGCGCTGACTGCGAGTACGCTCGATGATCCACTCCACTTCCCCTTCCCTGTCCGCCATGAGGTCGGAGAGCTTGCGAAATCTCTGGTATTCGATGAGTTTCTCCACCAGCTCCTTGCGGGGATCTTCCAGCTCTTCATCGAGGCTCAACTCGATGGGAAGAAGCATCTTGCTCTTGATCAACAGGAGCGTCGCGGCCATGAGGTAGAACTCCGTCATTGTATCCAGGTCCACCTTTGTGGCGAAGCTGAGAAACGACAGGTACTGCTCCGTGATGGAAGCAATGGGGATGTCGTAGATGTTGACCTCGGATTTCTTTATGAGGAAGAGCAGGAGGTCCAGGGGTCCGTCAAAATCGCCAAGGTGGAAATGCTGCTTTTGGCTCACGTTTGCGCTCGCGTCAGACATCGGTACGAGACATGACTCCCTTCTCTTTGGGCTTGAAAAACCCGGATGGCGCCGTGCTCACGGTTCTTTATTCGGAAGAGTACTATACCCTGCGGGGGAATAAAGGTAAACACCCCTGTCGGCCGCTCCGCGTGACCCGCCATTGTTTTGCGAATCAGACGCAAGCGCCAACAGTGAGCGGGCATAGGGAATCGCGGTACGCGGATCAGCAAGATGAGGCAAAAGCTCGAGCAGAGGGATGAGCACGAATAATCTCTCAAGGATGCGGGGGTGGGGAATGGTAAGATCCGGTGTGCTGATGACCATCTCATCGCAGAGGAGAATGTCAAGATCAAGCGTCCGAGGCCCATTCCTGATTTCCCGAGACCTGTCCCTGCCGAAGTCGTGCTCGATCCGGTGAAGCCGTCCCATCATATCCCGCGGCTCTATTGCTGACATGGCTTCTCCGACGGCATTCAGGTAGTAGGGTTGGTCGACGACGTATTGGGGACGAGTCTCATAGATGCGGGAAAGCCTCAAGGGGCCGCAGAATGAGGCCATGCATGACCACCCTCCGCGGAGATTCCCCTCCCTCTCTCCGACATTAGACCCCAAGGCTATGATATAGCGATGGAGGCGAGGAACTTTCGGCCTGCTCCCCCGCGCTGCCAGCTAGAAAAGCTCCTTTCCCGGATCCTGCCCTTCCCCCTCTCCCTCCGCATCCGCTGGTGAGGGAGGGGGCGTCCGCGGTTTTGCGCTCTGCTCCATGGGCTGGGCAACCGCTTCCGTTTCCCGGGCAGACTGGGCGGCCGCGGCTCCGGGTTTGGGAAAAAGCATTCCTCTCAGCTTCTTATCCACCTCCGCGTAGACAGCGGGATTGGATTCGAGGAAGAGCCGGGCGTTTTCTACTCCCTGTCCGATTCTCTCCTTCCCATAGGAGTACCAGCTTCCCGCCTTTTCAACGAGGTTGTTTTGAATGGCCGCTTCCAGCAGGCTTCCCACGGCGGAGATGCCCTTTCCGAACATGATATCCATCTCCGCCTTGCGGAACGGGGGCGCGATCTTGTTTTTCACCACCTTGACCCTCACCTTGTTTCCCACCACCTCATCGTTCCCGTGCGCTATGCTCTCCACCTTGCGCACCTCCAGGCGGATCGAGGAATAGAACTTCAAGGCGAATCCTCCCGTTGTTGTTTCAGGGTTGCCGAACATGACCCCGATCTTCATGCGGATCTGGTTGATGAAAATGAGGCAGGTATGTGTTTTGGAGATGGTGGCGGTGAGCTTGCGCAGGGCCTGGCTCATGAGGCGCGCCTGCAGGCCCATGTGGGAATCCCCCATGTCTCCTTCGATTTCAGCGCGGGGCGTCAGCGCGGCAACGGAGTCCACCACGATGATGTCCGTGGCGCCCGACCGTACCAGCGATTCCACGATCTCCAGCGCCTGCTCCCCCGTATCGGGTTGCGATACCCACAGCTCATCCACATTGACGCCAAGGTTCTTTGCGTATATCGGGTCCAGGGCGTGCTCAGCGTCAATAAACGCGGCAATCCCGCCCTGCTTCTGGGATTCGGCTATGGCGTGCAGCGCGAGAGTGGTCTTTCCCGAGGATTCAGGCCCGTAAATCTCTACGACCCTTCCCCGCGGGTATCCGCCAACACCCATCGCGGCATCCAGCAGGATGGATCCAGAGGGTATGACATCCACGTCCACGCGCCCCGAATTATCCCCGAGCTTCATGAGGGAGCCTTTGCCGAACTGTTTTTCAATCTGGAGCCGTGCGGCCTCCAGCGCGCGAGCTTTCTCTTCCTGAACAGCCGATTTCTTCTCTGCAGCAGGAGCTTCCTTCTTTGCCATTTTTTCTCAGCCTCGCTTCCTTCTCACACATGAATACGCGCGAAATGCCTTGCCGATTGCGTCTTGGTTCCGATAAGTATAGCCGGAAGCCCACGCATGTCCAGTAGAGCTAGCCTGTGCCTCATCTTCTTCCTCACGGCGACCATGGCTCCCGCGATTGATTGGGAAGCTTTTGCGTCAGGAACCGATCCTTCGCTGGACCCGGCGCTCCTGCAGGTATTGGCCAGTGGCGACCAGGAAACGGATATCAGCGTCTACCGTGGATTGGCCATGCGCAGCGATCCGTCTGTAGGGGCATTCATTGAAGCGCTGGCTCTCAACCATCTGGGCGATTCTATCTGGCGAACTGAGCTGTACCTTCGAGTTCTGCTGGAGAAGCTCTTCGACCCAGGCCTGGGAGAAGAGGCATTGCAGACAAGGATTAAAGCCAATTCCGGGGCTCTGGATATGATGTTTTCACGAATCTCCGACTGGCAGAACCCGCAACTGCTGGATGTTCTCACGCGGATAGCCCCCCGCATTTCACGCCCGTCCGGGACGCGCGCCGTCATGGACGTTGGGCAGCGAATCATCAGCGAGCTGTATTCTGGCAAAGGCTTCCTGCTGCCGCAAGAAACATCACTTGCAATGGACTATCTGGCGGCGGTCGATGGTTTGGCGAATCAGGATTTTCTTCCCCAATGCGCGGAGATTGCGCGGCTTTCCCGGGACAAGGCGCTGGTGGAGACGGCGCGCTCAACAGCGAAAAAACTGGCGCTTCTGCGCTGAGCCTGCTCTTCATCTCCGCGTGGACTCCGGCACGCGTTTCTGATAGATTTCGGGCATGCGCGGCCGGCTGAAAGTATTCTCCACACCTTCCCTTGCGCATTACCGTCGCGAGGTGAGCGATGTGCTGCATTCGTATCCCCGTTTCCAGGAAGGATCCGCCCAGTCCGATTTCGATGGCGAGCTGGCGGTATCGCGATTCGCCGATGGGGAGATGGAGGCGGAGATAGGCACCTCGGTGCGGGGATGCGATGTCTTTCTGTTTGCCGGGGGCAGCGCGCGGAGCGTGGGCTCCGTTGAGACCAACAAGCTGGAGACCTATCATGCCGTGGATGCCCTGCGCAGGGCTCAGGCCCAGCGGATAACCGTTTTCGAGCCCTACTGCAGCCCGGGGAGGTCCGACAGACTCACGCGGAGAAACTCAGTCGGCCTGTGGCTGCACTTCAAGATCCTCATGAGCCTCGGCATCGATCATTACATAACGTTCCAACTCCATTCGGAACAATCAAAGACCTTCATCGATCCCGCTTTATGCGCCGTGGATGATATTCCCGCCAGGGCTCTGCTTCAGAAATATCTGTGCGACCACTTCATCGTCACCAGGAAAAGGCTGCACGAGGAAGTGAGGAACGACTGGCTGTTTTGCTCCGTGGATGCCGGGGGGGAAGGACTGGCGAAAAGGTTCGCAGCCTCATTTGGCACGAAGATGGTGATATCGCACAAGCAGCGTGACTACTCGACGACAAACACGGTCGAATCGATTAGTATTTTGACCGCGGAACCCATCGAAGGCAAGACCCTGTGGATCATCGACGACATGATCGACACGGCTGAGTCCATGTGCAAGCTCGTACGGGAGCTTGCCCGCCGATCCCCGGCTTCCATCAACATCGCGATCGTCCACGCGGTATTTTCCCCGCCCGCCGTGCAGCGGATCAAGGAGCTCTGCGACGAGAATCTGATTGCCACGATACTGGTCACCGATACAGTGCCCTGCACGCAGGAGGTGCTGCAGGCTCTTCCCTGCGTCCGGGTGGTCCCCTCCACGCACATTGCCGCGGAGATAGTCTTCCGCCTGAACAGCGAGCTTGCGCTTTCGTCGCTGCTCGCGCAATTCAATGCCGACGATTATCTGAAATAATAGCGTCTCCCGCGCAGGGAAAGAAACCCTTCCTCCACAAGCTGGCAAAGGGCGACCCGGAGCCGACTGTCAGGACCTCCAATGGCGCGCGCGAGTTCCTTTTCCGTCGCATTCCGCAGCTTCAACATCGCAGCGAGCGCTTCCCCCCGCGCCTGCCGCACTGATCCCTGAAAGGCTGGTTGCCGCTTGTACCCCGCGCTCCTCCGGTTGGGGTTCGCTTCTTTCCTGCCAAGCATGGCGCCATAGTCCATGAGGGCATAAAACCACTCTCGTGGATTGCTTCTGTCCATTGTCTTCTCAATGAGGGGCAGGATCATCTTGTCGGTCACATCGGTGCTCCGAGGGAAAAAGAAGTGCAAATACACCCGCCGGATGTTCGTCTCGATGAAGGCAAGGGGCATGTTGAAGGAATACACGAGAACCGCGGACGCCGTGGCATGGCCGACGCCGGGCAGCTCCATCAATCCAGTGACGGTGCGCGGCACCCTGCCCCGGTGCCGCGTGACGATGATCCGCGCGCTTTCCCTAAGCGCCAGCGCCCTGCGGTTGTAGCCCAGGCCTTTCCAAGCCGCGAGGACCTGCTCCACGCTTGCTTCCGCAAGCCGGCGAAAGGAGGGAAAGGCGCGCAGGAACTCGGGGTATTTTCGCCTCACCCGGTCAATCCTGGTCTGCTGCAGTATGATCTCTGATACGAATATCCGGTAGGAAACGCGGGTGCGTCTCCAAGGCATGGAACGGCCATGAGACTGGTAGTACGACCAGATCAGGGAGCGGAATTTCCGAAGCGTCGGGGTCAGAATCTCTTCTCCGAGTCCAGGAGGATCGTCACAGGTCCCCTGTTCGTATATGTCACCTCCATGGCTGCCTGGAACTCACCCGCGGCGATCGGCGCCCCGGAGCGCGCCAGGATCGCAAGCGACTGCTCGTAAAGGGCCCGGGCCCGGACAGGGTCAGCCGCTTCCGTGTAGGAAGGCCGCCTGCCCCCGCGCGCGTCTCCGAAGAGCGTGAATTGGGAAACCACCAGGATCCCCCCCTTTACGTCAAGAACCGAGAGATTCATCTTGCCGTTCTCATCGTTGAAAATCCGCATGTTGACGATTTTGTCGCAGAGATATGCGGCGTCGCTTTCCGCGTCGTTCCTGCCGACGCCCAGGTAGACGAGGAGGCCCGATTCTATGCTTCCGGTCAGCCGCCCCTCCACGCGGACGACGCAATCGCGCACCCGCTGGACTACAGCGCGCATCCCGGCTCCCAATTCATTGCTGCGCCAATGTATGCAGAGAAATGCCCAGCAGGTTGAGCGTGCCGTTCCGGACGATGACCTGGCCCAGCACCTCAAGCGCGACTCCGTTCGCCAATTGAGCGGCAAACGGAAGGGTGACCCCGACGATTCCCTCCAGCTCCTTCTCCTGGTCATACCCAACAAGGAGATCGAAAGCGATCGCGTCCTTGCCTGCCTTGAGGTTCGCGACCTTGCCCTTCCAGCGCACCGAACAACCGTCATAGAGCGCGGGCTGATGCACAACAGCGGCGTACGGGAACGCATCACGCAGGGTATCGAAGGTGGCCTGCGTGACAAAGCCCTTCAGCATGCGCGCCCTTTCCTTGACTGCGGGAGCGGCATTGGAGAGGAGGATCCGGTTTATTTCAACAGCGGCAAGGTTGTCGCGGTAGGAGAGCAGCTCGTTTCGCGCCTTTGTGAAGACCTGGCGCACCTCCTTCTCCGTCAGTATGAACGTATAGTCGTTCCCCACGTCGATGAAAGTCGCAAGATCCGAGGGGATGTCTATCGCGTAAACTCCGGGTCGCTGCGGCCCCTGGGGCCGGCTCATCCGATAGCCGAGATATCCCGCGGCCGCAAGGATCAGGACAGCGAGCCCAATGATGATAAAGGGCGCAACGGGAGTACGCCGGGCAAGGGGCGGATAGAGGAGCTTGATTTTTCCCGAATCAATGAGCTCCTGGAGCGCATCGGGCGCGTGACCCTTGCGGAGCAGGTCCAGACCGCGTCGCGCGGTGGCATTGGAGGGCTGCAGCTCCAAGACTTCCAGCCACCTCTTGAGCGCGCTCTCGTTTTCCGCTCGGCGGAAATGGATGGCGGCAAGCCCGAGAATGACGCTGATGTCGTCGTCCTTCAACTGGTGGGCGCGGTTGACGTAGGAAAATGCGCCGCCGAGATCTCCCGCGTGCAGGCAGGAAAAGCCAAGGAGCTGGAAATACTCGAAGCTCTCCCGATAGCGGAAAACGTCCGGTTCCAGGAGACGGATCACCTCGGGAAACTTCCGGGCCCGAAAGAGCTTTCTCGCCTCTCCCAGGCTCTTGCCCTTCATGTCGGACCTGTCCTACTTGCCGGCGGAATCGTAGCCGGAAGCGCGGCTCTCGAGATCCTTCAGCGCTGATTCCACGACCGCAAGCTCCTCATCCGACATCGTTTCAGCGGACGAAAGAGACTTGTCGATCTCAGCCATGAGCCGGTCCACTGTGGCAAGATCGGTGCGTACGGCCTGGCTCTTGTCCGGCGCGTTCTTTGCCGCCGCAAGGGACTGCTGCACGCCCGCGGAGAAATCCTGCGCTCCCGCTAGTGCCGCGGAAAAGCCCCCCTTGGAATACACGCCCATGGCGAGAGTAATTGTCGCCTCGCCCGTGCGAGGAATGGAGCGCGGATCATAATATTGGCATGCGGCGGAATCATTGATCGAATACGGCAGCAGGCTGAAGTTACGCGCCGACGAGGTTTCGTAGCTCCAGCTAGAATCGCTGAGACGCTTCCAGTTCGCGAGCACGATCCTGTCGGGAACCGTGATTCCCGCGCCGGAGGTCATCACCTGCAGACCGAAGTCTTCTGAATCGCCGGCAAGCGGCGATATCCAGTAGGCGACCTTTTGGGAGGAAGTCAGCGTCAGCTCGTGCGTGACCTGTGAAAGGGTATCGGTGCGGAAATGGACGAAGCTCGATTCACCCAGGTAGGTGTCGAACAGGTAGCGCACGCCGACCGTGATGTCCTGCTCGGACAGGTTCTTCAGGCTGAGATCGATTCGGATGCCGTTCGTAACGCTTGAGTCATTTGAGGCAATGAAGCTGAAGGATTCCGTCACCTGAAGGAAGGATGATTTCCAGATGAACCTCCCGCCCGTCGAAGTCCTTTCCGCCTTTTCGGAAAAATCGGAGCTTTCCCCCATGCGGTAGATCCGGTTTCCCACAACGATGCTGAGCATGGATGTGCGTGGATCCTGCGCCGCAAGCAAGGGCACGAAAACCCCCGTGTTTCCCTTGGTCTGGCACGAAAGAGAGAACCGGCCGATCCCTTCTTGCAAGGTAAGCCGAATCCGGCCATCGGCAAGGTCAAGCGACCACAACCGGGGACCGACAAGGAGAAGCGATAAAAGAGCAACCCAGAGCCCGGGACGTCCCAGCGTATGCGACCTCATTTCCCGGCCCCCTCATTTGCCTCCAGCCATGCCAGATACTTTTCCTTCAGATCCAGAGCCGCCTGCTTTGCGGCGAGCAGCCTCTGCAGCCGCGCAATCTGGTCGGCTTGCGCCTGGGCAGCCGCGGAAATGCCGCCAGGAGCGGCCGCAGAAATGCCGCCAGGAGCCGCCGCAGCGTTCAGCTTGGCCAGTTGGGCGGACAACTGGTTGGCCTCTTCGGTCTTCTGAGCCAGCTCCTGTTGAAGGTCCGCGATAGCTTTTCTGTCCTCATCAGTGGCTGAGGCGGACAAGCGCTTTTGATACGCCTCTATCGCCTGCTCGTACACCCTTTCCCTGTTCTGGTATTCCTCCACGCTCTTCAGAAGGTCCTCATGGCTCCATTTGAGGAGCTTGGAAAGCTCCACCTCCTTTTTCCGAAGCTGGATGAGCGACAGCTTGTATTGAGAGGCTTCGACCTTTGCGCTGGTGGGGTAATCCGCGACAATCTTTTGATAGATGATGAGCGCATCATCCAAACGCCCCAACCCATACAGGCTCTCCCCTGCCCAGAACCACGCGCTGGAAGCGAACGCTGATTCTGGGTACGCCTTGAGGAAGGACTGGAGCGCTTGGATCGCGCTTTCAAAGTCATCCTGAAGGAAGAGAAGCCGGCCTTTTTGGTAGAGCGCCTCCTCGTAGTCCTGAGCGCCGGAATAATTGGCCAGATAGAACTCAAGATTGTGCTCCGCATCATCAAGCTTGCCGATCGCCATGTACGACTTGGCGATGAGCAGATATGCCGCGGGCTTCTGCGCGCCGGCGGAGGGATCGAGGATAACGTTATGGAACAGCAGGATTGCCTTGTCGTACTGGCCGATCTTGAACTGGTCAATGCCGTCTTTCAGATCAGAAGATGCGCTCGGTGATTGCGCGAACAGGAGCAGGGGGGACAGGCAGAGCAAAACAATCAGGACCGGAGCGAGGGCCTTTCTGGGGTGTGCCATGACAGCGTTTCTCATTTTGCACCTTCAATGTGATCAAAATTGAAGACGATAGTGCGAAAAAGGCATTTGCACGATCGGGCAAAATGAGAAACGCTTCTGCCGAAAGGCGAGATGAGATTTCCTGGTGCCATGAGCCTTTTTCTCTCCTCCTTAGACTTTCGACGTGCGCACGGTCAAACTGAACGGCATTCTACCACGGCTGCCTCAGGAATGCTACTTCCTGTCGCGGATCGCGCGCGGAAAAGAGGGCGGACCCCGCCACGATCACGTCAGCTCCCGCCTCCAGCGCGCCGGCGATGGTGCTCCGATTGATGCCTCCATCCACCTCGATGAGGTAGTCCAGCCCATTTTCCCTTCGCATCCTGCGGAGCGTTTCCACCTTGGCCAGGCATCGGGGGATGATCTGCTGCCCGCCGAAGCCGGGGTTCACCGTCATGACGAGCACGATCGCGACCAGCGGCAGCACCTCGGTCAGCGCTTCTGCCGGCGTGGAGGGCACTATGGCGATCCCCGGTTTTTTTCCTTTTTCCGAGATAGCCGAGAGGACCCGGTGCACATGCGTTGCAGCCTCGTAATGGATGGTCAGGTAGTCCGCGCCAGCCGCGCAAAAGGAATCGATGAAGCTCTCCGGCCTGCAAATCATGAGATGTACATCAAAAGGGAGCCGTGAAACGGGCCGGAGATCCTCCACGGCCTTGGGTCCGAACGTGATGTTGGGCACAAAGCACCCATCCATAACGTCCAGGTGAATTAAATCTCCTCCCATGGCTTCTGTCCGTTTCACCCCCTCGCCAAGCGCTCCAAAATCGGCGGACAGAATGGACGGGGCGATGAGGATCCTGCGGGAGCCGGTTTGCGGTGAACGGGGCTGCTGAGACCCGGCTGCTTCGCGTGGTTCCATCACCACTCATCATAGCAGAATGCTGCCATTGACGAAAGGCGCCGGCCCATGCGATACTTTTACCGGGGTGTGATAGACGGTAAGTGCTCTTTCCAGCATGGTTTACGCTCTTCCGTACAATCGAGCGATCCCGCCGTTTTCGCGCCGCGCCAGCGGCCCGAAAACGGCGTTGAAAAGCGTGAAAGGCTGGAAAGATGACCGAGGAGCGGCCCATTCTGAAGGACGACACGACGAGCCAGATCTTTGACACCGTCTGTCAGGCCTTGAGAGAGGGGCTTTTCCCAGAGGCGATCGACGCGCTGGAGCGCATACTGGAGAATGACGTCGACTCCCCGGGCGCATCCTCGGCCCTGAAATGCGCCGGCTTCTGGAAGGAGCGCCTGGAAAAGGAGCATGCTCCCCTTGACGGGTTCGAGCGTGGCGAGCAGTTCCTGGGGCAGTGGAAGCTCTTTCAGGCCTTTGCGGACAGGCTCCCCGACATGCCGGAGAGGTGCATGTTCGCCATCAAGCAGTTCGTCTTCTCATCGGCCCTGGCGTGCTACCTCTCGGTCGCTCCTGAATCGGAGCAGGGCGGAGATCCCGACGTTCTCCTTCAGATCGGCCGTTGCTGCAAGGGGATGGGGAACTACGAACGGGCTATTGAGAACCTCGAGCGCGCCAACAAGGAGAAGAAGGATGACGCGCGCATCCTGGCGGAGCTGGCCGACTGCTACTCGCTGGTGAACGAGTCCCGGTCCGCGAAGGTCTTTTTCCGGGAGGCGTTTTTCGTGGATCCGCAGGCGGTCGACCTGCCGGGCATGGAATCCCCGCTGGTGCAGCGCCTGGCGGACAAGGTGCGGGGACGGGGATACGCGGGTCCTGCTTTGAACGAGTGGATGCCGGTATACGGCGCCATCTGGGGAGTATTCAACGTGAAGCGGGAGATGAAGCCGCTTGAGTTCGGCAAGCTCAAGCAGGCCATCTACCGGCTGGAAAAGGAGCGCGGAGCGCAGGGAGCCGCGCGTGAATTGCTGAAACCCCGGTTGATCAACCGCTACTTCTGGTTGATCGACCATTACATGACCACGGGCGAGCCGCGGGAACGCGTCGAGGAAGTCCTGGCCAAGATCCGGGAGATCGATCCCCGGGTGCATGACGAATACACAACCTGACACCCCGCGTGTGTCAGGATGCGCGGAGGGAGAAAAGAATGGCAACGGAACTGCTGAAGACGATCACCGACCTTCTCAACGAGGAGAAGTGGACCCGGGCGACCCTCAACAGCTACTCGATCACGAACTTCAAGGACCTTGACCTGCTCATCGAGCAGGCGCGCAGCGAAGGGATCGCCGAGGAAATCCGCGAGCTTGCCGGCGAGCACTTGAAGCATACGAGCAATTCCATCATCGCGCTGTATCTTTCCGGCGTCCTGGCCCTGTCGCGGGAGCTGGTGGACGACACGAACCTGATCATGCTCATCAGCATCTTCATGGACAACCACAAATGGAATATCGTCGAGTACCTCGCCGAGCGCATCCTGGCCTACGGAGAAAACAAGTACGCGCTGCGCACGCTGGGTGAATGCTACGAGAACAGGGACGACGAGCCGAAGAAGCTGGAGATCTGGGACCGGCTCATCCGCGTGGACTATGAGGAAGCGGACATCGTCAAGATCCTGGGAGAGAAGCGCGAGCAGGAGTCCGATAGCGTGGCGGCCGTTGACTATTATAAAAAGGCCATCCACCGGTTCATCAACAAGAAGCAGTTCGCCAGCGTCAAGGAATTGTGGGACAAGCTCATCAAGCTCTGCCCCGAGGACATCGATTTCTTCTTCCACATCGAGGGCCGCATCGCCCGCGCCCTCAACGGGGAGCGCGCCGCCTCCCTGCTGGTCACCCTCATCCCGCACTACAGGGAAAAGGAGGATTGGAACACCTCCATTGAGATCCTGAAAAAAATCCTGGCCTACGATCCCAAAAACAACACGGCGCGCAAGGATATCATAGAGTGCTACCGCAAGAAGTACGCGGCGCACAGCCAGCTTGAGGAGTACATCAAAATATCCAACCTCACGCAAAACTGGCGCAGCGTGCACGAGGCCATCGCTGATTTTGAAAAGCACATCGGCTTCGACACGGGCAACTACGTCTTTCATCGCACGTGGGGGATCGGCCGGATCTCCGCAAGCAAGGACGACACGTTCACGATCGATTTCTCCAATAAAACATCGCACAAGATGTCACTGAAGATGGCGGTGAGCGCCCTGGAGGTCCTGTCCCCCGAGCACGTCTGGGTGTTGAAGCGGACGCTCTCCAAGGAGGAGTTGGCGAAAAAGGTCAAGGATGACCCGGCCTGGGCGCTGAAAACCATCATCAAGAGCTTCGGGAACCTGGCCGACATGAAGAAGATCAAGGCGGAACTGGTCCCCGAGGTGCTCACCGCCGGCGAGTGGTCGCGCTGGAATACGGAGGCTCGTTCCATTTTGAAAAAGGATTCCGCCTTCGGAAACCTTCCCGATAAAATTGACCAGTTCATGGTGCGCGACAAGCCCATCTCCTTCGAGGAGAAGACGTACAACAAGTTCAAGGCGGAGAAGGGTTTCTTCGAGCGGGTAAAGACCCTGGAGGATTACATCCAGGCCGGGCACGCCGAGCCCGACTCCGACTGGTTCACGGAAATGTTCTCCTATTTCACAGGCTTCCTGAAGGGGTACACGGCCGTCTCGGAGACGGTCATCTCCAGCTGGCTCCTGCTGCAGAAGATCGTGACGCGCTATCCCTTCCTCTCCCTCGGGGTGCAGACCAGCTTCGAAGAGCTGTTCGGCAAGATCGACAAGCTGGAGGAGGTCTTCTCCCGGATCGATGACCCGGATCTGCGAAAGGATTTCCTGATTGCCGTGAAGAAGAACGTGCAGGACTGGCCCCTTGTCTTCACCCGGCTGTTCCCCCTCTTTCCCAACCGTTTCATCGTGGACGAGCTCGTCGTGTCCGCGCATTGGCAGGCGCTCGCTGACATGCTCGCCTCAATCTCCTCCCGGTACCGCGAGATACGCGACGCGTTCGTCTGGATAGCGAAGAACCTGCTGGGAGAGCGCTGGCTGGAGCGGATGAATATTTCCCGGGAAAAGGTCTACATCGGTCTCATCCACCTCCTTGACATCACCTACCGCGACATCGCCAACAAGCAGAATGCCGGCGCAAACCGCAAGACCAATCGGCAGATCCAGGAGTTCCTCTTCGACGAGGGCAAGCTCCTGGAGTTCCTCATGGCCGCGGACCGGGATTCCATCACGCGCCTGTACACCCTTGTGGACGACGTGAAGGAGCTGGACCCCGCCATCAAGATCCAGCTCAAGCACAGGATCAAGGAGAAATACCCCGACTTCCATTTCCTCGGCGAGCCCGGAGCGGAGAAGGTCAGCCTAGGCCTGATGGTCACCCGGGCGAGCTTCGAGAGAAAGCAGCAGGACCTGAAACGGGTCATCGACATGGAGATCCCGGAGAACTCGAAGGAAATCGGGGTCGCCATGGCCAAGGGCGATCTGCGTGAGAACGCCGAGTACAAGGCCGCCCTGGAGAAGCAGGAGATGCTGAAGGTCACCGCTTCCCGATTGAAGGAGGAGGTGCAGCAGGCCCAGATCTTCAACGAAAACGAGGTGAAGACGGACCGCATATCCTTCGGAACCCGGGTGCGCCTCAACAACCGCAAGAACGGCCAGCCCGAAGAGTACATCATCCTCGGGCCTTGGGAATCCAACCCCACCCGCAATGTCATCTCCTACCTCTCCCCGCTCGGCGTGGCCCTCTGGGACCACCGCCCGGGGGAGGAGCTGTCTTTCGTCATCAACCAGAACGAGTTCTCCTACGTGGTGGAAGCAATCGACAAGGCGGACCTGAAAAACCTATGAAAACTCACGTGAAAAGCGCGGGGTTCCGCGCAGGGATCCTGTTCGCCGCGCTGGTCGTGGCGCTGTTTGCGGGGGGCGCGGCGTCCCTAGCCGCGGAGAACATCGACCTGGTGGTCATGGTCGACACCTCGGAGAGCATGTTCCCGTATTTCGATGACCTGATGAACTATCTCGTCCAGGACCTTCTGACGGAGAAGCTTCACCGGGGAGACACATTTCACCTGCTCAGTTTCTCCAGCGTCCCCGAGGTGGAAATTTCGCTGGAGGTCAACAGCGAGCAGGCTGCGCAGCAGGCGTTCGGCCGGATCCTCCTTTTGCACGCTCTCGGCCGATACACCGACCTCGTCTCGGCGCTCCAGTTCCTTTACAAATACGTGAAGGAGCTGCCGGAGACAAATCCCAAACAGATACTCCTCATCACCGACGGCGTGCATGATCCCCCTCCCGGGAGCCCTTTTCACGCGGATGCGCAGGTCGTCCAATCCGCCATTGCGGATGTCTCCCGCGCCATGCAGAAGGAGGGCTGGACCTTCAATATCCTGAGAGTTCCCCCCGAGCCGCTGCCTGAAGAGGCAGGCCAGAAGAGCTATCTATCGGACATTGCCCAGCTTCTCGGCGTGCAAATCGTCCCCTACAAGGGGAGCGACAGGGAGCACCTGACGGGCCGCACTACAGGCTTCCCCAACCTCACTTTCCCGGGAGCGCTCGGCAAGGTCGGCACGCGCTTTATCGCCGGCTTCCGCATCAAGAACTGGAAATCGGAGCCCATCATCGTCAGATTGTCCAGCATTCAAAGCGACGGAATCGAGCTGCTGGACAAGAAGGTGTCCCTCACGATCCCGGCTTCCGCCGAGGCCACTCTCGACGCCCCCATCCGTCTTCCGCTCTCTTTCCCGAAGGGCGACCATCAGGCGCGGGTCCAGCTTGTTTTCGAGGATGATTTGCGCATCTCTCCCACGTCCGGCGTTCTCTCCTTCACCTACACCGGCAAGGGCGGGATTCCCATTCCCCGGCTCACGTTCCTCTACGTGCTGTACATTGTTCTCGGGCTTGGCGTCCTCTACCTTTTGATACGGCTCTTTCTCTACCTGCGAAAAAAGATGGGAGAGGCGCCGCTCTCGGGTATGGCCCGCGCCCAGGCCTCGCCAGCGGCAGCCCAGCCCGCCGTAGGCGCCCGGAGCCGCAAAAGAGTGCCGCTCCTGGAAAGCCCGACCTCCGTCTCCACGATCCCCATGAAGCGCATTACGCCGACGGTGACGAGCATCAAGAGGGCGTTGCCGCGGCAGCGAATGCAGCAAGCATCGCTTCCTCCCCTCATCGAGATGCGCGTCAGCCTCCAAAACCATTGCATCGGGTTCCGCAATGTGCACCGAATTCCCGCGGGATCGGGCAGAATGGTGGGCGGCCGGTTCTCGCCCTACCTCATTTTCCTGGTCCCCTTCCCTGCCGCGATCGGGGAAATTCGCAACCAGGATGGCACGTACGTGTTCACGCCTCAGCGGACCGAATTGTTTCCTTCTCTCTCCGGCCCGGTGGAAGACTGCTTGGGCAGGGAAATCCCCTTTGTGAGCCCCAAGGGGATGGAGCTTGCTTTGCATTTTCGAGTATGGGTGTCGCCCCTGGAGGAGATCAACGCTATACTGCGCCAGGCGCGAAGCAGCGACGGATAATCGGGTTCCGCGCCGCGGAACCCGAGCGGCGCGGCCTCTCAGAGCTTTGCGTAGCTTGCCGCTGCTTCCGTGCGTGTGCCGGGGTTGGGATCCTGGTCCGCGATCTGTTTCACCTTCTGCTTGAGATCGGAAAAGCCATTCACAGCGATCCCCCGCACGCCGTAGGATCGAACTACGGCGTCCTTGCTCTCCAAGAACCTGACGTAGAGGTCCTTCAGCTCAGTGCTTTTGATCGTGGAGAGCACCTTGGCCGTGGATTCGAGCACGCGGGCGTCGAATGATGTCCATTCCGTGCTGATCACGGATCGGATAGTCTCCAGGCTGGCGGGGAGCGCCTGTACGGCAAGAATGCCGAGAGCCGCCTCCCGGCTGGCCAGGGGATAGTCGGAGCTTCCGTAGAGAGTCAGCAGGACCTTCATGGCTTCATCTCCCCCGATTGCGCCAAGGGCCTGGATCGAAGCGAGCCGTACGCTCGGTTCGGGATCGAGCTTGGCCTTGTAGGAAAGGATCGGCAAAGCGGTCTGCGCCTGGGACGCGTTGAGCGCACGGGCAAGCGCATTCGCGCTCTGCTCGCGCACTTTCACGTTTTCGTCGCGCAACCCCTGGACGAGGCTCGGGAATACCTCGTCCAGTCCGAACCGGGAAAGCGCTGAGGCCGCATAGAGCCTGATCAACGCGTCGTTTTCCGCGAACATCCCGCGGAGCACCGGCAAGGCGCGGGAGTCGCCGATCTTGCCCAGGGAGTCCGCGGCATACATGCGGCGCACCTTGTCCTCGTCCTGGCTGCGGGCGATTGCGAGAAGCTCATCCACGGCGCTGGGATCCTTGAGATTGCCAAGCGCGAGGATGACGTCGTTTTTCCTTGCATCCTGAAAATCCGGATTTTTCAGCTTTGCCACGAGCAAGGTGGCCGCGGACGAGTCTCCGCTCGAGCCAAGAGCCTGGATGGCCGCGGATGCCAGGGCATTCTCTGAGGCATCCACAAGAGGCGTAAGCGCCGCGGCAAGCCCCGCGCTGCTTATGGCTGACAGGTACTGCACCGCGGAAATGACAAGACCGCTTTTCAGGTCCTGCCAACCGGCAAGCGCCTTTTTCGCGTATTCTTCACCGTCCCTGATCTTCTGTTCCTTGAACAGGTCAAAAACCGCCATTTGCACGTCTTCCGATCTCTGTTCGGAGAGGATTTGGACCAGCTCTTTCGTGAAGTCTTGGTCCTGCGCGGCCTTGATCGACGCGATTGCGTCCAGGACCTGGCTGTCTATCCCGTAGAGCAGAGCCTGGCGCGTGCGGTCCTTGGATCCGGCATCCTCAGCCGCGAAGAGGGGCAGCGCAACAAGCACGAGCAGCGTTACGGCCGCAACGGGGATCTTCATTCCTTCCTCCGCCTCCTCAGCAGGTCGGCAAGATAGGGGACGCGCAGCACGACATACATGAGAATCGTCACGCCAACGCACGCCGTTACAACGGCGGCGATCTGCGCCGTGGCCCGCAGCGAGCCGCCGCGCATCCAGAGGTCTGGCTTCCATCTCAGAAACAGTATCAACAAAACGGCCATGGGGAAGGAGCCCAGAACGGATTTCGCCAGGGTAGCCATGATCGGCCGAAGCCCTATTCCGCCGAGACGACGCCGAGCCAATACGATCAGCAGGATCATTCCGACCGTGAAGGCTATCGTGTTGGCGTAGGCGAGCC
>JBEKQU010000083.1:0-17745 GCA_049519415.1 Spirochaetia bacterium
CGATTCGGAGTAATGAATGCTCTCATGCGCCCCTCCCAGAAAATCGTGAGAGAATTTTACTCCCCCCCGGATTTGGAAGTCAATGGTTGGGGCCCACAAAGTCATCCAGATCGACAGCCTGAATGGGTTTGAATCAGGCGCCCCAAAGGATTTCTTCACGGAGGAACAAGCAGCGGATGCAGTGCGTCGAGCAGGTGGTATCATCGAGTGGTGTGAGAGTCTTTATCGCTCGTGACCGCGCGATTGTACTCAATGAAGTAAGCGTGTGGAGCAGGTCACTGCGTGAAAGCAATCCCCATGTACGACGCATCGGGCTTTTCGGTTCTTATGCGAAAGGCACGTATAGTCCGGGCAGCGACCTGGACATCATTCTCATCATGGACGCCTCTACAGAACCGCGCTGGTTCATGCGCTCCGCGGCGATTGATACCATGGGACTCGGCATCGGTGCGGATCTCTTTATCTACACCGAAAGTGAAATGGCTCGCATGGAGAAGACGAGCGGATGGTTCCGCCACATCATGGAAGAGGCTCTCTGGTTTCCTCAGCAGGCGGAGACGGCTATTCCTTAAAGAACTCATTCGAATCGAACTTCAGCGCGTCTCCATTCGTCTTGACGGTGCGCACCGTGCTTTCGTCAAAGCCCTTTAGCGCTCTAGCCTCGATATCGACCTTGATCAGAACGTCGTGCCCTTTGGCCGTGAAGTGAAGCACGACTTCATCCATCAAAGTGGAGAAGTCGGACTGTGCTTTGAGGTTGTCCAGAGTCTTGGAGCCGAAGTAGCGCTTGGTGGCGGATGCGGCAGGGACGGGCAGTCTGCTGGGAACCTCTTTCATTGCTTCGCCGGCCGTTGGCTTTTCTTCAGGGCTCCCGGGTTCCTCCTGTTTCTGCGCGGCGATCAGTTTCTGCTCATAAGGAGCGGCTATCGCCGGATCGATGATAAGGAAACTGTCGTCAAGGAAAACCTGTCGCGGTTTTCCAAATGAGAACCCGATCAGCTCTTCGCCTTCACGGCCTTCGGCAAGTCCGAAATAGTCGCGTGTCCCAGAGCCTGAAGCCAGGCAGCGTTTGAAGACGTCCTCGTCCTTCAGTCTTTCGAAAAAAAGCAAGGAGCACATCTTCTGCCAGATGTCCCGGGCAAGCACAGTGCCTGTCCCCTCCTTCCAGAACCAGGCTTTCAACATGTTCGCCAAATGAATGGGAGACCATTCTTCGATGACCGCCCCCGCATCCCGCAGCACTTTCGCGATCTCCTGGGCAAAGGAGGGCGTCCCTGGGTTGACGGGATGGTATTCCCAATTGATTTTTCCGTTCGAGCCGGGATCCTGCAGGGGAACGACAAGCCATCGGTAGGCGTCACGCCCGGCCCGGATGAGACTGTCCTTCACCTTTTGCAGCTCGGCCTCCACCGTTTTTGCCATGCCGGAATCGAGTGAGATCTTCGCTTCCCTTCCGTCATCGAGTATGGACTGCCACGCAAGCCGGGACGCCACCTTGTCGAAAAGCCCGTCCAGCGATTCCGAATCCGCGGCCAGGAAGATAAGGCGATTCTGCCGGACCCGGGGTTGATCTCCCCGCCATTTCATGCACTCGCTCGCCTTGCTTTCGACGAGCGCTTTTCCCGAATGGCTGTACGCCGCGTTGGGAGGAAGCACGACAAGGCGCAGGTCAGTGGTGTCGGGCACGTCGGAATTGGGCACGAAGACATGGACCGCTTTGAACGATCCATGGCTGATCATGGACGTGAGGAGGGATTTGATCTCCGATAGAATAACATCAGGCTTCCGAAGCCGGACCTTCCGCTCCTCCATTTCCCTGCGGAGATTGGGGCGGGTATCGAACCAGAATCGCTCATCGGCTCCATTCAGGTAGTGCAAACGATCCGACAGACGATGCAATGCATCTACGAAAACACCCGGCTGCTGATCGGGCTGCACGCATCCCGCCAGGATGTGCTTCAGATCGATCCCTCGAATCGTGGAGCGCGGCGAGGCGGGCGCGCTCCCGAGAAAGATCGTGCGCGCGATTTTTCGACATGCCTGCAAAGCGCCGAATCGAGGATCCTGCGTCTCGATCTCCATCGGCTCGGACCGCTCGCCGTCGATCTCCTTCTCAATAATCGCATCCCAACCGGGATTCAGGTAGTAGATCGTTTCGTTTCGCACGCTGGCATCGTATAAGGGCAGGTTGCCGGGCATGATGAGCGGCTCGGCATTGCCATCCTTCCAGAGGCGATAGATGGTCTTTGCCATGAGCTTCAGCACCCCGCGGGTGCGCTGAAAGCTTTCGAGGGTGGTCCAGTCCTCGTACAGCCGATCGAAGACTTCGGGGTGGATGGGATAGGAACGGACCATGCGGTCAAGGTACCTGCCTTCCAGGGTCTCGCGAGGAAAGCTCTCCGCGTTCTCCGCGTACTGCTTGGTGAACGCGCGGCAGGTGCGCTCGACCTCCTGCTGATCCCTGATCTCGGAGAAAAGCCGGCGCCGCACAATTTCGAAGGATTCCTCGGCGGCCACGGGCTTCCAGATCGCGTTCACCCGGCCGAAGTAGTCTCTCAGGGCATTCAGCGCCGCGATGCCATGAGGTCCGCCCGCCTGCCACGATTCGGGAAGCGCCGCCAGAAGAACCGCAGTCGGTACGGCTTTGAGAGAATCGGTGAGCGCCTGGACAAAGCTGAGATTGGAATCATAGGTGCCGCCCGCCATTTCCTTGGCTTCGGGAAACTGACGGATGTAGGCGGCAAGCTCGTCTACCAGGATGACGCAGGGAGAATGAGCGGCCAGGAGCCGGGTGAGAATCTCCTTTCCCGGCGATACTCCCGATGCATCCGCCTGCGACACCATCTTGTAGCCGGCCTCCTTCCCCAACTGCCAGGCCAGCTCTCCCCAGAGGGTGTGGACGGTGACCGTGCCGCGTTTCCGCGGCGTGTCGGGTGAAAGATTGACGCCATCCAACACCACGACGCGTGCCTTGGGCATTTCAGCAATTCCCGCCGCATCGAGGATGGGCGGGATGCCGGCGAGCTTCTTTGGGGCTGCCTTGCATGATGCAAGATGGAACACGGCGAGCATGGTGTGAGTCTTTCCGCCGCCAAATGCGGTCTGGAGCTGAATGACGGGCTCCCCGCCCGTGCCGGAGATCCGCCGGAGCACGGAATCAAGCAGGAGACGCATCCCTTCGGTGATGAAGGTGCGCTTGAAGAAAAGCTCGGGATCGCCGTACTCAGGCGATGCCGTTCCGTCGTGGACCCTCGTGATATCCGCGGCAAACTCCGCTTCCTGGAAGTTGCCCTTCATGACGTCCTCGTGGGGAATGGCGACCTCTCTCCATGCCTTCATGACTGCTCCTTTTCCTGGTCGAACAGCTCCATGCCCTTCCTTCGCCTTGGCGCCCCCGCAGGCGCAATCCTCTCCAGGTCCTGCCAGCCCGCTATGAGCTCGTTGTACGCCCGGGCTTCCTCAGCCCAACCCTTTCGCTCGCAAAGAGTATACAGGAGGTAGGCGAGCTGGCGCATTCCCGATTCCCTCTCCTGCATGAGCGCCAGAAGCCTTGCCGCGCCCACCCCGCCCGAGCGATGGAATGCCTTGATGAGTTGATGAAGGGACTCCCAGACCGACGCGTTTCCCTGGTCACCGGGAAGCCATTCATCGGGATATTCTTTTAACGGGGTTAGCCATACCTTGCCTTCCGACGCTTTCAGCACCTGGGAGCGTTCCAGATGGTCGATGCTGAGATCCCGGGCTCGCGCAAGCACATCGGCCTGGCCGAAAGGGCCCGGCTTCCAGCCAAACTCGGCAAACCAATCCATGCAGAACCGGGTATCGATGTCGACGGACTCGAGACCCCGGTTCAGGTATTCATCCACTTCCTTGTTGATGAGCGTGAGCGCCGTGTGGACCGTCATGGCTGCGCCATCCGCTTCCAGAATGGCGGGATACCTGGAAAACACCGCCATCCCAGGGCCGATGGCTGCCTGGGCAAGATCCACGGGAGCGATAGGGCTTTGATGTTCCGCGCCCTCGATCATGGTCTGGAGGGCATTCGGCAGGGCTACCTTCAGCTCGTGAAGAAACTCCCGGCGGGAGATGGGGGCGCGGCTCTCGTCCCGCCTGCGGCACACAAGCACGATGCTGGAGGCAAGGGCGTTGGAGGACATGCCGCGCATTCTACTTGCATTTTCCGTACGCAATGGCCAAGTTCCATAGATAGTGAGGTTGGATTGCATCACCGCGCCCAGGAAGGTCTCCCAGCCAGTGCTTGCCGACCCCTGGCTATCGTCTGTATCTGATTGTTTGAACGCATAGTATATCGTTATTGGGATTGCTGGATGCTGCAGCTCCGCAATCCTTTGCATTGCCAGCGTCATTCCGCCCATAAAAAACGCTTCAGCCTTCTCTTTTCCCCCATGACGGTACGGCGTAGCGACCAGTTCTTCGTCCTTTGGCACGGCTATAGTGCTGAAGAGTCCTGGAAAGACAGCTTTGAGTGAGCGGCGCATCCAGCCGTAGAAGAAATCCGAAAGGTCGGCATATGGAATATTGTCATAGTAAGGCGGGTCGGTTGAGATTGTCTTCGTGATTGCGAGATGAAGCCCACAAGCATCTGCTTGACTAGCTGATCCATTGGCTCCTGCTGGAATGTGCTCAAAGGCAGCGCTGAAGGCTTTCGAAATGCCCTCTACCAGAACACTCCACGAACCTGAGCTGTTTCCCAGTGGATTTCCTTCTGCAAAATCCCATACCATCGGAATCGCCTGTCGTGCAAAAAGCTGACGAGGGCATTGCGCAATAGGCTCCCATCTACAAAGATTGTTTCCAAGGTCAGCCTGTTTGCTTAATGCGAATGCCAAGTACACACTCACAGCTTCACTGTATGCTGTTGCACCAAGGCCTCCATCTTCAAGGCCGCGTTCGTCGTCCGGCCAGCCTGTGACGAGAGCCGATGCCCATACCTTCTTCCGAGCCTCCTGAACCAGGTCTGAAAATGTCGTCAGAGCAACAAGCTGGCGAGAAGTGAATAGGTCGCTCCACGTCGATATTCCGTAAAGGATGGGCGTGAAAGCTCTAGCGTCCTTTACAAGTTCTCCCTCCGGTTTCCATCCCGGCTTAGCCGTTCGTGCGACCGCTTCCATCTCATCCGTTGGCGCAAGATAGATTCGCGTGCGTGTTCCTTCAGCCACCACCGCCATCAGGCGCGCTGACATTCGGCCAGCCATTCCTTCTGCCTTGATATAGTCAGGCTCGATCGTCGTGCCAGATAGGATGCAGCGGAAGTTTGCGCCCCGCGCCAGCTTTGTCCCCTCTTTCGCCTCCTTTGGCGGCTTCCTTCCCTTGCCCGCGGTCTTCACTGTGAATCGATATGTGTCGCCTTCGACTACCGGATCGATCCAGGCCTCCTTGCCTTTCTTTGTAGAGAGCAGGAAGGTCGAAGCAAGTGGGACATCGACGTTGGAGAATCTCGGGTCCGGACTCTTCACGGTCCGGGCCCAGAGCCAGGCGATGACGGTTGCCGTCTCCTGGCCTTGTTTCTCTTCTCCATGCCTGACGGGAAGCCCGGTCTTTAGATCGACCAGTGGATAGAGATTGCCGATCCTCTTGAACGCTTCATCGCGCATCCAGGCGCCATAACGACGAACGTCCTCAGCCAGACCTTGCGCGCCGGACCAATCCTTGCGCTCCAGAGCGCCCGCATCATTTGCAGGCACGGGACCCACGGGCGCCTTGCCCGCGAACTTCGGCGGGATCTCGATCATGGCCTTGTTGATCAGAACAGCTACGGGATTCAGGTCGGAAGCATAGCTTTTAAGACCCAGCCGCTGCGCCTCCAAGGGGATTGAGCCGCCGCCCGCAAAAGGATCGTGAAATGCGGGAAGCTTGTCAGGATTGAAAAGCTCAGCGGCGCGTGGATGGTCCTTGTTCAACTGGCAAGTCTCGCGCCAGCTCCTGCGGATTTCCTCGCGAGCCTTCTCAAGGACGGTCTCATTCGTCGTGTTTTCCCACTGTACGAGGTCAGTGATGAGCTTGAAAAGTGCTTTCCTCTTCTTTGTGGCGATCTCCTTGTCCTTTGCCGATGAGTCCGGCCCAAGGTTCCAGCCCGGATCGTTCACGAGCTGAGCGAACAGTACGGCACGAGCGGCGGCAAGCGGCCGCCGGGCCCACCAGAGGTGTAGTGTGGAGGGATGGCCGTGTCGGATGGATTTCTCCCGCACGCAGGCCTCATTGATGGCATCCAGCGGAAGAGCGGTTTCTATGAGCTTGCGCGGAGCGATAACACCATCCATGATCAGCTTTGTCATCCCGCCTCGGATTGCTTATAGGAATTGCGTGTGAATTGCAACTGCACGCAAATCCCACGCAATCCCATAAGTTCTTTAAAAGTTTGTGTGGTAACAAGATGCACTAAAATGGTGCTTATTGGTGCCATATTTATTGCGTTTTCCTCAGTGAATGGACGCAATCCGGCTTCTCAGGACCAGGATACCAGAGAGCTGCTTTAGTGATTCCGTGTATATGGATCGCTCCTTCATTCTTGAGCGCTTTAAGAAGATCATGTATCTGGTTGCGGCTTTTCGACGGCAGAACTTGCTTCAGCGTTTCCATTTTCGATCCCGTGTCCTGGTTGTCTTGTATATGCTTGAGAAGGAGCGCCTTGTTAGTATTTCGGTCCAATCCACGCTTCCTCGTGTACACGCCTGATTTGCCAAGGAACCGGTAGAAGCTGCGAGAAAGTAGATAGCGAGTGCTTTTTCCCTTGCCCACTCGCTCGATGACACCTTCATCCATGAGATGTACGAGTCTTGATTTCAAAGGCTCGGAAACGTCGTGCTCGTGATGGACCAGATCGATGACAAGGAGGTCTTCCGTGCTGAATGTCGCAGTCCTTTCCCTTCCAATCTGTTCAAGGAAACGGAGAAATTCTGGATCTTGTATGTTTCCGTGCAGAGTGATCGAAACTTGATTTGCGTCTGTATGGGTAAAATCAGGGAGCAGCTTGCTCTGACGTATACATTCCCGGTAGATAAGGTCGAAACCTTGGCCAGCGCGTTCGACAAGCCCGCATCGGGCAAGAGCTTCGGCGATTCGACGGTTCCTTGGCTGTTGTTGCCACAGAATATTGTCCGGGGTGATTCCGGGAGGGAATCCACCGGGGCTGATGATCTCTATTCTTCGTGGGAATTGCCGGACGAACACGGACCCGCCGTTCCGGTAGTCGCGGTGGCTTACGGCGTTGAGCATGGCTTCTCGGATGGTGCGTTCGTCGAACGTTGGCACGTCCCAGACAAACAAGCCTTCCTGAAAATGCTGCAGATCGTTTCTGAGGTTGACGAGCGTCCATACGTGATCGAGAATGGGCAGGAATCCTTGACGAAATTCACGTCTTTCCGATGCTGGACCAGGGATTTCACTGGACCGGTACTCAAATATGATTTCTGCTTGTCCGAGGAAGCGTCCCAGCGCCTGGCGGGTACCTAGAAGGATGAGCGCGGCATGGGTTATCTCCCCATTCAGTGTGAGCTTTGCATCGACCAAGAGCTGCTCAGTGGAACGGCGCGAGATGTCCTGTTGAGGAGATTTCCTCTGCCACATTTCACGAAAGACATCAACGGCGCCGGGGTCTATGTCGCTCATTGAGGCGCCTGGGCAGATGCTTGCCGAGAAATCAGGCCCAGCCTCCTCATGGATTTTTCGAAGCTGATCATCCGTCATAGAGAGAAGGGCATCGCCCATTCGCATGAGAAAGGCGCCTTTGTATTGCCATGCAGTGCCAGGCAGGCGCGGCGGCACGTGAAAGATGAGGACACGGGCGCCTTCATGGTGCAGCTCTTCAATAGAAATACGATGGTGAAGCTGTTCGAAAAGCCGTGCTTCGGTTTCTCCAGGCTCCGCGAATGCTTGTGTTCCTACAACATGGCGTGGCCGCTTGTCGGTGACGCCAAGAATGATCTTTCCTCCGCCTTCATTCGCTAGGGCGACGCAATAGCGCATGAGGTCATCGAAGTCATAGTTGTTTTTCGCTTGCTTGCACTCCAAACGTGACCCTTCCGGAGCTTGAAGAAGACCTTTAAAATCAGCAGACGTCGTCATCCTCTCTCCTCATCCCGTCTTCTCCGGCCTGACCGCTCTGGCCAGTAAGTCCTTGAGATCATAGTTCGATGAGTCCACGCCGAAGTCGGGTTCCTTCTGGAAGGGTTGGACCACGTACCATGGCCCTTCGCGCTTTGCACCATCAACGATCACGATGGCAAGGATATACTTTGGACCAAAGTTCAAGCCGCTGATGATCTCGTTCCTGCTCACCGTGATGGTCTTCTGTCCCGCCACCCGGCCTTTGACTTCAATGTGACGCTCGTTCGGTATCATCACCTCCTTCATGGGAGGCCGGGATGTGATGTCCCAGCCCTCATTACGAGCGGATACATCTTCAGGGGCATTTCCCAGCGCAGCCTCGGTTTCCATGACAGTGTCCATGGCGATCTTTTCAATCGCTGCCCGCGCCTGTGCATCCGCGGCGAATTCAGTGTTTCCCTTGCGGGATTCTAGAAGACCGCGAGGGATGATAAGCGCTCCTGACACGACAACAGGCGGAAGAGAAACCGTATCACGGCGAGAGGAAAGCTCGGTGACGCGGGTTTTCAGCCGGACGGAAAGCTCATCCACGGTTCGCCGCGCGTTCTCAAGGTTGTGCGCTTGAGGATTTCCCGCCGCGACGGCAGCCTTCAGCTCCACGGTGCGCTTGTCCCACCATGCGATCTCTCGCGTAAGCCGCTCACGGACGGCATCGAGCTGCCTGTCGATTGCCTGCTCATGGCTTTCCCGTATGCTTGCATAATGCGCGGGCACTATGCTCCGTACGGCGAATGCAAGCGCGCGTTTCTCAAGACCGGTTGTCACCCAAGTGTCGTTCAGAACATCGCCAATCAGAATCCGTTCCTCATCGGTGATGGCCCGCAAGTCGAGATGAGGCGCCCACGCCGCGTCCTGCGCCTGCCCGCTTCTATCGATTTTCACGAACCTGACCAGGCGTGAAAGAACGTGCTGCGATCCACCTTCCTGCACGGTATGGTCGAGCACGAACATGAATTGCGGCTCCAGGTCGGCATCCCACGGGTCGACGAGCACTGCTCCCTGTTGGAACGCCCGCTCGTACTTCTCGATGATGAGGGAGACGATCGATTTGATGAGGGGATGGCCCGGATGAAGGAACGTTGCGTGCGGCTTTCCGAACACGCGTATCAGCTCCTTCTGGAAACAAACGCGTTCGTACCTTGAGACCACAGTTTCCCTGCTTCTGTTCTGCGAAGGGTCAAGGCGCCTGGCGCGGGCGCATATCTCCGCGGGCACATAACGAAGCTCGAATCGGCCTGGCTCGATCTCCTGGCACCTGCCGGAAAGCCTCTTGAAGGATTCCAGGAAAAAGGAGCGCACGTGATGCGGCTGCATCTTCCTGGCCTCGATGCGTTCCATCTCTTCCTTGAGAGAGAGAAGGCGCTGGGTGGTGATGACATCTTCGCAGAGCGCTTCCCTCTGCATGACTTCGCGGAAATGCTCCAGATCGAGGGCCTGGTCCAGCTTCTTTTGACTATCCTCCGCGGTATTCTCAGCTCTCGCATCCCTGCGGATCGCCTCGATGATCAGGTCCTTCAGGCTTGTGCCCTCGAACACCTCTCCCAAAACGTCGAATACACGGCCGCCCAGTGCTTCTCTCGCGGCAGCCAGCTTGTCAAACAACCTGTTGAATACCTCGCCCTCCCGAGTCCCCTGGGACACCAAGTTCCAGAGATGGCATACCTCGGTTTGTCCGATCCTGTGGATGCGGCCGAAGCGCTGCTCGATCCTGTTCGGGTTCCAGGGAAGGTCGTAGTTGATCATCAGGTTGGTGACCTGCAGGTTGATGCCTTCCCCTGCCGCGTCGGTGGCAACGAGCACCTTCACCACGGGATCGTTCCAGAAGATGTCCTGGATCTCGCGTCGCGCGTCGCGGGGAACACCCCCGTGGATGCACTGGACCGCGCGCTCATCGCCAAGAAGGCCGGTGATTCTTTTCTGAAGATAATTGAGGGTGTCACGGTGCTCGGTGAAGATGATGAACTTCCGCCAGGCGCCCTGCGGCGTACGGAACAGCGCCTCGTCTTGGAGAAGCTTGGAAAGCTCCTCCCATTTGCGATCCTCGTCGGAACGAACGACGTCGAATGCCTTCTCTTCCAGCCCGGTGAGCAGGTCGATCTCGATTTCCAGCTCCCTGATCGTCCGCGCCGTGGTAGCCTCGTCGATGACCTCTTCGGCCTGGGCTTCGAACTCCTGGTCGGGCAGATCATCTTCATCCGGCGCATCAGTTGCCAAGGCATCCAGGATTGCGGAGCCGCTGTCCTTTTCTTCCGCAACACGTTTCATCAAACGCTCGCGCCTGCGCTTGAGGGATTGGTAGATCGCTTCCGGGCTCGATGCCAACCGCCGCTGCAACATCGTGAGCGCAAAGCCGATCGAGCCTTTCCTCTTCCCGTCAAGCCGGTCGGCTTTGTTCATCTCCTCCCGCACGTAGGTGGTCACCGCCTCATAGAGGTCCTGCTCCAGGGCCGAAAGCTCGTAGTTGATCGTGTAGGCGAAACGTGCGGGAAAAAGAGGCGATCCATCAAACTTGAGCAGGCTCTCCTTGTTGCGGCGCAGCATCACGTCATTGATATCCTGCCGTTCCGCCGGCTCGCGAGACCGGGCAAAGAACCTGTCCGGATCCAGAAGAGAGAGGAAGGTCTGGAAATCCTCTTCGTGTCCGTTGTGGGGGGTCGCGGTCATTAGAAGGAAGTGGCGTGATACCTTGCCCAACACGTCCTCTGCGAGCTTGAAGCGCTGCGTCTTTTCGATCCTGTTCCCGAACCGTGGAGCCGAGCATTTATGAGCTTCGTCCACGATGATCATGTCCCAGGCGCTTTCCCTGAGCTTGTCCTGGAACTCAGGGAAGCGTGAAAGCTGATCGATACGGGCGATCAGGAGGTCCTGTTCCTGGAAGGGATTGCCTCTGACGGAATCCCTCACCAGCGATCGGGAGAACAGCGTGAACGAAAGGCCGAACTTGGTTGCCATCTCGTCCTGCCACTGTTCGACGAGGCTCCCGGGCGCGACGATCAGGACCTTCCGGATGTCCGCCCGCATGAGGAGCTCGGAAATCAGCAGGCCCGCCATGATCGTCTTGCCCGCCCCCGGATCGTCCGCAAGGAGGAAACGCAGTGGATGCTTGTGCAGCATCGTCTCATACACCGCCGCGATCTGGTGCGGCAGCAGTTCGACGTTTGACGAATATACGGCGAGCATCGGGTCGATATATTGCGCAAGATTGATCCTGTACGCCTCAGTGACGAGCGTGAAGTCGCCGCCCGGCGCATCGAAGGTCCAGGAGACGGCTTCATCCGATATTGAAAGCTGCGCTTCTTGATCACGGAAGAGGGTGCGTTTGGCCAGAGCGCCATTCGTTGTCTCATAGACAACGGTCACCGCGTCGGCTCCAATCATGTCGGTGCTGACCACTTTCACGCGATGACCGGGCATTATGCCTTCGACACAAACATCCTTTTTGAGCTCTTCGAGACGCAACATTCGAGGATTCCTGGAGTCATCATAACGACAATTGGAGTAATACGCAAACAGCTATATCAGGAAGACATATGAAACAACCTTGATGCGCTCATTAAAGCGGGATAAACTGTAGCTATGAGGATCGACTTGGCTTTGCCTGAGGACCTTAAACAGGACATAGCATTAGCCACGGAAATACTTCTCGGGGAAGGATGCACTGAGATATATCTTTTCGGGTCAATCGCTCGGGGTACTTTTACTTCCGAATCAGACATCGACATAGCCACCTTTGGTTTGCCGAAGCGCAAGTTTTTTTCTGCATATGGGCAACTGCTGGCCAAACTCCATAGGCATGTAGACCTTGTCGGTCTCGATTACGACCAGGATTTCGGCCGCCGGCTCAAGGAAAAAGAGCTTCTCACCCGTGTCGCCTGAGGATTCATTCTCCGAGAGAATTGAATTCGAGATCGATCAGATCAATAAGGAACTCAGGGTAATTGAAAACGCAATCCTGCTTGCGCTCAAGGACAGAGGTTTACCCATCCCGAAGGGTGAGGCATGGCATTCCGAAGTTCTTGACGCCGCCCGGCTGAACCGGATCATTTCAAATACCCTCGCGGCAGATCTAAAGGAATTTATGGGTTTCCGCCATTTCTACCGCCACGCATATGGTTTCATGCTCGACGCCGAGTTGTTGAATCCTCTGCTAGAAAAAGCGCGTGCCGTAGTCAATCAGATGAGCAATGAGTTGGGAAAGGAAGGGTGAGAATTTTTCACGGAATCGTAATGGAGATGCTCGAAGTGGTATGCTAGTTCCTGCGCGCTGGCTGAAGGCGAAGAGGAACGGTTTCCGGAGGTTGGAGAATGCCTTTGCAGTCTGAGTTGGCCGATATAGCGAATCGGAACGGGGTTGATTTTTTCGGCGTCGCGGACCTCGCTCAAGCCGCTGATTTCATTCTCCGGCAGGGAGGAGACTTCATTGCGCGATTTCCTATTTGTCTCTCCATAGGGATTGCGTTGCCTCATGCGATCGTCGACCTGCTTCCAAGACGAAATGAAAGAGCAGTGCAGGTCAGCTATCGCCATCATGCCTACGATGTGATCAATAATCGGCTCGATCTCGCCGCATCCGCGCTTGGCACGCGTTTACAAAAGGCAGGCCACGCGGCATTCCCCATTCCCGCGTCGGAAAGGGTTGATGATGAACGGATCTGCGCGTCATTTTCTCATAAGCTTGGCGCGCATCTCTCGGGTCTCGGCTGGATCGGGAAAAGCTGTTTGCTTATCACTCCGGAACAGGGTCCCCGCGTGCGGTGGGCTTCCGTGTTGACTGACGCCCCGCTCTCCGCCACGGGAGCGTCTCAACCGGACAGGTGCGGTGATTGCATGAAATGCGTCGACATCTGTCCCGTACGCGCGTTTACAGGGCAGCACTTCAATTGCAGGGAACCGCGGGAAGCCCGGTACGATGCCGCAAAATGCGATGCGTACTTCCGCTCCATGGAGCAAGAGAACCAGATGAAGGTGTGCGGCCTGTGCCTTTACATCTGTCCTTTTGGAAGGCCTTCGAACGGAACCCCAGACCGGTTCACGCCTCTTCGAGTCCCCGGACCACTTCCGCGCGAAACGCGCTGAGCTCATTCCGCACCAGCGGAAGGCATCGGTGCATCACGGAGAGCAGGTAGCGGAGCTTCTCCCAATCGTAATCCAGCTCGAGATAGTAGCGCTTGAAATGCCGAAACCGCATGAGCTCCGTTAAAAGCCGATGAGACTCGTCGGAGAGCACCCGGGGGCGAACACCTTTCTTCTCCAGCACCATCTTGTCCAGGAGATCCGCGTGCCACTTTTCGGGGCGCAGGTTGTTGTCGAATCCCTGGGAGATCCGGAGGAGCACGGTTTCGACGGCCGTGTAGCAGTTCTCCAGGATCTGCGCCACAACGATCCGTTCCGCCCTGTCGGGAACAAAACTCTTCTCATCTGACAAGGGACGTTCAGCGATGAAGCGCTCCATGTCATCCAACACCCGGAAGGAGAGATCGATCTGCTCGATCACAAGCTCGGGATCCAGTCCCTTATCGCTCATAGACGATCCTCCCCCGACGACGGATATAGTCGGCATATGCGGGATGCACGTGCTCGATTGCAACGATGTCCAGCGGGAACTGGGTCAATTCCTCCGCGGTGCGATGAAGATCCGCTAGCAGAGCGGGGTCCGTGATTCCTTCAATCGCGATGTCGATATCAGACATCTCGGAGAAGTGGCGGTCATCAACAAGGGATCCCCATTGATAGATGCGGACAGGGTGATATGTGCGCGCCACAGTGGAGACGATGGTGTTGAAATCCCGGCGTGCCGCGAGCAGCCTCTCAGCGAGGTCATGCTTTTTCTGACGTTTCCTTGCCCGCACGAACGCGCGAATGGTTTCCGCTTCCACCTCGGTGTACTGGCTGCTCACGCTCGGAGCGTATCACATGACGCCGCGCTTTTCATCCGCAGCTCTCACCCCGTGCCATCGCGGCCGCGGATTCCCCGATCGCGCGGATCTTATGCGCGCGATTCCAGCGATTCACGGGAATCATGTCGAAGCGCCTGGCGCCAAGGTGCTGAATAAGCCGTTCCATGCTGGCAAGGCAGCTTATAAGCCCGTTGCCCGATCCGCCCGCTGCGGCCACGGCGATGACCGGCTTTCCGGCCAGCCTGCTCTTCTCCCCTGCCGAGGCCTCGCACCGACGAAGCCTGTCGGTGAATGCCTTGGCAGATTCGCTCATCTCGCCCCAGTAGACGGGGGAGATAAGCACCAGGGCATCCGACTCTATCACCTCGTGGTGCAATTTCTGAAATCCGTCCTCCTCCTTACACCGGTGCTCCTCTCGGCAGGTGCCCCAGCCATTGTCGCATGCCTTGCAGAGCCCGACGCCTGCGCCGTTGAGCCGGATTTCACGGGCCTCGGCTCCTTCCCCGCGCGCGGCTTCAAGAGCCGACCGTGCGCAGGCGGCGGTCAGACCATCGGTATTGGGGCTCGCGCTCAGAATGAGGATTTTCATCCCGATTTCCTCCTTTAGGTCCCGAAATCGTATTTTCGATTTTTCCCTCTAGCCGCCCAGGACAGCGAAAACATTCAGGGGAATGTTCTTCCCCTTGACCCCGATGGGCCCCAGGTCCTCGGTCGCTATCCCTACTCCGAGCCTCTCCTTGACCGTTCCTGAGATGAGGAAGTCCCTCTTCGTTTCCTTGCAGGCGGATTCGATGCGGCTTGCCGCGTTCACCGTGTCTCCTATGACCGTGAACTCCAGCCGCTGGCTGGTGCCCACGTTCCCAACGAGCGCGGGCCCGAAATGGATGCCGATGCCGTGGCGTATCGGGGCCAGGTTTTGCCTGGAGCGTTCATCGTTCATGCGGATAAGGGCGCGGTTCATCTCCAGGCCCGCCAGCACCGCGCGCTCGGCATCGTCCGGCGACTGGTCGGGCGTGCCAAAGGTCGCCATGATTCCGTCGCCGATGAACTTATCCAGCGTGCCCCCGTATTTGAAGATGGCGTCGGTCATGCGCTGCTGATAGTCGGACAGCATCCGCAGCACCTCGTCCGGCTGCAGGGACTCGGACAGAGTCGTGAACGAGCGGATGTCGGAAAAGAGCACGGCGACATCGTGCACCCTGCCCCCGGGTTTGAAGAACGAGGACTGCTCGCTCGATATTTTTTTCACGATGTTGGGGCTGAAATATCTGGAGAGCTGGGAGTTCGCGTTCTGAAGATCAACAGCTTCGATGACCGTTCTGCGTGAGCGATGGGTCATAAGAATACAGAGTATCCCTACCACCATGATTTGGATTATGTTTGACACAAAAAAATTGATACTGGCGGCAGGCCCGAAGGTAGCCTCTTTATAGTCGCTTGTGAAGACCGAGCGCGGATCATTGAGCGCAAGGAGTAAATGGGCAAAAACCACCAGAATGCAACCTATGGTGACAATACACGTTATGATGAGCACCGAAAAAACAGCATACGAGAGGATGATTTCACGAAGGCCTGAAGCAATACCCGGTAAAGAAAGGACGTTGAGAAGCAGCAGCCCAATACAGGTCCAAATGGCAAATCGTAGTCCCTGGGCCTCGCGCTTGTTGAGTATGGCCTGGATTTCTGGACGCAGGATGCTTCGCTTTTTCATTGTTTTTCTCCAACGTTCTTCGCTCTAGTTCGCGGAAAGCGCATGCATAAAATTTATCCGATACTGGATCTTCCGGGCCGTTGCAGAGGATATGTGACCGCGACCGATTTCATAATGGCGTCACCACATGCCTTCCCGTATGGTCAATATCGACAGCATCAACAGAGCGGTGACTATGCTCACGACTCTATGCCCGCTCTTCGGCTTAGTCAAGCGAGATTCGACATTCCGCGTGCTCGATTCGAATGCTGCTGGATCGAACCGCTCGCCGATGAGCTGCTCCTCCCTGTCCTCCAAGGAGTTTGGATCGATTAATCAGGCAATCGCCACCTTGACCACCCCCCAATAGCGGTCTACCATTTTTCCATCGTGCATAAATAAAGGAGAAGGTTATGATGAAAATCGGTGTGGTCGTCCTTGTCGTTGCTTTTGCCTTGGCCAGCGCCTACGCGGCCCTGATTATCGCGGCTCCGCAAGTGATCGCGGGCAGCAGCTATGAGGCACGCTCAGGTCAAAAGTTGGAGAGCATGCAGGACAGGAACGGCGTGGCGACGCTTCTCGAGGAAACGCGGCGTCTCGGGATTTTCGCCGCGACCACGGCCATCCTTATCTGGTTTGTCCTGTTCTTCGCGTTTCGGAAAGCCGAACGCTGGGCGTGGTGGTTGTTCCTTGTTATTTCCATCATCGTATGGGGATACGGGATCGTCACCAACGCAATCGAGGGAGACAAGCTCAACCTGATCCTCCACATCGTGTGCGCCACGATCAATTTTGTTGGGCTGTTCTTGCCCGTGAAAGCGTTTTTCGGCAAGAAGTGAGTCCCCGCGCGGTCCTCCAGCGAGCATGACTGGAAGGACAAGCGCATGGTAAGCCAAATCGCTGCCTAACAAGGAGACGCGGGGCTGCGTATATCGGGGCCGGCGACGCACGCGCTTGAGGCACCGGATGGTGCTGGGACGCTGCGAGGACGCAGGCGATTCTAGCCGTCAAGGCGCCCCCTGGGTCAAATCGACAGGAGCGGCTTGAACCCTTTCAGCGGGAACACGATGTCGAAGCCCAGCATGAAGCTCACTATCCAACTCGAGTAGGATCCCGCAATGAAGTTGATGCCCGCCGAGGCCCGGGCGGTGAGCGAGGAAAGGGGGAACTGCACCGCGATATTGCTCGCTCCGTAGAAAATGGTGGCCGCCCCTCCGATCATGAATCCCAACCGGGCGTCCACGTCGATGGGGAGGTTCTTAATGAAGCCGAACCTGCCGGCAAAGATGGCCTGGATCGGGATTGCGACCCCGAAGTCCGGCGCGAACACGAGGAACACGCCGGTAGAACCGCCCCATCCGAGGTAGTTGTACATCCCCTGGCCGATCTTGATGCGCATCGGGAAGTTGAGGAAGTCGACCATCGGGCCGAAGGCAAACCCGGGGATCTCCATGGCCACGCCGGCGTTGATCTGCGTCGGCGCTTCCTGCGCGGCAAGCGGCAGTGCGACGAGCAGCGCACCAAGAAGGATCACGGCTTTTTTCATGGGTGACTCCTTTCACAAGACTATTGTCCGGTTGCCGTGGGCTGTCAAGTCACCTAACAACCGTTCGACCGCCACCTCTGGTCAGCGCCTCGATTCCATGTTGCGATGTGCCGAAATGGCTGCAAAGCGAGATCCCGGTTCCTCAACTGCGTGCGCGGAGCCCCGGGCGCGCGGCCTGCGGTGTCACCGTTCTTGCCCCACTCCGATCCAGATCCTCCCCGTTCGGGGAGTACACGCCCCTCTGCGCCGAATGTACCTTATCACCGGTAGGAGGAGGAAATGGGAAACCCATTGACGGATCTTTCCGCATCTCTGCGAGAGGCCATTCGCCGAGCCAGCGCGTTCACGATCGGCCTGGAGCGCGAGCCCTTGTAAGATATGCAGGAGCCGGCAGAGATGGCGGCGGTAGTGAGGGAGGGGGGCACGGGGGGAGGGAGACTGATAACCTGTGGATATGTGGATAGGGGGTTGATCCTGAGTGAGGG
>JBEKQU010000084.1:0-17038 GCA_049519415.1 Spirochaetia bacterium
CGTAGAGGGAGCTGTCGCGGAGGCTCTGATAGAGACGGCCGCTGATGGCGTCAATCCAGGCCACGTCGCCCAGCAGCCGGTCCTTGAACAGATCGGGATCCACCTCGAGCTTCAACGCGTCCTGGAGACAGCGCACCTGGAGCGCGACCGTGAAAATGTCATCCTCGTAGTTGATTCTGCGCGTCATGCTACACTCCCATGATCGGCGTATCCACCGGGTCACTTGACAGATCGCCCCTCGCCCGGTATCTTGATTGTTCCATCCTTACTCGCGCTTCGGGCGCGAGTCGTCTGTCCATAAGGAGGAAAGACAGCATGAAAACCTACGAAGCGGTCGTGATCTTCGCCAGCGACGAGTCCCAGCACCAGGCGGGACGGGAATTCCTCAGAAAGGAATTCGAGGGGGCGGGGATCGCGATCAAAAAGGAAGAGGACATGGGCGACAGGCTTCTTGCCTACCCTGTCCGCAAGAACGACCGCGGCCATTACGTGCTCTATGTCCTAGAGAGCGCACCGGAGCCCCTCAAGATGCTCTCCAAGACGCTCAAGCTCAGGCCCGAGATCCTGAAGTACCTCTTCGTCCGCCAGGACAACTAGCTCACAGTCGGAGGGCGCTATGGCAGACATCAACCGTGTCATTCTTGTCGGCAGGCTGACGCGGAACGCGGAGCTGAAGTACACCAACAATGGCTCCGCCGTCAGCAAGTTCGGCATCGCGATCAACCAACGCAGGAAAAAGGACGACCAATGGGTCGATGAAGCGCACTTCTTCGACGTGGTCGTGTGGGGAAAGACCGCGGAATCGCTGAGCCAGTACCTGGTGAAGGGCAAACAGGTCGGAATCGAGGGCCAACTCCGCCAGGATCGCTGGGAGCAGGAGGGCCAGGCCAGGAGCAAGGTGGAAATTGTCGCCACCAATGTCATGCTCCTCGGAACCGGAACCGGTGCCGGGAGCCGTCCGGCCAGCCCCGGACCGGGACCAGAAGCGCGAAGCAGCGGGAGCGATTCGCCCGAAGGGGGAGCGCCCGCGCCGGACAATTTCGAAGACGATATACCATTCTAGTAAGGAAGAGAGAGGGAACCGAGCATGTCAGATAATCAGAACACACCGGACTCCACCCCACGCGCGCCCGAGAGCGCTCCGGCCGGAGCAGAGAAACCTCAGGTCGATCGGCCTCAGGCGGATCGACCTCAAGGCGATCGGCCGCAGGGCGGGTTCCGTCGCGAAGGCGGGTTCCGTCGCGAAGGCGGATTCGGCGGGGACCGCGGCGACCGCGGTGAACGCGGCGGCTACCAGGGCCGGGGGAGGCACAAAACCTTCTTCAAGAGGAAGGTGTGCAAGTTCTGCATCAAGAAGGCCACCATCGATTGGAAGGACGCGGGAGGGCTGAAGCGCTTTACCTCGGAGCGGGGCAAGATCATGCCGCGGCGGATCACGGGTACCTGCGCGAAGCACCAGAGGGAGCTTGCTCGGGCGATCAAGCGCGCGCGCTCGCTCGCCATGCTTCCCTACGTAGCAAGGTAGGGACGGAAGACGATCCGGAGCCCCTTCGGGGCTCCTCGGGATCAGCGCACATGTATAAAAGATCCCCCGGCGGACAGTTGCTGGAGATACTCCTGTTCACCCTCTCGTCGCTGGTGCTCTACCACACCGGCGTCGGAATTGTGCTGTTCCTTGTCCCGCTGCAGGTGGTTGCGTCGCGTCGGGGTATGCGCAGCCTGCTCGCCGCGGCAGGGATCTTCCTGGCGGTCTTTCTATTGATCCGGTTTTGGCCGTACTTTCTCTCTCGGGGGCAAACGTCCCCGGATGTACTGGTCTGGCTTGAGATGGGCATGGTGGCGCTCCTCCTCCTCGGCATGGTCGTCATCAATCTACCCCTTCAGCGCCGGCCGCGCTCTCTGTTCATGGCGCTCGCCGCGACGGCCTTCGCGGGAATCGTGGCTTTTCCCGCCCTCCTCGCCCTTTCTCAATCCGCGGCTTTCCAGCGGTCCATGGACGCCCTGTTCGCCGAGGTGGCGAAAACGCTTTCCAGCATCTTCGCTCCCGCCGCCGACGGCGCAGCGGGCTCTCTGGTGGCAACGCTGCTGGAGCCCGCGCGGCTGCGCCAACTGTCCGAGGCGGTTCTCCTGCGCAGCCTGCTGGCGGGCTACGCCGTGCTGATCACATTCTCGTGGTGGGCCGGCCAGGCCGCGGCCGCGCGCGCGCCCGCAACCTTCGGCGTGCGGCCGAGCTTCCGGTTTGCCCGGTTCCGGCTGGAAAGCTGGTGGCTGTGGCCTCTCATTGCCTCAGGCGCGCTGATCCTCCTGGACCTGTTCTTCGGCATTTCCGCCTGGGCGTACGCGGTCTGGAACATTGGGATCGTCCTCCTCTTCCTCTATGGGCTGCAGGGCATGGCGATTCTCTGGTTTCTGTTCGACAAATATCACCTCCCGCGCTTTCTGTGGCTGCTTTTGATCGTGGGGTTCGCAATCCTTGCAGCCTCGCCGAGCGTGGGACTGTTTATCATCCTGGCGGTCCCGTTGTTCGGGATCTCCGAAAACTGGATTCGGTACCGCATTCCCCGGGAACCGGCCCCGAAGTCCGAACCTTGAGCGAAAGGAGCGATTTTAAGATGAAGGTGATCCTTAATCAGGACGTCATTGGCCTCGGCGAAGAGGGCGACATCAAGGACGTGGCCGACGGCTATGCCCGCAATTTCCTCCTCCCCAAGAAGCTCGCGGTTCCCCATACGCGCGAATTCCTCGCGGTCCTCGAACACAAGAGGGTGGCCATTGAGAAGAGGAAGGAAGAGAAGCGGCTGGAAGCGGCGAGCCTCAAGGAAAGGCTGGAAGCGCAGGAGATCCGCTTCAGCGTCCCTGCCGGGGAGAATGGGAAGCTCTTTGGATCGGTGAGCAGCACCAACGTGGCGGTGGAGCTGGAGAAGAAGGGGTTCCCCATCGAGAAGAAGCGCATCGAGATCCCCGAGCACACCATCAGGAACGTGGGGACGTACAAGATCCGCATCCGGCTGTACGACAAGGAAGAGGCGAGCGTGAAGCTTGTCGTGGAGGGCGCGGCGCAGCCCGGTTCGACCCCCAGCCAGCAGAAGCAGCGGCAGCAAAAGGCGCGTTCCCCGCGCCAGCCTGCGCCGGTTGTCGAACAGCCTCCGGCGGAAGCTCCCTCAGAGGCTGAACCCCCGGCGCCCGCGCAGGCGCCGTAGGGAAATCGCCGCTGCCGCGCGGGAGGCATTGTGAGCAGCACCCCGACCCCGGGCAACCTTAGGGATGCGATCCCCTCGCACAACGAGGAAGCCGAGATAGCAACCCTCGGCGCGGTTCTCATCGACGCCGAGGCGCTCCCTTCCGTCATCCCGCTCGTCCGGGCCGAGGACTTCTACAAGGGGGCCCACCAGAGGATCTACGAGGCGGTGCTCGCCCTGTTTGACCGGGGACAATCGGTGGACCTGATCACGCTGTCCGAGGAGCTGCGCGCTCGCGGCACGCTGGAGCTGTGCGGCGGAACCGCCTATATCTCGCGCCTGACATCGGCGGTCCCCACCAGCGCGAACGTCGAGTTCTACGCGCGCATCGTCCAGTCGACAAGCATCCGCCGCACGCTGGCCCGGGTCTCCCAGGAGATCATCGCCCAGGCGCACGATGACAGGGCCGACATCAGCGTCATCCTGGAGGAGACGGAGCGCCGCATCTTTGAGATCTCCGACCGCCACCAGACCGGCACCTACCTGCCGGCCAAGGAGATAGTCAGGCAGACTTTCGAGGCCATCGAGAAGCATTACCATTCAAAGACCGAGTACACGGGAATCCCCTGCGGGTTCAAGGACCTTGACCAGCTCACGATGGGATTCCAGAACTCGGAGTTCATTGTCATCGGCTCCCGGCCCTCGGTCGGCAAGACCGCGTTCGCGCTGACCATCGCGGCCAACATGGCCATCCGGCAGAAGATCCCCGTCGGATTCTTCTCCCTCGAAATGTCGGCGATGGCCATTATGCAGCGCCTCCTTTCCATGGAGGCCCGGCTGGACTCCCAGAGGATGCGCACGGGCATGCTCAGCCCCGCGGATTTCAGCCGCATCACCGAGGCGTGCGGCAGATTATACGAGGCGCCCCTGTACATCAGCGACTCCCCCGACTTGAAGCTCCTTGACCTGCGCGCGCAGGCCCGCAGGATGAAAAGCAAACAGGACGTAAAGATCATCTTCATCGACTACATCAGCCTTATCGGCTCGGAGAACAGGGACCTGCCCCGTCACGAGCAGATCGCGGAAATCTCACGGTCGCTGAAGGCCCTGGCCCGTGAGCTTAACCTCCCCGTGGTCGCCCTTTCCCAGGTGCGCCGAGAGACGGAGGGGAAGAAGCCGAACCTGGCCGACCTGCGCGAATCGGGCTCCATCGAACAGGACGCGGACGTTGTGATCTTCATCCACACGGATGACTTGAAGCTGGAAACGCGCGAGCTGGCTGTGGCAAAGCAACGCAACGGGCCGGTCGGCGACATTCAGCTCGCGTTCCTCGCGCGGTACACAAAATATGAGCCGCTGGAGCGGGGATCCGCATAGGCGGCGGTGATTCCGCCACGGCGTGATCGGCCCTCACCATCATGGACGGGCGGCACTACGAAGAAGTATCTTGTAACCGGGGAGCATACCATGGCTTTGAAGGACTCCTACGATTTCGACAGTCTCGTCAACGAGGCGGAGCGCATGGTCCTGGACGAGCTGGAGAGCCAGCTTGCCCTTTCCAGCGGAACGTGCACCTGCCAGGACTGTGTTCTGGACATGGCCGCGTACGCCCTGAACAACGTGAAGCCTGCCTACCGGGTATCCCTCATGGGAAGCGTCTACGCCCGATCCCCCAATAAAACGGAGTACACGCGGGACATCACGCGCGCCGTGCGAGATGCCATAGAAAAGGTGAAGGCAAACCCGTCGCACGACTGAAAGCCGCTTCCCTTCTCCGCGGCGTTTCTCCTTTTCACTTGATCGGAATGCGCAGCCTGTAGTCTTCCGTCGCGGAAACGGGCGAGCCGTTCACAAAAACCCGCACATGGAGGTCTCCTCCCGTTGAGGCGGCGTATCTGCCGTCCTTGAAAAGCACGCACCACTCCCCGTCCTTGAACAGCATGAGCTCCGCAAGCCGCGCGCCGGTCACGCTGTCAGCCACGGTGACCGATGAGTCCTTGTTCAGGGCGAAAAGCAGATGACCCTGGGCCGCGAGCAGGAGCGGCGCCGCATTCTCCAGGGCAATGGTCCGCGCCTGCCTGCCATCCCAGGCAATCACCCGGTCCTTTCCCAGAGTGGCGAAAAGAACGTGGCTCTCCGGATCCAAGGCAAGGCTCACGTCGAGGTCCTCCTCGGGCACGCTGTCCAGGAGGGTCTCCCGCTCGAATCCGGCGCCGTCATGCCGCACAAGATTGGTCGCGCCTGAAGAATCGATGCCCGCTGAATACAGCGCTGGCCCACCGGATGCGCCCGGGTCCAGAAGCAGGGCGTAGGTGAAAACGTTTCTCCCCTGCAAGGCGACGGTTTCCCCCGTGTTCCTGTTCACCCGCAGGAGCGATCCCTCAGAGAGAGCCGAGGTGTTCCGTCCGGCGATGATTTCCGTGGATGAGCTGCGGACCACGGCGCTGACACCGGGAACGCGCAGGTCGAAGCGCGAAGCCCCCGTAGAAAGGTCCGCGATCCGGATCGTGCCCCCTGTCTCGATTCCCAGCGCGCCATCCGCCGTTACGCGGAGGTCGGCAAGCGGAGCGCGGAATCCCGCGGCCATGCTGACGAATGCCGGGGCAGGAGAACCGGCAGGGGCTGCTCCCGGGGGGTTCGAGCCGTTCACGCCTGCGCTGGCCGCGCCTGCCCCCGATGTGTCCAGAGAAGCAAGCCCGACGGCGGCTGAGTCGCTCCGCCATGCGAGCAGCTTCGATGGGGAAACCAGGATGAGTCCGACCGGCGCCGCGAACGGATTCTGCGCCAGAAGCGTACGGATATAGGTGGGCAGGACGCCCGCGGTGAGCATATCGCTGCTGAACACCCGCACCCATTCCTGTGACGCGAGTGCAGCCTGGCCAAAGCAAGCGTCAAAACCAGTGATGTCGGCAAGGACGGCGCCGCCGAAAGAGACCTGTTCTCCCGTCTTCTTCACGCAGAACAACTCCCCGGAGGTTGCCGCAAGAAAGAGCGTGTCCGCCCCGTAACAGAGCATGGACAGCAAGGAGGGCGGCGCCTGCCGGGACTGCCGCTGGATGAGGGCGCTGCCCGTGACCATCCACCGCGAAAGGGTGGAGTCCACGCGCGAGACGCACGCCACCTCGTCTCCCGCCGGCGCTATGTCCATCGATGCTGCCCCGGGAAGCGCGGCGCGGCCACGCGACAGCCCCGTGACCGTGTCGATGACCACGATCTCGCTGCCATTGGTCCCCATGATGAACCGCTGATCCCGGGAAATGCGGATCCCCGAAAGGTAGGGGATGCTCGGCAAGTCCAGGATCCGCTGACCGGATGCAAAGTCCCAGTACGAGATGCTCCCGGATACCTGGTACGTCATGAGGGTCTTTTCCGAGCGCGACATTTCAGCAAACCCGACAATGCCGAAACCTTCGGGATGGAAGGTCACGGCCGTTCCATCCGACGCGCGAAGGATCTGGAGGCCCTGCCAGGAGGACACCCCGAAAAGCAGGTAGCTGCCCATGCCGGAATAGCGGAGGAAAAGCGGGTCTTCCCTGAGGGGCACGCGGAACACCTGCCGCTCCTGTTCCCAGTCCCATACCGAGAGAAAGTACGAGCCTGTGCCGTCCGTCACGATCACCGCCAGCTGCGGCGCGGAAGGATTAATCGCCATCTTCTCCGCGGCCAGCTGCGTCACCCTCAGCGTGTGGAGGATTCCGCCCGACGCGGCATCCCATACACGCACCGTCCCGTCATCTCCCGAGCTGAACAGCAGCCCCCGATGGTCGTCGAACTCCAGGCCCCGAATGGCCCCCGCATGACCGGTGGCAATGATGCAGCGCGCCTCATCCTGCGCGCCAGAGGCGTACCCGCAGCTCGCCGCAGCGAGCGCGAGGCAGAACGCCATGATTCCGGCGCGGCGCCGCTTCATGTCAACCCCTCCGCCGGCTTGCGCAGGGACACCCAAGGCGGCGCGCAGAAATCGCGGAACGGCTCCTCCTTCACCCGCTGTTCCAGATTCGCAGCGATCTTCGCGTACAGGCCCTCGGCGAGGCGCGCCACGCCGATCTCTCCTTCCTTCATGCCCATGATGTTGAAAAGATGCCTTCCCGCCTCGCCCCCCCGATAGACGATGACCACGTCCCGATCCGCGATTTCCTCCCCTCCGGCCGCCGCCCCCGTAAGAAGGTAATACTTCATGATCTCGATGACCCTGTCGTCCAGGCCGCGGCCGAAGATCACCACCTTCTCCATGAGCTCGGGAAACCCGATGGCGATCCGGCCGGGATGGCCGACGGAATACCCCAGCCTTCCCCGCGCGTACGCGGAGCGGTCCGTCTCTGGAACCAGGAAGATCTCCCCAACGCATCGAACGCCGGTCAGGCGAAAGGGATATTCAGGGGTGAGACGTTTCGCGCACGCGGGACAGGTGACCGACATGAAGCTCCCGTCAAGGATGAGATCCTCGATCCCCGGATCCCCCGCGATGTCCGCCGTCGCGGGGATTTCCGCGTCGAACGTGGTTTCACAGAAGCATGCAACCTGGCGCGTTTGGGCTGTCATTCGCTCACCGTCCCATGAAAAAAAGCACGTCGCTGAAGGTGACGAACAGGCTCAGCAGGATGAGGATCGAGAACCCGATGATCTGTAATCGCCAGATCAATCGCGACCGCACCGGCTTGCCCCGCGCGATTTCCACGATGAAAAGGATGATCTGTCCGCCGTCCATGGCGGGAATGGGGAGGAGGTTCATGAGGAAAAGCACCACGCTCAGGAAGCCGAGGAATCGAAAGAAGGAAACGACGCCCGCTCCGATTCCCATCTGGAATCCGCTCGCCGCCGCAGTCCCGATGTAGTAGGTGATGCGCAGGGGACCGGCCACCGCGTTGCGCAGGTTGATGCCCTGGAAAAGAAGGCCGATGCCCTTCACCGTGAGAGCCAGCGTGCTCCAGGTCTCAGCCACGCTCTTCCCCACGGCTCCTCCGAGACCCATGCGCGGGGAGCGGTAGACGAGCGACGCGAAACCCAGACCCAGGTTGGCGTTTCCCTTGCCGTCGTACACGAACACCAGCGTGGCCGTTTCCGGCGCGCCGGCGCGTTCATAGCTCATGGAAACCTTGGCAGGCTTGCCCGCAAGAGCCTGGGAGAGGTCGATCGTGTTGCCGACCGACCGGCCGTCAACGGCGACGATCCTGTCCCCTTTGCGCAACCCGGCGATGGCAGATGCGCTGCCTTGCGCCACGGATGCCACGACCGGATCGACCCAGGCATAAATGCCGATCCTCCCCGCGCCCGAATCCTTGTCCAGCTGGGGCGTCATCCGAAGCATCAGCGTCTGCGCGCCGGAGCCGGTATCCCGCTGGATGGCGAGGACGAGCTGTTTCCCCGGCGCGACGGATACCGCTTCCAGGATGTCCTGGAAGCTCCTCACGGCCGCGCCATCGATTGCCGTGATCCTATCGCCTGTTTTCAGACCGGCGCTCGTGGCGGGCGGCGTCTGGGGGAAAGAATCCAGAGTGTAATCCGTGGCCAGTATTACCCTGTTGTCTGAGGAATAGGTGTTGAAGCCCACCCACCATATAATCGTGAAAATGATGGCCGCGAACGCCAGATTGAAGAGAGGTCCGAAAGCGGAGAGCACGATGCGCCGCCAGGGCCGGGCAGCCAGGAAGGAGTCGGCCGGGGGCGCGGCTTTCTCGGCCTGCTTCGCCCCTTCCGCTCCCCCCCCCGCGATACCGGGCACCAGCTCGCCCTTCAGCTTGCAGTACCCGCCGATCGGGAACCAGGAGATCTGGTACGTTGTGCCGCCGCGGACGAAGCCCGCCAGACGGGGACCCCATCCGAGGGAAAAGACCTCCACGCCGATGCCATTGATCTTGGCCGCTACGAAATGCCCCGCCTCATGCACGAAAACCATCACGCCAAGGCCGACGATCCCTAGAATCACGGTGACTATCATGCGGCAAATTCCTTCATGCATTCGCGCGCGAAACGCCGCGCCTCAGCGTCCACGGCAAGCACCCCCTCGATCGTGTCGCACAAGACGCTCCAGTCCCTTGAGAGAGCCTCTTCCACGATTACAGGAATGTTCGCGAAGGTAATCGCGTCGTCCATAAACGATGCGACGGCGACCTCATTGGCGGCATTGTACACGATGGGATGTGCGGCGGACGCGGAGGTTGCCGCCGAATAGGCGAGGTCGAGCATGCGGTACTTGCGGGCATCAACGGCCTGGAAGGTGAGGCTCCTCTGCGCCAGGTCCAGCCACTCCACCGGTGTCGCCGTCCGGGCGGGATACGTGAGGGCATTCTGGATGGGGATGCGCATATCCGGAGTGCTGATCTCTGCATGCAGAGTGCCGTCCACCGTCCGCACCAGGGAATGCACAAGGCTTTCCGGATGGATTAGGACCTTGATCCGCGGGGGTGCGATCCCAAACAGTCGTTGGGCCTCGATCACCTCCAGGCCCTTGTTCGCCATGGTCGCGCTGTCCACCGTGATTTTCGCACCCATCTTCCACGTGGGGTGGCGCAGCGCGTCCGCGAACCGCACCCGGGAAAGCTCATCGAGTGAAAGGCTGCGGAACGCGCCGCCGGACGCGGTGAGGATCAGCTCCTCCACCTCTGAGGGGTCCTGGCGCCCCAGGATGCTGAAGAGCGCCGCGTGCTCCGAATCAACGGGCAGGACGCGGCAGCCGCGCACCGCCGCTTCGGCAAGCACCTGCCGGCCCGCCATGACCATGGATTCCTTGTTCGCCAGGGCGAGGCTGCTTCCCGCGCGAAGCGCGGCCATGGTAGGCAGAAGACCCGCTGCGCCGCTGATGCCATTGACCACGATATCGGCGGGCACCTCCTGGATCATCCTGAGAACGGCGTCCGAACCCGTGTACAGGTGCGTGCCTATCGGGACGGCGGCGGACAACGCATCTCGGCAGGCTGCGTCAACAATCGCCACGCTTTCGGGCAGGAACTCCGCCGATTGCGCGGCCAATCGATCGGCTCTGCGCCGGCAGGCAAGGCCTCCCACGCGGAAGCTTCCCGGCATGGCGCGCACAACAGCAAGGGTGCTTGCCCCGATCGATCCGGTGCTTCCCAGGACAATGATTCTCTTCACCGACACTTCCCTACCCGCCCGCCATCAGGAAAAAATAGTAAAACAAGGGGGCGGTGAGAATCATGGAATCCACAGAATCGAGCATTCCTCCCCGGCCGGGAATCACGATTCCTGAATCCTTCACGCCTGCCGACCTCTTGAGTCCGCTTTCCAGCAGATCTCCGAGCATCACCGCCACGCCCGTGCAGAGACCGAGCGCAATATTGAATGGTACGCCGAAGGGGGGGAAGCCCGGGGCCAGGAGGAAGAAAAGTGCGACGATGATGAGGGAGCCCACCAGCCCGGCGGCGAATCCCACCACGCTTTTCTGCGGGCTCACGGCCAGGTTGAGACGGGTGGAGCTGCCCAACAGGCTGCCGGCAAAGTACGCGGACATGTCGTTGCCGAACACCAGGCACAGGAAGTAGAGGATGCAGAGGGAAGGATCCGGGAGACTCGCGATGCGTACGATGTAGGCCAGGAAAAAGCCGGGGTAGAGGAAGGTGAAAAACGACGAGGAGGCAAAGCTGAGCGCGCCAGTGAGACCCTTCTTGCTCTGAAAAAGAACCGCGCGCACGAGGAGTATGCCCAGGCCCGCGGGGATCCAGATGCCCATCCAGCCGGCGGGAAGGGCTCCCGCGATTTCCAGGTATGCTCCCGCGGGAAGCGTTGCCGTGAGGATCGGGGCGAGGAGCATCGAGGTGGGGACCTTCCGGGACCGAAAGAGGGCCGCCATCTCGAAAGCCCCCATTACCGAGGCCAGGATCACTACGATGTTGAAGCCGATATGGTGGAGTTGGGGAAGAACGAGGATAAGGACCCCGAATACGGGGAAAGCGACGCCGACCAGCAGGATGCGCGTATGAAAGCCCCTCCAGTTCACGATGCGCCCCCAAATTTGCGCGACCTGCGCGCGTAGTCCGCGAGCGCCTCAAAAAGGTCCTCGCGATCCCAGTCCGGCCACAGCTTGGGACTGGTGTACAGCTCGGAGTAGGAGGATTGCCAGAGCAGAAAATTGGAAAGGCGATGCTCGTTCGCCGTCCTGATGATCAGGTCGGGATCCGGGATCTCGGGGTGATCCAGGCAGGAGTGGAGCCCTTCCTCCGTGATCGGCTCCTTTACCCCGCTCTCCCGCAGACGATGGATGGCGCGCACGATCTCGTTCCTGCCGCCATAGTTGATGCAGAGGTTCACCGTGAGGCCCGTGAAGTGCGCCGTATCCCGGGTCACCTCTTCGATCTCCTTTCTGATATCCGCGGAAAGCCGCGCAAGGTCCCCGCTGTGCAGGATCCGGATCCCATTGCGGCGGTAGAAATCGTACTCCTTCTTGAGGTAGGAGCGCACGAGGAACATAAGATAGGAAACCTCTTCCTCGGCGCGCGTCCAGTTCTCCGTGGAGAAAACGTAAAGGCTGAGGAAGCGGAGTTTTGCTTCCACGGCCGCAGCCACGACGCGCTTGGCGGCCTTCACCCCCTCCAGATGCCCCTCCGAGCGCGACTTGCCGCGCGCGGTCGCCCAGCGGCCGTTGCCGTCCATGATGATCCCGACGTGACAGGGCAGATTCGGGCGCTCCCCGGGTTCGTCAGGGGGCGCGTCCGCGGCGCGGGACCGCGAAACCGGCGAGGCACTCACACCTCGAGAATTTCCTTTTCCTTGGATTCGAGGAGCTTGTTGATTTCCTCGATGTGCTTGTCGGTGAGCTTTTGGATCTCGTCGGTGGCCTTCTTGGCTTCGTCCTCGGACAGCTCGGAGTCGGCCTTGGCCTTCTTGATCTCCTCATTGGCGTCGCGGCGCACGTTGCGCACCGCCACGCGGGATTGCTCCGCCGTGTTCTTGGTGACCTTCACCAGCTCCTTGCGCCGTTCCTCCGTGAGGGGAGGGACGCTGATCCGTATCACCTTGCCGTCGTTGTTCGGGTTCACCGAGAGCTCCGATTTCTGGATGGCCTTTTCGATCTCGGGCAGCACCGAGCGGTCCCATGGCTGGATGATGACCAGCCGCGCCTCGGGTATGGAGATGGTCGCGACCTGGTTCAACGGCACCTTGTTGCCGTAGTAGTCGACCCGGATCTTCTCGAACAGGGATTGCGACGCCCTGCTCCCGCGCAGCGTCTTGAACTCGTCCTGCAGGGAGTGGATGCTTTTCTTCATCCGCTCTTCGGCCTGGCTCCTGATCTTGTCCCTCGTCATACGAGAACCTCCTTCAGGATTTCAACGGGCTCCGTGCCCGATGGAGCTGCGTTCACTCTCCGCCCAGCTTCACGTACCTGTAGTCGACGAGGTCGATCCTGGCGCCGACCTCTTTGGACAGGTCCTCCAGCACCTTGCCGACCTTGCGCTTGTCATCCTTCACGAAAGGCTGTTCCAGGAGGCATGTCTCGGCAAGCATCTTCGCTACCTTGCCCTTGATGATCCCCTGGAGGACATTGGGAGGTTTGCCCAGGTTTTCCGCCTGCTTGGCGAAGATCTCCTCCTGTTCCTTCAGAAAGGCAGGGCTCACCTTGTCCTTGGAAAGGAAGAGGGGCGCGAAAGCGGCCGCGTGCAGGGCGCAATCGAACAGGATCTCCTTGACCCGCGGATGGTCCTTGACCTTGGGATCAGCGAGAGAGAAACGCAGCATGACGCCGATCCGATCATCGTGGGTGTACTCCACCAGCGCGTCACCGGCGGCCACCGGCAGCGTGACGATGCGGCGAAGCTGCATGTTCTCCTTGATCTTCCCGATGGTCTCCTTCACCATGAGCTGCAATTCATCCGTGGGCGCGGTGAGGTTCTGCGCCGCCGCCTTGGCCAAAAGCGCCTCTCCGAGCTCGAGGAACAGGCTGTTGCGGGCCACGAAGTCGGTCTCGCAGGTGAGCTCCAGCAGGATTCCCTTGTCCTCGAGGATCCGGGAAAAGATCTTGCCGCTGTTCGTGACACGGTCGCTCTTTTTCACGGCCGCGGCGAGCCCCTGCTCCTTGAGCAGGCGCTCAGCGATCTGGAAATCGCCTTCCGCCTTGAGAAGAGCGTTCTTGCAGTCCATCATTCCCGCTCCGGTCTTCTCCCGGAGCTGTTTGACGTCGGTAGCCTTGATCTCCATATCCCTTCCCTCTCACTCCTTGTACAGCTTGTCTTCGTCGATCTCGGGTTCTTCGAGGGAAGGAGTCTCTTCCTTTTTCCCTGTTTCATCGGGGTTGTAATTGGAATAATCCTTGTCGGTGAATCCCGTCGCAGCTTCTTCCGCGGCTGCGCCGAGAGCCGCGGCCACGGGCACCTTCTCCACCTCTTCCTGGTCGTACTTGGATTGAGCGGCGAACTCGCCCTTGTCGACGGCTTCGGCAAACACTTCCTCGCCCTGTTCTTCCTGAAGCGTCTCCACGACCTCAAGGCCGACCTCGTTCTCCGCCTCGATGACCGCGTTTGCGATGATCTGCGCAAAAAGGTTGATGGCGCGGATGGCGTCATCATTGCCGGGAATCGGAAAGGTGATGCCTTCAGGATTGCAATTGGTGTCCACCACGGCCGCGATGGGCACATTGACCTTGCGCGCCTCCGTGACGGCGATGGACTCCTTGCGGGTATCGATAATGAAGACTATCCCCGGCAGCTCCTTCATCTCCTTGATGCCGCCAAGGTTTTTCTCCAGCTGCGTACGTTCCTTCATGAGCCGGGCGATTTCCTTCTTGGTCAGGTTCTCAAAGGTGCCGTCGATCTCCATCTTTTCCAGCTTCTTCAGCCGCAGGAGCGACTTCTTGATGGTGGCAAAGTTCGTGAGCATGCCCCCCAGCCAGCGGTTGTTCACGTAGAACATGCTACAGCGCTTGGCCTCTCGCTCCACCGTCTGTTGCGCCTGCTTTTTCGTGCCCACAAAGAGCACGGACTTGCCCGCGAGCACCGTCTTGCGGACCGCCTCGTAGGCATCCTTGATAGCCACGATAGTCTTCTGCAGATCGATGATGTGGATCCCATTGCGTTCCGCGAATATATACTTCTTCATCCGCGGATCCCACCTCTTTGTCTGGTGCCCGAAATGGACGCCCGACTCGAGCAGGTTTTTCATGGTAACAACAGCCAATGTAGTCCTCCTTCCCCTCTCTCCTTGGCTTATACACCCGCCCGGAACGGGCAGGCGAGATCGAAAGGGTCTCGCTCTAGACGCCCATCCTTGGGCTGGCTCGCCCTCGCCATCCCTGGCTAGGGTTGGCCTTTCGGCCATCCATGGCCTCGGCCGACCTCGACATCCTGTCTACGGTCAAAAACTGTATTCGTTCCTGACCAAGATGCCATAAAACGCCTCCAGTGGCAAGCCTACGACGTTGCTGTACGAGCCTTTGATCCATTCAACGAAAAACGCCCCCCTTTCCTGGATCCTGTAGGCGCCCGCCGCCCCCGCCCATTCCCCGCTGTCGAGGTAAAACCGCAGCTCGCTCGGCGCCATCTCCCGGAACTTCACTTCCGTGCAGACAACCTCTTCCTCCATGGGCTTTCCCCGTTCCACGAGGAGCACGATGCCCGAATACACTCGATGCACCTTGCCGGAGAGCATGCGGAGCATGAATTCGGCTTCCTCGGGTCCTGTCGGCTTGCTCAGCACCCTTCCCTCCACCACCACGACCGTGTCCAGACCGAGAACCCACCGGGGAGATTCGGTCTTGAAGAGCGTCAGGATCGCCTCGACCTTGCTCCGCGCGATCCGTGTGACCAGCTCGGGAACCGGCGTGTCGGATGGGTACTCCTCCACGATGTCAGGTGGAATGACCTTGATGGGGAGCTTCACCTTGGTAAGAAGCTCCCGCCTGCGCGGCGATCCGGATGCAAGGATGATCGTCTCCATAGTCTCCTCAATGCCACCCTATCGTAGGGAGAAATAATGGTTCGGTTGACAAATGCATCCCTTCCCAGTATCGTTGGATTGCGGCGTGGCACAAGGATTGCACGTTCCACGCGTTTGGGCAATTAGCTCAGTTGGATAGAGCGATGGCCTCCGGAGCCATAGGCCGCGCGTTCGAATCGCGCATTGCCCACAAGCTCAATGCGCCGCATCACGAGTAAGCAAGCGCGGCTGACAGCTTGCTGCCCAGCCACTGCCGGGCGGCACGGATAGTTGCCATCGGATCCGGGTCAGCCTCATTCCACATTTCAACCATGAAGAGACCCCGGTAGCTCATATGGGCAAGCGTGGCGAACGCTGCGTCGAAGTCTACGCGGCCCTGGCCGAAAGGCACCCGGCGGAACTCGCGGATTCGGGTGTCTTTCAGGTGAATGCCGACCAGGTGCCGTCCGCCAAGTGCAAGCTCGCGGCTCACATCCTTCTCCATTGCCGTGAGATTGCCGATATCGGGGTAGAGCTGGAACCAGGGGGTGTCGGCTGCCTGCACGAACCGCATGGCCTTTTCTATGGAATCAACCTCGGGGCAATCCACGTTTTCAATGGCGAGCATCACGCACGCTTTGCGCGCCCACTCGGACGATCGTATAATGCTTTCCCTATAGAGCGCGCGGGTCTGCTCCGTGGACGGCTCGTAATGCACGTCGTAGCCCGCCACTTGAATGATGCGGATACCGAACTCCGCGGCGAAGTCGATGGCCCGGCGCATGATCGATAGCGCGCGCTCGCGCTGGGGCTTCGCTGCGCTTCCCAGCGCGAACCTGCGGTGTCCGCTTAGGCACAGGGTGTCAATGGAGACAGGCGCATCCGCGAGCGCGGCGTGCAGGCTGCTCCGCTCCGCTGCCGGCCACTCCAGGCGAGCCAGCCGTTCATCGGTCTCGTCGATGGAGATCTCCACGAACTGGTAGCCCGCGGCATCCGCCGCGGCGAGCATCAACGGCCACGGGGAGCCGGGCGGCAGCGCCTTCTCGTAGATGCCCCAGCGGAACGAGCGGTCCGTTAACGCGCCGCTTTCGCTCGTGCTCATGCCCAAGTCTACTTCTTGCCCTGGCCGTAGTGCCTGAAGGACTCAACGGCCTCCGCAACCTGCGCGGGGGTAAGGGTGCGGGGCTTTCCCATGGCACGCGCTGCGCAATAGGAGCGCGCGGCATCCTCCAGATATACGGCGGCGTACAGGGCATCCTTCAGCGTCGGCCCAACCGTGACCACGCCGTGGTTGCGCAGGATGATCGCGCGCTTATCGCCAATGTGCTCCACGGTTCGTATGCCCATGTCGAGGCTCGCGGCCGAGCTGTAGGGCGCGACCTTTACGGCTCCCAGGGTGGCATTCACCAGGGTGGTGCAAAAAGCGGGCAGCTCGTCCATGACCAGGCCCACGGCCGTGGCGTAGGGCTGGTGGGTATGGATGATGGCGTTCACTTCAGGCATGTGCGCGTAAATGTGCAGGAGCGCCACGGTATCGACAGAGGGGCGACGCTCTCCCTCGATGACCTTTCCCTCAGGGTCCATCACCACCACATCCTGGGGCACGAGCGTCTCGTAGGACATGCCCGAAGGGGTGACGAGAATGTGCCCGCCGATCCTCATGCTCACGTTGCCGCCGGACAGGCTGATGAGCCGGTAGCGGTCCAGGGCAATGCCCACATCGATGATATGCTGTCTCTCGGTTTCGTACACGGCGTGACTCCTTGTTTCGCGTCCGGGATTCTCTTGGAATACCGGGTTCTTTAGCCCGTACCTATCATTTTACTAATGATTTGACCATATTATATAGCAAATGTCAAACCCAGCGGCCTTTTTCTAGAAGTTCCCCATCTTCCAAAGATGGAGCGGAGGACCCGGCCGCTTCGGGAAGTGATACGTGGGCGACGAAGTCAGGGACAGACCTGGCGGCTCTGCAACTGCGAAAAGGGACGTCGGAG
>JBEKQU010000085.1:0-16259 GCA_049519415.1 Spirochaetia bacterium
AAAGATGCGCTGGGCGCGCGAAGAACTTGAGAAGCGAGCGAAGGGCGAGGATGATGCGCAGGAGCCCCCGGACGATCCTGAGGGACCGAAGCCGGGGGGCGAAAGTCCCGTAAGGCAGCCGACGGACTCTCAGCAGATCAACCTGACCGATCCTGATAGCGCCTTGATGCGCAAGAGCCGCCGCGACAGCTACGAACAAGCCTACAACGCGCAGGCGGTTGTGGACGCCGAGGGCAGCCAGTTGATCCTGGCCACCGATGTCATTGCCACCCCCAGCGACGCGAATCAGTTGGAGGTGGCGTTGGAGGAAGTGGTGGAGTCGGTCGGACCCGTGAAGGGGATGCTGGCGGACGGGGGCTATGTGAACGCCGAGGCGATTGAGCGCGTTCAGCAGAAGGTAGACCTCTACGTGGCGATCACCAGTGAGGACAACACTTATCGCCGCTACGACTACCGTCCGCCCAAGAAGCGGCCCGCCAAGAAAGTAGTTGATCCCCGATTGATCGCCATGCGCGAGAAGGTGACATCTGCTGAGGGCAAGCGCATCTATGGCAGGCGAGCTTCCAGCGTCGAGCCGGTATTCGGTATGATAAAAAGCGCGATGGGGCTGCGGCAGTTTCTGCTTCGCGGCATAGCCAAGGTGCGTATCGAGTGGGACTTGGTCTGCCTTGCTTACAACATGCGACGGCTTTGGAGCCTCACGACTGCCTGAAGGAAGGCTAAGGGGACTCGGCAAGGTCAGCCGATGGGTCTTCGTGGGAGGCCGGCTACCTCCTGACGGACAACGAGCCCGACCGGACGGAAAATGCCCCGCCTTGGGCGCTCGGTGGGCGCCTCGGCCGCCCCCTCAGTCCGACAGGCTCCTAGGCGCCCCCTGACCGAGCTTCGTCGCTAAATCGGTGGGGGCCTAGGAAATAAAAAAGGCAGCCGGCGATGTGCCGACTGCCTGTCCAATCCTGCTCCCCCGGCCGGACTCGAACCAGCGACCTGGTTGTTAACGGCATCGTCTGTCTGGCTGATTGAGGGGACGATCTGTTTCCCACGCATCAAGGGATCGCTGAACGGCCTTCCGCTGCTGAGAAGGCGCCCTATTTCACCGATCGAGGCACTATCAACGTTCGCTGAAATATGTGCATAGAATGAAAGGTCCTTGACTATTCGGCTTACAACGAATATGCTATTTTCAGCATCCGCTGAAATGAGGATTTCTAGTGAAAGAGACAGACGTCGAAAAACGAGCAGAAGCGGCGATCGAGGCGTGTCTGGAAGACGTCCCCTTTGTTCGTGTGAAGAAGACTCGAAGGAATGTGCAGCTGGGCAACATAGAGGCTGACCTTCTTGTTGACCTTCAGATAGCCGATGGGCCGCTTCGCCGAATCGTCGTGGAGGCAAAAGCGAGTGGCCAACCGAGATTGGCAAGGGAAGCCGCGAACCACCTTCTGCGCCTGCGAGAGGAATCTCCGGGGGCCTACGGAGTGTTTATGGCCCCGTACATATCGCCGGCGTCCGCAGGGATCTGTAGGAAGGAAGGTATAGGGTACCTGGATCTTGCCGGAAATTGCGGGCTGTGCTTCGAAAAGGTCTTCATCCGGCGTGAGGGCATACCGAACCCCTTCGCTGAAAGGCGCGCCCTACGCTCCCTATATGCCGCAAAATCGGCTAGGGTGCTCAGGGTGCTATTGATGCGCAATCGGGAATGGTGGAGGACCCAGGCTTTGTCGAAGGAGGCGGCTGTCAGCCTTGGCCAGGTCGCCAACGTGAAAAACCTCTTGCGGGATCGGGAATGGATTGTCGAGGGTTCTAAGGGCTTCAAGCTGTCGGACCCCTCGAGCCTTCTGAAGGAATGGTCCGAGAACTACACGTACAGAAAGAACGCCGTGCGAGATTTCTACTCCCTGAAACGGCCAGAGGAAGTAGAGGAAGCGCTCGCAAAGACATGCGCCGAACTCGCGATTAGGTATGCCTTCACCGGTTTCTCTGCTGCACGTCGAATCGCCCCCGCTGTTCGTGGACAGAGGGCCATGGGCTACCTGACCGATATCCCCGATGCCCTACTGGAGAAGGCGGGCCTAAAGGAGGTAGACAGCGGCGCGAATGCAAGCTTGATGATCCCGTACGACGATGGGGTCTACTATATGACGAGGGACGTGGACTCTCTCAGAGTCGTCTGTCCCGTCCAACTCTACCTCGACCTAAAGGCGTTCAAAGGACGAGGCGAAGAGGCTGCAGAGGCCATTTGGAAAAAGGAGCTGTCCGCGCTGTGGTGACCAAGAGAGACTATGAAGCGGGGGAAGTAGAGGCCGCGCGTTCTGTCATACTAGAACTGGCGCGACTGCTCGGAGAATACCGAGACGACATGGTCGTGGTCGGCGGATGGGTGCCAGCACTGTTGATCCCACAAAGCAATGAGCCGCATGTCGGGAGCCTTGATGTAGATCTGGCTTTGAACCACAAGAGTCTGCAGGATCCCGGCTACAGCACGATCCGACACTTGCTCGTGGGTCGCGGCTATCGCCAAGACACGGAACAACCATATCGATTCTGGCGCACGTTGGTGGTGGGCGGGCGGCAGGTGGAAATCAGAGTTGACCTACTCGCGGGGGAATACGAGGGGACATCAAAAAGCCATCGAACTCAGAAGATTCAGGATGTGCGAGCACGGAAGGCTCGCGGTTGCGAACTAGCGTTCCAGCACGCGGCCGAGGTTCTTATGGATGGGAGCCTGCCAGACGGCGCGAGAGACAGCGCCATGGTTCGGATCGCCGCCATCATCCCCTTCCTTGCGATGAAAGGCATGGCCATGGCGGGTCGTCTGAAGGAGAAGGATCCATGGGATATCTACTATTGCGTGAAGAACTATCCTGGCGGGCCGGAGGTCTTGGCTGCCGAATTCAAGCCCCATCTGCGGAACTCCCTAATCAGAGAGGGCCTTCAGCACATCGCTGAGAAGTTCGGCTCGCCTGACCACTTTGGACCAACATCCGTCGCGTCGTTCGACGAGATAGTGGATCTCGAAGAGAGGGCTCTCGTGCAGCGGGACGCATACGAACGAGTGCAGGATATGCTGCGCAGGCTTGGCATCACGAAGTAGGTATTCACCAGGAGAGATCGGGGCGCAGGGCCCTCTCGGAACATCGTGGTCAGCAGGGACATCAAGGGGAGCACGATGATCATCGCGATGATCATTAAGATGATCAGGATAGCCGCGATCGCGGCCACCACTACGAAAAAAACGAGGATCCCCTGATCCTATTGAGTTGATCAGACCGGGCGTCTTAACACGGCTTTTCACAGGGGTGACGGAGTACGCTTTGCATAAATCGGCTGTCCCCGGGTGTTCACCGGGGACAGCACGTTCGACTCTGTCTTTGCTCCCCCGGCCGGACTCGAACCAGCGACCTAGTGGTTAACAGGAAAGGCTTGCCCATCTATGCCTTAGCGCCATGTCTATTATCTCCACAATATGGCAGTTTTCGGGCCTTTTCAGTACCACATTTCCCGCTATTCTCTCTCTTGCTCAAAAAAGTGCTTACAATTATGCTTACAGTTTTGGCACGGTAGCCCTCATCACTGAATCGAGAGAAGGGACGTATGCGCATTGCGTACATAGATGAGTCTGGAGACGACGGCTTTCCTTTGACCTCCTCTAAGCTATTCGTTCTGACTACTCTTTACCTTCACTATCTCAATTGGAAGACGATCCACGACTCAATTGTGACGTTCAGGCGCGCAATAAAGAACGCTTTCAATCTTCCGATCCGTGTGGAGTTCCATACTCGCGAGTTTCTCCTGAATAAAAATCCTTACCAAAGATTCGGATATTCGGATCCGCAAAGGGTCCAGGTGATGGATGGCTTTTGTGACCTGCTCGGATCGTTGGATGTCTCAATTCTGAACACGGTAATAGTAAAACCTCGCATTACCTCTCCATCCTATCCTGTGCTAAATAATGCTCTGACTTACACAATCCAGAGAATTGAACGGGACCTGGACCCAGCCACTCATCCCGAAAACAGATTCATGATTCTCTCTGATGAAGGCCGCATCGGCAAAATGCGCAAGACGACAAGGAAGATACAGCGAATTCTTCTAACGCCCTCAAAATTCGGTCCCTACCCGTACAGAAATGAAATCAAGTCCCTTATCGAAGATCCTTTGCCCAAGGAATCGAGTGAGTCCTATCTCATTCAGCTTGCTGATCTGGTCAGCTATGTTGTCTATCTATTCGCCGCGAATGAAACGGGGTGTTGCCCATATCCTACTCGGTTGCCTGGCGTGGTCAATCCGGTCAAGGTGACTGATTGGATGAACCGCATTGACCCGCGGATCAATCATTCAGCAAGTTCCCATCGATACGGGATTGTCTACCATCCAAAATAACTAAGGCGGCTCCGCGGCCGCCCTAGTTAAGCACCACCTACGGCGCATTCGCGTGTTCAGTGGTTCACTCTTATTATAGACCATTTCTGAGAAGTATTGTGTTAATTTTTATTCCCTTGCAGGATAAGGAATTGCGAGAATTTAGCTCCCGGGGCGATTCTGGCTAAACTCTGCTCATCGTTGCGTACGCGAGCCATGAACTCGTTGCGACTCGCAGAGTTTAGCCAGAATCGCCCCGGGAGTCAATAGGTCAATGATGAGTATGAGGTGCAAAGCATCTCAAAGGGCATTGGCGCTTGCCGACTCCGCTGCGGCGATATCCGCGCGAGGCTTGCCGTGTCATTCTTCCAGCCTCACGCTCCAAGGGCATCTACATGCTGCCCGTGTCGACGTTGAGCACGTTCCGGAGGTAGCGCTCCGTCACGGCGACGCTCGCATGCCCGAGCCGGTCCCGCAGCCTACGCCGGCCTCGGCGGCGGCATCTGCCGTGAATGCAACGGTATAGGGAAGATACAAAAGAGCGTCACCTTCGCAGAGTTTCACGATATCATGCATGAAACTCGAAAGGGTCCCGCCGAATAGGATCCCTATCCCTTCCCCCGCTTCCGCGGCGCCTTTCCCGGTCCCGAGTTCGCACTCCATCTAACATCCGTTCGGCGGTCGTTCCGTGCACACTATGCTACGGTCTCGCATCAGGGTCTGGTAGCATTTCATGCACGGAATTCTTTCTGTTGTAGAGAATAGCGCAAAGATGTCAAAGGAAATGTGCACGAGATGCTACACCAAACTGTAGCATAGTGTGCACACAATTCTTTCTGTAGTATAGAATACCGATTCTACGCCAAAAGGTTAGAGATTGTCAAGCACTTCCGGAAGCTGATACTTTTCGTCTGGAGGTGCCTAAAATGAGCGAAACGGCAATAGAGACACGGGCGGGATCTCTTTCTACACGGCAAAACCGGGGCGATATGGTGCGCGGCCTGGAGGTCATCGGAGACATGCTGGAGCACCGGCGGTGCCCTCTGAGCGTTCAAGGTGCGCAAGGCCTCGGCTTCCTGATCACCTTTGCCATCGGCACGCTGCGCGATGATCTGCCCGACGAACTTTTCCTCGACGATCCCGAGTAATGCCATGGTAGTTCATTTTCACGTTGGCAGGGTCCCCATCACGATCACCATCGAAAAGGGACAGGGAGTCGGGCGCGAGCTGGCCGAGTTGCGCGAGGTCCTCGCGGACTATGCCATGCTTCCGATTCAGGGTGAGCGCGCACGCATTGTTCTGCGCCGGCTGGCAAGGTGCGGACGATGAGCGACCAGGCGCCCGCGGAGCGCCCGCGGGGGGATCGCCTCCGCCCTCACCGGGGCGACGCCCGGAGCATGTCTGAGGGAGATTTCCGGGAGACGGTGATCGCGCGCGTTGAATCCTTCCGCCTTGAAATGTTCGATCACATGCGCGCCTGGCATGACCAGCATTCCGCACTTGTCTACGATTTGAAGGAGTCTGAAAAATTCCGGGAGTTTCAAAGAAAATGCCTCTCGAATTTCGGTGAACGGCAGGCGACCCTGGAAAAGCAGATGCGGGAGGTGATCGCCTCTCTCGTCATGGGCGGGCAGCCGGCAAGCCCGATTCCGCGTGCCGACGCGGGCAAGGCTCCCACTCCCCATGACGATATTACCGCTGAGCAGGGCATCGACAACCAAGGCGTGGATCTGCCCGCGCTCCCAAAGCTGATGAGATACATCCCCGCTCCCCGAGCCGCGGCCTTGCCGCCTTGGCGCGAGGAGCTCAAGGATGCCGCGGACAAGCTCGGGACGGCCCTGCCCCCGCTTTCGAGCATTCCGCAGCTCGCGGCATACTTCCATGTGAGCTATGGACAGATTCGAAATATCGTCTTGCTGGGGAGAATGGCCGTTGTAAAGCAAGGCCGTACAATCGCCATTCCCCGCGAGTCCGTCGCTGAATATATCCGCATTTACGGCGTGCCGCATCCGCGCCGCCTCTTTTACGGTTCCTCGGGAGTCGTGGAAGCTCCCTGAATGACCCCCCTCTCGCGTGGCATTTCGTGGAGGTGATCGACCACGAGGCGCGTGCAGGGGCCCGGCCGCCGCGGCGATGCTGCTGCTACACAGCCCCCCGCCGTACTCCTGGCCGCCGGTGGATCTTCGCCCTGGGGCTCCCCGCGCCCTGGGGCTTTCCTTTCAGTCTGGCAATGGTCTAGAATAGCAAGGGGATGAAGCAATGAAAAAGAAGGGTGGAAAGCAATTGAGCCTTGACGAGTGGGCAAATCAGTATTTCAAAAAAAGAGAAAAGGAAAGATTGCCCAGTGGATTCCTTGATCTGGCCGTTCGTGCGGTCCGAGGCGTAGCTCTCGAAGCAGAGATAGCCGCAAAGAAACGAAATGCAACGGCCAAGAGTGTATTGCGAGCTGTGCTTAAAAATCTACCGCGAAGAGTGTCCGATCTTCGGGCTGCTGGACATAGTGAACTCGGATTGCAATTACCCACTATGGATGAGGCTATGGAACAGGGTCCACAACAAGAGGCCATTGAGGGAAAGCCAGGTTTTCTCAAATGGCGCATAACAAAAGTCTAAATGTTACTGTTCTCCCCATCGAATAACTCCTCGTCCGTGAATGAATCCTTGACATAGTACCTCAGCGTGGTCGCCTCGTCACTATGCCCGAGCAGGCGCGAGACGGCTTTGATCCGATGCGTTGTCGCAAGAAGGTCCGTTGCCCGGGAGTGCCGCAGCACATGAGCCGAGCTGCCCTTGCCGATCGCTCGCCGCGCCGCGCGCCCGATCTCTCGCGTCACGTATTGCCTCGAATAGCGATTCCCCCTCCCCGTGGTGAAAAGGTAGTCGCCATCCTCGAAGGTGCCGCGGATGCGCCGATATAGCGCCAGGGGGATCCGTGCGAAGCGCTCCTTGCCCCCTTTCCCGTACAGGCGGAGCTCGGCGCTCTGCCCGTCGACGCGCACGGCCTCTGCGCGGACGCCGAGGATCTCCGAGACGCGGGCTCCCGTGAGATAGAGCACTTCGGCGATCAAGAGAAGGCGCGCCGGCAGGGCATCGAAAAGGAGCTCGCGCTCCTCGGGGGCGAGCACCTTCACCTCCGGGGGTGCCATCCGGATCCTTCGGATCTCCGACATGACCTGGCGGATGACCGCGAGCTGTTGCATGGGAAGCCCGAGCCGCTCCCCCGCTTGCTGGAATGCCTTCCTCCCAGCGGCGATCACCAGGTTGACCCCGGCCGCGGAGCGCTTCCCGCGGAGGTTTTCCACGTATTCGGCGAATCCTTCGACGGTGATCGGCAGCCCGCTCTCTTGGAAGCCCCGCATGGCGCACCGGTAGGCTTCCGTGGTGCGCATCCCTGCCCCCTTCACCTTCAGGAGCGCCCCCGCGAGGTCGGGTCTCCTCTGGATTTCGGTCGTCATTCTTCGCACTTCCTCATCTGCGCCTTTGTTTCCCTAAGCTATGTTATGAATACTACAAGAAAGGGGAGGCGCATGGCGGACTGTGGCGCGATCCGCGGATGTCTGGACATGTCTCTACTCCCCGCCTCGAATGATTTCCTGGGCCTCTTTGAGCGTAAAAACGGCGGGCTTTCCCAGCCCGCGCGCCCTCCAATACTTTTCACCGATTGGGCCTTTCATTTTTTGAAGCCATCGCATGACCGTGGTACGGTCCACCCCTGCCAGTTTCGCGATCTGCGATATCTTTAGGTCCCCTTCGATGGGCGGTGAGTCCACGTTCTGAAGCAGCTCCTCGCGCTGCCCGATTTTCCGCAAGGCCGGGAGCTCTATGCCTGCCGCCATGATGGATTCGCGGATAGTCAGAGCACGGCGCACGTCCTCACGCAGCCGGTCCGACGCTTGTTCACCTTGAAGGGGCGTCGGGTGCTCCCGGAGGTACTGTGCAATCATCCCGGCACGATCGATGCATCGAAGGCCGCGGGCGAGCTCTGCCTCAAGGTAATCGATGAAATTCTCTTCCATCGGTCAACAAATATCGTTCGTAGCGGGTCGTGGTGAGACTTTCTGAGGGCAGACCGGCATAATATACCCTCTCAATTCTGGGCGCCCTATTTCACGCCATCCACTCGGCCGCGGAGCGTCACGTATCCAGAGTCCAGCGCGCCCTCGTAGCGGGGCACGGCGATCGTCTCCCCCGTGAGCAACGCGACGGTACTGTACGCGGCCTCCGGATGATAACAATTGTGCATCCAGCCCGCCTCCAGGGTCATGCCATCGCCCAGGGTGAACCGAAGCCCGGCGCGGACGGTGTACGTATTCTGCAGCGGGTCGTATTCATTCCATGCAATCGGAGTGAAATCGTCGCGAATCCCGGCGCCGACGAAAACAGGGCCGAGCGCGAGCTCCGCCTGGAGGTCCACGAAAAGCGGGAGCGTGATCGCCTGATAAGTGTAGGGGTCTGTTGTGTAGTTATTGAATGCGCCGCTGTTGGCGCCGAGGGTGAGCGAGTAGGAAAACACGAGGAGCGCGAGCAGGTTCAATTCTGCATTACCATTGCAAGGCACCAAGTATTGAGCGGCTTCCAGCGGCAGACGATATCGACAAGCGTATTCCACAGGTTCGCGGGAATGCTGCCCATGCCCAGAAAAATCGCGTAGCCGCTCCCGTCGCGAGTGCAGGAAGAGGCGATGAAAAACACCATCGGCTAACTCCAGGAGTCCGGGGGCGGTTGTACGAAAATCAGCGAGTGGGTGAATGAAGTATAATAGCCGCAGCATGCCGTTGTGACGTATGCCCCTGCGGGGACGTAACCGCAATATGATATAGGGCTTCCGCTGTACACCAAAAAATCCGGAGTGTTCGCCCAGCTATCCCCGTTTGCTATCCACACCCCGCCGCCGGTCGCCATTCCGCTGAAGGCGAGGCAAGGTCCGCCGAGGTTGTATCCGCAATATCCCGTCGCGCTCCCACACATTGTCTGCCATGTCCTGGTACTGAAAAACCCAGGATTTGCTGGCGGATCATTTGCGTACACCGTGAGGCCGTAGCCGCCGCTGCCTAATCCCGCGCGATCAAGCGCGTTCTGCAGGGTCGTGATGGAGCTCGGAACGTTGCGCTTGAACTTCACCATGGCAAGCGTGGCGATCCGCTGCGCTGTAGTGAGCTGGATATTCGGCGTGATCCCGTACTCGCGCTCAAGCTCATCAAGGTAGCCCGTGCTGTAGGGATCCCTGATTTTCATGCCCGTGAGGAAGTCGAAAACATATTGCAAGCAGTCGCTGATGCCTGCGATGAAGTTGTCCTCATCGCCTCCGGGCTTCGGATGAAAGAGCTGACCAGGGGGCGCCACGGCGTCGAGAAACGCGCGCATGACGGTGCGGGTGCCGACGTAGGGATCGCTCACGACCAGTGCTCCTTTCCGCTCATGGCGATTTCGATCATGTTACGAAATACTTCGCGCCCCGCGGCCGTGAGAGTAGAAAGGCAAAGCTGCCCCAGGAGATCGGGGAAAAGCAAACATATTTCGAGAGTGATTTCCCTGCCGTCGACGTTCAGGCCGAGTGGCATAGGATCGGGGCGAAAGGATTGCGCCTGCCAGGGCTTGCCCACTCTCTCATCTCTTCCGGGTTCCGGGCTCCCTCTCCGGCCAGGCGGGGGTTTCTTTAATTTGCTCTTGCTCTTTTTGGCAGTCCTTCGAGCGCTGCCGTTCAAGCCGGCGGGCCGCGTCGGATTCACGATTGAGCTGGGCGGGCGTCTTCAAGGGCATATTGTCGAAAGGTCCGGGCATGAGCTTCTCCTTTATCGGCGGCGCTGGTCACGCCAGGTCAAAAAAGCGGAGGCGGCGAGCAAGAGCAGAATGACCGCGGCGCCGACGTAAATCACGATACTCCGATGGAGCCGCCGGTGATCGCGGCCAAGACGGGCGCCGGGGCGGTTCCGCCGCCATAGGTGGGTTGACACCAGACAACCTGTCCGGTTGTTTGATTGGGCGTGTGGCAGATGAAGAAATATCGGTCGTAAAGCGGGGCGGGCATGCCTGGTACATAGAGCGGAGAGATATTTTGATCGCCGGGCACCCTATTGATCGAGGTCTTTGTGAAACAATGGATAAGGCCGCACACGGGACAAAATGACGAAATTGCGACGGTGTCGGCGCTCACCGAACCATCGACCGGCGGATTGTAAACTGCAAGGGCCATGCGTTTTCTCCTTTACACGACAGCCCGCGTGCGATCGCTGGCGAGCAGCTCCTGGTTGAACACTTCGCCTTCGAGCGCCTTCAGAGGGTCCATGCCCGCGGCGAGCGCCGCGCCTTCAATGGCGGCCACGTCGACATTGCATGCGCGGGCACGAGCCAAGAGCTCGGCGGGAGCGGAGGCGGCGAGCTTGCCCGGTCCTTTGGGGAAGGTCGCGAGGCCGAGCGTGCCCGGGCGAGTGCGGGCGCGGTCACGGGTGAGGGTCGCCTGATTCTCGATTTCTCCGCGTATGCCCTCATCGACCGAGTAATGCCAGGGAGATCCGGTCCAGGATTTGATCCCTTTTTCTACGGCCGCACGGAGGGCGGGGAGATCGGGAGGCTTGGCGCCTGCCGCCTTTGCCGTCCGTTCCACCTCGAGGGCAAGGAGATCATCGCGTGCAGCGACGCCAATGGTGGTGAACTCCTTGATGGAATTGAAAATCTGGAGGCCTTCACGGGTCACATCAGCCAGCGATACCATGCGGCCCTCCTTGTCTTTGCCAAGCAAAATCTCGGCGGCGACAGCGGTGGAGGCCGGCGTCTCACCTCGCGCGTCGGCAACGGCCACGGCGGGTGCGGGTTCGGGCTCGACAGGCCTATGGGTGGGCGGATGGTCAACGATACGATTTAGGTGGTCGCGAAAAATCATGATGTTACTCCTGCAGCCACGGGCTGCTCCTCTTCCTCTGCTACCAAGTCGGCGAGAAGGCGCGCGGCATCCTGCTCGATCCTTCTTTTTTCAGCGTCCTTTTTCGTCCATAGATCGCGTTCGGCGGCGGCGCGGTCCTCCTTTTGCCACTGCTCAAACACGAGCGGGAGGCTTCTCATGAAGGGCGCCCAGGTAGCGTTTGAAAGGAAGGGATGGTCATAGGCAAGGCGCCGGAAATCCGAATGCGCGTTAAGCTTATTCAAGGGTGGAACGATGGCATTGAGCGCTTCCACGAGCGAAGGATAGCCGCTCGTTTTCACCAGGAGGTCCGCCTCCATGGCGTCGGCAAGGTCGGTATTCGAGGCGTCAAGGTCCTCCGCGGTTTTCCGGGCAACGAGCTTCTTGTACTCGCTTTCGAGGCGAGGGATCAATCGGCGCGTGGCCTGGGCGAGCGCATCAAGGTCTACGGACTTTTCCGAATCGGTGAGCGCCAGGCGTTGCGCGTCCGCGTCGAGCTGTGAGGCTTTGGCGCGTCGCTGTTGAATCTGCCCGAGCAAGTCCGCGATCTCCTTGTTAATGTTTCCCATGCGCTCCTTCTTTCACTGTACCGGCCAGCCGCTGTGTCCTCACTTCTTCATTGGTCTGCGTCTTTTTTTCCTGTGAGGTACAAAAGGCCGCCGCGTTCTGCGCGATTGCTGTTGACTCCGCCTTTTCCTCCGGCGTTTCGGCCGTGCGGTCGTTTTGGACGCGGAAGTCTTGCGGATGCGGCCAGCGGGGTTTCAGTTCTGCCATTGGCTCCTCCTCAGTCTCGGACGATGGCGCCGCTCTGAATTGCCGCGGCCACAGGCGCGGGGAGCGGGGACGTCCGGTCAATAGTCACCGTCGTCACGAGCGCCGGCGTCCCGCCCCCGCCCGCGCCGTACATGCACCAGTAAGCGAGATTTCCATTGCCGTCCTGGCCAACGGCTGTCAGGCCGTGGAATTTCCCACAATTGTCACAGGCCGAGCTCACAAATCCCGAACCATAGGGGTACAGTACGGTGGCCATTTATTTGTCCCTTCCTTGCGGATAGAGCCGATCCCGAATTCCCTGTGGAATTGTCGCCGGTGATGCGGGCGTGCCGCGGTTCGTGCCGGGAGGAACGCCTGCTGTACCAGGGCCTGGGCGCGTGACGTTGCCAGGTTTGGGGCTGCTGTTGCTCTTCGCCATGACTCAATCCTTCCCCCGGATCAACCGGGAATAAAATAGCCGAGGCCAGCCGTAGGAGTGGGAGAGGCCGGGATTCAATCGGCGTCTCCTTCATGGCCGGCAGGCCGCGGCTTGTTTTTCGTCTCTCTCTCCTCAGCCCTGCCAATCATGAACGGCCCTGCCCGTCGGTATCCAGCGCGATAGGCTCGAGGTGCAAAAAGAAATTGCGTGTGTGTGCGACGTTGCGGATCGCATGCGAGGCGATACCATATGCTGCGCCCAGGTCGGCGAGGTCCTGCAAGGCCGAGGGTCGACTGGTACTTGCGACGTGCATATGAAGTGCCTGTGCAATATCCATGCCCGCGGCAATGGCATAGGGATCAATGAGTTCCATCCCACAAAACGCGATCCGCCTGTTCGGATCCGACCCCGGCTTCAAGGGGTCGTCGTGGAGGAGCGCCACGGGTTTTGTGGGATACAGCTCACTGGTCATGACATCCTCGGAATACGGCGCATAGCGTCCAGAGCGCGCGAGGTGTCCAATTCAACGCGGCCGGCTTTGAGCCAAGCGTCCAGCTCGGAAATGAAAAACAGGTATTGTCCGACAAGCTGCTGGGTTGGGATTCTCCCCCGCTTCGCCCATTGAATGATGGCCTTTTGCGAAACTTCCACGCCGACACGGGCGGACAAATGCGCCGCGGCTTCTTTCAAGGTGATAGGTTTTTCTTCCGCGGTCTCCCGTTTCACGCCGTCATTTTCGCCCGTCAAAGGGTGACCTGTCAAAACGTTTGTCAAAAAAGAAACCGAGCCTTGCAGATAGCGGCGATAGTGGTAGAGCTCTCGGCGTTTGGCATTTCGCGCGTCTCGATTCTTCGCGTAGTAATTCGCCCAGTATTCCAGCCTTTGCTCGGGAGTGTATCCGTCCTTGAACGGGCGTCCTTCTATAATCCGCTCGAATCTGTATTTCGCATTGTAGAATTGTTTGGTCTCAAATCGGATCAATCTCTTTTCTTGCGCTGGGGGTAGTACCATCTCCGGGGTCCATTCAGGGCAATAGTCGTGCATCATTTCACTGCTCCCCTCTGGCCCACGGCCACTATGCCGGCCTGCTCCTCCAGGCGGCCAATCACGAAGGCGCCGTCGATGGACTGGATGGTCTCGGGGCTTGCGCCCGCCCGCTGCGCCTGCATGCGGTAGTCCATCACCACGCGGTCTAAGAAGATGTCCGAGCTCGCCATGCAAAGGCACCGGCAATCGAGTGACTCAACCCTCCGGCGTATAGGGTGAAAACTTCCGTCGCTCCTCTTTTCTTCGCCTGTCAACATTGCGAAGTATTCGTCAGAGTAGGAGAAGGGAAACCGGCACAGACCAGGCGGGTTCGGATTCTCGAGGGTGCTCTGCACGCGAAGGTTGTTGTAGAGCGCCGTCTTGTAGAAGTTGGTGCTGATCGTATAAAGGATCTGGCCACTGTCCAAGCGGACGGGTTTCCATTTCCTGAAAAACTGCGGGCCCGCCGGGTCGCCGCGTTCGGCGCGTTTTCGGTCGTCCTTCACGAATTGGAATCCCTTGCTCGGGTTGGTACCGCCCGCAGACAGGCGACAGAATTCGTAGACGACGCTTGTGAACATTCCGTCGCCCGAGTCAATGAGGATTTGATCGACGTAAAAGGGACGCCCATCCGCACGGTAGAACGTGGTCCCCGGGCCGCCATCACGGCCGCCATGCACCGCCCACTCAGCCAGTTTTTTCCACGCGCCTTCCCACGCATTGTCTATTGGGCCTTCGAAACGGAGGTAGATCACACTGGCCGACCTGTATCCGCGGCCGAACGCGCAGAACTCCGCCTCCAGTCTCGGCGGATTGTCGGGGTCGCGAGGGTTGCCCGTTGTCGGATCGATCTCGCTCCCGCGCTGGACGTCAATGCCTCCGCAGATGTAACTCATGCCGGGCTGCACCACGCCCTCTTGATAGTCGGACCGAAGGGAAATCACGCTTTGCATTTTTGGCCTCTCTCCAGATTCGCGATAGGCGATTCCGAGAAACAGATTCGCAAAGGATCTCTCCTGCTCGGGGTCGCCAAGGCTTTGGTTGTATTTCCGTAGGACTTCGGTCCAGCTCACGAAAGGCGAAACAAATGCCGAAAGCCGACGGCTGCGGTAATATGGATTCTGCGAAATGGCTGTCGGCTCCCAATGGCCACGCGCGACCATGCCGGCCTTCTCGTGATTATAGATGGGCTGGTGACATTCGGCGCAATAGTAGACTGCACGCACGAGCTTACCGTCCTTGTACTCTCCGCAGAGGCCGACCTTCGCCTGTTCATTGCCCATGACGAGCTCCTGAAAAGCGCCGCAGCCCGCGCGAGGACAGGGGACCTTGTAAACTCTTTGATCGCCGAGCTCGTACTCGCGCGTGATTTCGCACTGTCCATACACGCCGGGCGTGGATACGTCGAGAATCTTTCGGCGGTTCCCCCACGCGATTGTGCGAGCCTCGCTCACTTCGAGCCATCGGCCTTCATTGCGGAGCTCCGGCGGGCAGCCTGAGATTTCGTCGCGCAATAGGATGCGTTTCGATTCCGCCCGGAGTGAGCTCGCGCTCTGGGCAGAGACGATATCTAGTGCGAATCCGACACCGGTTTTCTTGAACACGCGGTCACCGCTGCGCCGGCTCTGGGGTGAGCTGGAGGTGGCCACGAGCTTGTGCGCGAAGCCAAGACTTTGCACGAGGGGCGGCCAGCGCTTCGTCGCCCAGCGATCACAGAGGTCCGAGGTTGCCGTGACGAGCAAAACCTCGGAGGGCACCGCGTCAAGGTAGTACGCGCAGGCGCATTCAAGGATACTCGTCTTTCCCACTTGCGCAGCCGCGGCCACAACGCTGTGTTGAATCGGGGAATAGGGGCTGAGGTCCTCCAGGAGCTCGCGAAAGTATTCGACGCGGGATGTCTGCCATCGTCCGGGGAATGGAGTCGACGGCGGTAGAATGCGCCTGCCCTCGATGTATTCCATGATTGTCCGCGGAGGCGGATCGGAGGGGAGAAGGTCTATCATGCGCTGGAAATGCTGGACGTCGGTTCGGGTCATTCGGCGGACTCCTGCCCCACCTCTTCGAGCCAGCTCTGCATAACGCTTTTTGCATGATCGAGCGTGCGAAAGATTTCCGCGTCGCCAATCTCCTGCACTTTTGTGATCGCCGCGTCATCATGCACGCCGAGGGCCGCGGCCAGATCGGGCGCCAACTTCGAGAAAAGCGGGAGCAACTCGCCGGTGAGCACGCTGTAAAACTTCGCCCACGTACGCTTGTCATCGTCGGCGCGGATGAGCTCTCGGCGGGTCTCCGCATTCTGCAGCTCGATTTTCTCTGTTGCCGCCAGAGCTTTGCGCAGCTCTACTTCGGAGCGGCTCTCGACTTCGAGGGGATCCAACTTTCGGCCACGGGCCGCGGTTCCCTTCTTGCCAGAGGCGCGACGCGACTCCGCCCAGTCTTTATTCGCGCGCAGCGCGGGATTGATTTTCCCCGAGCGGTCAGCGATCACCAAGCCCTCGCGAATGGCCTGGGTAATGCGGCCCTCGGATCGGCCAGAGAGCTTTGCGAAAGCCCGATGCGTGAGATGCTTCCGAGCGTCCGGTTTTTTCTTTGCTCTATGCGTACGCCGCGAGATCGGTTTTTTCTTCGTTCCTTTCCGTGTGACTTTCATGGTTTAAGTTTTACCCAAAATAAGCGAACCCGCATGAGTTGGAAAGAAATATGGTCCCCTATCGGTTGAGCGGGATTAGGTTACGGCGGAAATTGAACATGAAAATGCCTTCAAGATCGTTCCAGCATTTGAGA
>JBEKQU010000086.1:0-15646 GCA_049519415.1 Spirochaetia bacterium
TATCTGCCCTCGATTCTGAACCTGGGACACCTGTACTTCACGCAAGGGGATTGGAAGAACGCGCTTGTCTCCTACCAGCAGGCAAGCGAAATGGACCCGCGCAACGCCCATACGCTGCTTTCCCTGGCGCGGGTGAACCAGGAGATGCAGAACTATGACGGGGCCAAGCAGAACTATGAGAAGCTGAAGGCGATCGACCCGACGCTCGCAGGTCAGTTTGCCTTCCTGGGTGAAGGCAAGGAAGGCGGCACCCGGGCGGCTGATGTGGAAACAGAGCGGAAAGTGATCCTGTGGGAGACGGGGGAGTAAGGAGAGACACAATGGAGTGGCGTGGAAAAGGGGTAGGCACGGCGAGCCTGAAGCGCAAATTTGCTCGCAGATTACGCCGAGAGTTTGCAGTTGGCATCCTGATGACTGGCGTGGCGCTGCTTGTTTCATGTCCTGCCAACGATCTGCTCACCAGCATTCAGCAGAAGGTGCAGGAAGCTAAAGGAGGGCAAACTGTCGCCACGCCAACCTTCAGTCCTGCTCCGTCAGCCGACGGCACCTACACGTCGTCTTCGGATTTCACCGTCACGATAAGCTGTGAGACAAGCGGGGCGGCGATCTACTACACAGCGGACGGCTCCACGCCAAGTGTATCTACTACAGTTTATACAGCACCGATTTCGCTAGCCGGCAATGGGACAACACGAACAATCAAAGCTATCGGCGTTAAGGCGGGAATGATAGATTCACCACTTGCAACAGTAACTTATACCATCAATTATTCCTTTGCGACTGTCACAACTTCAAATATCAGTAGCATTACCACCACAACGGCGACTAGTGGAGGAACGATTACAAGTGATGGAGGACATCAAGTAACAGTGCGAGGAGTCTGCTGGAGCACCACTGCAAGCCCCACAACCGCGAATAGTAAAACGGCCGATGGGTCAGGAACGGGCAGTTACACAAGCAGCCTCACAGGCCTAGCAGCTGGTACGCTCTACTATGTCAGAGCGTATGCAATCAATGACGCAGGGACGGCGTACGGAAACGAAACGTCACAGGTTCAGTTTTGGACTGTTCCCACGTCTCCATCTGCACCGACAGTTTCTGCCGTGGGATATGCCGCGGGAAGCGGGGAATTGTCTGTCTCCTGGACTGCGGTAACAGGAGCGACGGCTTATGATGTTTATTGTAGCACGACGACCACCCCTCCGAGCTCTGCGAACGGTCCAACGAATGTTTCTGGGACGTCGGCCACGATAAGCGGGCTTACGAATTATACTTCCTACTATGTCTGGATTATAGCAAAGAACACGAGCGGAACAAGTTCGCTGAGTCCTATAGCAACCGGGTCCCCAGGGATTCACGTCTCCGGAGTAAGTATAAGCCAGACAACCATGAATCTGAATGCTGGTGGAGCCGCCGATACCCTGACCGTGGTTTTTACACCGACTAACTCGACCAACCAGAATGTAAGCTGGTCAAGCAGTAACACAGCGGTAGCCACCGTCAATAGCAGCGGCGTAGTGACTCCCGGGTCGCTTCTTGGCGCTTGTACCATTACAGTAAAGACTATAGATGGAGGTGAAACTGCCACTTGCACAGTTACCACTAGTCTCGCCGGTGTTGTTACGACCGTTGCGGGTTCGACCACAGCCGGTTATACTGATGCTACAGGGACCGCAGCCCGTTTCAATAATCCTACAGGTGTAGCCACCGACGGGACAAATCTCTATGTCGTGGATAATGGTAATAATATGATCAGGCAGATTGTAATCACGACAGGGGCTGTGACGACACTGGCCGGCTCTACTACGCCTGGCTCTGCCAACGGTAATGGCACTAAGGCCAGTTTTAATAGTCCTACAGGTGTAGCCACCGACGGGACAAATCTCTATATTTCGGATACAGGTAATAATACTATAAGGCAGATCGTAATCGCGACAGGCGCCGTTACGACGTTAGCTACCGTTAACGATCCTCTAGGAATAGCTACTGATAGGACCAATCTGTACGTTGCTTCTGGGAATAATCACTGCATCGATACAATCGTGATAGCGAATAGCACTGTGACCACTCTTGTGGATACTTCAGCGCCGAATGGAGGAGTAGGTGGCACAATGCCACCGGGTGGATTCCTGGAACCTTATGGAGTCTGTACTGACGGTACGAACCTCTACTTCACAGAGTCTAATACGAACACCGAATGTATCAGCAGGATAGTAATTAATACAAAGGCCTTTTCAACGATGGTATCTGGCTTTACCCGTACCGAGGGACTGGCTACGGATGGTACCAATCTCTACCTTGCCGATCACGGTGCTAACATGATTCTAAAGATTGTAATCAGCAGCGGAATTGTGACTACTGAGGCGGGTTCTACTGCTTCTGGTTCTGCCAACGGTACTGGAGCTGCGGCTGGTTTTTCCGGCCCTGGAGACGTTACCCTATGCTTAAGTATGCCCGCACTCTTCGTTGCAGATAGCGCTAATAATATGATCCGGGAAATTCAATAGGAAACTCGATGGAATGTTGTTCGAGTAAGACTAGGGAGTAAGCAGAGGCGACTAAATGCAAAAAATGATGGGACGATGAAGCTTATAAATATCCGCTAATACAACCGCACCCCCCGTTGACGTTGGTCAAAGGCACAGCTTTTCGAAGTCAGTCTGATCCAATTGCTGAGGAGTCAAGGATCGGTAATCATCGCGGCTTTGCGCCGATGGCAGCTTTGTGAATACGCATCTCAGGTACCGGTAGGTTTAGATTCCGTTCGCCTTTGCCGTTCATGCCGAGTGCCGAACTATACCGAATGGGTTGAGGATAGTGCCATGGGCATGCCGAAATTCCAATCATGCCGGCAATAGCAGAGCGAGTCACACTAGGCATAGTCCTGTCTTCATAAGGCGTTGAGGAACGCAAGCAGCTGATTGCCCGGGCGATACCTTCCTCCCGCTCTATCGTTTACGGCGCTGATTTTGGCCAACGCTGCTTCCTTGAGGGCTAAATGGGCATGCAGATAAACTTGCGTAGTATCGACAGATTCGTGCCCAAGCCAAAGTGCGATGACCGCAGAATCGACTCCCGCCTGCAAGAGCTCCATGGCAGCACTGTGTGGCGAAGCACGTGTGGCGAGACACGTTTTTGCTTCAGTGATGGACAATGTTCACATGCGATTGCCACGTATTTGCCCAACGAAAACTGGATGGCATTGGCGCTGAGGCGGCCGCCGATTCCACAGCGACGCCGTTTACGCCGCGTATCGGCATGGATACGGACTGCCGGGCACCGAGGTACCCGCCAGAGGCAGAATGTCCCCCCGAGCGGGCCGAGCTGACCGCTTACGGAGGTCTCGGTGGAGGAATCCAGGGTTTGGTCGATCCCGAGGCGGACCGCCATAAAAAATCCCAGCAAAACGGGCCATGTTCCACTTGTGGCGGATGTTCCACTTGCTGCGGAGGCAAACGAAGAGACTGCTGTGGACAAAGGACAGGGCCTTCGTCTTCGCCTCCTCGGCGATGGGAAGTGGCGCCATATAGATACGCCAATTCTTGTGTTCGTCGCGTTCGTCCGCTGGCGCTTCCGGCGCGAGGCTCCCCGGCATAGCGGCATTCGCCCAAAGAAAGTTCTCAACGGGAGCTTCTGCGACGCCCGATTGTCATCTAGGCTTGGTGGTCTTGATGAGTTCAGCGCCAGCTGCTTCCCGAAGGGCGGGGGTTCTAGGCTATACTGAGCTCGGGAGAGCTCAGATGGCAAAGACGAGGATCGTGATTACTGGCTCTACGCGCGGCGTCGGGCTGCGGATGGCCCGGGAGTTTCTCTCCCGGGGATGCGCGGTGATGGTATCAGGCAGAACGCGGCAGGCGGTGGATTCTGCCGTCGCCCAACTGAAAAGCGAATTGCAAGACGCTGACGTGCATGGTCACCCGTGCGACACTGGTGACTACGGCCAGGTCGAAGCTCTCTGGACAGCCGCCGTACAGGCGCTTGGGGGTGTGGATCATTGGATCAATAATGCCGGCATCGGGCAGCCCACCACTCCCATCTGGGATTTGGCCCCCGAGGAGATGGAGGCGGTGATCCGCACCGACGTGCTCGGCGTACTCTACGGCGCCCGAGTGGCTATGCGGGGGATGGTCCCCGCAGGCAAGGGGATGATCTGGTTCATGGAGGGTCACGGTTCCGACGGGCGGATCATGAAGGGCGCCTCCGTTTACGGTGCTGCAAAGAGGGCCCTTCGCTATGCAGCCAACGCTCTCGCTGTGGAGGCAAAGGGGACGGGGATCCGGATCGGCACGCTGAGCCCCGGCCTCATGGTCACGGATTTCACCTTGTCGCGGTTGGACCGTAGTAACGCCAAGGAGTGGAAGAAGACCAAGGCAGTCTTTAACATCATCGCAGACAGGCCCGAGACCGTGGCGGCATTCCTGGTACCCAGGATACTTGCCGCGAGAAAGAACGGCACTCACATCGCATGGCTGACCAGCGCGAAGATCACGCTGCGCTTCATGACCGCGGGCTTTAGGAAGCGTTCCGTGATGCCAGATTGACCAGGCTCCTTCACCCCGCCGGCATGTAACTGCAACCTGCCGCTGCTAGCCGGCCGATACCGGGAGACTCGCCAGGCGACTGCACCGGCGCACGGAGGTAATCTCTGACCAGAAGCACGGAGTACTCGTCAGGCAGTCGGTTTTGGTATGCCACCGGCCGCTCTTTGGTCTCCTCGCTGGCCTTGCAAGCCAGTGCACCACAGAGCGCATAGAGGAAAGCCGGGTCCGTGGAGACCGCTGCCTTGCTGAAGGAAATGATGATCATGTCTGGGTCTGGCGCGCTTCTGAAGACTCTTAAGGAGCCAGTGAATTCCGCTGCGGCTCCCTCTCCGACGGTGCTTTTTAAGGAGGTCGAACTCGACCTCATCTCTGCCTGTCTTCAAGAGATCACTCATGAGCTCCTGCGAGTGTGGAGTGGGGAACGGCTTGTCGTTCTTCTGTAGGTCGAACCTATGAAGCAACTCAGGACGGGACCGCTGGAGCGCAAGGACGGTGGTCATCACGGCAGCCTTCAGCGCCAAATGCAACCCAGTAGTCCAGTCCCGAATTGAAGCCCAAGTGTAGGAACCTGCTTTCCGGTGCAGACGGCATGCGGCTGGTGACGGCCTGTGGAGCAATCCACGGGATGGTTGGAGCGAATTCTCCCTTTGAAAAAGCGGCCGAGTTCTGATAGAGATGAATCAGGAAAGAAGCAGATTCAAATGACAACTATGAAATGGCTACGGCTGGCTCTCGCAGGGGTCGTGATATTCGTTGCGCTGGGCGGCTGCGCGTTCGTTCAGAAGATCAACAAGCTCATGATAGAGAACGTGCCGGTGCAGCAGGTGAAGGACGGCACGTACGAAGGGTCAACATTGATCTTCCCAGTAACCGCCTCCGTTCGCGTGACAGTGAGCGGGGGCAAGATCACCAACATCGTGATGCTCTCTCACGGGCATGGACCCGGTCACGGTGCGGATGCAATCCTTCCCCGCGTGATTGCGGCCCAAAGCCTTGAGGTGGACGCGGTGTCAGGTGCGACATATTCCAGCAAGGTCGTGCTCAAGGCGATCGAAACCGCCTTGAAGAAGGGGCAGTAGATCATTCGATTATGCCAAGTGCCGCGCAGCTTGTCTCGGATGGCTGATATTAGCTCTTGGCGGGCCGCGGCCCTGTCGGACTCCCTCTTTCACGATTAGAGCGACTGGGCCCTTAGCACTAATAGCTGCGCGTTCGGCAGTAGGGCCATTCACAAAGCCCTCCGCCGGGACGGTGGGGGAATGGGTAGGCGGTACACATGCAAGGAACATAGGCCGCACGCTCCTGCCTGTAGTCCCGCGGCATGCGCCCCCGGTGGTGCCTGCCCGCGTGGGCTACGCAGAATTGTCCAGCGAAATTCCACAATGCCCACGCCTTGCAGGGTCTCCCGTTCCTGGAGATCCCCCTGCAGCGCCTTAGCCGTATTGCCGATTGCGTGTACATCGCCGCCTACGCTGCGTGTAGAAAGTGCGGATAGTCCATTCGCTTTAGGCCTGCTTCATCCCATGCGCAACGATTCTGGACCCTGCCCATGGAGACCGACCCTGTCTTCCCTTCGCGGGAGGATGCTCGCCATGAGGCCGTCGAACGCCTTTCCCCCCGGGACCCTGCGTACACCGGAGTCGTGCGCAAGGTCCCGGGCGCTGCCGCGCCCCGGCTTTTGGTCGGATCCAAGAGCAGACACCCCATTGCCTTATTAATTCATCTTGAGTAAGTCTGCGTTCAGGTCGTCCGCATCTATCATACCTCTGAATCTGAACTCCCTCCCTGCGCCCGTCATGATTGCCACGAGATCGGGCTTGAGCGCCAGATCCGCTTGCGTAATGATAGGCTGCTCTTCCTCGCAGGGCTTGGTTACGACAAGCACCTTCAGTCCGCTAGGCAGGACCTGCAACGCCCGACTTTCCACACATTTAGCAAGAGGAATGCCCATCATCTTCGCGAACATCATCTCCCCCATCACCTGAAGGATCTGATATTCTTTTTCGTCAATCATTCGTCACCTCCCTCGTCCGCTTCGAAGCTTTTTGAGTCTCTCTTTTCTTTCCATGAGGGATCGTATGCAAAATACGAGCGCCCTGTTCCGGATTTTTGAGCCTCGACAGTCTCCTCATCTGATTCATCCTCCCACTGAAAGCTAAGCCCTGGCGGCAATCCTGGGAGGCGATCGATCTCTCGCTTGAGCTCTTCTTGAGTCCTGTAGCGCGATGGTCCACTGACTGAAATCCTTGTAGGCGTAATTACGCCCTTCTCACTGATCCGCCCTTTGAACATCAAGTACGTCATATCCGCCTCCTCGCCAGCGTTTTCAGGCACTGGGCTGATTAGGTGGATACTGAATCTCTCACCAGCAACGTATAAAAGCCAGTGAGCCGGATCTTCGCTATCCGGGTGATTGGGTCCTATATAATAGAGCCCATCATCCAGTCCGAAGCTACGAAGCCAGGATTGTCTGTTCATCTCTTTTCCCCTTCCGCGTTTGCCCGCCGGCTTCTCTTTGCAGCCAAAATGTCTCGCGTTCCTTTCCATCATGCTCTTACCTTGCCCGCGAAGGCCTTTTTAAGCTGATGCGCCGCCCTCACGCGCTCAGGGCTTGCATCCTCCATTGCCTCCACCTCGGCCCAGGTGTAGAACACGAGCGCCTCACTGCCCGGTGGAGGGGGAGGGTCCCCAACGACGATGAACTCCTCGACGAGCGGGCTCCACATGATCATGAAGCCGTCCCGACGCCAGGAAGCCCACAGTTCGGTCTGGGCGCGGTAGAGCCGCTCTTGCACTTTGAACAGCTCAGGGAGCCTTGCCTGCCGTTCGGCCAGGGGAGCTTCCCCGTCGATGAAGGCAACGAGGTTCTGCGCCTGCTCCCGGAGCAGCTGCACCGTGAGAGCGGGCTTCACTCGCCGTGTTTCGACAAGAAGCTCGCGGGTTAGATGGTCTGTCTGCCCGACGATATCAAGGCCGTCAGGCCTGAGCTCAACGCGGCAGCCGATTTCACCCAGTTGAGCCCGGAGCCCGTTCAGCACGGTCATACGGGGACCCTCCCCGACGTTTCCCCCGTAAGCGGAACAACCGCCACAAGTGGAACATTTTCTCCTTTACCAGGGTTTCTTGTGGCGTTTATGGGGCCAGTGTTCCGGTGTTCCGCTTGTTCCGCTTGCAGGCGGGGAATAGCAACGTAACGACACGCGACGATCTCGATAGTCTCCCGGCGGTAGCCGCGGAACGTCTCATCCCCATCCCGATATTTCTCGGGCTGGATCTTGTAGCGCCGCAGTAATCTGGCCAGCCCGTGCGTGGTCATGGGCTTTCCCTGGCGATATTCTGCCCACGGCTGGTCCTCAAGAGCTAAAAGCCGAGGCAACAACCGTGTCGTGGGAATCATCGTCAGCCCCTCCTCTTCAAAGATCATCATGATGTCGGAGAGCAGTTGTGTTCCGAAGTCCGGCTCGTCACGGTCGCCACTCAGATGAACAGCTGCCAATCGCGCCTTGCTCGGCCAATCCCCACCCGCCGCCTGCGCGATCGTGAGCAGCACGCGCCAGTTATCGGCCGCGCGGTCGTCAAGTTCATCAGGCGGCTCCGTTTCATATGACCCCAGCCTGGATCCAACGTCCGTTGCCCACCGGAAAAGCCGGCTCCGAAGAGACGCGAAACTGTTGTCTTTCGCATCCTCCCGTAACCTGTCTGTCTTCTCCTCTACTCCCTTCCTCTCCATCGACACGATGATCGTGCGGTCCTGGAGGGTGCCAGTAAGCGCGCCGATGAGCGCGATACACTTTGGAGCCCAGGTCGAGAAGGAGCGCGGTTCCTGGTCATCGCCAACGCAGCGCAATACGCTCGCCATGGGCCGAAGATGACCAGAATTGAGGAGACCGACGTTTTCTTCATCGCCTCGTAGGAAGCGGTCGCCCTCGTCGATGAGCAACGTAGGGCGGTACTTCTCAACAGCCCGGAAAAGCGCGGCCGGAGAAACGTTCACGGTCGGAAGCGGGCGTGCCACAAGCCTTCGCATGACGGACAAAAGCGTTGATTTCCCGCATCGCTTTTCGGGCGAGGACAGACACAGGATCGGCGAGATCATGAATGAATCGTGGACGTAGCTGAGCGCTGTCCAGAGGATCACGGCGACCAGTGCATCATCCGGAAGCACGACGAAGCGACGTATCATCTTTTCGATGTCTTGAAAAAGCGCATCGGCGTTGACAGCGTCGGGCCATAGCGAAGGGTCATTGAAGGCGATCCCCGAGCCCTGCTGTTCGGCGCCCTCCAGTTTCTTCTCGGGGTGCGAAGAGCGGTAGAGCATGTCCAGGTAAGGCCGACGCATCCCGTATTTCTTTGACAGCTCCGGCCGACGCAGCTCATATTCTCCGGACGCAAGCTCGTCCAGCTCGGCTACCACTGCACGTAACTTTAGGTTTGCTTCGGCCGCCTCCTGCCCCGCAACCTCGCGAAGCTTGCGATCCTCTGATTGCCACGCTTTTACAGCAGCGAGTTCGTCGTCGCTCAGTTCGGCCAGGGGGCGCTGCATAAGGGCTTGAACGTCCCGCACTTTCCCGTCGGCGTTCTCCGGCGTACTATGCCCAGTGAGGTATTGGGCCTCGCCCGGTTCTGCTACCGCCTCCGCGGGGGCGGTTTTTTTATTCAGGGCGCCCATTGCTGCCCCTTCCGACGGGTAGTGGCTCGACGCTGCGCCCGACGGGCAGCGTTCGTGCTTAAGCGACGCCGTGCTCACTTGGCCCTCCTATTTCGCCCGGCTGAATCTTCGAGGTAATCGATCGCTCAACCTTCACAACGGCGCCCGCGTGCATGACAAACGTCACGCCCACGCTGCCGTACGGGATCATGTTGGCCTGCTGGTTGAGCCACCGAACAGCCTGCTCTATCTCGCGCTCGATGCCGGTCATCGGCCACCCCTCAAGTCCGGCTCGACGCGGTGGCTTTCCACCCAGCGTCGTAAAGCCTCCGGCTCAAACCTGACCAGCTTCAAACCAAGTTTCACATGCGGGAGCAGCCCATTGCTCACATAACGTCTTAGGGTATACTCGGACAAACCAACAAACGCTGCGGCCTCATGATAATCAAGAATATCCATGCGCTCCATGTCGCTTGCCCTCTCTTTTTGGGAAGATACACCAGAGCGACCTAGCGAATAATCAGAAGAAAATCAGAGCGTGGATCGGTGGATTTCTATCCTGTTTTTTAGTGACGTTTCTTGACAGCAGAGATAGATCGTGACTTTCGCTTTGGCGCTCCCAAGGGCATTACAACTGTCGTGGTCTTTCGATTCTTCCGGACGTATGAACGGAGGACGTATTCAATATGCTCGGCCAGCGCATCCTTTGATGTGTATGCGACATTCAATTGTCCAAGTAGTTCTGCCATCATTTCGAGAAACGGACCCTGGCTGTGTCCGGTGATGTTGTCCCAATAAGCCTTGGCCTTTCCCCCCGCCATTATATAGATATCGAGTCCGCGCAATATCAACGAGCGCAGGCCTTCCTCTCGGGGTCTGCCAGGGCGACCCTTTGCCTTCTCCTCACAGAATATCGCTATCGCGTCCAGCGTCTTATCGAGCGTCAACGTCGGAGCCCCTGCCTGTCCCAAAGCATCTGCCCTGCTCGGCCAGTTTGCCAGCCTCTCGTTGATCGCATCACCAGGGCACTGAAGTATCAGTTCCTTGGCGTCAAAGGGGACACGCAGTTCCTCAATTGTCGCGGACCTCAAGGCGTCCAGTTTTAGGCACTCCCGAAGCTTGTCTGCGCAACGGCTACAGGTCCTTGCCAGATCCTTCAGAATCTTACGTTCCACTGAGACATCAATAGATGCACGTTGCTTTACAACGTTCATGTTCCATGCCATCCGATTAAGCTGAAGCCTGAGTAGTCCATTTAGGGACACCTTCGCTGCCTTCTCGATTGCTTCGAAGTCAAGGCTCGTGTTCAGCTTAGCAAGATCAATAGAATCACGCGGTTCCATCCCCTGTTTCTCAGGCGTACACATTCGCGTCCTTCTCTTTACACATGTCTATATATCGGGTGATCATGATAGGCAGGTTCCCACATTTACCTCACCTTCCAAGCGATCAACCAAGCCCTGAACCGCAGGTGCTCCCGGTGAAGGGAAGAGAGTATCCTGCGCGGCGCGGAGCTGGATGAAGTCTTCTGGTTGCGAAGCAGCAGCAGTGTAGCGCTCAAGCATCTCAGTCGAGCGATGGCCCGTTGCGCGCTGCAGACGGAAGTCCGGTACCTGCCCCCGCATGCAGGTGACGAAAGTATGCCTCAGTGCGTGCACATCGAGAAAGCGCTTCTTCCTCGCTTCAGGGGTGATGCCGATCGCGTTCATCGCCTCGTACAGTGCGTCGAGCGTCGGCTTCACCCTTATCGCCATATCCGGTCTTGTGCCATGGAAGACGAGAGCTTCGGGCGACTGATCCTCGGCCATAGACATGAACTCCCGAAGCTCCTTTTCGGCGCGGCGCGGCATGGAGACAACGCGGGTCGATCCCCACTTCGGCTCCTTGAAGCCACCGGTCCGGGCACAGAAACTCTGATTGATCGACAGCATCCCCTCGGTGACGTCACAACGGCGTAGCCCTCGCAACTCCCCGTGACGAGCGCCGGTGCAAGCAGCGATCATGGCAATCAGGTAGGGCTGCCGGCGCCCTTTCCAGACCTTCTCCAACGCTCTTGGACCGAAAAGCGCGCGCAGTTCAGCCAACGACAGCACGCCGCGGACCCTCGGCTGCTCTTTGAACTTTGAGACCCGTTCCATTGGGTTTGCAGGGATCCTGCCGAGACGGTGAGCCTCGCGGAGCATCGCCCGAAGCACGCTCATGATCGAGTTGACGGTCCGTGGGGTGACCTTCCCCTCTTCGAAGACCTTCAGGAAGTGATTCTCCAGAAGCTCCGAGCTCAGGTCGGTTAGCTTGATCCGGTCGAAGGTAGGACTAAGGTGCTTGCGGACGGTCAGCTCCGCGATCCTCAGGTAGGTCGGCGAGAGAACGTATCCGCGAGCGCGGCGGGCCCGATCGTAGCGGCCACCTATATCCCAGAACCCTGCTGCCCACTGGGCGAAAGTCGGCACCTCGTCGGCAGTGGGCGCGACCGCTCCTGTCCTCAACTGCTCGAGCGCGTAGGTCTCGGCGGCTCCCTCGGAGGTCTGCCCTGTGCACTGGGCAATAGTCCAGCCGCCCTCGGGCTTCCTGTACCTGACGTAGTAGACGGGTTTCCCGCGCTTGCGCGGCCTAGTGTAAAGAGTGAACGGTCTGCCGGTCTTTCCCATACTCCCCTCCCGCACGCCTGTGCTACATGCGTGCTACAAGAAGTTTTTGGGAAGCGCCGGTTTTCCGGTGGCTTCTGCAATTTCTTACAGCGCAGAAACTTAATTATGCCCGGAAGAGGACTTGAACCTCCATGCCCTTGCGAGCACTAGACCCTGAATCTAGCGTGTCTGCCAAATTCCACCATCCGGGCTCAAGCGAAACGTAGCAAACTCGCCATGAACTTGTCAAGGATGCGTTCTGCCGCTATCCTCTCCCGATGGCACCGGTGCGCATTCTATTCATAGGGGAGATCGTCGGCAAATCGGGGGTGTGGGTCGTGAAAGAGCTGCTCCCGAAGGTCCGGCAGGAGCACCGCATCGATTTTATCATTGCCGATGGAGAAGGGGCCACCGGCGGGTTTGGCATCGGCAAAAACCATGCAGTGTACCTGCACAAGCTCGGCATCGATTGCATCACCACCGGGGAGTGCTGCTACTACAAGAAGGACATCGTGGAGCACTTCAACCGGGCCCCCTACATGATCCGGCCGGCAAACTATCCGCCAAAGAACCCCGGACGCGGCTTCATGATCTACGAAAAAAACGGCAGGAAGATCGCGGTTCTGTCGCTGCTCGGCGTTGCCGGCTTCAAACGGGTGCATTTGAAGAACCCCTTCAGCCTCCTGCCGAAGCTGCTGGAATCCATTAAAACGGAGACGAATGCCATTGTCCTGGACTTTCACGCGTTCACCACGGCGGAAAAGGCCACCATGTTCGCCCTGGCGGACGGCAAGCTCTCCGCCGTGATCGGCACGCATACCAAGGCCCTGACCGCGGACGAGCACGTCTTGTCAGGTGGCACGGCGGTGATCACTGACGCGGGCAGAACGGGCAGCCTCGGTTCAGTGGCGGGGCTGGACCCCGAGATCGAGATAAGGAAGCTCAGCTCGCTCGTGCATGAATATTCCAAAGAGGCATGGGCGCTTCTGGAGATGCAGGGTGTCGTGATGGAAATTGGCGATGACGGCAAAGCCGTGTCCATCGAGAGGATCCGGGTGCCCTGCGCCGCGCCGCCTCCCGCAGCCAAGGAACAGGACGTCCCTCCCGCCGATTGATCCCGGCCGATTCACTGTATACAATGGAAGTGCAATGCAAAAATGGCAGGATCTTCTGCGCAACTCCGTCTCAAAGGAAACGATCAAGGCGAGCAACCTGCGCAAGATCCCCCAGTTGAAGGCCTGCCCTTATTGGGATCGGGCCATCTTCCTGGGACGGCTTTCCTACAAGACGCAGGTCGCCAACTACGACGGGGGCCTTGTGAAATACGACGGCCGGATCTACTACGTGAACCGATCGCAGATCGAAGCGCTGCAGACCTACGTCCGCTGGGATCTGAGGAAGCATATCGCTGTGATCGAAGACTAGTCCGGGGCGCGGCAAGACGCGCAAACCTCCTCATGCTATAGTGCGTCCATGTCCAGACACGTCGCGCTGCTCCTGATCTTCTTCGCGGCAGCCGTGCCTTTGGCATCAGGCCTCACCTGCGAAGTCGGCGTGATAGACTCGGGCGGCCTCGCTTTCGCCTACGGGCCGTATCTCGATGCAAAAGCCGGCTCGCTTGCTGAATGGGGCGCTTCCTCATTCAGCACGCCCGGCACCTCCCAGGATGCGCTCTTCCCTGAATGGAGCCTCGGGGGGGCGTACGCGGAGATCGACTTCCTGGAATGGATCGGCGTGCGGCTGGAGCCGCGCATCGCGTTCCTCGGCGCTGCACGACAGGCGCTGACGGATGCGGGCGTCGTTTTCGATCAGTACGGCATATGCTTCACCAGCGTCCTGATCCCGGTGCTCGCGCGCGGACGGCTCCCTCTCGGACCAGGTTTCGTAACGGCAACAGCGGGCCCCTTTCTAGGGATCATCGCCGGGGCCGTGTACGTGGTGGACAGATACGCAGCATCCTCGACAACAGCAGCTCTCGCCTCTGTTTCATCCGACTCCACCTTTTTCGGCCTCTCCGGCGGGATGGGATACGCGCTCCCTCTCGGGCCTGGAGTGGCCGGCCTTGAGCTCAGGGCCGACTGGGTTTTCACGCCCATCGCCGCCGCCCGGCTGGGAAACGAGATGCGAGCGCTCGGAACCGGCCTGGCCGTGAGCTATGGCGTTCGGCTGGGAGGAAAGCCGAAATGAACGGACGGCTGCTCCCCTGCGCCCTCTCCGCGGCGGCGGCATGCGCGCTTCTTCTTTCGTGCACCCCCCTCACCGGCCCGCTTCCCAGCGGCATGGCGGCCGGGCCCGAAGTCCAGCACGTCCCGTACACCGGCAGCTTCACCTACACGGTGGATCCGGGCCAATCGCCCAGGGACGTGTATTTTGTTTTCACCAACCCCAGCCTTGATCAGGATATGGCGCTGAAACCCAGCGTATCCAGCCAGTCGATCAAGGTGGACGGCGTTGCTCTGCCGGCCCCGGCTTCACAGCCGCTTCCCTCGGAGAACAGCGCGCCGCAAACCCTCGCTGATCGGATCGCTGAGTTCAACAGGGACCCGTTCTCAAACCTCGTGAAGTTCAGTTTGAGCAGGCCTTCCGGCAGCTATGTCTCTGATCTCCCCGCACAGGCCGACCAGGCCAACATCACCACGGGGACCTTCTACGCGCTCACGGACCCCAACGCGACGGCGCTCTCTTCGGTGCCCGCTACGTGCAGGGCTGTCGTTGGACCCGTGGACCTGGGAGATGGAAGGACCAGGGCGTTGAGCATCTGGGTAGGAGACGCCAACTGGGGCACGGACGTGAATGCGGCCATGGTTGCAGCGCTTGCCGCTCGATTCCTGCAGGATCCAGCAAGCGTGAACGACATCTACCATTGGGATACGGCGGCAGTGGGCGAGCCATGGGGACCAGCAGCCAAATCTCCCTACATTTCGTGGGATTCCAACAATACGATCACGATTCTCCTGACGGAGCTGAACACGGACTACAGCGCGTCAGTCATCGTTGGATACTTCTGGGCCAAGGATAATTTCACGGCAACGGCGCTTCCCGGCTCCAATCAAAGAATCATGTTTTACATCGATTCAAAGCTGTACGGATCGGTCCTTTCCACGGAAACCTCCTGGGCAGACACCGATTTTTGGCCGAAGCTCGTTTTCTCCACGCTGGCGCACGAGTTTCAGCACATGATCCAGTTCTACCAGAAGCAGGTCGTGCATAATCTGGCGGCCAGCACGGACACGTGGATCAATGAGATGTGCTCCATGATCATGGAGGACCTTGTCGCGGACAAGCTCAACATTGAAGGACCCCGGGGGGTGATCACCGCGGACGGAAGCGCGGGACCCTCCGGCATCACCGACGGGCGGATCCCCGACTTCAACCAGGACTCGTACTATCGCCTGGCAGTGACCAGCAAGTATGACGTGTACGATTACTCCACCTCGTACGCATTCGGCGCCTGGCTGGCCCGGAACTACGGCGGCGCGGAGCTGCTTCAGCGCATCGTGCAATGCCCGCAGACCGATTCCACCGCCGTGGTAAACGCCGCTGCCGCGGCATCGGGGAAGACTGAGAGCATGGAGCGGCTTCTGGAAAAGTGGTCGGCGGCTGTTCTGATCTCCGACACGACAGCCGCGCCGCCGGGCTACCGGTACAACACGGGAGCGTGGTCTACGTCCTCCGCGGGCGGGATGAGCTACAACCTCGGCTCCATCGACATCTTCAATTACACTCCGGCCCTCCTGGTGTTCAACAGCAATTCCCAGGTCTTCACGGCGCCGTACTACTCTTCCTCCAATGTATATTTTCTGGCTGCAAGCAAGCTGGCTGCCGCAAAG
>JBEKQU010000087.1:0-15231 GCA_049519415.1 Spirochaetia bacterium
TGTCTTTCCGAAGAAAGGATGATAGGAAGCACCCCCGTGTGTCTAGAACTAGACACCCGTTACGTAGTCCGCCCTAATCTCCGAGGGATTTTTAGTTTAGTCCAAATTTGGAATTGCTGGCCTTGACAGCGCCGCGCAGGCTCTCTATGTTTACGTTCCATTCATGGCGAAAAAACATCCGCAAAGAGCGCTGATAGCAGGCCTTTCATGGTACGGCTGCATCCTCCTCACCATCGCGCTTGCGGGATGTCCACGATTCACCGGTTTCTACGCCGTGTTCCTTGGGCTTTCGCTGGCTATTCTCGGCTCGGGGCTCCCGATGTTGAATGCCGTGTATCGCGGAGGGAAGTCATCGCTTGCCCCTGGTTTCAGGAAGCTCACGGGCTATGCGATCGTTGCGCAGTACGTCGCGCTCGCGCTCCCCCGGGTGGAATGGGAGAACACGGGCCTTATCACGGACGCACGCGCGGCGTTCCTCTACGCTCTCACCCTGCTCTGCACGGCGGCGGGAATCGCGTTCGTCATACTCATGACCCAGGACCCGTCGTATCCGCGGCGCGACAAGAACGCCAGGAAGGCAAGAAAGCGCGGCATCGTCGTCTGGGTGTTGGAGTGGGTGGACGCGCTTGCCTCTGCCATCATCGCCGTCATCCTCATCGAAACATTCCTCTTCCAGCTCTACCAGGTCCCCACGGAATCGATGGTTCCTATCTTCCTCGCCGGGGACCGTCCGTTCACCGTGAAGCTTATGAACGGACCTCGCCTGCCCCTTACGGAATTGCGGCTCCCCTTCCTCAGGGAGCCCGGCCGCGGAGACGTGGTGACGATCGCCAACCCGCGCTATCCCGAGAACTCCGGCGTGAATCTCAAGAAGTATCTCTCCCAGATGATCTACATGGCCACGTTCACCCTGGTGAATATCGACAAGGTCGCCGCTGACGGAACGCCCAAGGCGGATCCCCTGGTGAAGCGGATCGTCGGGGTCCCCGGCGAAAAGCTCATGATGGTGGACGACGTTCTGTATTCGCGGACGGCGGCGCAGCCGGATTACAGACCTGTCTCCGTTGACTCCGAGCGCTTTGCGCAGATTGACCTCTGGAAACTCCCCGCCGCGGTGCGCGCAAAGGTGCAGGCCATACCCGTGGATGAGCGGATGCGGACGCTGCTCGCGAAATGGGACGCGGCCAAGAACGGCGGGGATCCGGGCGCGCTGGCTTCCCGGCTGCTGGATGAGTGGACCCTCCTCTCCTCTCACCTGGCAGGCATGTCCCTCATGATGCTTTCCGCGTTCGAGCAGAAGCAGCTGCCCCTCGCGAACCAGGGCATCACGACGCTCCGCGACGCGGCCATGCGTTTCGCTCCTGCCGGCGCCTTAAATCCCATCTCCCGGACCGGGGCAGGGACTGAAGACGTCAGCCTTGCTCTTGCGGTCGCACGGTCTGCGTCCGCGCGCGCCGCTCTCAAGGAGTACGTCACGGCGGGAGCGGCAGGCACGGCCGGGCCCACGGCCTACGAGCGCGGCTCGCGGAATCTCAACCTCATCATCAAGCGCAACCTCCTCCGTCGAATCGACCGCGACCTGGTGCTCATCGAAACCGGCGCTTCATCCCAGGCAATCGATGCCGATACGGACAGGGCCGGGCTCATACAGGAAGCGCGGGAGCTCTACGCATACCTGGTGGGCTACTACGACATGAGGAACTTCCCCGAGTTCCCGGCAGGAGCTGCGTTTCTCGGTCCTGACCAGTATTTTGCCATGGGGGATAATCGCTACAATTCACTGGATTTCCGGTTTTCCGAAAAGCCACGGCTTCGCGCCCTGGACGCGGCGGATGCCTCATCCATCCTCTACTCGTCCCTGCTCGCGCCTTTTCCGCTGGAGAAGCGTTTCATCGAAGGCTGGGCGATTTTCAGGGCCTGGCCATTTTCGCGGCTGGGAGCGATCAGGTAGGAAACGGAGCGTCGGTGCCGCAGCACTTCTCATTTTGCACCTTCACGGCTTATCGAGAGAAGTGAGAATTGATGCCGGTGCCGGCCTTTCTTGACAGTGTAGCTCTGAGTGCGTACTATGCAGGCGCTCTTGCGGCCGGCGGCCGTCAGGGGCGATATCTAGAAGTTCCCCGATTGGATGTGCTGGTTAATGCACTGGCGGGAACTGTTTTCAACCCTGCGCAGTGACGCAAGAAAGTCCTCTGTGAGGGGGGTTTCTGTATGGTCATAGAGACTCTCGTTCTGGCGGCGATGCTCATATGCGCCATACAGGCCATCCGCGCGCCGCGTCTTCTCATTTCAGCGCTCTGGCTTGCGGGCTGCAGCGCCCTGCTCGCTCTTGCAATCGCCCTCTTGGGAGCGCCCGAGGTGGGAGTGGTCGAGCTGTCGGTAGGCGCGGGGCTTGTCACGGTCATCTTCGTTTTCGCCATAAGCATTGCGGGCGAAGAAGCAACACCCGTGGCGAGCCTTGTTCCGCGGCCCCTCGCATGGGTCCTCATGGGCCTCTTCCTCCTTCTCCTGATCTGGCTCACGGTGCCCGGGCTTGTGGCCCCTGCTCTCCATGGGGATTCGCTGCCGTTCCTTCGGGCGCTCTGGGAGGCGCGCAGCCTGGACACCTTGCTGCAGGTGGCGCTCATCTTCAGCGGGGTCCTGGGCTCCCTTGGGCTGCTGGCGGAACGCCACGGCGGAACCACCGCACCCGACGCAGGCGCGCACCCGTCTCATGACAAGCGGGAGGCAACGCCATGACCAGCCAGGTGTGGACTATTGCCCTCGTGGCCGTGTTTGGGCTCGTGGCCGTGGGAATCTACGGACTTCTCATCATGCGCAACCTCATCAAGCTCGTGGTGGCGCTGCAGATCCTGGCCAAAGGCGTGATCCTGGTCATGGTTGCCGCTGGAGGCGTATCGGGCAAGCCCGCAATCGGACAGAGCCTGGCGATCACCGTGATCGTGGCTGACACCGTGGTGACGGTGATAGCCCTGGCCCTGGCGATACAGGTTCGACGCTATTGCGGGACCCTGGATGTTCGAGCCATCTCGACGCTGAGGAGATAGCGATGCAGTACCCATGGCTGCTGCCGTTGACGGTCTTCCTTCCCTGGGCAGGCGCGCTTGCCGTGCTGGCGGCCGGCCGGGCGGCGCGGCTTCGCACGTGCCTTGCAATCGGGTTCGCCGCCGCTGATGCCGTCCTGTCGATCTGCCTCATCCCTTTCGCGTCTGGCCACACCGGCTTCTCCCTGGTGATTGGGGGCGCTTTCGGAGAGCTCAGCCTGCTGCCGGACGGCTTCGGCGTTTTCCTGGCAGCCGTTGCAGCGGTGATCGGCGGGCTTGCGGTTGTCTTCTCCGTGGACTACATGCGCGGGGAGGAAGGCCAGGGCCGCTACTACGCGATGGTTCTCTTTTTCATCGGCGCCATGATCGGGCTGGTGCTCTCGGCCAACCTGCTCATGGTGGTCGTGTTCTGGGAGATCACGGCCCTCTGCTCGTGGGCGCTCATCTCGTTCCACAACGACGATCCGAAGGCCGTGGCGGGCGGCATCAAGGCGCTCATCATCACCGGGCTGGGCGGCGCGGGCCTGCTGGCGGGATCGCTTGCGATCTACGCGCAGGATGGGAGCTTCGACATACCCACGTTCCTTGCCCAGGCAAAGGGGTTTCCTCCCCAGGCGCTGGCGTGGATCGGATTCGGGTTTCTTGCGGCGGCCGCGGCCAAGTCCGCCCAATTCCCCTTCCAGACCTGGCTGCCTGATGCCATGGAAGCGCCGACGCCGATTTCAGCCCTGATCCACGCGGCCACCATGGTGAACGCCGGCGTGTACCTCCTGGCGCGCTTCTTCCCGGCGTTCAGCCCTGTTCCCGGCTGGAGCCTTTCCGTTGTTGCCGTGGGCGTAGTTTCCGCCTTTATCGCGGCCACCATGGCGCTCGTGTCTTTCGACTTGAAGAGGGTGCTCGCCTGGTCCACCGTGAGCCAGCTGGGCTTCATGGTATATGCCATCGGCACCGGCGGCATTTACCAGAGCCAGTTCCATCTCCTCAGCCATTCCGTGTTCAAGGCCCTGCTCTTCCTCGGCGCCGGAGCGGTGATCCACTCATTAGGAACGCGCGACATGCGCGAAATGGGGGGTTTGTCCCGGCGGATGCCTCTCACCTGCGCCGTGTTCGTGATCGGCTCACTCGCGCTTGCCGGAATCCCGCCGGTGAACGGGTTCTGGAGCAAGGAGCTGCTCCTCGAATCGGGACTGGCGCACGGCCCGCTCTGGGCATACATCATCATGCTGGTCACCGCCGGATTGACGGCGCTGTACATCCTGCGCTGCGTATGGATGGTGTTCTTCGCCCCGGCCGAGGACCGGCACGTTCACGAAGCCGGACCCGCCATGCAGGTTGCCCTGATTCCGCTGGCCCTCGGCAGCCTGGTCACGTGGCTCCTCGCGGGCCCCTTCCAGGATCTTATGGTGCGCACGCTGCCTTTCCACTTCGCGCAAGGAGGGACCGAACAGGCCGGGGGAACCTGGGGCATGGCGGTAGAGGTGGTCACCTCCCCCTCGACGTGGCTCGCGCTCGGCGTGGTCGCGCTGGGAGTCATCGTGTGGCTGGCAAGGGGTGCGCTGGCGGGGTTTGCGCGGCGTCTCATGCCCGCGCGCCGCGCGGCAGAGGCCGGGTACGGGTTCGAGGCGATCAACCGCGGGGTAGAGAAAGCCGTCCAGGGCGCCGGCGAGCGCCTGAGGGTCACGCAGTCAGGATTCCTGAACTGGAACGTGGCTGCCATCGTCATGGCGGTGATCGCGGTGCTTGTCGCCCTCTGGGTGTCGACGCGGGTGGGAGGCTGAAATGGGGTGGCCGTATTGGATCTGGATAGTCGCGCTCCCCATAATCACGTCACCCTTCGTGTACCTCATTGGCAGGTTCATCCAACGGGGCCGCGATGCGGCCCGAGGGGACCGCGATGCAAATCTGCGCAAGCGCGGCAGTGCGGCGCTTCGGCGCGCGCCGCGCCCATGGATCGCCAACCCGGTGCGATGGGTCGGATTGGCCATCCTGGTCTGCTCCTACGTCCCCTTGGCGGCGGCGTGGCGCGATGTGGCAGCCGGCGCCTCCCTCACCTTCTCCGTCGGCATCATCGCGCTGAAGTTCGACGGCATCAGCCTGCTTCTCTCCGTTGCCGTCCTCAGCCTGGGGATCATGGTCTCGATCTTCTCCGGCCCCTATATCGGCCACGAGGACGGCCAGGAGAAGTATCACGCCCTGCTCAACGCGATGATCGGGGCCATGATCGGGCTGGGCTGCGCGGCTGACCTCTTCAACCTCTGGGTCTGGTTCGAGACCGCGGCAGTGGCCTCCTACATGCTCGTGGCGTACCATTCCGACCGGCCCGCGAGCCTCGAGGCCGGTGTCAAGTACCTCATCCAGAGTTCCATGGGCTCGATGCTGGTGCTGTTGGGCATCGGGATCATCTTCTCCCAGACCGGCACGCTGAACCTGGCGGAGCTGAAGACCGTGATCGCCAGCGGCGCCGTATCGCGGTTGCTCCTGCTGGCCGCGGGCACGCTTTTCTGCGTCGGATTCGGCGTAAAGATCGCGCTCGTGCCCATGCACACGTGGCTGCCGGATGCCCATTCCCAGGCCCCCAGCGGCATCAGCGCCATGCTATCGGGGGTGGTGATCGAAACCGGTCTCGTCGCGCTGCTGCGCTCCCTTTCCGTTGTCTCCGACATTTCCGTTGGCTGGGGCGCGCTCCTGCTTACCTTCGGGGCGGTGAACATGCTGGTGGGGAACCTGCTCGCGCTGCGGCAGACGCAGGTCAAGCGCCTTCTGGCCTTTTCCAGCCTCAGCCACGTGGGCTACATGCTGCTCGGCCTGGGCTTTGCCCTCTCCTTCGGACAGCCCGAGGGCGCCCAGGGCGGCGTATTCCACCTGATCACGCACGCGGCCATGAAGGGTCTCGCCTTCCTCGCGGCGGGCTGCCTGCTCTTCGCGCTTCGCCTCTCCCGGGGCGACACCGAGCCGCTCATATCCTCCGACCTGGCCGGCGCCGCGCGGCGCTACCCCGTGATCGCGTTCAGCCTGAGCATCGCTCTTCTGGGGCTGGGAGGCCTGCCCCCCCTGGCCGGGTTCATGTCCAAGTGGCAGATCTTTGCCGCAGGCGTTCGGTCGGGCAATCCCATCGCAATCGCTCTAGTCGTGTTCGCCGTGCTCAACAGCCTTCTTTCCCTGGGGTACTACGCGCCGCTGGTGAGCATCATGTACCGCAACAAGCCCTCCGAGATGGTCACCGCGGGAGCCCGGGTCCCCGTGGCCATGGTCGTGCCGCTGGTTCTCCTGGTCATCGTGGTGGTGGCTTTCGGCGTATGGCCCGCGTTGGCCAACGGCCTCACCGGTCCGGCCGGACGAGTGGTGCTTGATATATTCTCGAAGCAGGGAGGGATGTAAGATGCCCAGCGCATTCTCTCCGCCCATCGCCTTTGCCGTGTACGTCCTGCTGGTCGGGATCCTGCTGGCGGCGGCGCACGCAATCTCCGCCAAGGGCCAGGCCAGCGCCGCCAAGACCGCCACGTACGGCAGCGGCGAGGAGGCGCAGATCGGCGCTGCCTCACCGGGGTACCGGCCGTTCTTCATGATCGCCTTTTTCTTCGCGATCCTGCACCTCGGGGTGCTTATCGTGGGAAGCGGCGGCTTCACGCTGGTCACCGGCGGCTACATCCTCGGGCTGATCTTCTCCCTGGTCGCGCTCGGGCTGGGGTAAGGAGGCGTCCATGAGCAGAAATTCCAAGATCAACCTTCCCCGCCCGTTCCGCGGCGCCCTGGCAAAAACCGCGCTATGGTCGCGCATCAACTCTCCCTGGCTGGTGCACTTCAACAGCGGATCGTGCAATGGATGCGATATCGAGATACTGGCCACGCTCACGCCGCGCTACGACCTGGAGCGATTCGGCGTGAAGCTGCAGGGCTCGCCCCGACACGCCGATGTGCTCATTTGCACGGGCCCTGTCACACGCCTGGCTCGGGAGAGGCTGATCCGCACCTATGAGCAGATGCCGGCGCCGAAGTTCGTGATCGCCGTCGGCTCGTGCAGCATCACGGGCGGCGTTTTCCACGGGTGCTACAACATCGTGGGCGACATCGGCGAAGTCATTCCCGTGGACGTCTACGTGCCCGGGTGCCCGCCCCGGCCGGAGGCCATCATCGACGGCGTGGTGCAGCTCCTGAAAAAACTAAAGCCGGCCAAGGCCGCCGCTGCCAAGAAAGGCCAGGAGGCAGTCAATGAGCGGTGACCTCACGTTCGCCGGCATCTCTGAAATCATGAAGCCATGGGCTTTGGCCAGCTCGACGCCGGCTCCGAATCGGCTCGACGTTCAGACCTCCGCTGAAGGCCTTATTCCCGCTGTTACGGAGCTCACCCGCGCGCAATGGGGCTACCTGTCGGCCATCACCGGACGCGACAACGGCCCTCGCGATGCCGCGGGCGCAGCGGCTTCTCCCGCGGCGGCCGGCGGCCCGGCTGCCGCCGGTTCCACGGACACGACGCCGCGCGGGACCATGGAGATCCTCTACCATTTCTGCAGGGGACCAGCCATCGTGACTTTCCGGGTGACGCTTCCCCGGGAAGCGCCCTCGGTGCCTTCTCTCAGCGCCGTGGTGCCCTCCGCTCTCATGTACGAGCGGGAGCTGGCTGAGACGTTCGGCATCCAGGTCGCCGGCATGCCGGACAAGAAACGGCAGTTCCTCTCCGACGATTGGCCGGAAAATCTTTACCCGCTGCGCAAGGATTTTGCCGCCGGGTCAGTGGTTCCGATCATGGCGGTGCCGAGCGTGGAAAAAGCCGAGACGCCCGGCACGTTTATCGTGCCTATCGGCCCCCAGCATCCGGCGTTGAAGGAGCCGGGACACTTCGAGCTGACAGTTGACGGGGAGATTGTCACGCACGCCGACATCCGTCTGGGCTACGTGCATCGCGGCATAGAGAAGGGCGCCGAGGACCGCACATGGGTCCAAAATATCTACCTCATGGAGCGGATCTGCGGAATCTGCTCCCACATCCACGCCACCGCCTACGTGCTCGGGGTGGAAAAGCTCGCCGGCGTGACGATTCCCCCGCGCGGCCAGGTCATCCGGACCGTGTTCTGCGAGATGGAGCGGATCCACAGCCACCTGCTCTGGCTGGGCGTCGCGGCGCACGAGGCGGGCTTTGACACGCTTTTCATGTACAGTTGGCGGGACCGTGAGACCATCATGAGCCTGTTGGAGGAGCTTTCCGGCAACAGGGTGAACTACTCGGTGAACCTCCTGGGCGGGGTGAAATACGACATCGACGCAAAAGCCGCGGACTCGGTCCGAAAAGGCCTGGATTACCTGGAGCGCCGCACCCGACACTACCTGAAGATCGTGACCACGGACGAGAGCTTCCTTCGCCGGACCCGGGGCGTGGGCGCCATCACCATGGAGCAGGCAGACTTCCTCGGCACCGTTGGTCCAACGGCGCGCGCCTCCGGCGTTTCCCGGGACCTGCGCGTCGAGGCGCCGTACCTGGCGTACGCGGATTTCCCCGTGCGGCCCGTGCTGGATACGCGCTGCGACCTGGAGGCCCGTTTCGTCGTGCGCATAAACGAGCTTTTCGAATCGTACCGCGTGATCCGGGAGATGCTCGATCACCTTCCTCCCGGTGATCTCGCCGTAGCGGCCCCCCGCAGGGTGCCGGAAGGGGAGGTGATCAGCCGGGTGGAGGCGCCGCGGGGGGAGCTGTTCTACTACATCCGCAGCACGGGCGGCACCAAGCCGGATCGCGTCAAGGTGCGCACGCCCAGCCTCTGCAACTGGGCGGCCGTTCTCAGTGTTGCCGTGGGCCACAAGCTCGCGGACATCCCCATGATCATGGTGGGAATCGACCCCTGTTTCTCCTGCAACGACAGGTCGATCAACCTGCGGCGCGGCGGCGCCTCGGAGCGCTGGACATGGGAGGATCTGCGTCGATACGGGATCCGCTACTATGGAGGGGAGGCATGAACGGTGTGCTGGTGGCGGTCGCTCTTCTCATCTTCCCCGGCGGTCTTTTCGTCGTATTCTGGAGCCTTGCATACGAATACGTGGACCGCAAGCTCGTGGCGCGGTTCCAGAACCGGGTAGGCCCCCGCTGGTTCCAGCCACTGGCGGATCTCGTGAAGCTCCTCGTGAAGGAGGAAATCGTTCCCACCGGCGTCAACCGGGGACTGTTCAACGGCCTGCCCCTGGCCGCGCTTGCCGCGGCGCTCACCGCCGCCCTCTACGTGCCCATGGCCGGCCTGGCCCCCACCTGGGGCTTCCGCGGCGACCTTGTGGTCACCGTCTACCTCTTGATGATGATGACGCTCTGCATCGGCCTTGCGGGCGCGAACACCACGGACCGGTTCTCTGTGGTAGGGGCCACGCGAGCGCTGACGCAGCTCTTCTCCTACGAAGCGCCCTTCCTGCTGGCGCTCCTGGGGCCCGCCATCGCCGCGGGCACGTGGCGGATATCCGAGGTCAATGGGTATGCGCGCGGGCACCTGTGGATGATCGCCACCCAGCCTCTGGGATTCCTCGTCGCACTGATAGGTCTCATGGGCAAGCTGGAGCTGCCGCCGTTCGACGCTCCCGAGGCGGAGACGGAGATCGTCTCCGGCGCGCTCACGGAGTACAGCGGCAGAGGGCTTGCCTTCTTCCGGCTGGGCCGGGACGTGGAGCTGCTGATCGGTCTGACCCTCATCAGCGCGTTCTACCTCGGGGGCCTGGCCAACCCGCTGCAGTTTCTCCTGAAAACGCTCGCCGTTCTGTTGGTGACGGCCGGCCTTCAATCCCTGTTTGCCCGGCTGCGCATCGACCAGACCGTGGGCCTGTGGTGGCGCGCGGGGGCGGTGCTGGCGCTGGTGCAATTGCTCGTGCTTATCGGCCTGAAGATGCTGGGGGTGCGGCTGTGAAAATCGCTTCCATGTTGAACGACGTGTTTGTCTCCCTGTTCAAGCGGCCCTTCACGGAACGCTACCCGTACAAGGTGCGCCTCGCCCCCGCGCGCCTGCGTGGGAAGCTCCTCTGGGACGAGCCGAAATGCAAGGGGTGCATGCTGTGCGTGCGCGACTGCCCTGCCCGGGCCATCGAGATCGAGGTGGCCGACCGGGTGGCCAAGAAGTATGTCTTCCACTACCACATCGACCGGTGCATCTACTGTGCGCAGTGCGTGGCTAGCTGCAAGGAGGATGCGCTCTCAATGTCCAGTGAGCTTTACCACCTTGCCTCGACTGACAAATCAACCTTCATCGAGGTCTACCGGGGAAAGGGCGAGGGCTCCTGCGTGGAGACCGTAGAGAGCCCTCCGATTTCAACTACTGAGAAGCCCTGACCCGGAGCTCCATGAAAAGCTCGATGGTGTAGCTTGTTCCGGCGCTGAAATCGAAATTTCCCGCCTGCACGAACAACCCACCTGAGGAGATATAGACCGTGTGCCTCCCCGCCGCGATCTGGATGCCGCTGACTTCCCTCTTCGGATTGACAAACTGGCCGTCAACGAAGATCTTCACCTGGCCGATGGCCTCCCTGTTCGATGGATCGAGATAGCTTTGGGGGAAAACGAAGTTCAACGTCGCCATCGAGGCCTGGAGCTGGGCATTGAGCGTGAGTGGACCGTTGACATTCACGGTGGCGTTGTAGTCTTGATAGCCGTTGGCGGTGACCCTGATGGCGTGGCTTCCGCCCATCACATTTGCGACATTTCCCGAGATCTGCGCGCCGTCAACAAAGATAAGCGCGCCCTTGACGTTCACGTTGATCGTGAGAGGGAAACTCTGCGCCTGGAGCTGGGCATTGAGCGTGAGCGGACCGTTGACATTCACCGTGGCGTTGTAGTCTTGATAGCCGTTGGCGGTGACCCTGATGGAATGGCTTCCCCCCATCACGTTCGCGACGTTGCCCGAAATCTGCGCGCCGTCGACAAAGATGAGCGCGCCATTGACGTTCACGTTGATCGTGAGAGGAAAGCTCTGCGCCTGGAGCTGGGCATTGATCGTAAGCGGACCGTTGACATTCACGGTGGCGTTGTAGTCCTGAAAGCCGTTCGCGGTGACCGTGATAGAATGGCTCCCCCCCATCACGTTTGCGACATTGCCCGAGATCTGCTCGCCGTCAACAAAGATGAGCGCGCCCTTGACGTTCACGTAGACCGTGAGCGGGAAGCTCAGCGCCTGGAGCTGCGCATTGATCGTCATGTTCGCCGTTACGTTGATATCCTGGATGTAGTCGACGTAACCGGGAGCGGAGACTCGGAAGTTATGCACTCCGGCCGCAAGCACGACCATGTTTCCCTTTATCTGGCTGTTGTCCACGTAGATCATCGCCGTGGGAATATTGGAGACGATGGTCACGGTGAAAGTGGAGATAACTTTTTTCCCGCCACCGACACTCTGCGAGAATGCTGGCATAATGAGTAGCAGAAACATAAGGACGCCGCAGGTCGATCGCATGATATTTCTCTTCATCGTTTTTCCTCCTTGTCGTGCCATGTAAAAAGGACACTCCTCATGGAAGTGTCCTTTTTTCTCATGCCATGATCAATCCAGTTTCTATTTATGCCCCCCGCGAACCACGAAGATCCCCCGGTCCGAGGTGCCCTTTACAGAAGCATTGCTGGCGTACACTTTGGTGTCCGGAATGACTTGGAACCACTCACCGCTCGTGGAATCCATGAACATATTCACTCGCAGGATGGACGCGGTTTTGATATTTGTGAATTGTGGAAGTGTATAGCGGGCCAGCTGTGAGGTCCCATAGAATACATACACCACGGGGTTTGCCGTGTTGGTCACGCCGTTCACGCTGGCAAGCATGGAAGTGGAATCCGCGGTAGTTGAGTAGACTGAATTGAAAGCATCCAGATAGTACTCCAATACGCCCACCCACTCGTAGCTTCCCGCGGGCAGAACGCTGGGGTCGGATGTTCCTGTGCTTTTGTAGATATTCGCTCCCGTGTAGGTGTGGTTCCAAGGAAATAAGTTGATCGTTAATGTTTCGGGTCCGCCCAAAGTCTGGCCTGGGGCACCCCTGTTGTCGACGTCAAGGAAAATCGAGTTGCTCAGGAAGCCAGCGGGTATTTTATTGTTGTAAAAGACTGTCGTTCTGACTCCAACGGTGGTGGAGGGGAAAAACCCATCAGGAGGCGTATTTTGGGCAGTATAAAAATCAGATCCATCCGAGGCAAGAAGTCCCGTGCTGGTACCGCAATCCGAGCTGGGTGCTGTAAGATACGAATCCACGTCCGCAAAGCTCCGATCCCAGAAAACCACGACGGTCAAGGAGTCTACCGTCAGGAATCCGCCGGTGTTGGGAAGCTGCTGATCTGTGCCGCTGATCTGGACGGTCTGGGTGGTGAAGGTATAGCCGCTGAGCGTGGCGCTCAACGTATAGTTTCCGAGGGTGACGTTGCTGAACGAATAGGAACCATCTGCCGTGGAGCTTGTTGCAGTATAATCCGTTCCACCGGTATCCAGGTGAGTAAGGCTTACAGTTGCTCCGCCGAGGGCGGCGCCTAGTTTGGCATCAATGACATATCCCGTCGGTGTTGCTGTAACCGGCGTGGGAACGTCCTTGGTAACCGTGATTGTGCACGCACCTAAAACCACGAGCGCCAGAATACCGAGCGCCAAAACGCTCCCAATAAAGCTACGGCGTATCATGTTCTTCCTCCTTCGACTTGACGTTTGACTAAAACCCTTATAACTATAGCCTATAATCAGGAATTTTCAAGTAAAAGATGCAAATTGCAGTAATTCTCAGTATGCGTCTCCAGAATGAGCACTTCTCATTTTGCCCCATAAAATAAGGGCCGTTTGGCAACTTTTGCAGCTCTACGAAGCCTTGACGGTGCAAAATGCGAAGTGCTGTGCAAATTATCCAGGCAAGGGAAAAACATCCCGCAGATCCTGATGAGCATTTAAAGCGACCATCACCGAGGTCTACCGGGGAGAGGGTGAGGGCTCCTGCGGGGAGACCGAGGAAGGCAAGTAGGTCGTCTCCGCCTTGGCAAGCTTTGGCCGGGAGCCGGGCACCAAGTCAGCGCTCACGGGCACGGGAATGATCACGAAGGGGATGCCGAGCTGATGCAGCCGGCGCTGCACGGCGAAAGTCACGTAGTTGTAAAGCACCCGGGTGAGCATCGATTCCTCCCGGAACACGATCCTGCCGCCGAAAAAGATTGCGTTCGGGTGCTCAACGAACAACTTCTCGGCCAGCGTGCAGATTTCGTCCACCACGTCCGTTCCGATCAAGGGAAGCCCCTTGGCGTAGAAGCCCTGGCTGCGCACGTAGTCCACGTATTTGTCCAGGCTATCCTGCACGTGCTTTTCCAGCTCTTCCAGCTCGTCCTTTCCCTTGAACCGCTCGGCGTCAATGACCCCCGCCTGGATGAAGAAGAAGTTTTTCACCCCCTTGCCGAAGAGACGCACCACGTTGAAGAGGGTATGCAGGCCCATGCCGTTGTACCCCCCCACGAGGATGACGGCGGTCCGAGCCTTGCGGTTGTACCGCGGCGCCCTGCGGCCCGCGCCGCTGCCCCGATGGTCTTCACCGCGCGAGCTGGCCACCACTTCCACGAGCGTGTCCAGGTGCGAGAGCTGTTTCTGGGTGGTCCTATAGAAGCGCTTAATCAAGAATGCCACCAGCATGAGCGATCCGGTGACGAAGATCGTGATCCACCCTCCTTCTCCGAACTTGATCACGATCATTGACAGGAGGATGAATACCGTGAGGACAAGGCCGATGCCGTTCACCAGGATCTTCTTCCGCCATTGAGGTTCCTGCTTCCTGTCGCGCCACCAATGCCGCACCATGCCCAGTTGGGACAGGGAGAAGGTGATGAACACATTGATGCTGTACAAAACGACCATGAACTGGACCGACCCGCGCGTAAGGAGGAGAAGGATGAGGGCCGCGGCGCCGGTCAGGAGAATGCCGTTCTTGATCACGAACCGCTCGCTTAAGAAGCTGAACTGCTGCGGGAACCACCGATCCGCCGACATGTAGGCAAGCACCCGGGGGGCGTCCAGAAAACCAGTCTGCGCGGCCGCGAACAGGAAGATCGATTCGGAGAGCAGGGTGATGGTCACGAACACGGGCCCCAGCGGACCCCATCCTTCAGTTATTCGCGTGAACAAGGTGGCGTTCAGGGTCTTGCCCGCCTGGTGGCGCACGTCGAAGAGCAGATAGCCTATCATCAGCCCGGCAGCCAGGAGGGCCAGGGAGGAGGCCATGTAGCGCATGGTGCGCTTGGCGGTCAGGACCTTGGGCTCGCGCAGGATGGGCATCGCATTGCTCACCGCTTCGATGCCAGTGTACGTTCCCGCGCCCATGCTGTAGGCGCGCAGAATGATAAAGATCACCCCGAAGGCGCCGACCTCCGATGTGGATTGGCGCACGTCAACGGCTGTCCTGTTGGCGAGCGCGCCGAAATCGGGCAGGTGACCGATGATCGTGTACAAAATGGCCACGACGTGCGTCAGGAGGAACACGAGAAAGATGGGCGTGAGAGTCATGACTGATTCCCGAACGCCGCGGAGGTTGAGCAGGATGAGCAGCAGGATCCCGGCTGCCGCTACGACCACCTTCAATGGCTGGAACCGCTCGGGGAGCGAGCTGAACAGGGCATCCGTGCCGCTCGCTATGGAAAGGGCGATGGTGAGCACGTAATCCACAAGCAGCGCGCATCCCGACGCCATGCCCAGCCCGGGTGAGAGGAGCTTGCTGGCAACCAGGTATCCTCCTCCACCGCTGGGAAAGATCTCGACGATTTGGGAATAGCTTGTCGCGATGATGAAGATCGTCAGCGCCGTGGCTGCTGCGACAAATATCCCGAGCGGGATGTGGTTGTTCAGCGCAAGAAACGCCTCCTCGGGACCATAGCAGGAGGAGGTGAGGCCGTCCGATCCCAGCCCCACCCATGCAAGAAGTGCAACGAGGGAGAGCTTGTGGAAAAGCTTGGGATCCTCGACCGATCGTGCGCCGCCAATGACGATGGTCCTGAGGCGATGGAGAAACCCAGATGCCGTACTCATTCAACCCTTTCCGGAAGCGTCTATAGTACATGTTCCCCGCGCGCAAGGACAAGGTCCATCGCGCGCAAGGCAGCAATTCCAAATCTCGGCTTGGGGGGCGAGAGGGACTGGCCGTGGTCGCGTTTTCAGCCAGGGTAGTTGCCCGACCACGGTGTGACAGGCTCGGAGGGATAGCACGTATGTAGAGGAAC
>JBEKQU010000088.1:0-15100 GCA_049519415.1 Spirochaetia bacterium
AACAAAGCACCTCGGGCCAGCAAAGTCAAGATCAGGAACACTCGGCACTCTAGGCCAACGAGGAGGATAAAAAAGGCAGTCTCGAAAAAAACTGCTTGACAAAAGCTAAAACAATCTCTGCTCACTTCTGACCGATGGTCAGGACTCCTCACGAAGCCCTAAGACCCGGTTCCGCGACACTGGCCAGACCTTCTAAGGTAAGCGCTTTTACTTTCGGCGCACAAACCGATCACTTGATGGATATGGGCTTGTCGGTCAATTCCCCACTCGCCGAACTCCGGATGCCTTTTATCCAGATCTTATTCGTCGGCTCGCATCTTTGTTCCACGCTTCTTTCAGACACGTTCTCACGAGATAGGTGCCCTTCATTTCGCTACGCCTTCCCCTCCCATCAGGTTGGCGAGAGGACTTCCACCCTAGAGCTGGTGAACATGCCTAGCATACAAAAAGGACCTCGTTGTAGATGGGGTCCGCAAACTCCTCTAGTCTCTTGATAACTGCGGCTGCCGCTCTGCCAACCTCACGCGTCGTATCGGATACGGCACCTTGCAGGCCGATCTCACGTAATCACCCGGAGGTGACCAGCAAGACGACGACCCGTGGTCGTGCCCAGAACGCCCGCGTTGCCACCCGGATCGGAACTGCCGCCCGGCCCCGCGCTCATGTCACTTTCACCCATGCCCTTTTCCGGTTGGACTCAACGACTGCCTTGAGGATCCGCATCTCCTCGTAACCCGTACGGAAGGTCGGGCGGGGAAGTGCCCGGATCGGCTCCCTGCCTCCCGCCTTCACTACGTCGTAAAAGTCGCGCATGAGGTTGAGCATCGCGTCATGGTAGCCCAGCGGGTGACCGGTTGGAAGCGAGGCGTAGGAGGCGGTCTCCGGGCTCTGGAGGACAGGGCTCTCGATGAGCGTCTCATTCGGCGCGTCGCGATGCCCGATCCACAACTCGTTCGATTTCTTGTGGTTCCAGGCGTAGGAGCGCGTGCTGCCGTAGACCTGGAACTCCGTGTCGGATTTTCTCCCGATCGCGGCTTGGCTCGTTGTGAACGAGCCGGGGGCGCCGCTGTCCAGCCGGAAGAGAATCGCCGAATAATCTTCAAGCTCGATCTTCACCTCCTCGAACGGAACGTCAGTCACGTTTTCGAAACCGAGGACTTGCCGGGTGGGCTTCTTCCGCATGGGGATCAGCGTGGCGAAATCCGCCATAACCTCGGTGACGTGCAGGCCTGTGGCGAACTGCACGAGGTCAAACCAATGGCTTCCCAGGTCCGCGGAAATGTTCGAATCCCCGCTTTCCGCCCGAGTGAGCCTCCAGGTATAGTCGGTGTCCCACGAGAGCCAGTCCTGGAACCAAGTCCCCGTCACCAATCGGATAGCGCCGCCGTCTCCCCGGCGCACGCGGAGCGCCATCTCGAGGACGACCGGGTAGTAGCGGTAGCAGAAGTTGATCCCCGTAACGATGCCCTTCTTCTCGGCAAGCTCGGTCAGCTCTTTCGCCTGATCCAGAGTCATCGCCAGGGGCTTCTCCGACAGAATGTGCTTCCCCTTTTCTATGGCCGCCTTGTTCATGGGGTAGTGCAGGCTGTTCGGTACGCAGGTGTGGATCACGTGAATCGACGGATCGGCCAGGATCTCCGTATAGTCCCTGTAGACCTTCTCGATGTCGTACTTCTTCGCCATCTTTCGCGCCAGCTCGGGGTTTGCGTCCGTGACGCCTTTTACCGTGACGCCGCTGATGCGGCGAAGCGCCTCGATGTGCACCGGGCCAATGTAGCCTGTCCCGATGACCGCAACATTGATCATGACCGCCTCCTCTATGTCCTTACATGCTCTCTTTGAGCGCTCTGGAAAACTCCTTCACCTTCTGGTCGATCTCCGAATCCGTTGAGTGGGGGTGGATCCCGAACGCCGAGCCCAGCCCCCAGTCCACGACTCCCACGGAGATGTTGATCGCCCGGCCGAGGATGTCGTCCGTGCGCGGGAGCATCCCCTTCTTGTATTCCTGCTGGCAGGGGTAGCAGGAGCAATTGTACGGGCAGCCGCGTTCCGTGTTCATCTTCTTTTTAAGGATCTGTTCCATGTTGTTGTACACGTGCCAACCGGACTTCGATACGGTCGTCGTGTTTAGGTTTTTCGCCAGTTTCTCGGCGACATCGGCCCGCGGAAGAATGACAGTGAGCAGAGTGTTGCACTCGCCCACTGCGTCGTTGAGCTTCCTGAACGAGAGGCCTGGTATCCCTTGGATCTGCGACTTGAACCGGGCCTTGATCTCGCGCAGTCTGCCGATGATATCGTCCAGCCTTCGGAACTGGGCGATGAGGACAGCGCCGGTGATCTCGTTCATGCGGTAGTTCTGTCCGATGATGGAACGGTTACCGACCTCCACGCCGGATCGGCTGGGGAAGTGCCCCTGGTCGTGATAGCCGAAGGCGCGAAAGTACAGCTCGTCGTCATCGGTGACCACCATGCCGCCGTCACCGGCGTTGATGGTCTTGAAGATGTTGAAGGAGTAGATCCCGATCTTCCCTATGGTGCCCAGCCATTTTCCCTTGTAGGTCCCGCCAAAGGCCTGCGCCGCGTCTTCGACCAGGATCAGCTTGTGTTTCGACGCGATGGCCTTCAGGGCATCGACGTTGCAAGGGTTGCCGAGCATATGGACAGCCATGATCGCCTTTGTTCGCGGGGTGATCCTGCGTTCGACATCCGCCGGGTCCAGCGTTAGGCTTTCGTCGATCTCGGCGAGCACGGGAACCGCTCGGGCGACAATAACGGAGGACATAGATGCGATGAAGGTGTATCCGGGAACGATCACCTCGTCGCCTGGACCGATCCCGAGCGCGGAGAGAGCAGTGATGAGCGCCGCTGTTCCGGAGGTGACTGCCAGCGCGTGCTTCGTGGCGAATTTCTGCTCGACCATCTCTTCCAGGGTTTTCACCTTCCGCTTGAACGCTGGGTCTTTCTCGTCCCCGTAGCGGAAAAGCCATCGATCCCTGAGGACTTCGAGGACTTCCTTTTCTTCTTCCTTACCGATCCATTCGAAACCTGGTCCAGGCATCGAAAAACCTCCTGTTCGGCGCAATCGTTGCTGAAAACATATCACGCGTATGTCTTTTGTCAAGATTTATATAAGAATAAGAATAAACAATTTTGAATTTTTAAATTGATTAACCTAGTAACGTTCAAAAACACAAAGAATCAAGTACTTGATTTTTCCAATTATTATGTTAATAATTCACCTAAATATGGATTCAAAGAATAACTCTCGGCGAGACTTCAAGATCCTTCAGGCAACCTACTTTCTCCCGACGCCTACAAGGAACGAGATTGCGCGCTTGGCGGGCCGCAACCCTGTGTCCGTTACGGAGGCCCTGAATCGGCTCCTCGCCAAAGGGCTTGTTGAGCGGTCTGGAAAGACCCAGAGCCGCAATGGGAGGCCTTCCGCGATATACCGGTTGGGGGAGAAGGTGGGACACACCATTGGGATCTCTGTCGATGCCACAGGGTTCCGACTGGTCGCGCTTGATGCCCGGCGCCAGTTCCTACGGGAACTGGAGCGGACCCTCTCACTCTCAGCAGATCCGTCATCCCACTTCGACTACATTTTTGCGCAGATCTCCTCGGAGCTTCGAGGCTTCCTAGCATCCACCGAGCTTCGAGATCGGCGGATGCTGGCAATAGGTATCGCCCCGCCGGGGATGGTGGATACAGAAAAAGGCATCTGGCTACACGGCCTGCAGGTCTCGGGGATAACCCACGTCGCCCTCGGGGACATGCTTGAAAAGATGTTCGGCGTAACGGTAGTGGTGGAAGACGTGGCTCGTTGCCTCGCGTACGTCGAGGCATCACGCCGCCCGCCGGAGAAGGCGCGCGACCTTGTGTACCTCTATCTCGGACCCGGTATCGGCGCAGGGATCATGATGGGGCAGGAGCCCTACCATGGCAGCCACGGGATGGCGGGAGAAGTTGGTCATCTGGTCGTGGAAGAAGACGGCGCTCGTTGCCCTTGCGGTAATATCGGATGCCTCGAGACTGTCGTCTCGAGCTCAAGCATTCTCCAGCGTTTCCAGAAAAGGCTCTCCGAGGGCGTGATCTCGTGCCTTCAGAAATACCGTGACGAAAATCAGCTCACGCTCGAGGTGATCCGGGACGCTGCAACCGCCGGTGACCGGCTTGCCCAGTCGACACTCTTCGAACTGGGCACGTTGCTAGGAGACGCGGTGAGCAAGATCATCAAGCTGTACAACCCGCGCACGCTCGTCATCGGCGGACCCGTGTGCGTGCTCGGAGAGCACCTGCGCGAGCCGATGTGGATCAAGGTGAGACAGAAGGTCATCCCGGAAATGCTAGTCGATCTCGCCGTGGAGATAGTTCCCGCGAAGCCGCGCGAGGAGGCGGTGGGGGCGGCATATCTCGCGGAGAGGCGTTTCTGGAGGGAGGCGAACGAGGAGAGTATCCGCGAGGAGTAGGAGAGCCGGCTTCATCGAAATTACCGCCACCTTTTTCAGGCGTCGATCATCCACTTCACTGACTCCCAGGGAGTGTCGGGAAACCATGCCATCCACAGGATGCAAGATGAACCTGCCGTGGAACCGAGTACCTCGAGGGCGTGTTTCACGTTGCGATCAATCGCCGCGAAACTACGATTGCTCAGCGTAATCGAGCTGATGCCGCCAACGAGCGTTATAGAATCCGACAGAAGGTCGCGGATCTTCTCCTGCGCGAGCCCTTTCTGGACCGGGCCGATCGGGTCCACGAAATACCACACGTGCACTCCGGTCTCGGCCAGCCGCGGGCCGAGGATCTCCACTCCTATCGTCATCACGTAGGCGAACTTCTTCCCGTGCCCATGGGCTGCGGCGGCGAGGGTGCGGATGTGCGGAAATACGAACTGATCGAAAAGTGCGGGGGACCAGAAGTTCGTGGACATGAGATTTACGCCGGGATACCATTAGCAAGCAAGCTCTCCTCCGTTCCTCGCTCATCCCGCACTGAGATCGTGGCGTACTTCTTGTGCAGATAGGGATATACGTCTTGGGGTAGCCGAGGTATTTCGGTCTGGAAAATGGAACCTAGCGAGTCCCTTGCCCGCTTGAAACGCATGCTTGCCGGTGCATCGCATTAAGAATTTTAGGCCGTAACCGAATAACAATGATAATTGAATTGGTTGAGCTATTCAGCTTTCAGCAAGATGGGGGTTATGTCAAAAAGAACTAGAACTAACAATGATACATCGGGGTTTATAAAAATTTACTTGACAAATGAATGATATATGGCATACTAACGCCATGTGTTTACCCCATATTGCAGCGAGCGATTGTGAAAGGAGGAAAAATGGAGGAGAGGAGAGTCGTGGTGAACCATCGTGAGGTGAGATTCGAAATGTTGAGACCGGCGATCCTCCGTGAGGAACTCGCGCGCTGTCCTCTCGTCTTTCTGCCCGTGGCCCCGATCGAATACCACGGACCACACCTGCCCGTAGGAACGGACCCTATCAACGCAGGCTTGTGCGCGCAGGAGGCGTGCCGACGGCTCGACAAGGGCGTTGTTATGCCCACCCTCTACATGGGCACAGAGCGGGAGAGGCCGGAGTGGATGCTGAAGAGCCTCGGCTTCCGGGAGGGTGAATGGGTGGTCGGCATGGATTTCCCTACCACTACATGGAAGAGCCACTACTACCAGGAGCACATTTTCGGTTTGGTCGTGGCGAGTCAGGTCGAAATGCTCATTTCCCAGGGCTACAAGGTGATCGTGCTGGTGAACGGCCATGGCGCACAGAACCAGTTGGAGACCTTGGACCGCCTGGCCAAACACTATTCCCACACCACGGAAGCGAAGGTTGTCTGGAAGCTCGCCTTCCCTCAGGAGATGTCTGAGAAGAACCTAGTCGGTCACGCGGATCTGTTCGAGACATCCCTGCTCCTTTACTATGAGAAGGAAGTGTTCGGCGGCCAGAAGCTCGTGGACCTCTCCTCGCTGCCGCCGCGCTCCGTCCCGATCCGTTACCCCGATTTCTCAGTAGTTGATGGGCCGGGTTTCAGCGAGGAGCCAAGCCCAGACCGGGTCGTGCAGACTGACCCCCGGGATGCAACCGCGGAAAAGGGGAAGAAGATTTTCGAGGATACGGTTAAAATGTACGTGGCACTTGTGGAGAAAGCCCTGAAACAACCATAGCTCCTACCCGGTGGGGCTGGAGACATAGGAGAGGCAGGGCGAGGATTAGGCCGCAAGAGCGGCAAGGAGGTCTTATGTCGAAACGCTTTTTGTTGCTATTGGTGTTGCTCGCGGTACTGGTAACCTTCGGCTGGGCTGCACCCAAGACGACCATAGTGCACTACGCCTGGACGGAGACATTTACCGACCCGATCTTGCTTAATGCGGTGAAGATGTTCGAGACGAAGCACCCCGATGTGGATGTGAAGATGCTGCTCTTGCCGGACGCGGACCGGCCGAACATAATCCGGACGGTTTTAGCAGCCAATGGCCAGATTGACAGCTTCGGCCTCGACAATGGTGAGTCCGCCGAGTTTCTCGCCGCCGGGCAGGCAATACCCATCGATCCGAGGGGATTCGGTAAGAAGACCGTGGATGATGTGGTCGCTATGTGGACCCCCGGCGCAATCGAAAGCGACGGCGGGGTCTGGAACGGGGTGTACTACGGTATCCCAAATGATCTATCCGACTATGTAGCATGGATTAACACATCGTATATGAAGGAGGCTGGCTTAAATCCAGCGACGGATACGCCCAAGACCTGGGACGATTTCGTTGCTGTCGGGAAGAAGTTGGTCAAGAGCAATGGCAATTTGACGGTACGGAATGGGTTCATGTGTAACGCGAAGGAAGGCATCTTTAACTTCCTTGTTGTCCTGAGCATGATGGAGCAACTCGGGCTGGATTGGGGCACGGAGAAAGGTTTACTAGCCAGCATGGATAAGCCCGAGGTTCTCGCAAGGGGTCTTAGCACCTACACTAACTTCGTGGTCAAGGATAAAATCTGGGATCCCGCTCTTGATGACAACGACCGTGAAGGATTCGGAAACGGCAAATCGGGTATGTTTTTAACCGGCGGAACCTGGTACTGGGGCGTTCTGGATACCTACTCGGTGAAGCGCAAGGACGTGGAGCCGTTTCCGTATCCCCGCTTCCCCGACGGCAAAGACATCGGCGGAGTTGGCTATGGCTATTGCTGGTACGTCTCACGCCTGGCCAAGGATCCGGTCCTGACATGGGAATGGTTGGACACCCTGACTAGCCAGGCGAATGTGTTCATCAAGGGCGGCCTTTACCAGCCCCGCCTGAAGCTCTCCAACGGCGCCCAAGCGCTCGATCCAAAGCTTGCCATGGCATCCATTCCCTACTACGCGGAAGTGTTCAAGGGGGAGTATGCCAAGCCCGCCGTATGGTTGTCCAGCACGAAGGGTGCCCAGGTCACCAGCACGGTCTGGGATGCCATATCTCGTATTATCTACCAGGGAGCCTCGGTTGAAGACTCCGTAGCGACCCTGCAGAGCGATATTCGCGGCATCTTCCAGTAAAGCTGCACTCATGAAGTGTGTCCCTGGCCCGTCGTCGGGGACGCACTTCATCACAGGGCAGGAGAGAATGCGTAAGGCCAGCTATTCGGTAACACGACTGCAGAACCATGGCTACGTGTTTATTCTGCCGACATTGATCTTCTTCTCGGTCTTCCTGATCTACCCCATGATTAGCGCCTTCCGTCTTTCCTTCTTCGAGTGGAACCTTCTCGCTCCGCAGAAGTTCGTAGGCTTCAAGAACTTCCTCGCCATGGCAAAGGATCCTTACCTCATCAACTCCTACCTTCGCACGCTTCACTTCTGCGTGATCAGCGTCGCAGTCATCAATGTCCTCGCGTTTGTTTTCGCTCTGATGTTCACGAGCCGCAGGATCCGCTTCAAGAACTTCCTGCAATCATTAATCTTTCTGCCGGTAATTCTCTCCATTGTAGCCGTAGGCGTGGTCTGGGAGTTCATGTACCAGTCCACGGGGCTCATCCCCGTACTCCTGAGGAAGATCATTGGGACAAGCCCCGCATGGCTCACCAACACGAAGGCCGCCCCCTATGCGCTGATCATCACCTACGTATGGAAATCAGTGGGCTACTACATGGTGATCTATATTGCAGGGCTCATGGACGTGCCGGTCAGCTTCTATGAGGCTGCACGCATAGATGGCGCGGGATTCTGGGGCCAGCTCTTCTATATCACGATCCCCAACCTCCGCAATACGTTTGCCCTTGCGGTCATCTCCTGTATCATCTTCACCTTTGGCCAGTTTTCCATCCAGTACGTCATCACGAAAGGGGGGCCAGCGCGATCGACCGAAATTCTGGCGCTCCTGATCTTCCGTGAGGCATTCGAGCTGAGCAAGTTCGGTTACTCCGCGGCAATCTCCGTCTTGTTCTTCCTCACTCTGCTCGTCTTCTCGATATTCCAACTTCGGCTGTTCAGGTCCGGAACCGTGGGAGGGTAGGAGATGAGATCGTACCACGCCGCGGAGGGCGCCAAGCGGACCCTTCTCTACCTTGTCATAGGTGTTCTGGGTTTCGCCTTTATTTTTCCCTTTTTCTGGATGGTCATTTCGTCGCTCAAGCTGAACCGGGACGTTCTGGCAATCCCAATCCGGTTTTTCCCGCCGGTGTGGAACTGGATGAGTTACATCAATGTGTTTACAAAGTTCCCGGATTTCAACTTTCCCCGGTTTATCCTCAACAGCATCATCGTCACTACGCTTGCGGTGCTACTCTGCCTTTTCCTCTCCGCCACCGCAGGCTACGGCTTCGCGAAGTACAGGTTCAAGGGTAACGATATCCTGTTCACCATCGTGCTGGCGACGATCATGATTTCCTTCGAGGCGATCGTCGTGTCCCTGTTCGTCTTGGTGAGAAGGATGGGAATGCAAAATACCTACGGGGGGCTCATCATCCCCGAGGCCCTCACCGCGTTCGGCGTTTTCATGATGCGCCAGTTCTACTATGCGCTGCCCGATGATTTCATCGAGAGCGCCCGGATAGACGGGGCGAGCGAGTACACGATCTTTGTGCGCATCGCCATCCCCATGGCCCAGACCGCCCTCCTCGCCCTAGTGATTTTCCACGCTCAATGGGTCTGGAACTTCCTCATCTGGCCGCTCATCGTTATATCCAATCCCGACATGCGAGTACTGCCGCAGGGGATCGCGCTTTTCAAGGGGAGCTACAACACCCCGTATCCCGAACAGCTTGCAGTGAGCGTGATTGCCTGCCTCCCCCTGTTCATTTTGTACATTTTCCTCTCCAAGTATTTCGTGCAGGGAATCGCCATGACGGGCTTGAAAGTGTAGCGTCAGGTCTTGGAGCACCACAACGAAGGGTAAGGAACAGAGTGGAAAGTTTCCTGAGGAAGACAGGGGGGCGATCATGATGGTCGGGCTTTCCCTATGATCACCTTTCGCTGGCCTCTCGGCGGTGGCGATCGCGGACCGTTTCTGTCGCTTGGCCATCAAACTGCACGGGGCCGGCAAGCTTCAGGCCCGCTACTCCGTGCACCACCTGCGCCACTCCTTCGCAGCGAGGCTCTATGAGGACACGGGTGGCATCTACCACGGGGAGAAGGCCTTTTGGCACGCGAACGTGGCCATCGCGGAGACCTACTTCCGGTCCCTAGGCATGGTCGGGGGGCGTAAAGGCACGGCAAGGCCTCGGTGACGGATGCGTAGAGAGCTTCAGCGGCAAGATGAGCGACTAGCTGCTTAATGGGGAGGTAATCGACACGCTCTGGAAAGCCAAGACTCTATGCAGCCGCTGGGTCAAGCACTACAATACGGTCAGGCCGCACAGTTCCCTGGGATATCGACCTCCCGGACCGGGGGATGCCAAGGCGGCTGATGTTTCATTACGATCGAGGAGTACAGTACCCAAGCGGCCATTTTCAAGAGACTGCCCAAGGGCAGGGGTTTCTTCAGAGCATGAGCCGCAAGGGCGACTGCTGGGACAACGCGTACGCGGAAACGTTCTTCAAGACCTTGAGAGCGGAGTTTATTCGGGGCAACATCTACCGAAGCAGGGAGGAGGCTAGGAAAGAAATATCCAAATACATGGAGGTCTTCCACAATCGCAAGCGGTTTCACTCGTACCGGGGCTACCTCAAAGCGACGGAATATGAGGAGCGGAGTACGACCAGATGGATGATCTAAGCCAGAGCGAGAAAAAACCTTGCGCGTAGAGAGCGTGGTGACGTTTTGGGGAAGACATCTGATGTTTATATACCACAACGGAATCGAGAAGTGGGTGTAATGCAGGGTATCCATGAAATCGTAGGATCTCCAGGGGTATAAAAGTCCTCGTGAATGTCGGTCTTAAAAACAGCCATTAGTGGCTTGATAAAGGGGGAGCATTACATGTTGTCGTATCAAGAAAGATTCTCTTCGCCTCACTTTAGATCTGTAAATCTTTCATCTCTGTATAATCGGAATATAGCTGATTTGACGCCGACTGACTGCAGCGAAAAAGCACTCGAAAAACTGAGACTCTTCCGCGATCAAGGCAGCATTTTTATGGGAATTCCATTTTCTGTTGATCCTAACAAGATATTACTGCTAAAAAACCAGGAGGAGCATCTTCACTTTGACGTACCTTTTTCCAGCAGATTCATAGTTATTCTGCATGCTGCAGACTTCAAAGCGGATGAAGCCAGACAAGACGGGATCCTTAGTCCAATGAGGGGTAGTCCGCGGCTTGGGGAAGTTGTAGCGGAATACATTTTGTCCTATAGTGATGGCACTTCTTATCCAGTCCCGATAAGACGTAGATTCTCCATAGGAGAGTTGGATACCCATAGCTTTGGTGAGTATTGTTTTGAGGCTGCGCCGCACTGGAAACCACATGCAATACGGACCTCAACAGAGGAAATAGTTAGGGGCAGGCAGCCGCTTTACAGTTGGGGTATAAGTCAATATCGATCGAGGTCCGAAAACCATATTGGCCCTCCTTTTTATTGGCTGTTCGCTCTAGAGAATCCTTATCCTGATAAGGAAATGACGAGAATAACCTTCGGGCCGAAAGATGGAATAGTTTTCATTTTTGGGATTGCCTTCTGCAACCTGAGCACGAATCCATTACGTTGGGAGGAGCGCAAGAAGATTGTTGTAAGACTTCCGGAAGGGGAAGAGCTTGGCGTAAACGGGGATTATGACAAAGTGGATATAGATTTAGGAGCGGTTATATCGGTGACCCCTGTTCTCGATTATGGGAATGAAGAATGGGAATCTAGCTACAATAACAAGCAGGCAACTGCGAGCAAGAATTCAATCATTATTGAATATACAGCCAACCCTGAAGCTATTCTATATATGGGACAAGACTACAGTTGTCAATTCCGATTATCGGGAATAAAAAAGATCTATCCAGAACAGATTAAACAAAGTGAAAATGTCAAAAATAAGTCATATGATATTAGTATTTTGCCTGCGCAAACTCGTAATGTAAAAATAACAGTAGTAGATAAGGATAATGATGAGCCTGTGGCAGTGAAGCTGCATATTCATGGGAGAGCGGGGGAGTATCTTGCACTGAAAAATAGGCATAGAATTCCCAACCCATTTTGGTTTGAAGATTATGGGGTTGAGTTTGTTCATGGCAATCATTTTTGCACATACATAAATGGAAGAGCAGAAGCAAAATTGCCGCTAGGGGATGTATATATTGAAGTCTCGAAAGGCTTCGAAATCACGCCGGTAAGGCGAAGATATGTTGTCAATTCTCGAACAGACGAGATCCGCATTGAGTTAGAACATGTCCTTCCCTGGAGGCAGAAAGGCTGGGTAACGGCGGATACGCATGTGCATTTTTTATCTCCCCAGAGTGCTTTGTTAGAAGGTGAGGCAGAAGGAATTAACGTAGTAAATCTATTAGCCACGCAATTGGGGGAGTTTTTAACTAATACGGGCGACTTCGATGGGAAGACGACCATTGGAAGCAAAGAAAATGGTGGGAGAGGCGAATATTTGATTCGTGTAGGGACCGAGAACAGGCAGCACGTATTAGGGCATATATCTCTTTTAGGATATGAAGGACAGATGATCCTGCCGCTCGTGGCTGGTGGTCCGGATGAATCTCCTTTAGGGGATCCAGTGGATGCAACGTTATCGGAATGGGCTCTCCGATGCAGAAGGCAAGGAGGGATATCGATACTACCTCATTTCCCAGAGCCGCGTGGAGAGGGGGCGGCAGCGATAATATTAAAAAGGATCGATGGAATCGAAATGACGTCTTGGGAATTCTTGTATAAGGGTATAAGTACGTACTCACTCTCAGACTGGTATCGTTTTCTCAACTGTGGGTATCAAGTCCCAGCTGTTGGAGGCACGGACAAGATGTCTGCCGGCATGGCGGTCGGCACAGTACGGACATATGCGCGGGTCAGACAGAATGCCTTTACCTATGATAGCTGGAAGCAGGCGGTGCGGGGTGGCGAGACTTTTGTGACATATGGACCTTTGCTAGATTTCCAGGTAAATGGCAAAAGGATGGGAAGCAAGTTGAATCTACCTGCGACGGGAGGGACTTTGGATATTGACTGGGAAGTAGCCACAGTGACGGTTCCGATAACGAAAGTGGAATTGATATTCAACGGAGAGACGAAGGATACAAAGGCAGTAGATCTAGGCACAATCCAGTGCAAAGGCGTTTTCTCACTCAAGGTGAGAGAAAGTGGCTGGATCGCGCTAAGGGTGAGGGGAAGATACCCGGATAAGCCAGAAGTGATCACTGCCCATTCAAGTTCAATTATGGTGAATGTGGAAAGGAAACCCTGCTTCAATCATTTGGATGCGATATCAATTTTAGAGCAAATTGAGGGGGCGACGGCCTACATTAAAACGATAGGCATAAAGGCCGAAGAGCGAACATATAAAAGGATGTTATTGACACTGACGGCGGCGCATAGGAGCCTGCACAATCGCATGCACCAAAACGGCATGTACCATCATCATACGATTGTTGACGAACATCATCAGAAGTGATGATACAACAGAAGCATGGTTTTTTAGTCGCTCTTCGACCACTGCACGGGGACGGCAAGGCTTTGGGTAGAGTCGAGAGATGGCGCAGTTCCTGCAAGAAGCAAGCCCGTTGCCATCTCCTGCTCATCGAACTGGACGTGCGGATTTACTTCATCCCGCTATCGGACTGGATTAACCTCAAGCGTTCGAGTGCCTGGCAAAGAGGAGTGGGATACTGTTTATCTTGGTGGATGAGGGGCACACTATTCGGAATGGGGACATTGTCAATTCTTGTGGATTGGCAAACGAGCGTATTCGTCGGTTCCCGCGGAACCAGATGGTCCTCTTGTTCTCCTCAGCTGCCTCTCCTAGCTAGTACGCCTGGCCCTGAGGGGAGTATCAAGATACCTCCTAGTAAAACGCGTTTCGTTCGCGTACATTCTCTTGGATGGCTTGAACGACACTCCCCGGCACGCGCGGGAGCTGGCCCGGGTGCTCAACGGCATCCGGTGCCGGGTGAACTTCATTCCTTTCCACGCAATCCCCGGCACGCCTCTGGTCCCGAGCCCGAGGGAGAAAATGGAGAGGTTCAAGTCTCTCCTGCGCGAGCTTGGGATCATCACCACCATCCGGCAATCCCGGGGCCAGGATATCGAGGCTGCCTGCGGCATGCTTTCCACCCGGGAGTTGGTCCGCATGCGGGAGGACGCCGAGCGTTGAAGCCAGTATGCCCTTCAGAGTTGATCTGTGTGCGCGTGATGTTGTCGGGGAGGTGAAGTATGTCTCGGCTGATTGATGGTCCTTCGTCGGCAATGTTCATTCCCGTTCCCATTGGCGTCGCGGCGAAAGGTGCGGAGCTGGAACGAGCCGGCATCTCGAATCAGCTCCGCGCCGCGCTCGCGCACGCTCCTCGGGGAGAATGCGTCTGCCGCGGGATTCCTTTCATCACCGATGGACTGGTGCTCGTGCCTGGAACGCCCGTCACGATTCCCCTGCCTAGCCTGAAAGCTCGATGGCTGGTGTTCCTGCACACTTCTGACGTGCGGCCAATGGAGGCGAACGAGCACGGGGTGTACTCGCCGATGAGGGGCGAGGGGCAGCTCGGCGAGCTGGCATGCACGTACCACGCGGGGTTTGCCGACGGGACTGATGCCGCCATACCCGTCCGCCGCCGCTACCAGATCGGTTGTTTCACGCGACGCTGGGGGGAGAATTGCTTCGAGGCTGTTTCGCACGCAAAGCCCTGGCCGGTTCGCGCGTCGCACGAACAGCTCAGGCAGGGATGGGGATTTACTCAGACCCGGGTGAACAGCGCTGATTTCAGTGAGCTTATGCTCTGGCTGTACGCGTGGGAGAATCCCAAGCCCGACATTCCGCTGATCTCTCTCCGCTGCGAGCCGGGGACAGGGATGGTGCTGCTCTTCGGCATCTCCGCGGGATCGGTGATGGCGCATCCGCTCCGTTGGGAGACACGCCGGAAGGCCATCCTTACCCTGCCCGAAGGCGCCGCGTTCACGCCGGATCTCAATGAGAATGGCCTCTTGAAGCACGTGCGGCTTGATCTCGGCCAGATCATCTCCGCGTTGCCTCGGCCCCTGTATCCCGACCGGGAATGGGAGTCAGGCTACAACAATGCTTTGCCGGAGCTTTCGAAGAGCCAGGTGTTGATCGAATACACGGCGCATCCCGAGGTGAGCTTTCATTTCTCCAATGGGGACATGATTGCCGCAGCAGCGGTCATGGCAGCGCTTGCTGAAGCGCGGTCTTCCTCCGTTCTGCGGCCAGTCGCACCGGCAACCAGGCGGATCCGGCTCACTGTTGTCGAAAAGGGGAGCGCTGCTCCCGTCCCTGTCAAGCTTCACGTGCACGGCCAGGCAGGGGAATACCTGGCTCCGCTGGACAGGCACCGCATCCCCAACCCCGCCTGGTTTGAGGATTACAGCGTTGACTTTGTCCACGCAGGCAGCCACTGGTGCACCTACATCAACGGGGAAACGATGCTTGACCTCCCGATTGGTACGGCGTTCGTTGAAATCGCCAAGGGATTCGAGGTGCGCCCGGTGCGCAGGCGGCTCGATATCACCAAGGCCACTGATCGGAT
>JBEKQU010000089.1:0-14874 GCA_049519415.1 Spirochaetia bacterium
CTAGTTTTTTGCAATTCCAGACTACCGGAATTTGGTGCCAGGGTGGGTCAATTTTCGAGCGTTGGGTGGGTCAATTTTCGAGCGGCGTAATCAGAGTCGGCATACTCTCGAAGCAGGCGTGCCAAGCCAAAGCCGGTTAGAGTATCCCCACCATGTGTGAAAATGAACACGTCGACTTTCCTGTGCCTGCCATCTGTCCGCACATGATTAGCAATCAAAGGCAGAATGTCCTTTGTCATCATCGCCGCGGCGTTCTGCCGGTCCGATGTGAGATAGCAAATCAGTTTAGATCCTTCTCTTTTTTGCTCGATCTCTTTGATGATTGCGATTCTTTCACTCCTACCCATCACGCTCCTCCCGCCTCTTTTTCGTATCACCCTGTGCCAGTCTAATCACCGGCCCCTTGCAATTCGCACACCGGATCTCGCATTTCCCCGGGACGTCCGTCCCCCATAGCGCCTTTCGGCAGGCACGCCATCCGCCGCCGAGCTTGCCGCCCCGCAGCGTCCAGAGCAGCCGCGGGGTGAGCGCCCTTCGTGCCCATGACCGGCGCGCGTACATTCAAAGGACGAACCGGACTTCGTTCGAGCTGCATGGATCATCACATTGGAAAAAGGCAATCGTTCAGCCTTTCTTCGTTGGTCGCTTGAGAGTTACTTTGACCGGCTTACCGCCGACCGGGGGTACCTTGTCCCCCTTGCTCAGCGTGATCTCCGGCGTCTTTTTGCTCGGCGTCTTATAGATTCCGCTCTGCGCAATCACTTCGCCCGTCTTAAAGGTTTTCTTTGCCATAAGACCTCCGTTACATGGCGGTCCCTGGAATAATGAGATAATTTCTGAAAAGAACTCCTCTTTTCTCATTCTTTTTGGACATACCCCGAAATACCTTGATACTGCAAGTCTATACCTTTAGTATACATAGGTAAATGAGGATGTCAGGGTGGGGAATCGAAAACGGACTTAAAATCCCCTGGCTCGCAAGGGCTGTACGGGTTCGACCCCCGTCTCTGGCAGTATAGTATCCTTGAGGAGGGTGTGATGGCGGAAAAGATCGGGGAGTTTCTAGTTTCGATGGGAGCGATGTCCGCTTCCCAGGTGACCACTGTGATCAATCACCAGCAGTCCGGTGATGAGCGGCTGTTCGGCGAGATCGCCATGGAGCTGGGATACCTGGCGGACAACGAACCGATCGACAAATTCCTCGAATACCAGGAAAAGCAGCTCGGGGACTGACGTTCCCGCGCCGGGGCAATCTCCGGCTCACTCCTCATTACGCGGGTTCCCGCGGACCTGCTCAAGCTCGGATAGTATCTCCTCGTAGAGCAGGATGCGGGCACCGGCGCACAATTCATTGAAAATCGCTTTTCCCTCCTGCAACAGGAAGCCGCGCTGAGCGTCCTGCGGCCCTGATTTCAGAACGACCAGATTCCGGGCCAGCGCCGCGAGCTTGAGATTCCCCAGATTTCCCTGTCCCACGGGAAACGAGCAGAGAATGGTGATATCCGCCTCTTGCACAAAGCGAGAGCAGGCAAGCACCTCTTCATCGGTGATCCGGGAAAATGCGCCGATAGCCATGTGTTCAATGCCCAGGCTCCGCCAGAGCTTCTCATCCGAATCGTGCTCGTGCGCAATGCCCCCGGAGAGGATACAGCCCAGCCTGTACAGCTCCCGGGTCAGGTTCACGGCGCTGCCTGCTCCGCCGATCAAATGGACGCGCGTTCCAGCGGCGTTCGCGCGCTGGGGGATCACAGCAACGGTCAGGCTCCCCGTTGCCATGCTCGGAGATACCAGCGTGCGAACGCCATAGACCCTGTCCAGAATGTCGCTGCGCAAGACCTGCTCCGCCCGGCCCTCCGCCGCGACACGGCCCTTTTCCAGGAGCACGAGGCGCGAGCAATATTGCGCGGCAACCCCGAGGTTGTGCACGGAGGTGACCACGGCCCTGTTCTCCCGCGCCAGTTCCTGGGCCATCGAAAAAATCCTGTCCTGGTGACGGATGTCCAGGCTGGAGCTGGGCTCGTCGAGCACGAGCGTCTCGGTGTCCTGCACCAGAGCCTTGGCGAAAAGCACCAGTTGGCGCTCTCCGCCTGAAAGCTCGCTGAAGCCGCGGTCCTCCACTCCCGAAAGCCCGACGTAGGAGAGCATTCTCCGCGCCCTTTCGTGATCGTCCGCGGTTTCCTGCTCAAACCGGTTCAGATGCGGGTAGCGGCCCATGAGAAGTATTTCCCTCACCGTGAACGGAAAGGCCGGAGCCGTGTCCTGGCTCATGAAGGAGAGCCGGCGCGCTCTGTGCCGGCTCTCCATCGCGGTGATGTCCACTCCGTCCAGGGTCACCTTTCCCGCGCTCGGTGGAAGCAGGCCGGCGAGCAGACGCAGCAGCGTGGTCTTGCCCGCGCCGTTGGGGCCGATGACGCCGACCAGCTCGCCGCGTCCAATGGAAATGTCTATGCCGTCAACGATCGCGGCCTTCCCGACGCGCCAGCAAAGGCCGGTCGCCTGCAGCACCACGCTGTTCATCGCGCCCCCCGGACGGTCCGCCTTTGCATGCGAACGATGAGACTGAGCAGGTACGGGCTCCCGAGGATCGCCGTGATGATCCCCACGCGTATCTCGAAAGGCGGCAGGATTGCCCTTCCCAGGAGATCGCACAGCACAAGAAACAGGGCGCCGCCCAAAGCCGACGCGGGAATGAGGGACCGGTGGTCCGGGCCAATGATGAAACGAAAGAGGTGGGGGATGAGCAGGCCGACAAATCCGATGGGCCCGCTCACCGCGATGGCGACGCCAGTGACGATCGCCGCAAGCGCGAGGAGCAGGCGCTTGGTCCGCTCCACGCGCATGCCGAGGGAGAGGGCCGCCTCCTCTCCCAGGGTGAAGAGGTTCAGCTCCCGAGAGAAGAAGGAAAGCACGATAATTCCGGGAATGAGGACTGGAGCAGAGAAGAGAATGTGCTGCCAGCTCCTCCCGTCCAGCCCGCCCATGGTCCAGAAGATGAACTGGCTCACCTCGTACTGCTTTGCAAAGAGGAGAAGCGCCGAGGTCAGTCCATTGAACAGCGAAGAGATGGCCATTCCAGAAATGACGATGTACAGCAGCGAGGTGGCGCCTCGGGACGTGGAGAGCAGGTAGATGCAGGCCGCCGAGAGCAGGGCGCCGGCGATGGTCAAGACCGGCATCGTGTACAGCGACCAGGATGCCAGCCCGGTGGTGATGGCGATCACCGCGCCCAGACTGCCTCCCGCGGAGATGCCCAGGATCTCGGGGCTGGCCATGGGATTGCGAAACAGCCCCTGCATCACCACTCCGCAGACGGCAAGGGATGAGCCCACGAGCATTGCGGCGAGTATGCGCGGAAGCCGGAGGAGGATGAGGATGGTGATATCCCGTGCGTCCGGAAGGGGAATGGAGCGCAATCCGGCGTGATGGAGAATGTAGCGGAACAGGGAGATCGGGGCTACGCGAACAGCCCCGATCCCGACAGCCAACACCAATGCGGCGGCCAGAGAGAGGGAGAGGATGATGAATGCGAGGCCGTTCCTTTTTTTCAAGACGACATCATTGAAAAAGCTCAGGATAAGCATATTTCGCAAGATCCTCTACGGCGAAAACAATGTACTGGGATGTCGCCGTCTTGAGGCTCTCCGGCATCCTGTGCACCCTTCCCTGTTTCACCGCCTTCAAGCCCTTCAGGGCAGGGTCGGTCACGATGCTGTTGTAGAAAGCGTCCGATCCTTTGACATCTCCGTACACCCAGGCAGGCAGCATGAGGATGTCGGGATCGAGCTGGAGGAGCATCTCGCGGGAGATCGTGACGGAGCCGTATTGATCGGCCTTCAGATCGGCTACCGCGCTCGTGCACCCCGCGAGCCTGACAATCTCGTTCCATGACGAGCCCGCGCCCATGGACGTCCCCCAGGTGTTGTAGTCCATGACGGTGAGCCGCTTTCCCGGGGCAAGCCCCGCAAGCTTTGCCGTGACGGCAGCCAGCCTGCCGTCCATCCACCGCGTGAGTTTCCCGGCCGCATCCTCCTCTCCCACCGCGGCTCCGATACTGGTGATGCGGTCCTCAATCTCCTTGACGGAAATGGGGCTCTTGAACTGGTAGACGGCAAGCCCCGCATCGCGCAGCAATTTGACGCTCGCCGCGTCGGTCCAGTCCGCCACAACGACGAGATCCGGCTGCAGCGCGATCACGACTTCAACGTTCAATTGCGTCATCTTCACGGGCACATCGAAGACCTGGGAGGCAACGTTGGAAACGGCGGGATCCTCGGAGAAGCCCGTCACCGCCGCAATGCGGTGCTTGGCAACCAGGGAGAGAAGTATCTCGTCCGTGGGCAGCGTGAGGGAAACAATCTTCTGCGGTTTCTGCGCGATCTTCAGCGCCGCGCCCATGTCGTCCCTGACTGACCGGGGCCACGTGCCTGCCGACTGCGCGCACAGCGCGGCCGGCAGGAGAAGAGAGAACACTCCCGCAAGGGATGCAAGAAGAAGGGGGGAATATCTGCGCATGGATACCTCCTGCAAGATTCTCGCGTGCAGGCACCGCTCTGCGGTGTGTGCGAGGGCCCCAACGTTTCCTGACTTCCGGGTCTTCCTTCCGCTTCGCCTTCCCAGGCCGCCGCGCCCAGTGGCTCTCAATGAAGCGGTCGTCGCCGGTTACAGTGGCGCGTCCGCGGCGGATTTGCACCGCCTTCCATTGCAAGGCCGATGCCATGATAGTCCGGCCCCCGGGAGCTGTCAACAAGGCTCGCGCGAAGTGCCGCGCTAGGCTTGCATACAATCGACGAAATGGGTACATACAATTGGATGGACTGCATCAACAACGCGAAAAACGAGAGAAGGTGCTCCTGCACGTACGAGGGATGCTCACGCCGCGCGGTCTGCTGCGAATGCATCGCCTACCACCGCGCGAACAATGAGCTGCCCGGGTGCCTTTTCACCCGAGACGAGGAGAAAACGTACGACAGGAGCGTTTCCCACTACGTGAGCCGTCGGCGGTAGCGGCGCGTGCTCGACCTGGTCATACTCTCCCTTGGACTGTTGATCCACATGTGGGCCCTGCCCTACTCCTTCAAGAACTTGTTCTTCGATTCGGTGGTCAGGTGCGTCCAGCTCGCCTTCGGCATCATCATCCTCATATTCCTGCAGCCATCCGTGTTCCGGATGACGAGCATCGGGCTCATCACGGGAGCCGGTGTAGGCATCGCGTGCCTCGCCTTCCAAATACTCTGGAACAGGGGAATACGCCTGAGACGCGGGGCGGTGACGAGGAGCTTTGTCGCGTCGCAGGCGGTTATCCTGCTTTTCCAGGTCCCGACCGAGGAAATTTTCTACCGGGGTGTTTTCTTTACCCTCCTCGCCTCGATCTGGGGAGCGTTTACAGCGCTTGTGATCTCCACCGCCCTCACCACCATGCTCGCGGTGGTCTCCTCGCGCAGGCAGATACTATGGCTTGGAGCGGGGCTCATGGGGCTTCTCTGCTGCCTGGGGTATTATTGGTCGCAGAGCATCTGGGCGCCGGTTCTCATTCACGTTCTGAACGACGTGGGATTCGTCACGCTGAATGAGCGGAGGAATATCTTCGAATCGTAGGGGCGCCTAGAGCGTCTTCTCGGACGCGAAAAGCCACTGCACGGCATCTTGCAGAAGCCGGGAAAGCACCACCACCTGCATGTTCCCGCCCGACTTCTCAATGGCTTTCTGGAACGTGGCGGGCGTGTTCTTCTTCCTCAGTTCTTCCCGTTTTGCCGCTGCCCGGGTCTCCAGGTCGGCGTCCCCCTTTGTCACCACGTCCAGCAGATAGACCACCAGCAGGAGCAGAACGGGATCTGAGACTCTCTCGACGAGCAAAGCCAGCTCTTCCCTGGCCTCCCCGGTTTTCTTCAACTGCAGAAGGCAGAAGGCGTGGTTCCATGCCACCCAGTCGCGATCGGCCACTCTGTGCATTCCGAGGAGCTGGCGAAAAAACAACTCCGGGTCCGCCGGATCCTTGGCCAGCAGATGAGGAATACCGAAGGGAAGACTGAATCGAGGGATCAGGGAGGGTTTCTTTTTCCCCATGTACGCCTGGAGGGCGAGGATGCCCTCGGTATTCGACGTCACGAGGTACGTGTTGAGGAGAAGCCGGACATGCGCGGAGAGTATCACGCCCCTTTTAAAGATGCGCTGCTCCAAAAAGCTCGCCACTCCCGCCCAATCCTCCTTCTCCAGGCTGCTGAAAAGCCTCCCATTGAGAAGGAAATATGAATCCACCGCTCCCAGCGTCACAACAAACACGATGGCGATGGGCCAGTTGCGCGTCCAGAACAGGTTGAACCAGTCTCCGCCGAGGAGGAAAAGCGGCGTAAAAAAAATCACGAGAAACGCTATCCCCAGCACCGCATTAAGCATGAGAAAAATGGTTTTCATCTTCACGGCCAAGACTATGCGCTAAATCCATGGCCAGTTCCAGTGGCCGCCGTATTGTCTTGATGAGATCGCCAAATCCTCTATAATAGAAAGTACAGCAGGGTTGCAGAAAATGAAAGGCATTCCACTGTCGAGCCTGGTACCCAGCACCTACTTTGACCAGCCGGTGTGTCTCGACACGAACTACATACTCCTCACTCCCGACTCTCCAGTGACGCCCGAGCTGGTGAAAAGGCTGCAGAAATGGAAATACCTGCAAATCTTTTCGGATGGACGGCCGAAAGACGTTCCCAGTTATCTTTCGGGAACAAGCTCGACCAGCATTGCGCCGCAGACCATTGACGAGGGCATCCAGCAGAACGCCCTGGTTGCCGCTGCGCAGAAGTTCTACGGCGAGTTCACGATGTTCGCCACGGGCCTGTTCGTCCAATATAATTCCGACGGGGTTTTAAACCTCGCGCAAGTCACGGAATGGATCAAGAAAGCCATCCAGATGGTCCATGACAACCGCGATTTCCTGCTTCGCTTCCTCGATGTGGGCGCTGAAGGAGAGCGGTATCTCATCACCCACGCGGTCAATTCGACGATCCTGGCGCTGTGCATCGGAGACTACCTCAAGAAACCGCCGCACCAGCTCATCGAGCTGGGCAACGCCTGCCTCCTGCACGAAATCGGCATGTACAAGCTCCCCGGCGAGCTGCGCCGATCCTCCAAGACATTGAGCCCCGAAGAACGCAAGGCCATGATGGCGCACACCCTCCTGGGCTACCGCGTGCTGAAGGGTTTCTCCGCTCCGGAAAACGTGGCGCTGGCGGCGCTGGAACACCACGAGAGAATAGACGGCTCGGGATATCCGCGCAGTCTCAGCAGCCCGAAGATCACCGAGTACGCCCTCATCATCGGCGTGATCTGCTCATACGATGCCATGATCTCGCGCCGGCCTTTCCGGCAGGGCTCCCTCGACGGCCACGCGATCATCAAGGATCTGGCGCAGAAGAACCGCAAGCAGTACGATGAAAAGATCCTCAAGGCCCTCGTCTATACACTCTCCGTCTACCCCATAGGAACGGCGGTCCAGCTTTCGAACAACAGCCGGGGAGTGGTCATGAAGACGGATCCCGCCAAGCCGCGATGTCCGGTGGTCCGGGTCGTGTTCGGTCCGGACGGCAAAAAGCTCATTGATCCCCCGTTGATCCAGGTGTCCGACACGGATGGCCTTACCATCACGGGCGTGCTTACCCCGGAAGAGGCGAAGGAAGCTAAGGCCCTGGCATGAACGTTCGCGTCACGCTTCCCGGCGGCCAGACGCGGGAGTACCCCACGGGCACCTCCGTCCGCGAAGTGGCTGAGGACCCGGCCTTCCCCCGATCCGGCCTGCCCATCGTGGCCGCGACCCTGAACAACGAGGTCGTATCCCTGCAGCAGGAGCTCGCGGTGAATTGCGCTGTCGCGCCGGTGGACCTGGCAAGCAAGCAGGGATTGGCGATCTATCGCCGATCGCTGAGCTTCCTGCTCTCCATGGCAGCGATGCGCATCTTCCCCAAGCGCAGGCTCGTGGTCGGTCATTCCCTGGGACAGGGGTACTTCTACTATTTCGACGGCATGGACGCGGTGCCCCGTGACGATCTGGTGAGAATCGAGGGGGCGATGCGCGAGATCGTCGCCCGAGACATGCCTATCCGCTCGCTTTCCCTCGCCTACCAGGAAGCCATCGGCTACTTCGAAAAGCACCATCAACCCGATACGCTTCTTCTGTTGCGGCACCGCAATGATCCCGCCATTGCGGTGCATTCCTGCGACGGCTTTCTCGATCTTTCCCACGCGCCCCTTGTCCCCTCCACGGGCGTACTGTCGGTTTTTGGCCTCATGGACTATCCTCCCGGCTTCCTGCTGCGCTACCCCCCGTCGGAGAATCCGCTGCATCTGGGACAGTTCACCGAGAATCCGGTCCTGTTCAGCATCTACCGCGAGTACAAGAACTGGGGGAAAATACTCCGCGTAGGCTCCGTGGGAAGGCTCGATGAGCTGATTCGAGAGGGAAGCATCGAGGAGTTCATCTGGGTCGCCGAGGCGCTCCAGGACAAGAAGATCGCCGAGATCGCGGACCGCATCAATGCCAAGAGGGACCAGGTGAAGCTGGTCCTGATTGCGGGACCCTCCTCGTCGGGAAAGACGACTTTTTCAAAAAAGCTGATGATCCAGCTGCGCGTTGTGGGGCGCAACCCCGTGACCATCTCCCTGGACGATTATTACCAGCCGCATTCGCTCACGCCTCAGGACGAGGAGGGAAAGCCGGATTTCGAAGCGCTGCACGCCCTGGACGTGGAGCTTCTCAACAACACGCTGGTGCGCCTCCTGCGCGGCGAGGAAGTGGAGACGCCGGTGTTCGATTTTCACGCGGGCGCGCGCAAGCCGGAGGGGAGGAAGATGAGTCTCCCCGACCGCGCTATCCTCATCCTCGAGGGCATTCACGGCCTCAACGATGAGCTTACCCCGCTCGTGCCGCGGGAGCAGAAACACAAGATCTACGTGTCCGCCCTCACGCAGCTCAATCTCGACGACCACAACCGGATCTCCACCACGGACAATCGGCTTATCAGGCGGATCGTGCGGGACAGCCAGTTCCGCGGGCATTCCGCGCTGCAGACGCTTTCCATGTGGCCGTCGGTGCGCCGCGGCGAGGACAGGAATATCTTCCCCTTCCAGAATACCGCTGATTCTGCGTTCAACTCCGCCTTGGATTACGAGCTGGCCGTTCTCAAGGTGTACGCAGAGCCCCTTCTGGCCACGGTGAAACCCGACTCCCCCGAATACCAGGACGCGCGCATGCTGCTGTCGTTCCTGGGGAACTTCGCTCCCCTGCACCCCCGATGGGTGCCCGTCACGTCGATCCTTCGGGAGTTCATTGGGGAGAGCGCGTTTAAATACTAAGCACGGTACTCCGTGCTGAAGGGGATCTCCGCTACGCCAGCTCCACGGCCTGTCCCGGCGACGGCACAATCGCGTTCCAGCCCATCTTCTCTTCCAGCGTGGCGCGGAAGTGCCCGGCAACCTTGGGTTCTCCATGGATTACGAATGCCTGGCGGGGCTTGGCGGTGAGACAGGATGCCCATCGCAGCAGCTCGTTCCTGTCCGCGTGCCCGGAGAAACCGGGGATGCGCTCCACCCGGGCCTTTACCGGGAGGGTCTGGCCGAGGATGCGCACCATGCGCGCGCCGTCAACGATCTGCCGGCCGAGCGTTCCCTCGGCCTGGTAGCCGACAAAAAGAATGGTGCTCTCTGAGCGAGTGATGTTGTGCACGAGATGGTGCTTGATCCGGCCGCCGGTGCACATGCCGGCGCCCGCCAGCACGATGACGCTGCCGCTGATCCGGTTGATCGACTTTGAATCCTCCACGCGTCTGGCCATGATGAGACCCCGCAGATCAAAGGGGGACCTGTTCTGACGGATCAGCTCGCGCATCTCGGCGTCGAAGAAGCCGGTATAGCGGCGGAAGACGTCCGTCACCTTGGTGGCCATGGGGCTGTCCAGAAATACGAGGAGGTGGGGAATGCGGTTGGCGTCGAGCAGCGCGCTCAGGTAGTACAGCACCTCCTGCGAGCGCTCGATGGCAAAGCTGGGGATGATGATGTTGCCTCCCGCGTCCATCGTGTTCGTGATGATCCGGGCCAGGGATGTCCCGATCTCTTCCTCGTTTCCATGCAGGCTGTCGCCGTAGGTGGATTCCATCAACACATAATCCGCCGCGTCACAGGGGCTGGGGTCGTTGAGAATGGGACGGTCCCATCGCCCGATGTCCCCGGAGAAAAGCACGGAACGGGCGCTTCCGTTGCGGCCGGCGCGCACGCGGATGGATGCCGAGCCGAGGATATGGCCGGCTTCGAAAAACTCCGCTTCCAGGCCATCAGCCACGGCAACCGGCTGCTCGTATGAGACGGCCGTGAACAGCGAGGCCGCCGCCTCGGCGTCCTTCTCATCATAGAGGGGCACGGGGGCGCGCGGGCCCGTTCGATTCTCTTTCTGATGGCGCTTCTTCTTCTGTTCGATGTCTTCGAGCTGCAGCCGGGCCGAATCGAGCATCACGATCTTCGCGATATCCGCGGTCGGCGCCGTGGCAAAGACCCTTCCGCGGAAGCCCTCCCGCGCGAGCCGCGGAAGCAGCCCGCAGTGGTCGAGGTGCGCGTGCGTGAGAAGCACGGCATCCAGCCGATCCGGCGGGACCGGGAAGGGATCCCAGTTCCGCGCCTGCATGTCCCGTTCCTGGCAGAGACCGCAGTCCACAAGGATGCGCGACGGCCCCGTTTCCAGGAGAAACCGCGAACCGGTGACGCTTTGCGCTGCGCCGAGGAAGCTCAGGCGCAGCGATCCACCACCCGATGCCGCCATATCTTCAGCCCTCCCTGTCGCTCCTGGCGACGTTGCCTCTAGAAAGCACGGGCGCCGCGCCGCACGCGCCCGCGATACCGGTAGCGCTGGACGTAGCCGCAGGTATCAGGCAGCCAGCGCACGAAAAGCGCATGCAGGATCGTCATCTTCCTGCAGTTGGGGCAGGCCGCGAAGCGCCTCTCGTAGACCGTGCATTCATGCGTCACCGTGTTGAGATGGATGCAGGGTCGGCGGTAATCGGTGACAACGGCGCCGCCGCGGAAGTCCTTCTCGTAACAGCATACTCCGCAGCGCCGGCAAAGCCCCTCCCACCGGGCCCGCCTGTCCGCGAAGGCGGTGCGGAATCGGCTCATCATCACTCCTCCCCCCGCGCCCTGCGCTCCATGACGAAAATCCACAGGGGGATGAGAAGGCCGGCCAGCAGAAGGACGATGGGCCAGAGGATGCTCCAGCGCGCGAGCAGGATGCCGAGCAGGTAGAAGAATGACATTGATACGATGAGGGCGCCCACGAGCAGACTCCATCGCATCCGCCCTTTTTGCACCGAGTACAGCCAGATCACCAGAAAGGCGATGCCGAGGCAGAGGAGGGGCGCGACGGGGTGCCAGCCGATGAGGGGGATCCAGCTGCCCATCACCGCCCACAGGGACGTCCCGATAAAGAGGCCCGAGGGAATAAGGACCCACCAATGCCCCCTGCGGAAAAAGAACAGCGTGAGGAAGGTGAGCCCAAAGCCCAGGGAGAAGAGACTTGCCGAGTCAATGCTGAAGAACCTGTTCCACCCGAAGATCAGGGTCACGATGCCCAGGGTGAGGAAGGCGCCCGCGGGGATGATGAACCAGGTCAGCCACCTCCCCGCGCCGGAAAAGAAAAGGAAGATGAGACCGATCATGAAGAACAGGATCCCCAGCACGCGCGGCAGCACGAAATCGCTCACGGGGATCAGCTTGAAGTTTACGAGCAGGAAGAACAGCCCGCTCACGATCATTGCGATGCCGACGAAGTCGGTCCGCCAGAAGATGAAGCGAAACCGGGACTCTCCCCTATGCTCTTTCATATCCCTCGGTAAGCGCCTTGCGGTTGATCTGGTTCAGCTCCCTGTGACGGGCGGAGACCGCCTCGTCCAGAACGCCGAGCGCGGCCTTCACGGAAGCGATGGCAGGTCTTCGCTTGAGCAGCGCTCCCAGCATTACCATATTGGCCGACTTGTACGAGCCGGCCGCTTCCGCGATGTCGTTCGCCCGGATCGCCAGCACCTCATTATCCGACGGGTCCGGCGCCACGTCAATAAGGGATTCGTTCCAGATGAGGAGCCCGCCAGGCCGCACGATGGACTGAAACTTGAGAAGCGACGGCGTATTCATGACGATACAGACGCTGGGCTGGGAAACCAGCGGAGAGGCGATCTGCTCATCGGATACAACGACGGAACAGTTGGCCGTTCCCCCGCGCATCTCGGCCCCGTACGAGGGGATGTGGCTCACGTGCTTGCCCTCTTGCATCGCTGCCAGGCAGACGATCCGCCCCGCGAGGATGATGCCCTGGCCGCCAAAACCCGCGAAAAAGATTCCTTCGTACACCGCGCGCCCCCTACCTGTCCCTCAGATTCCCCAGCGGGAAGACCGGGGTCATGGCGGAATCAACCCATGCCGCGGCTTCCCGCGGCTCCAGCCCCCAGCCCGTCGGGCACATGGAGAGCACTTCGATGAACGAGTAGCCCTTCCCTTCCACCTGGTTGCGCAATCCCTTCATGATGGCTCTTTTCGTCCTCAGTACCGTCTTCACGGAGCTCACCGCGCATCGTTCGATAAAAACCGGAGCATCCAGCGTGTTCAGAAGCTCGCACGCCTTGATGGGGAATCCGACATCGGCGGGATTGCGGCCGTACGGAGAGGTCTTGGTCTTCTGCGCCTGGAGCGAGGTCGGCGCCATCTGGCCGCCGGTCATCCCGTAGATGGCATTATTCACGAATACCACCGTGATCTTCTCCCCGCGGTTGGCCGCGTGGATGGTCTCCCCGGTGCCGATAGCAAGCAGGTCGCCATCGCCCTGATAGGCGATCACGATCCTGTCCGGATGCACCCGCTTGATCCCCGTGGCCACCGCCGGCGCACGCCCGTGCGCGGCCTCGCAGCCGTCCACCCGAAGATAGTTGTACGCGAGGACCGAGCAGCCGACGGGCGCAACGAGAATGGTCGATTCCCTGATTCCCAGCTCATCGATGCATTGCGCGAGGAGCTTGTGAATGATGCCGTGGCCGCACCCGGGACAATAATGGTTGGCCACGTCGGTGAGAGACCGCGGCCTGTCGTAGACCACCTTTTCCTGCGCTGTCTCAACGGGCATCTGCCTTTATCCTTTCGACGATGGCGTCCACTTTAGGCGTGATCCCTCCAAGGGCGCCGTAAAATTCGATCGGCTCGGCGGCGCCGATGGAGAGCCGCACGTCCTCCACCATCTGGCCCGCGTTCATTTCCACCACCAGCACCTTCTTCTTCCCCGCGGCGGCCCGTGCGATCTCCTGTCCGGGAAAAGGCCAGAGGGTGATGGGCCGGAAAAGACCGGCCTTTACGCCCGACTTGCGAAGCGCGCTCACCGCCGATCTGCAGATGCGCGCGGAAAGCCCGAAGCCGACAAGGAGGTATTCGGCGTCTTCGGCCAGGCTCTCTTCCCACATCCGCTCTCTCGCTTCTATCTGCCGGTAGTTGGCCTGGAGGCGATTGTTGAGCTTTTCAAGCGCATCTTCCGGATTCAGCCGCATGGAAGCGATGAGGTGCGTGTCCCTCCCCTTGGCGCCGGTCAATGCCCATCCGGACTTGTCGAACGCCTTGCCGGAAGGTTTCGGCAGCGTGATGGGCTCCGACATCTGGCCGATGAACCCGTCTCCGAGGAGGATCACGACGATCCGGTACTGGTCGGCAAGGTCGAATGCCTTCACCGTGAGGTCGGCAAGCTCCTGAACCCCGCTGGGCGCCAAAACGATACAGCGGTAATCCCCGTGCCCGCCGCCCTTGACCGCCTGGAAATAGTCGCCTTGCGCGCCCGCAATGTTGCCCAGGCCCGGCCCGCCGCGCATCATGTTGACGACGACCGCTGGCAGCTCGGCGCCTGAAAGATACGATATGCCTTCCATCTTCAGGCTGATTCCGGGAGACGAGGAGGAGGTCATGGCCCGAGCGCCAGCCGCCGATGCGCCGAGCAGCATGTTGATGGCCGCAACCTCGCTCTCCGCCTGCAGAAATGTGCCTCCCACCTGGGGAAGGCGCAGCGACATGTAGGCGGGCAGTTCGTTCTGCGGCGTAATGGGATACCCGAAATAGTAGCGGCATCCGGCGATGATGGCGGCTTCACCGATGGCTTCATTGCCTTTCATGAGAATGACTGCCATAGTTACTCCTGCGCCACGGTATCCCGTGGATTTTGTAGCGCGGGCGCAGGCCTGAAAATGCGGATCGCCATGTCCGGACAGATGATCGCGCAGGACAGGCACGCGGTGCATCGCGGCTCATCAAAGCACACGGCGAACGGCACGCCCTGCCGGTTGAATTGGTTGCGCGATAGCGCGAGGATCTTTTCAGGGCACGCGCCGATACAGAGCGCGCAGCCTTTGCATCGTTCACGGTCGAATTCCGGTCGTCCTCTTGACACCGAGATACTCCTCAATCATGATGTCCCCGCAACGTAGCACTTTCAACGCCAAAAGGCAACCAAAGAACGGCTGAGTCGGGGCCGCAACAGAGGGCCATGACGCGCGCGGCGGAAAGCGCTGCCAAATGAAGGAGGACCGAGTTGGCAACCTACCAGGAATTGTCGGAAGCGATTCAGAAGGGCAATGCCCCAAAGTCCAAGGAGCTCACCAGCGCGCTGCTCGCGGATAAGAAACCCGCCGGGGAGATCCTCAACAAGGGGCTGCTGGACGGCATGGACAAGGTCGGACAGCGTTTCAAATGCAATGAGATCTACATCCCCGAGGTGCTGATCGCGGCCCGGGCCATGAACCAGAGCATGGACATCCTCAAGCCTGAGCTGGTCAAGGCCGGGGTGAAGCCCATCGGCAAGATGCTCCTGGGCACCGT
>JBEKQU010000090.1:0-14864 GCA_049519415.1 Spirochaetia bacterium
CGCCTACGGTCCGCGAATGATGGCGATACCATGGGAAGGAGCGTTGTAGTGCCAAAGCGCCATTGTCGTCTTCTAATTCTTTACTGAGTAAGCAGATCGTTTTTCAAACTGTTGAAGATGAGCCTGGCAAACGTCGTGCTCATCCTCGGGGTTTTCTACGTTGTGCTGAACACCGTGGTGTACAACTGGACCGGGAGCCTCTACGCCACGGGCTTTCACCTCAACACCGCATTGGACAATATCATCCCCTTCGCGCCCGAGTGGGCGATCTTCTATCTCTATCTCTTCTATCCATTGTCCGCCCTCACCATGGCCTACTTCGCCTTTGTGGACTACCGCAGGGGGTACGCCCTTGCTTTTTCCCTCATCCTCATCAACCTTGCCGCAGACATCGTGTACGCCGTGTTCCCCGTGACCACCGACATCTACCGGCAAGCGCTGCTCGCCCACCCCTTGACGGGGAACTTCTTCGCCAGCGCGATGTACGCCCACTACGCCTCTGATCCCTCGTTCGATTGTTTCCCCAGCCTCCACGCGGCCGTGGCAACGATCTGCTTTTATGCCTGGTACAGGTACGCGAAGGTTCGCCCCCACCGGATCACGCGCGGCATCGCCGTCGGGATGTTCGTCATTGCCGCGGGCGTCGTCCTTTCCACCCTTTTCGTCAAGCAGCACTACATCGCGGATGAGATCGCCGGCATCGCGCTTGCGTGGGGCATCGGCCGCTGGATGTTCGACGCCTTCTGGAAGACGGGCCCGGCCGGGCGGCGGACAGGCACGGCCCCGTAATTTCGCAGGAACTGCGCGGACATCCGAATATAAACGCATAACAAACCGTTCATGTTCATTAAGACATCTTCACCGAACATTAATGCCTCCTTTATGGTGTTTCTCCCCCCGCGTGATTAGATTCGCCGTAGATCTTTCAACGAGGGAGAAAATGATATGGGAAGTGCATCAGCGGTCAGGGAAAAAAGAACGGCGGAGCAGGACGAGAGCGTGCTCCTCCTCTATCTGAAGGAGATCAACCGGATCCCCCTGCTTTCGCGGACGGAGGAGGAATCCCTGGCGCGCGCGGCCACCGCGGGAAACCCTCTGGCAAAGGAGAAGCTCATTCGGGCCAACCTGCGATTCGTGGTGAACACAGCCAAAAAGTACCAGCACAGGGGCCTTCCCCTGGAGGACCTGATCAGCGAGGGCAACATCGGTCTCATGCACGCCATAGATCGATTCGACGTGAACAAGGGCTACCATTTCATCTCGTATGCCGTGTGGTGGATCCGTCAATCCATCCTGAACGCCATCAGCGAAAAATCGCGCACCATCCGGCTGCCGGTGAACAGGGCCGTGCAGCTTGCCCGGCTGGAGGATGCCCCCGAAAAGGGCGGCTCCCTTTCCGGCGCCGCGGCCCAGCTCCTCGCGGTGGCGCGCGAGCCGGTCTCCCTGGATGCGCCCATTGGCGGGGGCGAGGATGCCTCCCCCTTCGGTGACACGATCGAGGACAGGAACACTCCTTCACAAGATGAGCAGGTCATCACCCAGGCGCTGCGCGACGACATCAATGCAGTGCTGGGCACCCTGGCCCGAAAGGAAGCGGAGATCATCCGCGCGCGCTTCGGGCTGAACGGCGGAAGGGCGCTTTCCCTCAGGGAGCTGGGAGTAAGGTTCAAGCTCACCAAGGAGCGCATCAGGCAGATCGAGAAAAAGGCCCTCCGGCAGCTCCAGAAGCCCGCCCGCAGCGGGGTCCTGCATGCATACCTGGACCGCTCTTCAGCGGTAGCTTTCCCTCAGATGGCGGACTGAAAGTCCGCGCCGGAACCGGTCCAGGGTGGCGCGCGCGGCGGGCTGGAACCGGACAGCGCGCGCGGTGCCGGGCAGGAGGGTGAAACAGTTGTCATCGAACAACCCGTCGACGCCCTCAACAGCCATGGCCACGAAAAACGCGGGCGCGTCGGTGGAAAGGCGCACGGAGAAGCAATCCCCCGCCTGGGAGACCTCGGTTCGGATCCGCGCCCGCCGCAGCGCGCAGCGCTTCGGCTCCGCAAGCAGGAGGTCATTGAGGGCTGTCGCCCCTTCCCGCTCAAGGGTGAGGTGGAGGAACGCCGCGTGAGGCGCTGCGCCCAGATCGGCCAGGCCATAGCGCTTCAGGCACAGCGAGCTTCCCGCGGGAATTCGCGCCTGCCGTTTTTCCTTTTTCACGATCCCGCCCTTGAAATCCACCACGGCAATGGTCACCGCGCCCCGCGCCTCCTCCCGCAGATCGTTCGTGAGCCACACCTCCACCCGGTCGTCCTTCAGACGGGCGGAGAGCAGGACGGGCGCGAAGAACCTTTTCGCAGCGTAATGCAGGAGCTTCCACGTGCCATCATATTCAATGGAAGACCACGAGCAGACCGGCCAGGTATCGTTGAGCTGCCAGTACAGCGCGCCCATGCACACGGGCCTGAGGCTGCGCCAGTATTCCACTGCCGTTGTAATTGCCATTGCCTGCTGCACCTGGCTGAGGTAGACGAAGTTTTCGAACCCCTCCGGCATGCGGAAGTAGCGCGTGAACATCTCCGTGATCCGCGAGTTCCCGCTGGGATGGCGTTGGTGGTGCTCCAGGACCGGGGAGGTGACGTTCAGGTCCTCCTCAGCCGCGTAGGATCGGATGGTCCGCAGAGAGGGGAAGGACTGGTAGCCGAACTCTGAACAGAACCTCGGGGCCACGTCGTAGTACGCGCTGAACGATTTGCCCTCGTGCCACACGCTCCAGTAGTGCATATCCCCGCGGCTGTCGCTGTGCCAGTTGTCGGAATAGTCGCCGCGCCCGGCCGACGGGGAGCTGGGCCAGAAGGTCCGGGTGGGGTCGCATTCGTCCACGGTCCTGCCGATGACCCCCTCGTTCAAGCGGTCGTAGTCCACCAGATAGCGGTCGCGATTCTCCCGCGCCTCGGGATACCACCTCAGCGCCCCCACGTCCTCATTGTTGCCGCACCACAGCGCAATGCAGGGATGGTCGCGCAGGCGCTTCACCTGGTGACGGATCTCCCTCTCCACGCTGGCAAGAAATCCCGGGGTTGCCGGATACAGGGCGCAGGCGAACATCATGTCCTGCCAGATCAGCAGCCCCTTCTCATCGCACAGCGAATAAAAGTCCTCGCTCTCGTACTGCCCGCCCCCCCAGACCCGGATCATGTTCATGTGCGCGCGCGCGGCGCTGGAAAGCAGGCCGTCAAGGCGTTCCCGGGTCTGCCGCTGCGGGAGGGAGTCGAAGGGGATCCAGTTGGCTCCCTTGCAGAACACGTCCACGCCATTGACCCGGAAGGTCAGCGACAGTCCGGCCCTGTCCTCGCGGTTCACCACCTCCAGCTTGCGCAGGCCGATTCTCTTGGCCACCGCGTGGCTTCCCACGCGCACTGAAAGGTTGTAGAGGGGTTGTTCGCCGTACCCGTTCGGCCACCACAGCCGGGGCGCGTCTATGGTCACGTCAATGCTGGGACGGTTGCATCCCTTGCCCAGCTTCACCTTGCGGGCTGCGGACGCCTCACCCAGCGTCACTGCCAGCTCGTACTCTCCCTGGCGCGCAATTTCGCATTCAGCGAACACCCGCACCACGCATTTCCCCTTGGCGTGCCTCTGCTCCGTGTACACGTACTCGATGCGCGCATCGCTGTACGCGGCCAGGGAGATGTCGCCATAGATTCCCGACACCATGAGGCAGGGGCCCCAGTCCCATCCCGAATGGCACTGGGCCTTGCGCACCAGGTTGCGATGGGGGGATTGCACGGGATTAATGCTATGCGGGACGGGATAGGGAAGCTTCCTGGCCCGGGCCAGCGCCGCTTTTTCCGGGGAGTGAAGAAGGACCCTGAGGGAATTTTTCCCGGGCCTCAGGTACGGCTTTGCGTCCCATCGCCATCGCACGAACATGTTGTCCGCGCCGCCGATCCTCCTTCCATTGAGAAAGACATCGGCGATCGTGTCCAGCGTGTCGCAGGAGAGAAACACCCTGTCCTCAGCCAGAAAAGACTTCTCCACCGTGAAGTCGCGCTCGTATGCCCAATCCTCACGGCCCACCCACTGAACGTCCAGCTCATTCGTGCCTGCGTAGGGATCGGGGATCCTGCCCGCCGCAAGCAAGGCGGAATGAGTGTCGCCCGGGATCCGGGCGGGAACGGCTTCCCGGGTGGCTGCGCGGACCAGCCGCCAGTCACCCGAGAGATCGATTGATTTCATGCTGTCCTCCGCGGCGGAGGCAGTGTAGCGAAAACGAGGCGCCGTGTCTTCCCGGATCAGTACACCTGCACGATTTTTGATGCGCCCGAGAGATCGAGCAAGTGCAGCGCGGGGGATCCGCCATAGTACAGGGTGGAGGCGCCGCTGGCGGAGAGAACCAGGTCTCCCCGGCCTACTTCCACCCAGGCCTCGCTCGCGCCGCTCAGGGTGACGTTCGCTGAAATCCCCGCGCAGTTGATCAGGTTGGCGCGGCTTGCGCCCGAGGCGATGATGGTTTCATTTGCGGCTGAGCCTGCAAGCGTTGCGCTGCTGGCCCCGGAGACGTCCACCGTCACATCCCCGCAGGTCATACCGGCGCACGCGAACGTGCTGGCGCCCGATAGCGCGATGGAAACCGGCGCCGCGGAGGAGTACCCGGCATCCACCTGGAAGCCGCATGCGCCCGACCCATCCAGCGTGCTGATCGCTGGCATGTGCACAACCGCGGAGAGATGGACGTTCTGGTAGGAATACCCCTGCTTCAGCCCGAGCACCAGGGTGCTGTCGCCCTGCGTCTGCACCAGGATGTAGGGAGCAAGGTTGTCGTCGAATGTCACGGTGACGGAGAAGCTCGCGTCCGGGACCACCTGAACGGCAAAGCTCTGCGACGCCTGGATGCACGTGAAGCCGGAGAGGGAATATTGCAAGGTAATGGGAGTGCCCGAGCCTGCCACAAAGGAATAGAAAGAGCAGCCGGTCAGGGTTGTCATCATCACCACGCCGATCAGGAAAATCATTCGTTTCATTGCCTTATCCTTTGATAGATGCAACACATTGAAGGGCCAAATCCGTCACAGGCGCTCCGACTTTCAGTTGCGCCTCGCGGGAACGTGCCCTCAGCCGCCGCGGGAACGTGCCCTCAGCCGCCGCGAGCGGCGATGGAATACTGCTCCAGCACCCGGCGCACGCTCTCCCGCACGAGCGTCATTGGCCGGGCCCGCAGCCGACCGTCGCGCACGGCCGGGTAGTGAGAAGGGAGGAACTGGCTCACAAGCGTGAGAGGAATATCCACCTGTTCCAGGTTGGCGATCAGCATCCGCACCGCCGTGCTCACTGACGGCACGGTCCAGTAGTAGCGGCACCTGTCGGAAAAGCTGAACCTCCGGGCAAGCCGCAGCTCATCCTCCGTAGCGCCTGTGTAATGGCTCCTCCAGTGCGCGGGGTTGGCGAGCATTGCGCGTTCCAGCGCGGCGGACAGCCCGGACAGGCGCACCCCGACCCGGTTGCTGAAAAGCTCCTGCTCCATGCTTTCCATGCTGAAGAGGCATTCCCGCAGCGCAAAGGTGAGCGCCGGGCCTACCTTCAGGATTGCAACTCCATCCTCCACGAGCTGCCGCAGATGTTCCGTTTTTTGGTAATCCGTGGAATGGCCCTCCAGGACGATGCCCGGCTCCTGGCGCGCTGCCGCGCAAAGTTCCGCTGCCCTGGCCCGATCGTACGCGTGGACTTCCCGGTCCCCGTATTCCACGCCCGGCTGCGCCACCACCGCGAACACCCTGGTCCATGCATCCTGGAGCCTTTGCTTGTGGAACGTCTCCTTGCACAAGGACACGGTTTCCCGAAAGTCTTCTGCCCGGGTCACGGAAACGTGTCCTTCCGACACTATGCCTCCAGGAGCAGGCACCTCCGTGCCGATTACGTACACAGGCGGGGAGCGGCGCGGAAATGCGCCGCTTCCCTCCCGGAATGCCTTCTCAGCGGCAGCCGCAAGCTTACCTTCACGGTCCGCGATGGTGCGCGGATCAAGCCCGCCGTTCCGATCCGCATGGTCACCGCCCAGCGGCATGCTCGCGTCAAGGTGGATCTTCGCGTAGCCCGCCAGCACGCTCGCGGTAACCAGCTCGCGCGCCTTTTCCATGGCGGATTCCGCCCTCTCCTTCCGCCATGGATAGGGCCCCAAGTGGTCGCCTCCGAGGATCAGCCGGTCCGGTGGAAAATCCATGTCGTCCGCCGCGGCAAGGACAAAGCGATGGAAGGCTTCCGGGGTCATGCCCGTATAGCCGCCGAGCTGGTTCACCTGGTTGACGGTGGACTCGACGAGCACGGGAAGACCATCACGGGATGCCTGCAGGAATGCGGCGTCCAGCACATCGCGGTGTGCGCTGCAGACCGAGCCGATCCCGCGCGGCTTTCCGCTTTTCTGCCCGGCTACCAGGCCGCTGAAGAAATCAAGCGCGCTCATGCGCTGCCTGCCTTCCCTTCACCGTCGCCGCGCGGCTCTGATGCCCGCGCCGCCATCACGCTGTCTCTCCCTGGTTTCCCAGCCATGCGATTGTCTCACCGCACTGCACTATCTGTTCGGGGTCGGCGTCGATTTTCAGCAGATAGCCGCTCACTTCCGCCTCCACGTCCAGCTCGGCAATGTCCGTCTCTATCCTCAGGAGCGCCTCGCCCTTCTTCACCGGATCGCCCGGCTTCTTCTCCCAACGGATGATCGTGCCCTCAGTCATGGTCTGGCCGATTTTCGGCATCTTCACGGGAACCGCCATGGCGTCCTCCTCCCTCTGCCGCCCGGTCAGGGGGTCAGCCTGTCCACATCCCTCGGAAAAAGCGAGCATTCCTTGATGTTGTCAATGCCGCACAGCTTCGCGGTAAACCTCTCCAGGCCAAACCCGAGTCCTCCATGGGGAGGCATTCCGTAGCGGAAGGTCTGGAGGTACGATTCGAACGGCCCGGGATCCATGCCGCGGGCCTTCATCTTGGAGATGTAACCGTCGTATTTATGCAGCCGCTGCCCGCCCGTGGTGATTTCCATTCCCCTGAAAAGCAGGTCGAATGAGAGCGTCAGACCGGGGCGCTCCGGATCATCCATGGCATAGAAGGGCCGCTTGGCACTGGGATAGTGGGTGACAAAGATGAAATCCGCGCCCCATTCCTTTTTGCCGTGTTCGCAGATCAGCTTCTCCTCTTCCGGCGCAAGGTCCTGCTCTCCCCTGTAATCCCTGCCGTACCGCTGATGCACGATCTGGTGGACCTCATCAAACTCCATGATCGTCAATTCTGGGAGCAGGGGCAGCTCCACCTCCAGCAGGCTCAATTCATTGGCGCACGTGGAGGAAAGATGCTTCAGGATGCAACGGATTGCATGCGCTTCCACCTGGATGATCTCCAGGAAGCTTTTATCCAGTTGCATTTCCAGGTCAAGGGAGATGTACTCATTCACGTGCCGTGAAGTATTGTGCTTTTCCGCCCTGAAGACCGGCGCCTCTTCGAACACCCGGCCGAAGATCCCCACCATGATCTGCTTGTAGAACTGGGGAGACTGGGCCAGATACGCAACCTTCCCGAAATAATCCAGGCTGAAGACATTCGCCCCGCCCTCAGCGCCGGAAAAGACCAGCTTGGGCGAGCATATTCGGGTGAAACCCAGCTCGGTAAGGCAACTGCCGAATCCATCGAAGACCCCTGCCTGGATCCTGAATATCGCGCGCTCGCGAGGATGGCGCAGCGACAATGGCCTGAGATCCAGCATGGTGTTGAATCCCGCCTTCAGCTCCTTCTTTGAGGTGTCCAGGGGAAGCGGCTTTTCCGAAGGGGCTGAAATAATCTGGACGTCGCTTGCCTCCAGCTCCACGTCGGATGGATTCAGCGCCTTGTCCTTGAGCTGCGCCTTGTTGAGCTTCCCCTTGACACTGACCGTTGCCTCCACGGGGATGCTTTCCAGCGCAAGCGCCACCTTGCTTTGATTCAGCACCACTTGCAGGAGATGGTTGGGCAGCCGGAGGATGAGGAAGCCGCCCCAGGACAGGATGCGGATGTTCTGCACGAATCCCGTGAGCTCGACCTCCTTCCCGATGCTCCCCGGGAAGTCGAACCTGCTTGACACGTTTGCGCTCAAAGGAATGGTTGTCATGGCTCGATCCTTGTGCAAAGGAGAGTAGTCGAACAGGCAGCCGATGTACAGGGATTTCAGCTCGCTTTGCTGTGAATCTTGCACTGTCCGCTGGAGAGGCCCGGCGACGACGCCGTGATTCTCACTGGGCCCGGCGCGCCGGTGGCGCGCACAATTGCCAGGCAGAGGCCATTGAAGGCCGCCCTCTCTTTCGATCTGTAATCCGTGTGATCATCCGGCTTGCCATTATCAAAGCCGATCAGCCGGGCTTCCCCCTCCACCTCAAGATGCACCCGATTGCCCGCTAGAGGCACCGTATATCCGGCCGCATCCGCAATCCGGACAATCACGTGGGCAACATCCCTGCGGTTCGCACGCAGAATGACCTTGTCCGGCTCCAGGAGCACGGACGCCGGATCCCCCGTGGTCCGAAGCTCCGCGCGACAGCAAGGCTCCCCATTGCGCCTGCCCGCTGCCGAAAGGACACCGGGCTCGAATGGGACATCCCATGTGAGATGGAGATCCGCCGTGGTGGGATGCACGTACGGCCTGTCATAGTGTGCCCAGCGCTCCGACATGCCCTGCCGGGGGAATTGGAGATGCTTCTTTCCAAAGGAGCGGGCATTCAGGAACAGTTCCACCTCGTCGCAATTCGTGAAGCAGAATACCTGGATGATTTTACCGGCCTGAGAATGATTCCAGTGGGGAAAAAGGTGGAGGACCGGCTTCCTGGTCCACACGCTCTGGTAGAGGAAGTAGCCGTCCTTCACGAATCCGCAGGTATCCACCACGCCGCTGGCGGCAACCCTCAGCGGCCAGCGCGATTCTCCAAGATAGTCGACGCCCGTCCACATGAAGTCTCCCGCCACATAGTCCCGGGTTTCGGTGATCTTCAGAAGCTGCTCCGCCAGCACCATGTGGCCGTGAAACGGTGCGCCGATCGCGTCCGGGGGAAAGGAGAGCGGCGCGTCGATGTCGCCCCGCGGCCCACCGACAGAGATATTTTCGCTCCCGATAATTTTGCGGAGGGGGAATCGCACGCGATCCTCCTCGTAGCAGGTCTCGGTACGCAGCCTCCAGCGGTTGGCATAGTTGTATCCGACCACGTCCAGCGCTTCAAGGAATGACGGGTCAGTGGCAACCGGCTCGGCTCCGATATGGTCGCACGCCGAGGTGACTGGCCGGGCGTCATCCTCCTCATGTACAACAGCGGCCAGCTTGCCCGCCAGCGCGCCGCCCTCAGGGGTGTCCTGTTCAGGGATCTCGTTCCCGATGCTCCAGAGAACAATCGAGGGATGGTTGCGGTCGCGCCGGACCATTGCGCGCAGATCGCCTTCCGCTTCAGCGTCAAAGACACAGTGATAGCCGAACCGGGCATCCCCCTCCTTCTCCTTGCCGATCCTCCATTCGTCGAACGCCTCGTCCATCACCAGGATTCCCATCCTGTCGCACATGTCCAGAAGCTCCGGGGAGGGTGGATTATGGCTTGCCCTGACGGCATTGCATCCCATTTCCTTGAGGAGCGTGAGACGCCTCTCCCACACCTCTTCCGGCACGGCCGCGCCCACGCACCCGGCGTCGTGATGAAGGCAGACGCCCCGGATCTTGACGCGCTGGCTGTTGAGGAGGAATCCCCTGTCAGCGTCAAAGCAAATGGCCCGCATGCCGACGGAGATCTCTGACCGATCCGCCACCTGCTCCTCCTGGACGATCTCAGAGACCAGGCGATACAGCGAAGGACTTTCCAGGGACCAGAGATTGGGATCCCGAACCCGAATGGCCAGCGCGACTTGCTTCTCCGCGCGCGGCGGCACGTCAAATGGCGAAAGCGTGGAGCCGACCGTTGAACCGCGATCATCTACGAGCATGATCCGAAGCGCTGCTGTCACCCGGTGAGCGCGCTCATTGCGGATATGGGCGCGAACATCCAGCCGCGCATCCTCCCCTGACGGAAAAACGCTTGTGGCGGATATCCCTTGGTAATCAAAGTGAAGGCTGTCCGTGCACACCAGCCGGGTATGGCGATAAATCCCTGATCCCGAATACCAGCGCGATCCGGGCTGCGCGGAATTGTCGACCCGCACGGCTACCACGTTCGCGCCTGATCCATGAGCCACCGCATCCGTGACATCAAGGGAAAAGCTCGTGTACCCATAGGAATGACGGCCAACAGGAACCCCGTTCACCCACACCGTGCTGTTCATGTAGACGCCGTCGAACTCCAGAAACACCTTGCCTGGCTGCGGCTGATCAGGAAGCGTGAAGGTCTTTCGGTACCAGCCGATTCCGCAGGGAGCGTATCCGCCCGCGCCTCCTGATGGCTGCGTCTTCAGGAACGGCCCTTCAATGCTCCAGTCGTGGGGAAGATCAACCTGCTGCCAGTCGCTGTCAGGATACGCGCGCTCCTCGGCGCCGGGAATGTCCCCCGGATGGAATCGCCAGTCGAAATCGAAGCATTCGATGATTCTTGGGTCCATGTCAGCGCACGCTATCGTCCGGCGCAAGGCCTGCCTGCTTATACAGCTCTGCCCTCACCACCTTGTCGCTCTTGAGCTCCTGCGCTGCGTACCGGGCCACGTCATGGGCCAGCGCGCGCGGAACCACGATCACCCCATCCCCGTCGGCCACAACGATGTCGCCCGGCAGAACAGTGACGCCTCCCACGCTCACGGGAACATCCTTGGAATCGAACCGAAGCCTTCCCTGCACCATGGACTGGGAGATCAGCCGGGACCAGAAGGGGACTTTCTCCGCGATCAGCTCGTCGGTGTCCCTCACGCCGCCGTTGGTGACAAATCCCCTGGCTCCCTTGGCAAACCCGGCCAGACCGTTCGCGGAACCTATGAGGCCCGCGTCAACGCCGCTCTGGTCGATGACGATGAAGTCCCCTTCCGCGATGTCCTCCATCCAGGGATATGCGCAGATCCTCTTATAGTACACGTCCGACCATTGCCGATACTCCTCCGGGGTCATCCGGGGGATCGGCCCTTCGAAGGGAACGTACCTGCACGTGCGGGCAATGCCAAACGCGCGGGTGCGAAAAAGCGGCCGGATGTCCGGCGACATGGATCCATAGTGGTGCATAGAGTTCCAATCCATTCCATCCCGCACATCAGCCACTCTGAGCTCTCTATACAGATCGAGCAGTTTTTCATCAGCAGCGGACACGCCCATTCCTCCACCTCCAACGCGGCATCCTACCACGGGCGGGAGCAATTGTCGCCGTGGAGAGGCCGAGGGGGTGTCGCGACTTATGCGTCAGAGCTGATGATCAACAACTTGACTTGAAAATGTATCCGCGCAATCATCCAAGCGGCACGTTCTCCCAAGCCGTGCTCTATACTATGCAGATTCTAGAGTCGAATCTGGACGCCATTCTCGCAGATTTTCTTCCTCAAGAACTTCAGTTTATCGAGGATCTGGATACTGCGATCCCCGCGCTGGCGAAAGACGCACGGGCAATGACCGCTGTCGAAACAGCCATTCGACGCATTCCGACAAATCATGATCTTTACCTTTGTGATGCCCGAACACCCCCAACCCTCTTGCCCGAATCCGTGCATCTTGTCGTAACCTCACCTCCCTACTGGACGCTGAAAAGATATCGTGAGGTTCACGGACAGCTTGGCCACGTCCAGGACTATGAAGAGTTCCTGGATCATCTCGACAGTGTATGGCAGTGGATTTTTCGAGCGCTGACGCCTGGGGGAAGGTTGATCTGCGTCGTTGGTGATGTATGCCTATCGCGAAGAAAAAACAACGGTGAACACACTTGTGTTCCCTTGCATTCATCTATTCAGGAACGATGCCGAAGGATCGGCTTCTCCAACCTCGCCCCCATCATCTGGCACAAGATCGCCAACGCTACCTACGAAGTCGCGGGCAACTCGCGTTTCCTTGGCAAGCCATACGAACCGAACGGAGTCATTAAAAACGACATCGAGTACATCCTCATGCTGCGCAAGCCGGGCGGCTACAGAAAACCCACCCGTGCGGCGCGGCTGCTGAGCGTGATCTCCGACCTGAATCATAAGAAGTGGTTCCAGCAGATCTGGCACGATATTACAGGCGAGTCTACTAAACATCATCCCGCGCCATTTCCACTCTCACTTACCATGCGGTTGGTGCGGATGTTCAGTTTCGTCGGCGATACTGTCCTTGATCCGTTCATGGGCACAGGAACCACAAATTCCGCGGCGGCCCAGTCGGGCAGAAACAGCATTGGACTTGAGATCGATCCTCATTATTTCAGCCTCTCCAAGGCTCGCCTGCAAACGGATACGGCCGATATGTTTGCACAAGCAACATTGAGAACCCATCTCCCACTCTCGGAGGCATAGATGCCTGCACCGGCAGACCTGCAACAGGATCTCCGACGCGCCGTTGCCCATTTCTGGTAGACACGCGGTTCCCAAGGAAGAAGGCAGGGCGGAAAGACGGGAACCAAAGACACCGGGTCTCGCTCCATGGTCACAGGCGGCAAGCAGATGGAGGGGTTTGTCTGGCTATTCGCCCGGATAGTCGAAGCCGAAGGAATACCGTCAACAGCAATCAACTTCAGGAAAACCACTCTGCCCGGCTATTTCCGTCCTGAGAAAGATTGGGATCTAGTAATTGTTGTCGATGGCAGGCTTATCGCCAGCGTCGAGTTTAAGTCCCACATCGGTTCCTTCGGCAACAATTTCAATAACAGGGTCGAAGAAGCTTTAGGAAACGCCACTGACCTGAACACCGCATACCGCGAAGGCGCCTTTCGTCCATCGACCAAACCCTGGTTGGGCTATATGATGCTTTTAGAGGAACACCAGAAATCAACCAGACCAGTAAAGCTGCGTCAATCTCATTTCTCAGTACTCCCCGAATTTCATGACACCTCCTACCAGCAAAGATACGAGTTGTTCTGCACTCGATTGGTTCGAGAACGCCTATATGATGCCGCTTGCCTGATCCTGACCCCCTCCGACAAGGGAAGCAAAGGAAAATACACAGAACCGCTTGAGGAGCTGGCGTTCAGCAACTTCGTCTCGTCGCTGCAAGGCAAACTCACCGAGGCTCGAAGAAAGCTCCCTTCATAATAAAGGAAAACCGAAGCAAGAAATCATTGCAGATCCTCTCCTCCCTATGCGTGGAGAGCCGAGAATCTCAGGGTAATTTCGGCACGCGAACCACTGCCAAACGAACATCGCCAGTATGAGGAATGATGCGCATGTCACAAGAACACGATTTCAGTATAGGCAAGCGGGGGCGGCAATTATCAGAGCTTCATCGATCTCACGCTTCGTGAGCAAGCAAAAAAGAGCACGGAGCCCCTTGAAGAGACACTCCGAAGTATCCTACGGGAAGAGTTCCTCGGAGAACTTACTCGTCTTGGCAGGTCTAGGAGCCTCTCGGACTTCGGCGTAGGGGCTACCGGAAAATTCCCGGGTATGATAGATTGCCGGTATGGCCGAGCGACTGGTAAATGTGGATCGGGAGACGCCGATGCTGCTGCCGGTGGATATGAGGGATTGGGTGCCACAGAACGACCAGGTGCACTTCGTAATCACCGCTGTGGAGACGATGGAGTTGGGATCCGTACGGGTGAACACTCGGGGCAGCGGAAGCAAGCAGTATCCACCAGAGATGTTGCTAGCGTTGCTGATCTACTGCTATGCCAACGGACTTTTCTCCTCCCGTCGGATTGAGCGAGCGACCCACCGCGACATCGCGGTGAGGTACCTCACGGGGAACACGCATCCGGATCACGACACGATCTGTACGTTTCGTCGGAAAAAAGGCGCGCTAGTGCGAGAGGTATTCGCGCAGGTTCTACGTCTTGCCCGCCAGATGGGGTTGCTAAAGGTGGGCACGGTCAGCGTGGACGGGACTCCTATCAAGGCCAACGCCTCCAAGCACAAGAGCGTACGCTACGACCGTGCGGGGGAATTGGAACAACAACTGCGCCAGGACATCGCGAGGCTGCTTGAGCAGGCGGAAGCCAGTGATCGGGAAGAAAGCGCGGAGGAGCAGGAGCTGTCGCAGGAGATAGCTCGACGCGAACGGCTGCGCGAGAAGATGCTGGAAGCGCGTCGGCAGTTGGAAGAGCAGGCAAGAGAGCAAACTGCCACCCAGGCAGAGGGCGAAGAGGATGATAAAGGTGAGCCCAAGGGCGGGGCGGAGTCAGCGGCGGTTCCGAAGGATTCCCAGCAGGTCAACCTCACCGACCCTGAGAGTGCCCTCATGCGCAAGAGCCGCCGCGACAGCTACGAGCAGGCGTACAACGCTCAGGCGGTGGTGGACGTTGAGGGCAGCCAGATGATTCTGGCCACCGATGTGATCCGCACCCCCAGTGATGCCAACCAGTTGGAACCAGCGCTGAAGGGTGTGACAGAGGCGGTGGGACCCGTACAGCGGATGTTGGCCGATGGTGGTATGTGAACGCTGAAGCTATCCAGAGGGTTCAGCAGAAGGTGGATCTGTATGTGGCGATTGCCAGCGAGGACAATAACTACCGCCGCTATGACTTCCGACCTCCCAAGGAGCGCCCTATAAAGGAGGTCACCGATCCGCGGCTGGTGGCGATGCGCGATAAAGTGCCCAGCGAGGAAGGCAAACGCATCTATGGCAAGCGGGCCTCAAGCGTCGAGCCTGTATTCGGGATCATTAAGAGCGTGATGGGACTGCGACAGTTCTTGCTGCGCGGCATGGCGAAGGTCCGTAGAGAGTGGGACTTGGCATGCTTGGCGTATAACGTTAGGCGGATTTGAAGCCTGGCAAACACCTGAAGGGAGCCGAA
>JBEKQU010000091.1:0-14675 GCA_049519415.1 Spirochaetia bacterium
CGGATGAGGAGGTCAATCCTGCCGACAACTCGCTGGCTGTTGTCCAGCCTTGCGGAGATGGGGTATTCGGCGCAGAGCTCGCTGCCGGACCACTTGGAAGAGAATCACGAAAACAGATCCTTACCGAAATGCGGAGGGCCTCCGTGTCGAAAGAAAGCGGAGAAGCCTGTCGGAAAGAAAGTCCGCTATGGCCCGTCCGTTGTCGAGGATCCCTGGGTTTGAGCAGGCCCAGGCAGTCATGGCGTGGTAGATCGAGCCCAGCTCTTTCGCATCATCGCCCCTGATAAGGATCTGGCTGCTGCAGTAGTTTTCTGCCTTCCAGGAGACGGCTCCGGCGCCGGCTGCAGCGGGTGACCGTGCGTGGACACCAAGCCGCCTACGGATTATTTTCCGTCTTTTTCTATGAAGCTGTCGTAGTTCGCGATCTTGGATGCCAGTCGATCGCCGAGTGGTTGGGAGAGGTGCCTGAGACTTTCCAGTATCAATTGGGCTTCTTCCCGGTAGTACAGGATCTTCTCCCTGGACCAGTCCCCTGGAGGTTGCTGCAGATTTGTGATCCGGTCAGCCATTTTTACCATTCCCACCTCGGGAGCTTCTTCCAGTATGCGGGTCAGGCTGTCATGCATGGCTTTTGCCTTCGGCAGCAGCGCGCTCTTTGTGAGGGCGGCGACACTCTTGTAGACCTCCAACCCAAACTCGGTCTGGAGCTCCACGGGTGTCACCTTTGTGTCCTCCAGCACATCATGGAGAAGAGCGCACTGAATGGCGAGGTCACCATTAATGTGCGCTGTGATGGGAATCACAGCCATGACTTCCATGCAAACGCTTGCCAGGTGGACAAGGTAGCTGTGGGGTGTCCCCGGCACGAGCTGATCCCGATGAGCGAACGCGGCGAACCTCAAGGTCTTGATGTACGTCTCTTGTGACCACAACATGCCCATCTGTATAGCATTTCGGGAGCCGCTTCAAAACCACTATGCGCACTCGCCTGCGGGGGTGCCTGCCGCGCTGGCCAAAGCTGGCTTGAAGATCGGCGCCGATGGAGTACAATTGGATCGAGGTTGGAAGATGGACGAATTGATGTGGGATTTCCTGACTGGCGTTGCAAAAAGACTCGGAACAGGAATAAAAATACACGAGGATATGAAGCGTTTGGACACCCAGTGCGTCTATCGCTGGATCAGAGATGCCTATCTCGATTCGACGATCCCTACGGATGGAAACTACCTATGCGTCCCATTCTGGAAACGGAAAGCGTACAAGAAAAAAATCTTTGCTCTTGCTGTTAAAAAGGCATACTCCGCATATCTGGAGTCCAGGACGACGGCGCCGACAGGAAGGATTCTATCCATCCTTTCCGAAGTGGGAATGGGTGACTTCGTGTTCTCGAAAGAGTCAGACGAAGCAGGCAAACAGCTCGACGCACTCATGAGCAAGCCGGACTATGATGGCCGGCACAGGGAGATAGTGAAGCTGGCGCTGAAGGCCGGAAGACCTGTACCGACCAACGTGGTTGCCGACTACCTTGACGAGCCGTGGGCAGTGGGCGAGATGCTGCGTCGAACAAGAAACAAGGCCATCACGTTTGTGGCGCGCACCGCGCCCACTCGATCTGTTTTCGGCGCCCTTGAATCATTCGACTGCCCGGCCGTAGAGAATGTACTTTCTTTGAGGCGCAGCCAGCCTCTCACCGTTTTTGCAGTGTTCAGTGAAGACGCCTTGGTAACAAGCATCACTGAAAGACCTATCTTTGTTTTTCTTGCGGTATTTCGGACATGGGTTGAGGCTGAAAAATTCATCATCTCAAGGCGGCAAATGAACGGCGATTCCACCACGCTTCACTTGGAGTCATTTACGATCCTGAAAAAGGGAGGTGAACTAAGCGCGGTCGGCTCAACCCAAGAGTTCCTCGGCAAGAACTGTAAGGTACTGCAAGGCCTGGAAACCCTCTTAGCCAGCAACTAGGACCGCCTGGCGATCAGTTCCCACGGCGCATCTATGGTCGCGTAGCAGATGCGCCGGCCATCTGGACGCGGATCCGGGTCTGATAACTCTCCTGTCATAAACGAACCGGAATCAAATTATGAAAAAAAGAGCCGCTCCTCTCCGGAAGTTAGCCACCGGCTGCGGAACGATTCTTTGCGCACTTTTTCTACCACTCCCCATTTTTCAAGTCACTGAAGACAGCCCAGGCCGGGGAAGCTCAAGCTCCAGTGCGATCTCTACCGTGTCATTGGGCATGATGAAACAATCGACCCGCTGCCAGGGAGGCTATCCGGCACCAGTTTTGGCAGCGCGGAACTTGTTGACAATGATAGCAAATTACGCTATCATATTTCATTGAGCAAGCATGAGCGGACCCTCAACGCCCTGAGACGGTACCCCCGGCCGTCCAACCTGCGGTAGGCGGACATCGAGAGTCTGCTGGTGCATTTTGGAGCCGTGGTAAGGGAAGGGAGGGGATCTGCCATTAGTGTGACTTTAAATGGGATCACCGTGTACTTCCATAGACCTCATCCCGACGACAATGCCAGAAAGTGGCAGATCGAGATCGCTTTGCGGTTGTTGCAGGAAGCCGGTGTGGATCCCGGGTCCCAGTCGAGAAGACCCGCAGGAGGCGACGATTGATCACATACAAAGGGTACGCGGGCCAGGTTGATTTCGACTCAAACGCGGGAGTGTTCGGCGGAACGGTTGTTAATGCAAACGTGCTGATGTCGTTCGACGGAAAAAATGTTGCCGAACTCAGAAAGTCGTTCAGAGATGTAGTCGACACCTACCTTGCGGACTGCAAAGAAGCAGGCCGGCAACCCGAGAAGCCATACAATGGCACGCTCATCATCCGTGTAGACCCCGAGATCCATCGCCGCGTAGTACTGAAGGCGGCCGCCAACAGGAAGTCTATGAACAAGTATGTTGAGTCGCTCCTGCGTGAAGCGACAAAGGATTTCGCACTATCCCAGTAGCAGGATAGAGACGCTCGCGAGCCTCGCAGAACAGTCGATTCGGAGATTACGCGGTCTCGTGCGTATGGCGTCGGAAGGAAAGGACAAGTTTCCGCCTGTGCAGGCCGGAAGGCCGCAGTCGCTCCCCTTGGCACGCCCAGCGGCTCCTGGATGGAGAACTCCTTCGCCTTGCTGACGCTGAGGCCCCAGGCCCTGTCCTTTATCGGCTTGGTCGTCTCAAAGCAGATGCAGACCGGCCATTCCAGCCCCTTGGCGGAATGATACGTCAGGACCTGCACCCCCGCATGGCTATAGTGATCGACGAGGTCTCCTTCGTTGCCGATCTCCTGGAGCTAAAAAATCAGCCTCGAAAGCGAGACGCTCGCCCCTGAGGAAATGCCCTCCTCCTGGTAGGAGGCGATCAGCTCGAGAAGGGCATCCAGGTCGGCTATCCGCTGCCTGGCCTCCATGGGATCCTCTGACCAGCCCGCGACTATCCGGTCCAAATGGCAGCGCGCCACGAGGCACTGGCTGAGCTCCAGGGGAGAAAGAAGCAGAACGAGAGGGCGCAGACCTTCGATGCTCTGCAGGAGAGGGCTGGCCTCCCTGCCCGAGCAGCGCCACAGCCCCTGGTCGAACCTCGGCCTGCGCAAGATAATCGATCCTTTCCTTCAGCCGGGAGCGCCACCGTCAAGGAGATCTCCACAAGGGTCCTGATCACGTCCTCATAGCTGGGCATCCGCCCCTCCCTGATCAGCCGCGCTATCCTCCGGTCCACTTCCTCCTGGGTCATGGGTTCCTCCCCGTTTTGGCGGCGTGCAGAACCAGCGAACCTGGTCACCTCATCCGTTCGAAAAGCGGCAGCCTCTCCAGATCGGCATCATAGGCCTTGATGAGCCGGGGACCGCAAAGCGCCGCGCCGGACCAATAGTCTTTCCATTCACCATCCGGCAGGTACACCGGACGGCGGCGCGCGCCCCGCCTGAGAACTGGAGCGACCAGGTAGCGGTCCCCCAGCAGGAACTGATCGCGGATTCGATAGGTGGCGCTGTCCTTGGGATAGCCAAAGAAGAGGGGTCTCACGATCGGGGTTCCGTCTCTGGTCGCCTCCTGGGCCAGGCGGTAGATGTACCCGGACAGGTCGTCGTGCAATTCCACGTATCGACGGCAGATGGCGGCCGCCCTCTCGCTTAGTCTCCATGGCGCGTAGGAAAACTGCATGATGGGAAGAAGCGCGCTGGCCTGGGTCCATCGCACGAAGAGCTCTTCATCCACGGGCCGTCCCTTCCGAAAGCCGCCGTCCCACCCACCGCCGATCATATCAGCGCAGAAAAAGGGGTAGCCCAGGAGTCCCTCGCAAAGCCCGTGCGGAATGATCGAGCCCAACCCGTCCACCGGACTCCAGGTCGGTGCCTTGTCCCGGAGACGCTGCACGAGGCCGAGCCCCTGCGTGAGCCAGCTAACGCGCAGCTCGTTGATTCGGAACTCCGCTCCGATGGAGGCAAACGCGTCGGCGTATTCCCAAGGGTTCATTGGGGCGAAGCTGTCATAGCCGCCGATGATGAACTCGGCGTCACCCGCGTCCAGTTTGAATCCGTCAACCCCGTATCCACGAACGAGCGCTCGCAGCCCGTCCACGAACCAGGCTCGTGCCTCAGGATTGGACAGGTCGATCAGCGCTGAAGCGCCATTCCACCATCGGCCAAGAAACGGCTCCAGGTTTCCCCTCTTGCGCAGGAGATAGCCCCGTTCGCGTGCTGCCGCGTAGCGTGAAGAATCAGGGTCGAGAAACGGGGTCATCCAGAGCGCCACCCGGATATCCCGCGCATGCAGCGCCTCGACCATTCGACCGGGGGCAGGGAACTTTTTCGGATCGAACTCCATGTCGCCGTACCGCCGCATCCACTTGTCGTCTATCATGAGCACGCCGCATGAGAAGCCGGACCCGTACATTGCCTCCACGTAGTCGAGGACGCCCTGCTGGTGGACGTCGGTGAGAAACTCTATCCACGTGCAGAACACGGGCTTTCGGAAATACTCGGGCGGGGGCGCGCTCCGCGGGACGCCGAGGACGGAGATCGCGCTGCCATGCGCTTGCCGGATGTCGTCGGCAACGGAAAGGCAGATATCGAACCGCGCCGTGTCCCTGCCATGAATGCGGAGCGTCCCTTCGTTCCTGCCGTGGAAACGAAAGCCCACCGGCTGGTGGTCCCGCTTGAAAAGCGCCAGGCCGCCGGAAGACAGCCACAGCGGCGCGGTCTGATTGCCTGTCGGCAGGAAAGGGTCACGGCTGATGGGCTTCGCGTTCAGAGGCCACTGGGATGCCGCCAGGACTTCCGCGCCGTACCAGTGCTCGCCGTCTGGGACCTTGAAGCTCAAACCGAGCGCATCCGCCCTGCTGTCGTCGGAGAACCGGACCGATATTCGGATCCATGAAGGCATCGCGTCCACGTCGATCAAAAGGTCGATGCCCGTGGTTTCCGTCGACGCTCGCAGCGTGACGCTCATCTCATTGCCATGGCTCCTGGCCCATGAAACAAGGCTCCGGGAGCGCGTCTCCTTGCCTTCACGCAGAATGAAAACCGCCCCCAACGGGTCGGTTGTGAGTACGCGTCTCCCTCGGCGTAGAAAAATGAGGCCCACGGGGGGACTCTGGACGCGGAGCTCGAGATCGTTCGGGAATGGGAAGGAGACGACTGTTTTTAAGGAGGAACCCGCCGGCGCGCCCATGCGTGTCGACATTTCGTCAGCCCTTCGTGGAGCCCGACATGAGCCCGCGCACGAAGGCCTTTGACGCGAACAGGAACGCCAGGAGCATCGGCGCGCTGGCCACGACGTAGCCTGCTGATTCAAGTCCGCGGTCCAGGTCGCTGCCGCCGCTGCCGGTCTGGCTGAGTCCCCGCAGGACAACGGGAACCATCGTCCGCTGCGCGCTACCGGCCATGATGTACTGCCAGACGTAGTCATTGGTGTAGATCCACAGGAGCATCATGATGGCCAGCGTCGTGATCATGGAACGGCTCAAGGGAAGAACGATCCGCGCCCACATTCTCATGTGCCCGGCACCGTCCATCCGGGCGGCTTCGAACATCTCTTCGGGAAGGCTCCGAAATGCATTTTGAAGGAAGAACACGCTGAAACATTGGCCGAGGATCCAGTAGGAGACGATCAGTCCCCAGACATCTCGAAGTCCCAGGTGCACGTTCCACAGGTACAGGGGAAAGAGGACCAGGATGGAGGGAATGAACATGAGGCCGGTGATGGAGAAAAACAGGGCGCTTCCGCCGGGGAATCTATGCCGGGCAAAAGCGTAGGCGGCCAGCGACGAAGTGACCAGGTTCAGACTGATCCCGCACACAATAACGAGAAATGTCCACAGGAAGCTGGGCGCAAGGAAAAGGGCGGCCTTCAGATAGTTCTCCACGTGGAGAGGGACCGTGAGGCCCACGGGATTGAGCAGGTACTGCGGCGGACTTTTCAGCGAGACGAGGATCATGAGCCCCAGGGGCACGAGCGCAAGGAACAGGAGCACCAAGAGCGCAAGGTGAATGAACGGATGCCGTGCGGATGAGGGACGAAGCCGGGGGAGGCTTTCGGTTGTTCTCATCGCGTCACCGTGAACTCTGTCCCGGATCTCACGTACCGCTGGATCAGGACGGTCAGCAGGAGAATGAACGCAACCAGGACCAGGGACACGGCGCTTGCGTAGCCGAAGCGCTGGTCCCCGACGCTCGCGCGGTAAAGATAGTAGCCTGGCAGGAGCGTATGGTTGAGCGGGCGGCCCTGTGTGAGCAGCAGCACCGAGGTGTAGTTGGCGATGATTCCCGCGAAGCTTGTGATTTCAAGAAACCGGAACTGCGGCACGCAAAACGGAAAATCGATGTGCCGTATCCTTTGCCACCGCGGGACACCATCCACGCGCGCCGCGTCATAGATGTCTCGGGGGATGTCTTCCAAGGCCGCTGAAAAGAAAAGCAGCGCGGTGCTGGAGACGAATGGGAAGCCTATGAACAAAAGCGCGCCAAGAGCGGTTGCGGGATCATTCAGCCAGTTCAGGGAGAAATCCGGCTGTCCGAAAAGTCGGATGAAACGATTCAAGGCCCCGTTGGTGGGGTCATAGATGTTCCGCCACATGAGGATCCAAACGACGGAAGGTACCACTACGGGAAGCACCAGGAGGGTCCGGTACAGCTCCCGCCATCGCCTCGATCGAAGTTCGGTAATCAGCTCCGCGGCTATGAACGGAACGATGAACGGTACGGTCAGGCTGAACGCCAGCACGATGGCCATGTTCTTGAGCGACGTCCAAAAATCGGGATCGGTGAACATCTCCACAAAGTTCCGCGCCCCGACGTATCGCGCGCTGAGGAAACCGTCCCAATTGAAGAGCGACATGACGAAGGAATGAATGACAGGGTAGTAGTACCACACCCCAAGGGTGACGATGGCGGGCGCGACGAGAAGGTACAGGGCTGAATTCCTCCGACGCGACTCGCGGCGCAGGGAGGACGATGTGCTGCTGCTCATAGGATGAAAAAGAAGGGCGGAGCCGCGACGGCCCCGCCCGACTTGCTTTACATCTGCGCCAACGCCAGGTTGGCTTCCTTCTTCAATATTTGATCCGCCTGCTTGGCAAGCTCTTCATACGTGATCTGTCCCTGCTCGTACGCCTGTGCATACGGGTAGATCTTCTCCTGGATCGGGCCGTTGGGGGCAAGCATGAGAGCCCCCCAGCCGGCAGCAAAGTCCTGGAGCATGGATTCTCCCGCGCTCTTGAACTTCCACGCGTTGATGGCGCTCTTGGTCGGAGGCACATCGCCGTTCGCCGTATCAGGCTGGTCGCGGTTCCACGCATACATATCCTCGGCTCCCGAGGCCCACCACTGGAGGAAGTCCACCGCGGCATCATACGTCCCTCGCGACTTTGCCGCGCTGTAGATGCTGAACGTGCATCCCCAGGAAGAAATCTGTCCCGGCAGCGTCACCAACGCGTCGCTGAAGGAGAAGGTTTTTTTGTCTGCGACCGGGTAGCCGAAGGTTGCGGTGTTGGTTACCTTGGCCGATCCTGACTTGATCGCCGCGTTGACCCGGATGAAGCGGCCGTTGTACTCGCTCATCAAGGCGAAATCTCCGTTGGTGAACGGGCCGTAAACGGCGTCAAAGTTCCGGCTGTAGGTGGCGGGGTCCACGTAGTCGGCGACCTTCTTCTGGAATTCGAAAATCGACCGGATGCGAGGATCGGAATAGGAGATCTTGCTGTCGGCAAACGCCTGGTACAACGCCTTGAAGTTCGGATTGACCGGATCGCTACCCGCAATGGACGTAAACCAGCTCAGCAGCGACGACGCGGCAAGCCCGTTCGCGATGTCCATGGCAAAACCAGCGTCGGTGGCCATTCCCGTGCCGCCCATGGGGTATTTCCAGCCGCTTGCGCGAAGTTTTGCAAGGTCGTCCAGCAGCTCCTGCGCCGTGCCCGGAGCCTTGGTGATGCCCGCGCTGCGGAACGCATCGGCATTGTAGATGAACGCGCGAGCCCCCTGACTGATGGGCAGGTAATAAAGCTTCTTCAGTGTGCCGCGAGCAGCCGCCAAAGCGCTTGCGGAGTACTCGGAAGCCAAGGTCTTCCCGGTATACGGGTTGATGGCATTGATTACATCATCCAGCGGGATCCAGAAGGATTGCCCCTGGCTCTCCTGTTCCGCGGTAGGGGTCACGTACCCATGCCCCTGATCGACTCTCTGCACGACGACATCGGGGGCGTCCTTGGAGGCGATCCTGGTCCTCAGCCACGTCCAGTGGTCGTCCCAGTTCGCCGTTATCACCTGGACCTTCAGGTTGGGAAACTTCTTGGCCGCAGCCTGGTCCCGCCACGCGCGAAAGGCGTTTGCCATGGGGTCTGTGCCTTCCGTTCTCTCCACCCCCCAGGGGATGTAGATCTGGATAGTCCGTGCCTGCGAGAAGCCCACGGTTGCTGCCGTGATCATCAACAGGACGGAAAAAAGGATGAAAACCAAGGGATGCCGTGCTGAAAAGATCCTCTTCATTAGATCCTCCTTCGACGTTTTGCCGTTGCCAAAAACCTTTCAGATTCTGGCCAAGGCAAAAAATATGACCATTCAAGACCTCCACATGAGCAGCTCGAGCGCTCGGACTGCCCAAAGATGGCGTTGAGAATATACTATTTTGCAGCCCTTGTCAATAGTTTGCAGCAAATATTTGCAGAAATATTAGTCGATTTTTTTAGGCGGGAAGCTTTCCTTCGATTTCCTTCATCTGGCAACTCGGGTCATTTGGACTCGATCAGCTTCCCAAGAAAGCCTGCGTAGACTGCCTGATTACGAGCCTGGTCCGCAGGCTGATCCTGATGTGCATGATGTCCTTGTTCCTGCCCAGGTCGTCGGCAGCCCGAGCCAGCAAGGCACTGATATCGAACTTGAACCGGCTCACCGTGGTGAGCTGGGGATCTGAGTATCGGGCAATCTCCATGTCGTCGAATCCCACCACGGAGACGTCCGCGGGCACTCCGAGTCCCGCTTCCTTCAAGGCACGGACCGCTCCGATTGCGGACAGATCATTGAAGGCGAATATCGCGCTGACCCTCGGATATTCGGCAATGAGTTTCTGACACGCGTTGTAGCCGCCATTGAGGCTGAATGCGCCCTGCACGACTTTCGCGTCATCGGGAGAAATCCCAGCCTCTCTCAACGCGTCGCGGTACGCAGAAAGCCGGTTGATGGAAACCATGCGATTTATTGGCCCCGTAATCGCGCCAATTTCCCTGTGCCCGAGCTGGACCAGATGCCGGACGGCTTGCAGAGCGCCGTCATAGTTGTCGTAATCAACATAGTTGCAGTCTCGATCGAAGCGGCCATTGGTGACAATGAAAGGAGTTCCCCTGCGTTCGAGAACGGGGATGATTCGATCGTCGGCGGAAGGGTCGTTAATGATGGCGACGTCGATCTTGCCCACGTCTGCCGAGGGAGCCCCTTCCGGGGAATCCGAGTTTTCCGCGTAGCGGAACATCACAACCCTGTTGCCAAGGGCCTCGATCTCCCGCTTCATGGAGACAATATCGATCGAAGTCATGGGGTCATCGTTGATAAACTCCCCTTTTTCGGGAACAAGGAGGCCCACGGTGAGACTGAGCCCTGTAACCTTGTCGGGGCCCGTCTTTCCGGTGAGCTCAGCCAGCGCGTTGAGGACCTTTTCCCTCGTCTCCTGGTTCACGTTGCCCTTGTTCGTCAGAACCCGGGAAACCGTGCTGATTGAGACATTGGCCAGTTCTGAGATGACTCTAAGTTTCGGCATAATCAAACCGGCCCCCCTTTTGGGGGACTGACGCTTTTATTGTAACCGACTCTGCAAATTTTTGCAACAATCTATTTCAGGATTTATCACAATAGATAAATGCTAGAACGAGATGCCCAAGTGGTAGTCCTCGTCCCGAATCTCGGAATAGACCGCCTTCAGAATCTCGATGAGACCGAAATATCCGAAGCGGCAAGCGGGGTTGGAGCACTGAGAGCCGCTTTCGCTCTTGTGTGGATGATCCGGAACGGCTATGCTATCCGTCATGCAGACCGAAGAAGCGGCAGCCCTTATAAGGAGCGTCACAACCCCGCTCCAGAATCTCGGCGTGCGGCGCGTCGCTCTCTTTGGATCGACCGCACGGGGCGATGCCCGTCCCGATTCGGATGTAGACCTCCTTCTGGAATTCGACAAAGGCCGTAAAACCTTCGACGCATTTATGGATGCCGCCGACATCCTCGAAGATATCTTTCCGGTGCCCATCGATGTCTTGACGCCGGAATCCTTCGATGACCGGAGAAGAGCACGGATCTGGTCGGAGGCCGTGTACTTTGAAATCAAGCCGTGAATTTTTGGAGGACATCGTAGCGGAAGCGCGGTTCCTTATTGATCAATCCTTGGGATTGTCTCTTGAGGACTTTCTCGCCGATGAGGTCAAGAAACGTGCCTTCGCTCGGAGCCTCGAGATCATCGGAGAAGCGGTCAAGGGCTTGTCGAATGATTTGGTTCTCCGCCACTGGGGCCACGCAATTGACTACGGCACGATAAGGGATGCCCCAGAAAATGTCTCCCGGGGAGCGTCGTCGGGCTTAAAATAGGCAGAATCAGAAATGCCCAAACCCGGCGATGTCGTCCTTGCCGTACTGACGACGAACATCACCGCTTCAACAACGCCAACAGATTGTGTTCCTTCTTGACAATACGTAATCGATCGTCTAGCTTTATACGTATAGGAGTGACCTATGACAACGAAACTAACAAAATGAGACGATTCCGAAGGTTGGTCGCGATTGCGCCATTGAACGAATCCATCATCGATGCTGCGCTTGCATCTCCCCACAAGGATTTTGAAGATAGCATCCAGTTTCAATGTGCTGTCCAGAACGGCATTAAAACTCTCATCACGAGAAACACGAAGGATTATCCAAAGGAACAATTACAGATTGCAGATCCCGGCCAATACATGAGCGCTAGTAAAAAAGAGAAGAACCGGGAGTAAGTCATGCTGTGCACTGATGGATCCAGGTACCGGCACCAGGTATAAGCGGCAGCCTTCGAAGTTCACCATATCTTTCGGCACCCAGCGCTCTGCCTTTACGTGCGCGCGGGCAAGTACCCCTGCCTGGGCTCCCCTCGCGACTACGTATGCGGCGACTATCTGGGCGATATCGTCCGAGGCGGGCGTATCCGTCCGCTTGTCCGCTCGATGGGGCGGGCCGCGAGGCGCCAGAGCGACGTCAGCTCCGCCGCGCGTGCCACGTGGAGCGGGTCGGCGTCATCGTAAACCCGCAGATGGTTCGGCCGTACATCCATCCGTCCCGCCACCGTCAATCCCGCCCCGTCAAATGCGGCGAGCAGCCCGGCCCGCGAACGCAGGCCCAGATGCTCGGCCAGATCCGAAAGCACCAGCCAACCCTCGCCCCCCGGCTCCAGGTGCGCGGCCAGCCCGCCGAGGAATCCGCGCAGCATGCGGCTCTCGGGATCGAAAATCGCATGCTCGATGGGGGAGCTTGGCCGGGCCGGGATCCAAGGCGGGTTGCAGACGATGAGCGGAGCCCGCGCCTCGGGGAAGAAATCCGCCTGTATGACCTCCACCTGCCTATCCAGCCCGAGCCGCGTGAGGTTCTCTCGGGCGCACGCCAGTGCGCGTGGGTCCCGATCGGTAGCCACGACGCGCGCGACGCCTCGGCGGGCAAGCACCGCGGCCAGCACGCCGGTCCCGGTGCCGATGTCGAAGGCCAGGTCCCGCGAGGGCAGCGGCGCTTCGGCCACCAGACCCACGTACTCTCCGCGAACCGGCGCGAACACGCCGTAGTGCGGATGGATGCGGCCGCCGAGCGCCGGGATCTCGATGCCCCTCTTACGCCACTCATGCGCGCCGATCAGGCCCAGCAACTCCCGCAGAGAGGCGACGGAGGGCCCCTCTCCCGGGCCGTAGGCCTCCGCGCACGCTTGCCGCATGTCCGGTGCCCGTCGCAGGGGAATACCGTAGTCGTCCTCGATCGGTATCAGCAGCATCCCCAGCGTGCGTGCGCGCCGGGACTGGGCCTGGCGATATAGATGGAAGGCTTCGGCCGGCGACGAGGCCGGTTTGCGGGGCTTGCGGTCGGCGCGCCGCGCCAGCGCCTGCAGAAGCTGGCGTGCGTTCTGGAAATCGCCCCGCCAGAGCATCGCGGTGCCCCCGCAGGCCAAACGATATGCGTCGTCGGCCGTCATGAGGTCGGTTGCGATGATCATGCGCTTGGGCGGCGGCGCCCCGCTTTCGGAGCGCCAACGGGCGGAGCGGGCCTTCCCTTCCTCGGTCCAGGCAACGACCGGACAAGCCATAATTCACGACTATGGCATTCAAACAAGGAATAGGCTACCGATCTCCCGTGCCGCAATGTGCAAGCCCGCCAATATGCCTGCGGAAAACCGATACGGCCCATGTCGATCGTACGCACCACAATGGGAGCGCTCTCGATGACAAGGACGCAGGGTCCGGTCCGTGCGCGCGCCCGGTCGCAGAAGCGCTTGAAGGTCCCATCCTGCAGCGCGTGGGTGAGCCCTCCCTCCACCGTGGTTCGCGGGCGGAAGCCCTGAAGGAAGTCCTCGTAGGAATACACTATGTCTAAAGTTATCCCCGGCCTCGTGGCTCAAGGTGATACGGTCGCGGAGATGGTTGCTATTGCGCAAGACGTCGCGAAACAAATCATCGCCCTGATCCGCGAGAATGGCGGAGAGTTGCCGAGATCGCTGAAGGCTGTATCCTCACGGCTTGAGATCGAAACGGCTGTAGCCATCTAGACGGCCGGCTTGGCCTGCTTATCCTACCAGGAAATCACGCGGAAGCTGTCCCGACTGGGCTTTTCGTTCGCGCGACACGCGAAAGGCGAGCACGAAATCTAGCGGAACGCGCAGACAGGGCGGATGACAACCGTGCTTCATTGTTCGGGAGACATGCCGAAGGGAACGGTGCAAGCAATACTGAAGCAGGCAGGCCTATCGCGGGAAGGATTTCCTTCGCGCCGAAGGGCTCCACGCGGCTCCGTCCAGCGGACCTCCGGCGAGGGACCTCGACCGGCAGCACCACGCAAGCCCCCTGCACGACATCGGCAAGGTCGGCATCCGGGACAGCATCCTCCTCAAGCCAAGCAAACTGAGACGCGAGGAGTTCGAAACGGTGAATACCCACGCAGCCCTTGGCGCCCAGACCCTGGAGGCGTTTTGCGAACTGGAAGAGCAGTTCATAGAGGTCCGTGATAGTATGGAGGACTGAGCAGCTATCCAGCGACAAAGCGCAAGGCGGCCTGGGCGCTTCAGCTCTCCTACGTCGGGATGAGAAGGAAGTGAACGTGAGGAAAAAGCTCTCGCTTCAGTACAAGGGCTACACAATCTCGGTTTGGATCGATGAGGCACAGGAACCGGGCAAAGTAACCAGAGAACTCATCATAAGCCGCAGCTTTGGAGCCGGGTGGACTGAGTACAAGGAGCCCATAGAGACATTGGTGTATGACTTCGAGGACAAGGCGGTCCTGGCCGGCCAACAGAGAGGCATGCAGATCATCGACGGGAAGGTCCTGGACGTTACTCTCAAGTTCTGAGCGGGGGGCCCCAGGGGGAAGGCCCGGAGAATCGACTGTAGGGCCACCACGAGCGGGAAAACAAAGGCTTCTCGCTAATGATCCTCCCGCCATTGGCGGTTGCTCGTCAGTCTCCTTTAGTGAACAGGGGTCCAGAGCACCCCCTTTTCATGAATCGAAGCAAGGTTTTAACAATACGGGGCAAGGAGTAGGGAGAGATGGAAAAAGGAGGAAAGTATTGGACATCCTGCAGGGGAGTTGTACCCTTATGCAGAAGGTGAGGCATCGGCTTCATGGATGAGAAGGACTTGGATCTCGTTCCCATAGTCATCGAGCAGACCGGCCGCGGAGAGCGGGCCTACGACATATACTCCCGTCTCCTTAAGGACAGGATCGTCTTCGTCGATGGGGAGATCTACGACCTGAACGCCGATCTCGTGGTCGCCCAACTCCTGTTCCTCGAGAGCCAGGACCCCGAGAAAGACATCCACCTCTACATCAACTCCCCGGGTGGCGCGGTGACGGCGGGTCTCGCCATCTATGACACGATCCAGTACATCAAGCCGAACGTGCAGACCATCTGTCTCGGGGGGGCTGCCTACTTGGCGGCCCTGCTACTCGCCTGCGGCGCCAAGGGCAA
>JBEKQU010000092.1:0-14232 GCA_049519415.1 Spirochaetia bacterium
GAAATCTACTTCGAAGATGAGGCGGGAATTCGCTCCGACTTCCATGCAGGCACCACGTGGGGGATAAAGGGGAAGACTCCGATTGTTTCAACTACCGGGGCTCGCTTTGGATTGAATATGATCTCCGCCGTCAGTCCTCGCGGGCTCATGCGCTTCATGGTCGTTCAAGGCAGAGTGAATGCGGATGTAATGTGCCAGTTCATCGATAGACTCATGAAGGGTGCCTCACGTCCGGCTTTCTTGATTCTCGACGGCCATCCTACGCATAAGGCGAAAAAGTTACGCGCGCAAATCGAGTCGTATCAAGGGAAGCTCCGCGTGTTCTATCTTCCCGCATACGCTCCGCAACTCAATCCGGATGAACACGTGTGGAACGAAGTGAAGTCCCATGGAGTGGGGCGCATGAAGATATCCGGGCCCGATCAGCTGAAAGCGCAAGTTGTTGGCTGTCTACGGCATTTGCAGAAATCGCCTGCCAAGATTCGGGGATTCTTCCATGCGCCACCCACGTGCTATGCAGCATGAAATGACGTCTATTAACTTATGAACTCCTTAGTAAGTTAGCAATTCGAACGTGATATGTCAAGAACAGTATTACGCGTTAGAATCTGGCGAGGTACAGCTCCGCGTGTCGAAGGCCGCGTTGTTTTATCCGTCCGCGGGCCAAGGTTTCAATCAGCCGCGACATAGACTTTCATTTGGACGGTTCAGAGTTTACAATTGGACGCAATGACTAAACGTGGCCTTCATCCCCGTTTCGCTCAATCCCGACTGCTGGAGGCGCTCGCGGACACGCCCGTTGTCCTCATCCACGGGCCGCGGCAGTGCGGCAAGACCACGCTGGCCCGGATGGTCGGAGACCCGAAAGGCTACGCCTATTTCTCCTTTGACGATCCTGTAGCCCTGGAGTCCGCGCAGAGCGATCCGCTCGGCTTTGTGGCTGACCTGCCCGAGCACAGCATCCTTGACGATGTGCAGAAGGTTCCAGAGCTCTTCCCCGCGCTCAAGACTGCCGTTGATCGGAATCGGGTCTCGGGACGGTTACTGCTCACGGGATCGGCCAACGTGCTTCTTGTTCCCCGGCTCTCAGAATCCCTCGCCGGCCGCATGGAGATCCTGCGCCTGCATCCGCTTGCGCAATGCGAGCTGGCTGGAAAGCTGCCGCGGTTCCTGGAAATCCTGTTCGGCGGCAGATTCAAAACGCGAACGTCGGAACGGCTGGGGCCGGCCCTGGCGGAACGAATCGCAGCAGGCGGGTATCCGGCTGCCCTTGAGCGAGCCGTACCTCGGCGGCGGCTCGCGTGGTACCGGGACTACATCGAAACCCTCGTCCAGCGGGACGTCCGGGAACCTGGCGCGCATCCGCAGCCTGGACGCTCTCCCCCGGCTGCTGTCTCTTGCCGCGGGCCAGACGGCCCGGCTGCTCAACGTGAGCAATCTATCGGGCCCGTTCCAGGTGAGCCGCCCGACTATTCGGGACTACTTGACCCTCCTGGAGCGCGTCTTCCTCATGGAGGAACTGCCGCCGTGGCATGCCAACCGGATGAGCCGGCTCATCAAGACGCCGAAGCTCCACGTCTGTGATACCGGCCTGGCCTGTGCGCTCCTGGACGCCGACGCATCTGCGCTCGGAGCGGACCGCAGCCTATTGGGCCAGCTCCTGGAGACGTTCATATTCCAGGAGCTGCGCCGGCAGTCGAGCTGGCATGACAACCCGATCATGTTCTACCACTACCGCGACAAGGACGGCGTAGAAGTTGATATCGTGCTGGAGCAGGGCCCGCGGAGGCTCGCGGGAGTGGAGGTAAAGGCGGCGGCCACGGTCACATCGGCGGACTTCCGCGGCCTGCGCAGGCTCAAAGCTGCCGCTGGGAGCCGCCTTTTCTCCGGCGTGGTGCTCTACGACGGTGAAGCCAGCGCAAGCTTCGGCGACGGTCTGTTCGCGGTCCCGATCCGCCAACTTTGGGAGGCACAATGAGCGCACGTGGATCTGCCGGTGCGAACGCGCCAGCCACATCACCCGAGGTTGGCGGTCGATTGGCCGATGCGCTGCATCTGGACCTTGTCGGGCCGGGAGCAGGGCACGCCTTTGCCGCTGAACAGCTGCCCGGCTGGGTGCGGCCCTCGACCTGGTAGCTGGCCGGCTTCCTGATCCCCTCCGGCACGTCGTCCGACAAAAGCGCTGACGCGCTTTCCAGCTCGCCTTTCTCCTTTTGAACCTGCCCGGAATTGCCGACCCGGCCACACCGGACCGAGAGACGGTGGACCTCCTCTTCTTCCCGACCGGCGGCGGCTGGACGCGCCATTCCACATGATCGATCAGCGCGTGGACTGCGCCATCGCGACTAACATGATCTCGGTCGGCCTCGACATCCAGAGGCTCGGGCTGATGGTCGTGTTCGGGCAGCCCAAGACCCACGCGGAGTACATCCAGGCCGCGAACCGAGTGGGTCGTGACGACCGGCGCCCGGGGCTCGTCGTTACCCTCTTCAATATCCACAAGCCCCGTGATCGCTCGCACTACGAGCGCTTCCGCCACTACCACGAAATCTTCTACCGCTCAGTGGAGGTGGGAAGCGTGACCCCCTTTTCCGCTCGGGCCCTCGACCGCGGCTTTGCCGGCGCACTCGTGGGTTTGGCGCGGCACATCGAGCCGGAGCTCACCCCGCCGCTGGGCGTCGAGCGCATTGCGGCGGTGCGCGCTGGCCTCGAGCAACGGTTGCGGGATGCATTCCTTGATCGCGTGCGCCGGCAGCCCTTCGCGATCGGCCTCTCTATCGTCCTTCAGAAGATGGGGAAGGTCTTACGCCTAGACCGCAGATCCAGCCCCAAGTCGGTTCCTTGAAAACCCTCACGTCCGAGTATCCGGCCGTCGAGAAGAGCTCGCGCAATTCGTCGAAGCTGGGGAGCGCGATGTCAACCAATTCCGCGAACTTTTGATTCCGCTCGGCGTACTTTCCGCCTTTGTATGCTCCGCCGAGGATCATGAGCGTTCCTCCGGGTTTCAGGACGCGCAAAACCTCCCGCATGTCGCCGATCAGATCCGGCCAGTAGTTGTGCGTGTTCACCGCGGTGACAAGATCAAACATGCGGTCGGGAAACGGCAGCCGGGACACGGAAGCGTGTTGAATTTCAACGCGGCCTGCGGTTATCGCCCGTTCGTTCGTCCTCCGGGATACCGTGACGCTCTCCTCGGAGAAGTCGATGCCGCAGACCTTCCCTTCGAAGGCGATCCCGGCCAGCTTCCGAACGGTGCCGCCCCCGCCGCAGCCGACATCGAGGATCGTATCGTGCCTCCCGATCGAAACATGATCCAATCCCCAGTTGGCAAGCGTGGAATGGTTCGCATTCATCGCCGAAAGGAGCAACCGACCAAGCGGGCCTTTCGGTTTCCGCCACTGTTGCCCCAGTTTCTTCATGATGCCCATGAAGTTCCCCCTCGATCACAACGTTGAAGCCGAGATTTCCCATTTGGACTCTGAATCTTTGGCAAGCTCGACATCCTAACTCTCGCTATGGTCATTTTATCGCCTCCCTCCTCCCTGTCAAATCCAATAACGCGGTGCTGTACCTCCGCAGGCCTTCTTTACGGATTTTCCTACGCCGTTCTCGTGGCCAAGCCCTTGAGCCGCTCTATTTTGCCAAGGATGGAGGCGAACAGCTATTGGCGCCGATCCTGAACTTCCTGGGCTCGGCAGAACCACCAGTCACATCGGTGGAATCCGGGGTGAGGGGAGTGACATCTCACCGATCAACGACGGGAAACGGCCACGGCCGGGCCTACTTAGGCTATACAGGCTACATGGATCGATGTGCTACCATAAGAACAAGACCACGGGTGAGATCACAAACCCGAGGGTGTACAATCCGCTTGCAGGGTCAGCCACAGACATTCCCGAACATCTGCTGATATACCCAGGGGACAAGGCCAATGGTTCTGCAGAGGGCTGCAAAGCTGCCTTGCAGCACTGCGACTTTCTGTCCGAGCTCCCCTGGATGAGCAGTGGTAGGAACGTTGAGATAAATAGGCAGTTTTTCCATGAGCTCACGCAGTGACTGAGCTGACTGCGGGAGACGGTCTGGATTCGACTTGTCCACAATAACTTGAAGTGCACCGAGGTACATTGTAGACAATTTGGGGTTGAGCCGATCCAGGGCTCCAAGCAGCGCAGATCGGCGACTGGAGAAGGGGGGGCTGGTTTGGAGGCGTGTCGAAACTATCTGGATCGACGGCGCTCATCGAATCTCCTTTTGCGTGTCCCAGCAGGAAGCGCTGGAGGTTCCCAGAAATGGTACGCTCTTTGGTACGCTTCGCTCTGAAGGTCCTGACGGCACATGCCGCTATTGGTGTTTTTCGTGGCAAGTCCTGACGATATTATGCCAATTTGGGGGCTTAATTGTTTAGTGGAAGGAAGTTCGAGTCGCCCTGGCGGCAAAAGGATGCAATTCGAACTCGCCATGTGCAACGCTGACGCGATTCTCCGATCGGCTCTAAAACTCTTGGAGCCTCAGAGCTGCCGGGTCAAGGGATTCTCGAAAGTTGCTTCTGTAGATCTCGAAGTCGCGATGTCCTGCCTTCTGTTGGGGGGTAGGGGATCCTGAGTCACATCCTGGCCGGTTTCCCTCTGCCTCCAGTAGCCTCTACCGGGAACTGGAACATCCAAGCGTTGGCAGATCTTGGCTAGACCTCGATCAGAATGACCATGGCGCCTCGCAACCCGTGTCCTGGGTGTCGCACAGACCTGCTCGTAGAGTTTCTGACTTTTCATTCGCTTGGGTTCGCCATACAGCTCTGTGCACCGTTCTTCCAAATGAGGGCCGGCAATGGATCATTCTTGGAGTTGGATAGGTGCGCCGCGCTCTGTCAGGCGGCGGCGAGTCTGTTGGTAGAAGCAACGATCCAGCATGCAAAGTTGCTATCTCCTGGGAACAGAATCCTTTGGGCGCGGACGAGCATGCTTCTGACGGGTCGGCACGGGCTTGGACTCCCTCTCTGCAATTCCCTTCAGCACAACCGGTTTGCGATTCGGAAACTCGGCAACCAGACGTAGATCCCCTCCCATGGCCTTCACAGCGTTTCGGAGCGTTGACAGCAAAAGATCACTGCGCTTTTCGAGCCGCGAAATACCTTCCTGTCGAATCCCGAGCGCCTTGGCTACGCGCACTTGGGTGATTTTTCTTGCACGGCGCAGTTCTCTTAGCGTCATTTCCTCAGCAAAGAGGGCAGCAGCTCGCTTCTCTATCTTTCTGCGACGCGCGGAACCAAGGCTCTTCATCTTGTCGTCCAAGGATTTCATCATTTCTTCTCTCTTTCGCCTTTCAAGTGCGCCAAGTACAAACCATACCTTTCATCTGCCTTAGTGACCAACCGGCGGTAAAAAGACCTCTCGCTCCCACCCGATTTGTCACCACAGCATAGAAGAATCGCTCGTCTTTTGGGATCAAATGCAAGCGAGTCTCCAAACGCCATCCGCAGCATCGAAGCGCAGTTCCTTCATGTTCGCGTAGCGAGAACCTTTGAGAGTATCGACGCGGGGCCTGCCGAGGACGGGCCCGAATCGTTCAAGCAATTTGATGTTCGCCAGCGCTTCGTCTTGCACCTCTTCGCTCAGGGAATCAAACTCGATCTCGAACTTCTGATGAAATAGCACAGCCCACTTCATAGATAAATTATGCTTTGGAAGACATATTTGTCAACTGCTCATTTGTTGCGCACAAGGGAAACCAAGCCGAGTCCTGAGAAAGAGCTTGCTCGCTCGGGCAAACGAATTGTTAAGTGTAAGATGAAAAGTGTAGGACTTTTCGTCTGTTTGGCGCCGCTGAAAATCGCTGGAAAATCAAGGCTGAAACAAGCACTTGCCGTATCTTCTTTGTCGTAATATGATTAGCGTTGTAACGGTTTGTAAGGGCTTGTAAGGAGTCGCGTCGAATTGACGACGGGGCGTCCTCATAACCCGGAGGTCGCAGGTTCAAATCCTGCCCCTGCTATACGGAAGCTCTTACAGTGTAAGGCCTTGCGGGCTACCACCTGAAATCAGGCGTGTGTCTCGTTTTCCACTGCAGCGCTGTGCAATATGCCGTTCGGTAGGAGCGCGATATGCGCCGTTTTTGTTTATACAAACGCGGCAAGGTCTGGTACGCTAAGTTCAATAGCCTCCAGCATATACCGTCGCAGTAAGATCGTCGGGAAATGCTTTCGATAATCCGATGCCCAAAAAGATGCATGCCACGAATAAGGCAACTCTCGTCGAGCAGCCTTTTGCAGACATGCCGGTTGTCTCAATGAAAACGGCCACTGGAGTTGCCCCGTTTCGGTAGACAGGTTGGAGCTTGCCAGTATGAACCAGAAAGCGCTCCGTTCGAGTGAGTTTGTCTTCGCTCCCCCGGCCGGACTCGAACCAGCGACCGGGACGTTAACACGGTCGTCTATCCTATTGATCGAGGACACAATCTGCCTCCTGCGGGCTAGAAATCGGAATCGGCAAGGAGAGGAGCTGCGTCGTTCAAGGTTGCCCATCTACAACTTTGCGCTTGTAGCTTTCGCGCTGAATGGCCAGTGAGCCCATGCTCCTCAGAGACCTCAGTCCGTGGAGGTGATAGTCCGCTTCAGACCGACAATGCGTCCTTCCTCCGCAGCTTGCACCCACTTTCACGGTGAAGTATGATTACAATATGGAGAACCGGACAGACGAACTCGTTTTCGAAGTACTTCAAGAGCAGGATGGTGGCTTCGTCGCCGAATGTCTCAGCGAGAGTATCGTCACTGAGGCAGATAGCTGGGAAGAACTCCGAAAGAACGTGATGGAGGCGGTCTCAGCATTCTTTTTCGATAATGCGCCGCCGGCCCGAGTACGACTCCATCTAGTTCGTGACGAAATATTCACAGTTGCATGAAGCTTCCGCGGGACCTGAGCGGGCGAAATGTTGTAGCTATTCTTGTGGCAAGATTCGACTACCGTCTCGTACATGAGAGGGGGCAGTCACATCGTACTTGAAACCGATAGTCCTTCCCATCAGAGAATTGCGATACCTGATCATGAAAGCCTTCGCTTGGGAACCTTGAGCGCGATTCTGAGGGCTGTCGCGTCACACAAGCATGTTGAAAGGGATATAATAGTCTCATTCTTCTGATGCTGGCCTTGCGGTGATCGAAGAGCTTTGAAATGGACCGGCCCTGTCTTGTGCTAATCAGGCAGGGCCGGTTTGACTCTGTCTTCGCTCCCCCGGCCGGACTCGAACCGGTGGTCGGGTGCTTAACTGGAACGCTACCGCCTCTGATCGTGGGAAGCGTCCCTTTCCCTACGGTTTCAGTCCGGCACTCTCCTCAACCGGATTGTCCGCGGCCCTATCACCACGAACGCGCCCAGGAGTTCTCCGCCATAGCGCTGGACTGCATCTGCAACCAGTCGAGCCTTGGTGGCCGGAGATCTACCGGGCAACCGAAGGAGGATAACGCCGGTGGAGCGATGATGCTTTCGGAAGACAAGTTCTCCGAAGTCCTTGTCGTTAGTGATGAGAACCTGCCCGGCCTGAGATGCTGCTTGCAGTACAGCGGTGTCGGGGCGACCGGGAGACAGCTCGGAGGCGTGTGCTGCTGTGTGACCCAGTGACTTGAGCCGATCAACGATATCAATCTCGACGTTTTCGTCAGCGAGGAAGGCCAGATTCACGTCACGGAGCCTCTATGGGTTCCACCACGTCCAGCCGCAGCACCTTGGCAGCGTACTCCAGCGCCGCCAGCACTCCCTCGCGCGTCAAGGTAGGGTGGGAGGCCACAAGTGTATCGATCGGCTGCCCGTGAGCGAGCTCCTCTAGAATATACTCGACGGTGATCCTGGTTCCCGTGACCACCGGCTTTCCCATCATTACCTCAGGGTCGGAAACGATAGTTGACTTGCCCATAGTGAACCCCCATCCACATGGTACCACTTGGAGGGGTGAGGGGAAAGGGAGCTCTGCAAGACCGCGGTCGAAAACAGGCAGCCCCGACGCTCGAAGCTGCCTGTCCGATCCTGCTCCCCCGGCCGGACTCGAACGGCCGGCCGTGACGTCAACACGGTCGCCCACCCCGTTGATCGAGGACACAATCTGTCTCCTGCAGGTTATGAGTCGGAATGAGCAAAGGGAAGAGCTGCGTCTGGCAGAATCGCCCATCTACAACCTTGCGCTTGTCGCGTCTGCCCCGTGACACCGTTGAGCCCTTGAATGATGAGACAGTTCGCGATGTGTTGCTTTGGGGGCACTTGATATATGTATAATGTATGTATACGATAGCGGTATGCGGGTTGTGTGGGATCCTCGGAAAGCGAGTTCGAATCGCCGGAAGCATGGAATTCGTTTCTCGTATGCTGAGATGGTTTTTTTCGATCCCAACGCCCTCACAAGAGAGGATACGGATGCTCGAGGCGAGCAACGGTTTGTGTCTGTGGGGACAGACTCGGCCGGACGTATTCTTGTTGTCGTATACACGCACCGCGGAGAGAACCTCGGCTTTACATCAGCCCGGGTCGCAACCGGGAGGGAGAGGAACGCTTATGAGGAAGGAATATGACTTTAGCAAAGGGAAGCGGGGGGCGGTGATACCTCAGAAAGGGAAAACCAGAATCACCATCTACATTGACGACAAGATTCTGGAAGAGTTCCGCAATCGTGCAGATGCCGCTGGCCGGGGTTACCAGACCATGATAAACGATGCCCTCCGCGAGGATGTAGGAAGATCCGGGCATTCGTTGGACGTAAAAACCCTTCGCCGCATCCTCAGAGAAGAGCTGAAGAACGCGGGGTAGCGGATTCATCCTCCCACTGGTCGGCGGGAGGCTCCACGCCGCCCTGCGTACAGCGGTACTCGTAACAAGAGGGGCCCTCCAAAGTCGCCCTGAAAAGCCCCGTTCGACTCAACCGTCGCTCCCCCGGCCGGACTCGCCTTGCACTCGCCGCCATCGTGGCGGCTCGCTCCAGGCCGCCTCGCTCCGCGGCGCGGAGCGTCCTGTCGGACGCTCCCCTGCGCGCTTTTCGGCGCTATTCGCGCCGCGTTCGCTCGTTTCGAGTCCGTCCTCGCTGTTGCGGCACTACGTTTCTGACGTGTCATTGACGCCGAGGGCCACTGTCGAATACCACAATCTTTATGAAACAGTACACGGTGAGCGACGGGAAGATCGTTCTTACTCTTCAAGAGGCTGAAGAAGGCGGGTACGTCGTTACCTCTCCGCTTGACCCCCAACTCATCACCGAGGCGGAAACGGTCAAGGAGGCCTTTGAGAATGCCCGCGATGCTCTAGCTGCTCTTGCTGCCTCCAGACGAAAGCTGATCAGAAGACTGGCCGGCGTGAAAGCATGAATCGAAGGGCGATCGAAAGGCACCTTCGTTCGCACGGCTGCTTCCTCAACCACCATGGAACTTGGCATGACATCTGGGTGAACCCGAGAACGCAATCACATGCACCCGTGCCAAGGCATGCAATCCTCAAGAGGCGAACTGCCAGGGGAATTTGCAGGTTGCTCGGGATTCCAGCTCCCGCGGGAGCGTAGGAGACCAGGGCGGCAGCCATGCTCATCTCGCCGCGTCCGGCCTCCCATCGATTCGTTCGACTCAACCGTTGCTCCCCCTGCCGGACTCGAACCGGCGGTCGGGTGCTAAACAGGACCGCCACCGCCCCTGATCGAGGACGCTATCCGCTTCTCCTGTCGAACCCTGTCTCGCGGCTGCGCTCCAGGAGTCCGCCGTTTTCCTCAGTCATTACGCAAGCTCGAAGCGATCCAGGTTCATCACCTTGCTCCAGGCAGCGACAAAGTCTTTCACGAACTTCTCCTTTGAGTCGTCGCATGCATAGACTTCCGCGATCGCCCGGAGCTGGGAGTTCGAACCGAAGATGAGATCGACGCGCGTGCCGGTCCACTTGAGTTCGCCCGTCTTGCGATCGTGCCCTTCAAACAAGGCCTTGGCATCCGATACCGCTTTCCATTCCGTGCCCATGTCGAGCAGGTTGACGAAGAAGTCGTTGGTCAGCGTCTCGGGCCGCCTGGTAAAGACGCCGTGTCGGGACTGCCCGACATTTGCATTCAGGGCGCGCAGGCCGCCGATCAGAACCGTCATCTCCGGGGCAGTCAGCGTCAACAACTGCGCCTGCTCCACCAGCAGTTCCTCCGCCGGTCCTTGCTGGTCCTTCCGCTGGTAGTTGCGGAAGCCGTCCGCAATCGGTTCAAGCACGGCGAACGAGACCACATCGGTTTGCTCCTGCGAGGCATCCATGCGCCCGGGTGCGAAGGGGACCTCCACTTTGTGCCCCGCCTTTTTGGCGGCCTCCTCGACGGCTGCGCAGCCGCCGAGAACGATCACGTCGGCAAGCGAGACCTTCTTCCCGCCGGATCGACCGCCGTTGAACTCCTTCTGGATCGCTTCCAGCTTCTGCAGGACCTTCGCCAGCTCGGTCGGCTGGTTCACTTCCCAGTCCTTCTGGGGGGCGAGGCGAATGCGCGCTCCGTTCGCTCCACCGCGCTTGTCGCTGCCGCGGAATGTCGACGCCGACGCCCATGCCGTCAGGACGAGCTGCGAGGTGGAAAGCCCGGATGCGAGGATCTTGTTTTTCAGGGAGGTGATGTCCTTCGCATCAATCAATTTGTGATTAACCGCGGGAATGGGGTCTTGCCAGATGAGCTCTTCGGCAGGAACTTCCGGACCGAGATAACGTGCACGAGGGCCCATGTCGCGATGCGTCAACTTGAACCACGCCCGGGCGAACGCGTCCGCGAATTGATCCGGATTCTCCATGAAGCGGCGTGAAATCTTTTCATAGGCAGGGTCGAACCGCAGCGCGAGGTCCGTGGTCAGCATGGAAGGCGCATGACGCTTGGACGGATCGTGGGCATCAGGCACTGTACCGGCGCCTGCGCCACCCTTCGGTTGCCACTGATGCGCACCGGCCGGGCTCTTCGTCAACTCCCATTCGTAGCCGAACAGGTTCCAGAAGAAATTACTGCTCCACTTCGTGGGGGTAGTGGTCCAGGTGACTTCCAGGCCGCTTCCGATCGTGTCACCGCCCTTGCCGGTGCCGAAGCTGCTCTTCCAGCCGAGGCCCTGCTCCTCGATGGGAGCCGCTTCGGGCTCGGGCCCCACATGGGACGCGGGGCCGGCGCCGTGGGTTTTGCCGAAGGTGTGGCCGCCCGCGATAAGCGCAACCGTCTCTTCGTCGTTCATCGCCATGCGGGCGAAGGTCTCGCGGATATCCCTGGCCGCAGCGACCGGATCCGGGTTGCCATTGGGGCCTTCCGGGTTGACGTAAATCAGGCCCATCTGCACGGCAGCGAGCGGGTTTTCGAGGTCCCGGTCCCCGGAGTAGCGTTTGTCCTCCAGCCACTTGCCCTCGGAGCCCCAGTAGATGTCCTTTTCCGGTTCCCAGATGTCCTCACGCCCGCCGCCGAAACCGAAGGTCTTGAAGCCCATCGATTCAAGGGCGACATTGCCGGCGAGGATCATCAGGTCCGCCCATGATATCTTCCGGCCGTACTTCTGCTTGATTGGCCAGAGCAGCCGGCGCGCCTTGTCGAGGCTGACATTATCGGGCCAGCTGTTGAGGGGAGCAAAGCGCTGGCTGCCGTTGCCGCCGCCGCCGCGGCCGTCGAGGGTGCGGTAGGTACCGGCGCTGTGCCATGCCATGCGGATGAACAAAGGTCCGTAGTGACCGAAGTCCGCCGGCCACCAGTCCTGGGACCTGGTCATCAGTTCCTGGAGGTCTTTCTTCACTGCCTTCAGGTCGAGACTCTTGAACTCTTTTACGTAGTTGAAATCTCCTCCCATCGGGTTGGACTTTGAGGAATGCTGGTGCAGGATATCGAGCTTCAACTGATTTGGCCACCAGTCGCGGTTCGACGTGCCGTCGCCAGCAGCGTGGTTGAACGGGCGCATTGATTCGGTTGACATTGGTTTCTCCTCTCGTGACTTGCAGCCTGGTGCAAGCGTGAAGTTCGGGCCTCTGTTCAGGAAGGGGACAACGCCCCTTTCAGTATGATATTCGGAACGATTCTTATTTTGTGGCGGAAAGCGAAAGCTGTCAAGCCTTCTTCGCACATTTCGGGCATAGTCCATAAAACTCAACGGCGTGCCTGTGTACCTCGAAACCCTCGGAGGCTGGAACCTGCTTGTCCAGGCCGCGCTCGATCGGGAGCTTCAGATCGATGATTGCATCGCACCTTTCGCAGATGAAATGGTAGTGTTTGGTGACATTCGCGTCCAGACGGTCGAAAGTGCTGCCGGAGGCAATTCTACCGATCAGGCCCTGTTGGACGAGAATTCCGATGTTTCGGTAGATGGTTCCTAGACTGAGGTTGGGGAACTCCTTCTTCAGCCTTCCGAACAGCCAGCTTGCGGTGGGATGGGTATCCGTTGATCTCAGGAGAGCAAGAATTCTTTCACGCTGCTTGCTTCGTCTGTAGGGCGGACGCTTGTCAGATTTCTTGCGATTCTGTGCCATTGATCTGTGTAATTTTACCTGAATCCGATTGGAACAGCAATCCAGGGTGGCGGTGAGGTGGAGAGAAGCCCACAGGTTGCAGCAGTTCGATAGTCCGATAAAAAAGCAGCCGACTTCGTGCCGACTGTCTGTCCGCCTCTTCTCCCCGGCCGGACTCGAACCAGCGACCGGGAGGTTAACGCGAGCGTCCACGCTGTTGATCGAGGACACTGTCAGACTATCGTTTTTCAGATATCATCTTCCGACGAGTATCGATCGGCATTGTTCGAACTTGCCGATCTGCAATCCGGCTCTAGTGGCCTTCGCGGTCTGATGCCTCGCTGCTTGTCCGGGGATCACGCCCGCGGTATGATAGGCACATGTCAAAGCACACACTCCACAACGAGTTCACCGCAATCATCGAGCGTGACGGGAAGTGGTACATCGGGTACTGCCCTGAGATCCCCGGTGCCAATGGTCAGGGGGAGACCGTTGTGGAATGCAAGAAGAATCTTGCTGATGCGATTGCCCTTATTTTGCAGGACCGGAGGGAAGATGCTCAGCGCGGGCTTCCTGCAGACGCGGTTCAGGACGTTGTCAGCCTCTCGTGAAGAGATCAGCTCTCTTGCGGCACCTACGTTACCACGGCTGCGTCCTTAAGCGTGAAGGTCGTTCACACTCCCTATGGGTGAATCCTCGTACAGGCGCCATGGAAGCGGTTCCCAGACACTCAGAAGTTGCCGATCAACTTGCACGAAAGATATGTAGGTCTCTCTCAATCCCAGAAATCGGCTAGTTCGGAAACAGAAACGGCGTACTGCTCGGAATTGCCCATGCGAAACGCCGTTCGACTCTGTCTTTGCTCCCCCGGCCGGACTCGAACCTGTTGTCTAAGGTTCTCGCCGCACCTGTCGCGCAGCAGCGCGTCTCATGCCCCTTGCCGGTCGACGTAAAGGTCCAGCAAGCGGCGAATCATCTTCTGGTACTGCGTCTCGTGCTTCTTTGCTTGCATCTTGAAAAAGTCCACGCTCCGCCGACTCAGCCCGAGCGTAACCTTGACCGTGTCTTCCTTGTAGACCAGCTCAGACGGGGCAGGCAGGAAATCCTTGATTACCTGGATTTCGCCCAACGGCTCGTCAGAGTATTTACCGCTTTTCCGCATAGTAGATGTCCCTTCCCTTCCGCCAGTACCCGGCGCCAATAATCCGGATCTTGCGCTTCCGATAGGTGAAGCGAACCGTCATGATTCCATTACCAACTTTGCCCATGCAGGAGTATCGTCGTTCGACCTGACTATGGGCAACGTCCTCCGCTATGACGCGATCAGGATCGCCAAAGGCGTATTATGCCCGAACGAATGAAACACCATGCTTTTGCTGGTCCTCCCTGTCCTTCCTCTCGTCTCACTTAAACTGGACTTTCTCCATTGGCCCAGAATACCACCAATGGGACGTCCGAAGCAATACTTCCATACATATGAAGATATGGGAGATGAACGATTGATCGAACGGACGCCGGCTGCTCTCTAGGAGCCTGTCGGACTGAGGGGGCGGACGAGGCAAGTGATCGCCTTCGCCGGCCGGGTGCATCTCTATGTGCCGATGAGTTGGCGCCGGCGGGACGCCCCTACCTTATGGAGGAAGTAGATTTCTTATTCCTTCCGAAACTGTTCAGCGAAAGTACCGGACAAATGTTAGGGATTCCGGAAATCCGCGTGCCATGGTAGATTCAGGCATGGCCGAGAACTTGGTGAACGTGGATCGTGAGACGCCGATGCTTCTTCCGG
>JBEKQU010000093.1:0-14029 GCA_049519415.1 Spirochaetia bacterium
GGAGCAGTTCCGGTACTGATCCTGCGAGATATCCCGCAATGAAGAAAGAAAGGTATACGGTGACGTTGGCCCAGTCGCTGACAAGGTTTTGAAATCCGGGCCAGCCTGGTCTGAAAAGCGCCTCCAGGAGACCCGTCCAAAGTGCGGGGAGTAGCATCAACGGCATCGCGGTGAAACGGCGTGCCACAGAAAGGATACGAGACGCTTCTCCCTTTCGCCGGATGGAAAGGAACAGAGGCAGCGCGAGCGCTGAGAAAACAAAGAGGTAGAAGAGGAACCAGAGATGCCCCCAATCCAAGTTCCCGCTGCTCTGCGGTCCCGTGTATATCCCATTGAAAAAAGAGGGGAAAAAGGCGAAGAAGCCACCGAAAAACCTGCCGAAGGATAGAGCGCGCAGCCATGACTGGAAGGACACCACAAGCACCGTGCCCAAAAGAAGCGGGAGAAGCAGTCGGTTGCAGCGTTCTCCCAAGAACTGAGCGCCGTTTCTTTTCCGCAGCGCGAAGGCGACACCGATCCCCGAAACGAGAAAAAGCAAGTGCATAATCCAATTGTCCATGAAGACAGTAAACTCAGCGAGGACAAGGGGACCAACGCCGACGGGTTTGGAGCCAGCTAGAAGAATATCCCTCACCGGAGCATCGTACACATACACCAAACCCATGCCCGTGAAGCTGATAGCGGCATGAATTGGAGCCAGAGACAGAACGACGAAGAATCTGAGCCAATCGAGGTAGGCGAGTCGATCGCTGCGTGGCGCTGATACGGGGGGCATTGGATTCTCCTTTCATTTGTCCGATAGCAGTGTGAAGCGAGCGAGTCGTCAGACGGGAAGCGTTTGCGTATGCCTTTCGAACCTATATCCACTCAAGCTTTTCAACAGTCATGTCACCTTTAACATCGCCGGTATTCAATGTGGTTTCTGGTTCGAACATGATCAGTTCGCATTCTTTGTCAGCGTGCGTCCTGTGTTCGATTCCTTTAGGCACAATAAGCATTTGTCCCTCGGTGACGAACATCTGTCGTTCTCTAAGATCAACGCGCAGGACCCCTTTGTTAACGATAAAGAGCTCGTCCGTGTCCCCATGCGTATGCCAGACGAAGTCTCCCTCCAGCTTGCCAATTTTTACAAGATAGTTGTTGATCTTCCCGATGACTTTCGGCGACCACTGTTCGGTAAACAATGAAAACTTCTGATTGAAGTCTACAACCTTCATGTCCATGTAGCCTCCCTTTTCCGGTATGCGCAATATTACCCTTCGCCCAACTGACATAACACAGATCAGCCGGGTTTTTGCACCACAAATTACGCCAGAGGAAGCATAACATTGAGTTCAGTTGCCCCGCCGCACCAGCCAGCACCACCCGTCGATTAAGACATAGTTGGATCAATGCAAAGAAATTCCAAGGCGACTGCTCCAACGATTTGTTATGTTCAACTCTTACCTTACAGCAACGCCTGGAAACCAGTGAGTTGACGCCAGAAATGAGAATACATGAATTTCTTAAGACCACATGGTCAGTAAAAAGGTTTCTCCAGAAATGGGGATAGAGGAGTGATGCCGGCCTCGCTTCTGAGGTCACTCGATAGCAGTATTTGACATACCCTATTTAGTAGGGTATACTCTACCTACCACATGAGGCGAATGTTCATTGAAACTAATGAGTTCCGAAAGCGGTGGACCAAGCTGGGCCTGAGTGAGGAGGATCTTCGCGAGCTTGAAGTTTTCCTACTCGAACATCCCGATGCCGGCGATATGGTTCAAGCAACAGGAGGTGTTCGCAAGGTCCGCTGGGCTCGGCCTGGTCGCGGCAGGTCGGGAGGAGTGCGAACCATTTACGTCGATTTTGCTGAGAGGGAGACAACGTGGTTAATCACGGTCTTCGGTAAAAACGAAAAGGCGGATCTGTCGGCCGAGGAGTGCAGAGAGATCAAGCTTTTCGTAAAGCGAATCAAGGGGTGAGGTCATGGCAAAGGCATACGAGAGCATCATTAGGGGTCTTGGAGAAATTGAGGCTCACAAGAAGGGAAAGATCAAGCTCAGGACTACGGTCCTTATAATTGAACCGACCCCCCGGTATGATGCAAAGGCGGTGAAGCGGATTCGACAGAGTCTGAAGTTGCCGCAACGAGCGTTTGCCAGGTTGTGCGGGGTCTCACAAAAGACTGTAGAAGCGTGGGAATCGGGACGAAATGTGCCCAACGGGAGCGCACGCCGGTTGTTTGAGCTAATCGAGAAGGACCAGGAAATCCTGACCCGCGAGGGTGTGCTCGTCGCGCCCTGACAGCGGGTGAAACCTAAATCGCCCCAGCCGCCAGCCGCGCCGCCAGCAGGGAGTTGCGCTTTCTCGGGGTGTCGTTTCGAAGCGCGATTGCCATGGCCTTGCGCGAGCCTACGATCACCACTAGCCGCTTGCCGCGGGTGACAGCGGTATAGAGGAGGTTGCGCTGGAGCAGCGGAAAATGCTGTGTGAGAAGGCAGATGATCACGGCCGGGAACTCGCCTCCCTGCGACTTGTGAACTGACGCGGCATACGCCAGGGTCAGGGCGTCCAGGTCCGCGCGTTCGTACTCCACGTGACGGCCGTCGAAATCCACGACGACGGCCCCTGTTTCAGAATCAGCCGCCGCAATCCGGCCGATGTCGCCGTTGAACACCTCCCGCTCGTAGTCGTTTCGAAGCTGCATCACCTTGTCGTGCACGCGGAGGCTTCTGCTGCGCGCGATCACTTCGCCGCCCGAAGGGTTCAGCTCTTTTTGAAGCAGGCGATTGAGGTTCTCCACGCCCGCATCCCCGCGGTGCATCGGAGAGAGCACCTGCACGTCGTCCACGGGATCCAAGTGGAAGCGCCGGGGGATGCGGCGGCAGACAAGCTCGACGATGGTCCTGCACGCCCTGAGCGGATCCTCCTGCTCGATGAAAAAGAAATCACCGCCTTCCTCTGATTCATTCGCAAGGGGATGAAGCCCCAGATTGATGCGGTGAGCGTTCGTCACGATCCTGCTTTGCTCGCTCTGGCGAAAGATGTCGGTGAGCTCCACCACGGGCATCCTGCCCGAGGCGATGAGGTCGGCCAGGACGGTCCCCGGACCGACCGAGGGAAGCTGGTGCGCGTCCCCCACCAGGATAAGTGAGGCTTCCGAGGGAAGCGCTTTTAAAAGAGAGTGCATGAGGGGAGCGTCGATCATCGATGCTTCGTCAACGATGAGAAGGTCGCACTCCAGGGGCTCCTCTCTGCAGCGGCGGAAGCGATTCTCGTGAGGGGCAAACTCCAGGAGCCGATGGATCGTTCGCGCCTCCCTTCCGGTTGCCTCTGCCAGCCGTTTTACCGCGCGCCCCGTGGGCGCGGCGAACAGAGGACGCGCCTCTATATGGTCCAGAACGGCAAGCAGCGCCCGCTGGATGGTGGTCTTTCCCGTGCCCGGTCCCCCTGTGATGACAAGCGCTTTTTCCTGGAGCGCCCGGGCGATTGCTTCGGCCTGTTTTGGCGCAAGGGTGATGGAAAGGCTCTTCTGGGCCCGGGCAACCGCGTCTGCGGTCTCCACTCGCGGAAGCGAGCGCGAGGCGCTCAGGAGCCGGTCCAGCTCGGCCACAATGCCTGTCTCTGCCGCGTACAGCGCGGGAAGATAGATGGCGCGCTCTACCAGACTGGATGCGGCTGGGGTCTCTGCCAGTGGCGCGGGCGGCGCCGCGGCCGGCTCCTTGCCTGCGGCCCGTGCCCCGCCTGACGCGCGTTCTGCGGCCGGCCCGGGCGGCATTGCCCTCCCCAATGCCTCCGCCTTCACACGACCGCTCGCGATGAGCGCCTCCAGGGCCCCGGCAATGATCGCGCGGTCGCTTTCCAGAAGCTTCTGGCTCTGCTGGAGAAGCTCGGCGGCGGGAAGGAAGAGATGGCCCTCCTCCGAGGATTGCTTGAGCGCGTGCATGACGCCCGCTTCGGCCCGGGCGGGCGAATCCTCGCTGAACCCCAGCCCCCGGGCGAACCGGTCGGCAAGGAGGAAGCCGATCCCCTCCACGTCCTGCGCCATCCGGTAGGGGTTGTCCCTCACGACCTGCACGGCGCGGTCGCCGTACTGCCGGTAGATCCGCGCTGCATACCCGGGGCTCACGCCGTGGGACTGGAGGAAGAGCATTGCATCGCGCACGCCCCGCTGGCCCTGCCACGCCTTGGTGATGGCCGAGATCCGCTTCGGCCCGATCCCCTGCACCTCGGAGAGCCGTCCGGGCGTCTCGTCGATCACGCGAAGAGAATCCTCGCCGAACCGGGCAACGATTCTGCGTGCCATGGCAGGACCGATCCCCTCGACCAGCCCCGAGCCGAGGTACTGCTCAATGCCTTCGGCGCTGGCGGGAAGAAGCGGCAGGCATTCCTCCACCTTGAGCTGACGGCCGTATTTGGGGTGCATCTCCCACTGGCCCTTCAGCCGCACCCTTTCGCCCGGGCCGGTGCCCGCAAGGTACCCGGTGATGGTGATCGGTTCCGAAGAGTTGTCACGGACCAGGCGCATGACGCTGAAGCCGCCATCTTCGCTGCTCCAGATGACGGACGTGATCCGTCCCTCCAGCTCCTCCGGCACGATTATCCCCGCGTCGGAGCCGCGCCACCGTACCCGGTGGATTCTGCGCCGCCACCGTACCCGGTGGATTCTGCGTCGCCACCGTGCCCGGTGGATTCTGCGCCATTGGCGACGGGATCCCACGCGGCGCGAAGGATCGCCTGCTCGAACAGCCCGCCGCCTCCGTGGGAGAGCCTGCCGCCCGAGAGCGAAAGCCCGTGGTCAGTGGTGAGTATGAGGCGTCTGGCGTCCGCTCGGCACAGGAAGACAGCGGCAGGGAGAAGCTCTTCCAGGAGGCTTCCGAGCGCTCCTTGCATGCCGGACAGGCGCAGCTCCCCATGATGGGCGGCGCGATCCACCAGCGAGACACGCGCCACGGCGGGCTTGTCGGTTACAATGGAAGCGGAAAGCGTTGCAGAAAGCTTCTCTTCCCGGCCCGTGAGCTGGATATAAGGGATGCCGTTGGCCGCCAGCACATCCACGGGATCGCCTGCCAGCCCTAGCTGCAGGGCCATGGAATCCACAGTGACGGCTTTCCCTTCAAGCCTCAGCCACTCCATTTTCACGCCGGGAAGAGCCCGCTGCATGACGGCCGCCTGGCTAAGCCACACGTCAGCAGAGACGCCGTCGATGAAGAGCACGAGCGGGTTCTTGGCCAGGGAGAGCGGACCGGCCGGGGGAAGCCCCGCCAGCCATTCCGCTCCTGTCTCCTCCAGCTCACGAAGCCCTTTTTCCGCGGCGCGTCGCAGCTCGTCGGTGGACCAGGGATCGCTCATGATCGCATCCATGCACAGCCGGGCCTGGAGATGCTCGGGGTATTCCGCCTGCTGAAGCGCGGCGGAGCGGAGAACGGCATCGAGCCGCTCCCGGATGCGCGCCGCCTCATCGGGATCGGCGTGGAGGGAAGTTGGGCGCGCGCCCTCGGCGAGCCTTTCTCCGTTCAACACGCGTTCGGCGATAGTGAGCCAGGCCGCCCTGACGGCGCGCGTGTGCAGCGGCTCCGTGGAAATGAAGCGCAGCACGTCAGCCGAACCGGCGCGGCGAAACGTCTCGGTGAGGCTGGCGGAGGGGTAGCGGGACTCAAGCGCATCGGCTATTGCCGCTGCTTGGGCCGCCCGCCCGCCGGTTGCCGCATCCGCCAGGGGCCCTTCCGAAAGCGCCGCTCCGCCGAACAACCCGGCGTGAAGAAGCCGCCACCAGGCCAGGGAATCGTCGCGGGAAGCTTGGGCTCCCGCATCCCCCGCTTCTACGGCAACCAGCGCATCCCTGTCAGCTCCTGCCAGCCACTCACGCACCATGGCCTCAATCCGCTCGGCGGGCAGCCTCCGGCCCGTCACCTTGCGCGCAAGATCGTCCAGGCTGACGTGGTGGAGGGGAACCCTGCCCGCCAGGGCCAGCTCGATCTCCCTGCAGAGCGACGCATCCAGGCTGTCGATGAGCGACGCCGGGGTTGCCGTCTCCCGGGCCAGGGACGAGGCCAGCGCGGACAGCCTGTGGGACGCCGACGGGTGCGCATCCAGAAGGGCAAAGGCGCGCGCCGACACCGCCTCCCTGACCCGGGGGGAACGGAGCTGTTCCAGGAAAGACGAAAGGGCCTGCTCGATGCGCTCCTCGGGCCGTTCGATCGGCCTTGCCTTGGGGGGATCGCCGGGCGCAAAGCCGCAGCCGCACACGGCGGAACGGAGGAGCTCCTCGGAAACGTGGCGGCCGCATCCCGGCTCCCGGTGGTCGAGGTCGCTCAGGAATTGCTCCAGGCCCGAGGGCCTGTCAAGGGTTTCGATGCCGGCAAGCAGCCGGACAGCGCCGAGCGCGCGCTGGGCCTGCTTGGAGAGCGCGGGGGGCTCAGCGGCGCGGTGGTACTCATCATGCAGACGGCTGTAGGTCGCGATATAGCGCTCGCGGAAGTGGGCAAAAAGCGTGGCAAGCCTCTCCCCGCCATCCTCCACCACTCCGGAGGCGGGATCGGCCGTCAGCCGGTTGATCTCGTCGCGAAGGCCCGACAGGTCGGGGGCAATCTCGAACGCCTGTTGGACGGCGGCGTGGCGAAGGTAATGCGCAATAAAGACGAACTGCTCCGCGCCTTGCGCGAGGAAGCGATCCAGCTTGCGCGCAAGCTCCACGTCCTTGGCCTCCAGCCCCGTGCCCCTCCACGCGGCAAGGAACCGCTCCAGCCCCTCCTTGGCGGCCAAGGAAGTCTTGATCTCCTGGGTGACCCTCTCCAGGCCCGCCAGCTTTCCCTCCAGGGCCTTGAAATCAAAACCGGCAAAGGAGGAAAACTCGGCCACGCGCGAGAGCCGCGCCCGAATGTCGGACACAAGCCCGGCCGCGGATTCGCGGAGCTTCACCACTTCTTTCCAGGCGTCCCGCTGCTGCTTCAAACCGAAGCCTTCATCAGCGGCACCCGCGGCAAGGAACGTGCATTCCGTAAGCAGCGTTGCACGGTCCGCGCTGCCGATCAGCTCTCCGGGAAGCAGCTCCTCCGCTTTCTCCACTGTCTGAAGGCCCAGGTGCTCCAGAGGAATGGCGCGGCCGCTCCTGCGCACGCTGATCAACCCTCCCACGGCAATGGAGGCCACGAGAAAGAGCGTCGTGTCGTGGGGAAGGCCGAATGCTCCCCGCTCCAGTTGCGCGAGCACCTCGTTCAGGGGGGTTGCCGAGGCGGCTCGAAGCAGGCTGAAGAAAAATGCCACAAGCGCGTGACCGGCGATATTCGGAGAAAAAATGTAGGAATTGCGTTTGATCTCCACCAGTCCAAGCGGAAAGGCCAGGCCGTCGATGGCGGGCCCAAGGGAGCGCGCCCGCGCCTCGTTCAATGAGAGGCTGCCGGGAGTGACGAACTCCTCCAGGAGCTGCTGGTAGATCCGGGCCGAGGCCGGATACCGCCGGGGCGCCACCTCGTGAAACCGGGGGTAGCGGCCCTCCAGCACGGTTTCAGCCGCGCACTCAAGGAGACGGTCGAATCGCTTGAGCTGGCGCACGGATGCCTCCACCCGGATGCCCGCGCTGGTGAACTCCCCCTGGTAGAAGGCGTCCAGCGCCGCCTGGCAGGCCGCGGCCTGGTGCCTGCTCACCCGTTCCTGCGCCGCGGGGATGAGGGGTGCCTCGGCCGGATTGCCGGGCGAAAGCGCGGAGGAGACCAGCACTGAGGCCAGGAACTCCCGTAGCGGCTCCTGATGATCGGGGACCCGGACCTCCCATACGGCGGTGTGCTCGGCGGCAAAGGAGGTCTTTCCGATGCTGAAGACAACGGCGAAATCGCAGTCACCCGCGATCTCCCGGCTGATCCGTTCCCGCGCCGCGTTCTCCTCCCCAGGGGAGAGCACGCAAAGAAACGCCCTGCGCTCGCTCCCCAGCCAGGCAACGGTGCGGCGCATCCCTTCGGCCAAAAGAGCCTTTCCCGGCCACGCATCAGATTCGGCCAGCCGGGCCATGGGCGCGAGCAGGAGCCGGGAATCATCCGGGGCAGGCTCGGAGGCGACGCGCGCCACCCGGGCCGCAAGGATCTTGGCCGGATCATCCTCGGTGACAATGTGATACCGGGCGGCAAGGGGATCGCCCGAGGGATCCGCGGTCTTGGCCAGAAACCGGCTCGCTGATGCCACGGGATCCAGGATCGCCTCGGCAAGGAACCGTGCGTTCAGCTCGGGCGAGTGCGCGTCGAGACTGCACGATGCAAGCTCTGCAAGCTCAGCCACTGATGGCGGCGTTGCCGTGGGATGGATGCGATACAGCACGAGCATGCGCACGACCCTGCGGCACAGGGCTCTGTCCTCGGGGCTGGAGAGGGTCTTCTCGATCACCTCGTCCAGGTGCGGAACGATGTGCCTCGGATACACATGGAACGCGGAGAACTCGGCCAGCCGCTGGCTGAAGTGGTCGTAGATGCTGTCGGGCGCCAGGAGCTCGGCAGCGGGCCGGGCCAGGATTGAGGGGATGGAGCGGCTGTCATCACCCGCGATGCGCGAGTGGACAAAGTCCACGACTCCCCTGTGCTGTGAAAAAATCCCCCCCAGGCCTTCTAAAAGGGAGAGGGTGACGGGATGCACGGGATAAATTTTAAGAAACTCGTCAAAAGAGGAACGGAAGCCGGGGAACTGGCCGCGATACCGTTCGTAGATGCGGAGAAGCTCCTCCTCGGCGCCGGGCTTGCGGCGCACCAGCCGCTCAGAGATAAGCGCCTTGATGTGGAGCGTGGAGAGCGCAAGCCTGACGGGAAAACGGTCCTTTATCTTCCGCAAGATGGCCTGGGAAAGGTCCCCCGTGCGTTCAATGGATTCCTGGACCGCTGAGACGATCCACAAGGGGTTATTCCCCGCCAGCTCGCCAAGGAGCTGAAGGGTCCGCGCATCCTCGTTCAACGCCTGCGGGGTGGGCTTGGAACGAAAGAACTCTGAAAGCTCGTCGATCAGGAGAACCAGGCCCGCGTACCCGTCGGAGCGCACCGCGGAAAGCATGCGTTGGAACGTGCCCAGCCGGTCGTCGGACCGCCACGCCCCCGGATCCGCCTTCATCCCGCGGGCTACGGCATCGACAACGATGGATTCCAGGCCAGTGGAGCCGCGATGGTCCACAAGGGAGATCGCGACGGGCAGGAACCTTTTTCCTGTTCCGGAAAGCCGTCCCAGTCCCGCATGGCGCCGCGTGAGTGAATCCGCGCCCGCGGAGCCCGAAATCCACGCGCGCAGAGCTGCCAGGAAATGGCTTTTGCCTGAACCGAAATCGCCCTGGAGAAAATAGCCCTGGCCCTTGCCTGAACCGAGCGCTTCGGAGAGCACGCTGAAATGCGCGAATACCTCGGAGGTGAAGACGAAGCTGGAGGCGATCTGCTCGGGCTGCTCCTCGCCCTCGGCCAGCCGGATGACCGTGCGGATCTGAGGAGCTTCAATCAGGTCTCCGATGCGCAGCGTTTCGCTCACGGCGCGCGCGCCTCAAGCTTCTTTTTCAATCGATTGATTCTCCCGTACAGGCCCTTCTCTTCGGGAAACTTCCCCATGAGCCGCATGTAGAAATCGATTGCACGTTCCAGCTCATTGACCCGGCCGCACGCCGCGCTGTAGCTGGAATGAAGGTACACGTCCTTTGGATCGATGGTCAAAAGCTCTTCCAGGAGAGGAATAGCGTCGCGCTCCCGGCCGGTCTTGGCCAGAAGGAAAGCCTGCTTCCTCTGGACCCGGGTCCCCGCGCCCGCCACATCGATCTTTTCGTATTCCTTCAGGGCAAGCTCGGGAAGTCCGGCCTTCTTGCAGAGAGAGGCGTATATTTCGCGGTAGATGCCGGGAAGAGAGGGGATCTTTGCCAGCCGCTCGTACCGTGACCGCACGACATCCAGCCCGTCAGCGGAGATCTCAAGCTCTGAAAGCTCCCATAGGGCCGGGGGATGATGGGGCCGGTCGGCAAGCCATTGCCTGCATTCCGCCATGGCCTCGGCTGTCCTTCCCAGGGAGCGAAGCGCCTTCACGCGCCAGGGGCATCGCTCTTTTTCCGGAATCGAGGCCAGAGATTCCAGCAGCTCCTCCCATCGTCCCAGCCGATCGAGGCACTCGAAAACCCCGGCGCGCGCCCGGGCGCCGATCTTCTGGTGATCGACGATCTCCCGGTAATGGCCAAGAGCCTCCTCGAAACGATGCAGCCCCAGCAGGGCATCAGCCGCGGAATGGATTGCATACGGATTGGACGGCTCCAGAGCGAGCGCCGCCCGGGCCGCGGCGAGCGCCGGGTCGTGATCGGAGGAGCGGTTAAGCGCGTTGGCCTTCTGCGTGAGCCAGAAAGCGTCCCCGGCTCCGATTCGCGCAAGCTCCTGTTCGGCGACATCCAATGCTTCGCGGTGCCTGCCGCTCCTCATCAGAGCGCTGAACCGCTGGTAGGCGTCTGTCATCGGGCTTTCACGCCTGCAATCTCAGCAAGTGCCCCTGCCAGCGTCTCTATGGCTGCTTCGTCGCGGAAACGGACCGTCATCCTCCAACCCCCGTCTTCGGATCGTTCCATGCATTCCGCAAGGATTCCCTTCATTGCTTCATAGGCCGCGCTGGGAGCGCCGCTCCCCGCTCCTCCGCCGTCGCCCCCTCCCATGGCCTGGCGCACGAACGCAAACGCCGCGGTCAAAAGCTCCCCGCCGGCGAGCGCTATTTTCTCCTGGCGCTCCTTGCGCTGCGTCTCTGCGCGCAGCTTCTCACTCTCATCCACGGGTGCTGGGGGTTTGACGCCGATAAGCACCTCCAGCTTCCGGCGCAGCTCGTCGATGTTGCCGGTGAGCGCCACCTCCTTCACGGTGGACTCGGGATCCAGGGCGGCAAGGGCAAGGTCCTTTTTCGCCGACAGGGTGGAAAGCATCCCCTCCTCTATGGTGCCTTCCGTGACAAGGAGGTAGACGTGCACCGGCCGGCGCTGGCCCATGCGATGCGCCCGGGCGATCCTCTGCTCCAGAATCGCGGGGTTCCAGGGAAGATCCACGTTGATCACCGTGTCGGCTGCTTGGAGATTCAATCCCGTGGCGCCGGCGTTCGTGGTCAGGAACACGACGCAGCCGGGATCGCGCTGGAACCTGTCCACCAGGCCCTGCCTCTTTGCCTGAGGCACGCTGCCGTCAAGGCGCACGAAGCCCGTCTTCCGCTTTTGCAGAAGCGGCTCGATGAGGTCGAGCATCGTGGTCCACTCGGAGAACACGATGATCTTGCGCCCCTCTTCCGCGGCCAACCGGTCCAGAAGCGAGTCCAGCTCATCGAGCTTGGTCGAGTATCCCGGGGGCTCCTTGTCCAGGAGAAAGGTGCTGTCAGCGGCCATGCGGCACATGAGCAGCGCCTTCTGCAGACGCAGGAGGTCCATCTCACTGATGTAGCGCTTGGAGAGGATCGTCGAGATGATCCGCCGATGGCCGTCATGCAGGTCAGCCTGTTCCGCCGTGGGCGCAATGCGCAGGATCTCCGTCGTGCGCGGGGGAAGCTGCCGCAGGACCATGGAGCGCGTTCTGCGCAGCAGGACGGGCGCCAGGTGCCTGCGCAGATCGTCGAGGTTTTTGTATCCCAGCACCCGGCCCTTTTCGTCGACCACCCGATAGCTGTGAAAGAAGCGGAAGGCGGGACCGAGCTGGCGGTTGTTGATGAACTGCACCACCGAATACAGCTCGTCCAGCCGGTTCTCCAGGGGCGTTCCCGTGAGGACCAGCGCAAAGGGGGAACGAAGCGCCTTGACCACCTGCGCTGTCTTGGCCTGCCAGTTCTTTATCCTCTGCCCCTCGTCCAGGATGATGAGGTCCCAGGGAACCTGCTCGATGCTGAGGTAGTCACGAAGCACCTGCTCGTAGTTGGCGATGGTATAGAAGGCCCCCGTGCGGTACAGGGCTGGCCTTTCCCTTGTGGGACCCGCCACGATCTGGCACTTTCTCTCCGTTGCGCGCTGGGCCTCCCGCACCCATTGGCTCTTCACGGAAGCGGGACAGATCACCAGCACGCGCGAGATCCCCGTTTCGCGCGCAAGAAGCTCGGCGGTGCCAATCCCCTGGAGGGTCTTCCCCAGCCCCATGTCATCGGCAATAAGGGCTCTTCCCGCTCCCACCGCGAATGCAATGCCCTCCATCTGGTAGGGAAGAAGCTCCACCCGGAGGAGTCTTTTTCTCAGGGGATGATTCCGGGGGTCCCTGCGGATCGCGCTCACCGTCGCATCCAGCTTCCCGCGCTGCAGCAGCGCGTTCACCATCTCCTCCGCGTCAGGATAGATGTGAACGGGATTGCCCAGGCGCTCCAACTTCCTGATCCGGACCATGAGGTCATCCACATCGGTGATGGCCGTGTCGCGGAGCGGTCCTGCCACGGCCTCCACATCCTTTGGCAGCCCATCGGGCAGGAGCAGCCGCAGCTCAGCCTCATCTCCATATCGGACGTGGAGGGTGATGCGCGCGCGCTTGTAAGGCCTTGGCTGCGCGCGCTTCGGAAGTTTCCTCTTCACCGCGCCGATGGCAAAGATCAGGTGCTTGCAGGTTCCCAGGGTGTTGGACTTGAAATCCGGGCACGAGCAGTACGAATCGCCGCGCTCCCATCCACGAAGGGCAACGCGATACGTCTTGCCCGAGACGCCGCTGGTTACAGCGTAATCGCTCCAAACCCCCTTGCCGTCCAACGGCGCCAGGCTCATTTTCTCCGTGCGCGCCCGCTCCGCCCTGTCCGCAAGAGCCCGGTCGATCAGCTCGGCATCCGAGAGGTTTTCCAATGGAACGGTGTCTTTCGGAGCCTCGGCAAGCCCCAGCGCCAGCTTCTCTTCCAGGATCAGCGAAAGCGCCGCTCCCACGTGCTCGCAGGGAGTTGCGCACGTGCTGCATTCAAAATCGATCAGGCCAGCGGAGCCGGCGCCCAGACGCAGTGTGACGATGCTTTGGCCACAATCGAGTGTGAAGCTGTCTGCGTCCGTCCGCACCTGGCTGTCGATGTCTATCGTCTTTTGTCCCCCGCGCCTGAGCAGCGCATCACCGCGAGGTCCCAGGAGCTTTTTCGCCCGTGTGTAGCTCAGGTGGGAAAGGATGTCCCGCAGCGTGAGGGTTGTCGTGCGTGCCATGCTGCGAGTGTAGGACATGGAATGGCAGCGATCAAGGGCCATGAAGAAGCACGCTGAATACTCTTCACGCGCCCTCTCTCGGTCATCCCCCATGCCGAGCAGAGGTCCGTTGCCGTTCTGGTCGAAGCGACGAACCGCTATGAGTCATCGATTGCCAATTCGCTTGACGAGGCGGCGCGGCTGCTGCGTGGGTTCGGCCCAGGCTCGGCCCAGATGCTTCCCGACACCTTTTATATGAACATTGAAGAGTCGGACATGCTGGAAAGCCTTCGCGCGCACAAGGATCGCTTCTCCTCGCTCCACCTGTCTGACAACAACAGGTTCTTCCCCGGCCTCGGGGCAATCGATTTCAGACGGCTCATCGAATTTCTCAGCCGGATCGGCTACCAGGGCAGGTTGGCGATCGAGGGCAATGTACGGGACAGCGTCGAGTCCGATCTCCGCGCTTCGGCGGCGCGGCTCAAGCCTTTCCTGGAAAAGTAACGGGCGCCGGCCCACGTCTGGCGGCCGAGGCGCCCGCGCATTCAGCCCTCGCGGCGCCGCCCCCGCGCCCCTTAGTCCACCTCCGCGACCTTCACCAGCTTCTGCCTGTCGTACGACAGACGCGCGGCTATTGCGATCTGTACGGACACCCTGCCATCGATCCCCGTTGAAAGCGGAGAACACATCCCGGCTGTCTTTTAGGTCGTGGTCTCACTCGCCCTCTCAGCCCAGACCCCTTCTTCCGCCGTCTATGTCCCCAGGGGCACCTCCACCCTCACTCGCATCTTCAACGAACATTTCTCAGACTTCATTGAACAGTACGACTCCCTCTTCGCAAAGGAGTTCGGGCTCTTCCGCCTTCCCCGTATCTCCCAGGTGGCAAAACGGTTCCTCCGTTGCGGCGATTACGCCCAGGGCATCGCCCGCATCAAGTGTACGAATCCC
>JBEKQU010000094.1:0-13798 GCA_049519415.1 Spirochaetia bacterium
ACCGCTGCCTTGACCGTTTTGTAGGTGTTCAGGTCCTTCTGCTTGTCGGAGATCGTCTTGTCCAGGGACAGGGAAAGGGTTTTGTTGCCCGCCTTGTCAGCATCGAGCTTTTGGTTCTGAAGGTCCACGATCTCCTTGGTGCGGGCGGAGACCTCCTTGTTGTAGTCGGTGAAGGCCTGATCATAGTCGCGATACCCCTTGGTATCCTTGTACGCCGTGAGGAGGATCTTCATGAAATCGACCAGCCCCACCTTGGTCACCTGCTGCGTCTGCGCCGCAAGGGGAAGCGCCAGTGAAAGGGAAATCAGGCACGCAAGAGCCGCTTTTTTCATTTCACGCCTCCTGATCAGAACACGTTGCCGCCAAGGGAAATGACGAAGGCGAGCTCCAGACCGCCGATGTCGAGGTTCCCTGGTTTGTTGTCAAACGTGCTCCAATCCACAACCCCGTTCTTAATCTGGAATCCCTTGGCAAGGTACAATCGTATGGGAAGCTGCGGAATGGTGAACCGCACGCCCGCTCCGAATGAGAAGTAGAACTGATCGAGGCTCATCTGGTCCATGCTCGTTGAAGGGGGAGTGGCTCCGAAGGGCTGGTCCCAGAGGGCGGCGGCGTCGAAGAATCCCGCCAGCCAGATGGCCTCCTTCACTATGGGCATGCGGATCTCCAGCTTGTTGTCCCACAGCGCGTCTCCGTACATCTGCCTCCAGCCGCGGCCCACCGTCATACCGTCTATATAGAGCTGGTCGGTGTAGTCCGTGTCCGTCTCCCACTGCCACGCGCCATTGGAATAGGAATAGTTGGGAAGGATGAGGGATACCGCGGAGTGGGCCGCGATCACGAACTGGAGGTTCCAGTTCTCCGTGACGGGAAGGTCGAGGAGGGTCAGGAAACCCTCCACCGCGGTGTCGGTGCGGATGTAGTCGCGTTGTCCGAACAGGAACCCGCCCACCAGGGTGAGGTTCTGCGAGAGCAGGTACCCCTTGGTGGGGTTCCAATAGATGTCCCGACCGTCCAGCGTCACGCCGAGGCCCACCCTGTCGATGAAGTTCCAGACGTTGTTGTTGTCCCGCACGGTCACTTCAAAGGGCCGGTAGAGCGACGCATCGTAGTCCACGTAGCGCAGCTGCGGCGCGTAGCTTGCCTGCAATCCCAGCTTCCCGAAGGTGTAGCTGAACGTGTACCCCGTGCTTCCGGCCAGGGTGATGTCGTAGGAGTCGTAGCTCATCAGGTATTGCGCGGGGATGGCAACGCCGTTGGCGAGGTCCGTGAGGTAATCCGTTCGATTGGAGTAGGGATCGGGGGCCGCGATGGACTGCTGGGTGTCCGTGAAAATCGGGCCGAGGATGTCTTGCAGGACGTTCGTTTCCGTCTCATGGTCGAACGACAGCGCAATACTCCCCGACCAGGGGACGTTGAACATGTAGGGCTCTGTATAGCTGAGGCTGACCAATTGCTTGATGGGCGACGCCTCCAGGTCCACCCCGAGGGTCTGTCCGCCGCCCTGGAGGTTTCGCTCATTCCACTTGATGGTGCCCGAGATGGGAAAGTCCCCGCCGGAAAAGACCACGCCGAAGTTGATGTCCGCCGTGCTGGTTTCCTCCAGGCTGTAGATGATGTTCATGAGGCCGGTTTCCGAGCCCTGCTGGACGTCGGGAGCCACCGTCTTGAAGTACTGGAGGTTGACCAGGTACTGGTAGCCCAGCGCGTATTTGGCCCTATCGAAGATGTCCCCCTCCTCAAAGGGCAGGCCGCGGCGCAGGACGTTTTCCTTGGTCCGGGTGTTTCCCTTGAAGATGATGTTCTCAATGTGCGCCTTGTCGAACTCCTGTATCGTCAGGGTATACGCGATGGTCTTTGCCGCGGTGTCCCGTTTTTCCGTGGTGGTGAACCTGTTGAAGATGTAGCCATTATCCATGTAAAGGATCTGCACCCGGGAAACGTCCGCCTGCATCTTTTGAATGCTGAGCGTTTTTCCCGGCTTCTGGTAGACGAGATCCTCAAGCTGCGAGGTGGGGAACACGACGTTGCCGACGAAGCTCATGCCCCCGTAGATCCACTGGTCTCCTTCGTTCAGATAGATCGTGAGAATGAGGTAGTTGCGGCCCTTGTCGGACTGCATGTCGCGGGTCACCTTTTCGATCTTTGCGTCCGCGAAGCCGTGGTCGGTGTAGTAGGCAGTGATGGCCGTCTTGTCCTCTTCCAGCTTGGATTCCTGGAAAACTCCGCTGTCGAAGAGAAACTGGGCTTTTGTCTTCATAAGCCCCCGGAGGGTGTTTTCCGACGCGAAGCTGTTCCCTGAGAAGTGGATCTCCTTGATCGTGGTGGGGGTCCCTTCCGTGATGGCGAAGACGGCCTTCACCGTGCTTGGGGTTGCGGCGGGCTGGAAGCTGCCCGTCACGTTGACCTCCGTGTAGCCCTTTTCCAGATAGAGGGATTTCACCGACTCGATGTCCGCCTTGAGCCTGCTCTGATTGGCAAGGTCGCCCTTTTTCAAGAGTATCTTGTCGGTGATCTCACTCGTGCGAACGGTGTCGTTGCCGTTCACCTCTATGGCCGTGATGGACGGCATCTCCTTGACCTTGAACTCAATGATCAGGGTGGTTTTGGCGTCATCTCCCGGCAGGGCATTCGGCTCTATGGATTCAAAATAGTCCAGCGCGTACAGCTTGGCCTGTATATCCATCAGGAGCGGATCGATAGTGAACTTTTCCCCGATATACGGCTTGAGGATGGCCTGCAGGTCGCTCTCCTTCACCGTGATAAGCCCGGTAAAGGTGAACGCCTTGATCGGCTTGTCGACGTACCATTCCGCGGCGGTTTCCTGCGCCGCCGCCCCCGTTGTCACGGCGAGAGTCAGGATAATGCATGCAAGGGCTATGGTCATGGCGCGGGTCATACGGGCTCCTTCATGTGCGCGTTGCCGCTTCAGTAGGAGAATCTCCAGCTGAACGCGAGGCTGTTGTCGCTGAGAAACAGATCCTCCGGATGCTGGGGCAGGAAGCTCCATTCCATCAGGAAAAACGGGGTCGCCCATTCGAGGCTCAACTCCAGGTCCGGCTGCAGCCCCGTGCCGCCGATGACCAGGGTATTGTTGGTGCCTGTCACTATTTGTTGTTGCTGCAAACTCACCAGCATCTCGAGGAAGAGATCGTTTCCAATATACTTTCCAAGAGAAACGCTCGTGTTGTCAAGGGGATTGACCGTGTAGCTGAAAAGCTTCTGCGCAACGAGGTTTTGCAGGATCTGCGTGTGGATGGAGAACATGTCCAGATCCAGGAGTTGGCGCACCTTCTCCTCGAAGGGCCGGAGGATGAGGTTTTGGGCCAGGATGTCGGAGTAGACGAACGCGGCGACACCCAGCCCCTGGGATTCGGCGCGGTTGGCCAGAGGCGCGCCGATCATGGCCAGGAGAGCGCTCTCCGTGCGCGAGGGATCGGAGCTGAACCGGGGCGAGAATTTGCTGAAGGGGCTGTCGGCATCCAGATAGATCTTCACCTCTTCGCCGGTCGCCGGGTCCCATTCCCTGACCTCGGCGCGCGCGGTGATCCATGGATCAAAGGTGTTCTGGTCCTCGTTGAAAGCGATTGACCCCTTCTTTATGATGAAGCTGCGGTCGAAGTAATAGATCTCCCCGCCCTGCACTCCTGTCGTGCCCTTGACTGTATACGCCCCTGTGTCGCCGCGGTATGTCACGGCGACCTTCCCCCCGGGGCTCGCCGTGGCGCGCAGCACGGGCACATCCAGGGACGGCCAGGAAAACTCCACCCTCTTGGCCGTTTCCAAGCCAAGGCTGACGTACGTCGGCGGCTCTTCAGGCTCGAACTTGCCCTGCGGATACTCCCCCAGAGCGATGCGGCAATCTCCCACCGCCAGTGAGCCTGTCACGGTGGTCTTGCGGTCGTCACCCGCTATCCGGACCTGGCCGGATGCCGATCCATCGGCGATCAGCCTGCCGAACCGGACCCTGAGATGGGCTGGCGTCTTGCCTTCCGTGGCGAGGGTGATGTCCCAGGCCAGCGGCGACCAGTGATCGATGGTGCAGTCCCCCTGCGCGTTCAGCCGGCTGGAGCCGGCTGCCACTATTGCATTCTGCGCGTGAAACGCCTTGCCGTCGAAGACAAGCGTTGTCCTGATGGGGCCGGCTTCGTCGGGGGAGTAGGCGCTGGAAACGCCTCCCCCCACCACGTCCAACTGGCCGGTAAAATCGGGATCATTGATCGCCCCGTCGATGACGAGCCTGCCCGTCGCCACTCCGGAAGTGACATGAAAGACGGGCAGCGGTCCGGCGGACGTATTCACGCTCGGGCTCTTCAACATGGAATTGAGCACCAGCAGGTCAAGCGTCTCGATGTCCGCGGTGGCATGAATGCGGTCCCCCACGATTCTTCCCGAGGCCGCGCCGATCAATGGCAGCGGATCGGCGATGGTTAGGGAGAAAGCGAGCTGGGAGTCGATCCAGCCATGGAGGGAGTTGCCCGGCCCGCCATCAAGGGACAGCTTTCCCGAGTCGGCATTATAAGCGACGCTCCACGAAGGAAAAGCGGTGGCTGCCACCGTTATCCCGCTCAACGACACCTTCCCCTGCTGGCGCATGTCCATGAGGCCGGGGGAATGGGAGGCGTCTGCTGGAGAAGAGTACCGTCCTTCAATTCCAACTGCCATGTTGACCTGATCCGCGAAGTACTCGCCCTGGTAGTGCGCATTGAAAGCGTATGTCCCGTTTTTCAGGTCGATCTGGCCGGCGCCTCCGGTCAGCCGATGCGAGAGATAGCCTATCGCCAGGGATTGTACGCGGAGAGTTTCCTCCGGCAGCAGCGTGATCTGTCCCCCTATGGAGAGCGGGTCGGTACCCAGTTTTCCGTCCTTCAGCGCGAGTGACAGGTCCATCCCCGGTTTTTCCATTGGTCCGGTGATGGAGCCGGCTCCTGAAATCGAGCCTTGTATGGCTGATTTGCCCAGCCGCGCAATCGGGGATCCGGCAAATTGCACGGCCAAGGAAAGCATGCCTTTCTGCAGTCCCCCCCGAACAACGTATGATTCCTTGCCGTCCGCCGTTTTCACGGCCGCGTTTCCCTGGACGCTCACCATCCGGACGAGCTGCGGGTCCAGGATATCGGTCGGGAGGCTGATATCCATGCTGGCGCTTCCGATGAGCGTTGAAAATGCATCAGCGAAGCTGATCCGCGAAAGCTCAAGCCGCTGCGGCGTGAGCCTTCCCGCAAGCTGAATGGTGTTTTTGGTGGATTCCAGGAAAGGGATGTCGTGCAGCGTGAGGGAGGACACGTCGGCCGACCACTCTCCCTCCTGCGTGATCAGGCCGGAAGCATCGAAGCTCACCGTCAGGGTCCGGTCCGGCAGGCGAAGAGGGAACATGTCTCCCGCCACCCGCACGGCAATGCCGCCGGCAGTGATCGGGGTCGCGGAAAGGACAAGGCCGTATGAGCCGCTCGCGAAAAGTCCCTGGCTGGGGGAGTATCTTCCCGCAAAGGAATAGGGTGTGCCAAGGAACGTGAAGTCCGAGGTGAACGCCACCTGTCCGGCCGCCCCGAGATCCCCCTCGAAGCCTCCCTGGACGGTGAACCCCTTCCACGTTCCGGCAAAGCCGGTGAGTGATACATGCGAGGCATCGGTGCTCAACCCGAACCGCAGGGACGTGCCGGGATCATGAACGTCGGTGATCGTCACCCCCTTGCTGGCAATGGAAATGCTGGACAGGTCGGTGGAAAGCGCGACATCCGCGCTCACGGAGAAACGTCCCAGCAGGTCATAGAGGTCGCGCTGTTCCCCGGACAGGCTTCCCGCTCCCAGGATGAGGTGATAGAGCCTGTCCGGAGGCGCATTTTTCAATGTCGCGGATACGGTGATGAGGGGATTGGGAAGGGAGCTCACTTTCCCCTCGGACACGGCCTGCGCCAGCGGCTGGCCAAAGTTCAGCTCGCCGTTCGCCTGCAGAAGGTCATCCTGCTGCGCACCGGCAAAAGAGGCGCTGACGGAGAAGGAGGCTCCGTTCTGCATTGGCGAAAGGGTGAGGTGGAACGAATTGAACGCCACCTCACCAATTGCGAAGTGACTGCCCTGAGCATCGAGCCCGCCCTGCAGGCGTTCGATGACAAGCTGCGCGCTGACCTTTTCCCCGCTGCCGGATTTGATATCGGCCAGCGTGAGGAGCCCCGCTGGATAAAACGTATCAAACGGGATGCTGCCCTCGAACTCGATTGAGCCATTCTCCGAGGAAAGCCGCAGTGGCTGGAAAAATACCTCCTTCTCCGTTCCTTCGAAACTGGCGGCAATGCTGACCTGATGAAGGGGAAGCTGGTCTTCAAAAAAAGCGGAAGCATCCGCTTGGTATTCGAGTGACTGGTCGGGGAGGCGATAGGTGACGTGGCCGGACGCCGTGAGGGGGATCGTTAGCCAGTGCGCATACTTGTCCAGCTTCTTGGAAAAGCTGATGAGCCTGTCCAAACGCATGTCCGCGGTCTGGAAGTTGAGGGTGCCTTCCTGTTTTTTAAAATCGACCATGAGATCCAGCTCCACGGGAGACCTGTCCTGGATCTTGCGCACGTTGATTGTATCCCCCTTCCAGACCAGCTGCAGGGTCTGTGCGCCGGCGCTCACAAGGGAGCTTGTGAATGAGAGCAGCCGCACCGTCACGTCGGACGCGGTGAGGCTCCGGTCCAAAGTGCCCTGCGCCTTCAGCGGGGAGGCGAACGTGAAGCCGCTGGGAAGCCGTGCCTGGCATTTTCCGCGAACCGAGACCGCCAAAGTCTCCGGCCGGGCTTCGATCTGGAAATACATGCCGTCAATTTTCAGCGAAAGGCCGCGGGAAACAATGGATACGCCGATGTTGGCGCCCGTGATGCGCGCCTGCAGCCGCAGCGATCCACTCCCTGTTCCCGCAAGGCGAAGGAAAAGGTCCGCCACATCTTTGTCACGGTCCAGATCGAGGGAGAAATTGGTGTTCAGGAGACGGATTTCGCGGATGGATTCGACCGGGTCACGGCTTATGAGCAGCCGCGCAATGCTGTAATAGACCCGGACATTGTGGATGGTCAGAAGCGATTTCCCCGGGTCCTGGGCGTCGTGGATAGTGAGATCGCGCACCTCCAGATAGCGGAAGAAGGAGGGCGAGATTCCGGCATAGGTGATCTTCCTTCCCGCCATGGATTCCAGGGCATCCATGGCGCTGCTTTTCAACTCGACCATCCGGGAAGTGAGCAGTCGGTCCAGTTCCCTGGCGCCGAGCGCGGTAGCCGCTACTACTATCAAACAACAGAGTGTCAGGCCGACTGCAATGAAAGCTTTCCTCAATCCTGTTTCTCCAGGCGAAAGCGAAATCTCACCGTTCCGACCGCATCCCCTTGGCCGTCCACCCGGGAGAAAAGGTAGTCACGAAGGGCTGCCTCAACGCTTGCATCGATCTCAGTATAACCGGAACTCCGTGTTATATCCACGCGTGTAACCACACCGGAGGGAGCCACGGTGATCCGCGCCTCACCCTCGATCTCCTGCCCCGTCGCGCTGAGAACGTCCGGAAACTGCGGATCGCGCTTGCGGATGAGCCTCCGCGGAGCGCCTTCCCATCCGATCCGGGTCCCGGGCGATTGGGCGCCTTCCGCCACGGTCGCGGACGCGGTTTTCGGGCTTGTGAGGGAGACGGCTGCCGCGTCCGCAAGCACGTCCTGCGCGGCGGGCTGGAAGATTGAGCTGTTCGAAGCCGCCGAACCAAGCCCCTCCACGGGTGAAACACCATTCGGCAGATCGGACGACACCTTGGGGAGGGCTGCCGCCGGCAGCTTTCCCATTTGAATCCCCGGCCGGGGCAGGCGAACAATCTCCGCGGCTGTTGATGATGCGACAGCGCCCGCGGCTTCCCCCCCCGGCCCTGCGGATGCGACAATCGCGACATCCACACCCCCGAGCGCCGCGGCCGTCTTTGGAACCGGGGCAAGGAGAATACTGACGGGCACCAGGAGGAGGCCTGCATGGAGCAGGAGGGATACGACCCAGGGAAACGCTCTATGGGCTTCCATCACGATGAGGGTTCCTGCAAGGGATCGGGAACCGGGGGACTGGCCAAAGGAAATGAGCCGGCACCGGTGGGGGGTTGGATGGCTGGCACAACCTGCGCCGGTACCGGGCCGGGATCGAACTCTGGAATGGGAATCTCCCGCTCCTGCCATGGCAGAGGAATGGGAATGACCGCGTCGTCCCTTCCCACCACCGTGAGGTCCGTGTCAACCGCACCGGGGCCCTGCCCGGTCACGTCCTGGCCCGGCAGGGAACAATATACGGAAAAAAACAGCATCGACACCATGACATACCGGGCGGTTCTCATTACACTCTTCGTCGGTGAGCTCCACTATACTTCAAACCTTTATCGTGCTGGAAGGCCTGGATGGCGCTGGAACCTCCACGCAGCTCAAGCTGCTTTCCGAACGCCTTACCCGGGAGGACAAGCCGCACACGGCAACGTGGGAGCCCACGGACGGGCCCATGGGCCGCATGCTCAGATCCATCCTCGCGGGAGAGGCCAGGGCGCATCCCCGGACCATCGCGCTGCTCTATGCGGCGGACCGGAGCGAGCACGTGAACGAGCCGGTGACCGGCATCGAGGCGCGCGTCCGCAAAGGGGAGCTGGTCATCTGCGATCGCTACCTCTTCTCCAGCCTGGCCTACCAGTCCATCGAGTGCGGCTTCGAGTTCGTTCTTGGGCTGAACTCCGGCTTTCCCCTGCCGCAGTGCCTGCTCTTTCTTGACACCCCCGTGGAGGTATGCCAGGAGCGGCTCTCCCAGCGCGGCAGGAAGGAGCTGTACGACGCAATTGCCTTCCAGGAAAAGGTGCGAGAGAGCTACCTGCGCGCCATCGAGCTGTACGCCGACACGGGCATGCAGGTCTCCCTCCTTGATGGCGACAGGCCGGCAGGGCTTATTCACGGCGACATATGGAAAATACTCTCCGCTCTGCCGATAAACGCATTGTGAGAAAAACCCTTCTCATGGTTTTTCTTCTCCTGCTTCCCGCGCTCACCGCGTCGGCGTGGCGCATCCTCTACGCGGAGGAGTATTACCAGCTCTATCACGAACACCTCCACCATTACCCGGATGACACAATGGAGGACATCTTTTATCTCCAAGAGGCATTGCAATCGGATTTCGCAAACCCGCTGTATGCCCTAGCGCCCATCAAGGACAAGACGGAATGGGAGCGCTACCGCTACCTGTTCTCCATGCACGTCAACCTCAAGCTCGTCTACAGCTACCTGACGCTCGGCAGCAAGTACGACAAGCAGGCAGCCTATTTCTACAACTACCCGTGGAAGCAGCAGAACCTCGACAGCTTGAATACAGCGGAGCAGCTCTATAAGACGGCCTCCACGTACTGGACAAAGGCCAGGGAGTGGTCGGCAAAGGCCTGGGCAATGCGCGGCGTTCCGCTGGACAAAATCGACGAATGGGAGGACGAGAACTTCAGAATCGAGACCGGTGACCTTGATTATCAGGACACCATCGACAGGACCCTGGCGCATCTCTCAAAGGTCCGGGCCGATTTCCAGGCCATGGGACCCGGCACGTATTAGGGTCGGCCTTTCGGGCTCTCCAACGCCACGCCGGGGGGCGGCTTGTCATTGTATCAGCATTGCATCCCCATAGCTGAAAAACCTGTACCTCTTCTCCACAGCCTCCGCGTAGGTCTTCAGGATCAGCTCCCGGCCGGCAAAAGCGCTGGCCAGCACGATCAGGCTCGAGCCGGGGGTGTGGAAGTTGGTGAAAAGCTGGTTTACGACCTTGAACCTGTACCCCGGGGTGATATAGATCCTGGTCCGGCCCTCCCCTTCCCTCAGCCCAGCATCGGACCAGGCGGACTCCAGCGTTCGGACAACCGTTGTGCCCACGGCGAGCACAGGCCGGCCCGCCCGGACCGCTTGATCGACAAGCTCCTTTGTCTCAGGGGGAACGGCGAAATATTCCTCATGCATGGCGTGCTGTTCGATATGCTCCGTCCTGATGGGCAGGAAAGTTGCCAGGCCGACGTGCAGCGTGACCCATGCAATCCGCGCGCCGCCATCCCTCAGCTCATCCAGCAGCCGCGGGGTGAAGTGCAGGCCGGCCGTGGGCGCTGCCGCTGAACCCACGACCCTTGCATACACGGTCTGGTAGTTTTCCTCGTCTTCCGGCGTGTCCTCCCGGCGAATGTAGGGCGGCAGGGGAACGTGGCCGTGGGTCTCCAGCCATTGCTCGCTGATGGCAACGTCGAATCGGATAAGCCTTGTATCGCCATCGGCCTTTTCCACCCAGCCTCTGACATTGCCGGGAAAGAGGAAAACTGCGCCAGGCTTCACCCTCTTTGCCCTGCCCACCAGAGCCTCCCAAAGGGTCGGCGCTTTCCGCTCCAGCAGGACGAACTCCGTCGTGCCGCCGCCCGGACGCTGGCCGAAGATTCGCGCCTTGCGCACACGCGTATCGTTCAGGACGATCACGGTTCCCGAGGTGATCCATTGAGCGAGATTGGCAACATTGGTATCCCGGGTGATACCGATAGATCGATCCAGAACAAGAAGCCGTGCAGCTTCGCGATCGGGTGTCGGTGTCTGCGCTATCAGCTCTTCGGGAAGATCAAAAAAGAATTGGCTGGTCTTCACTTCCGGTCCGCCGGGCTCCAAGATGCTCCCACGCGCCGTTGGTGGCCACCCTTCCCCGGGGCGTCCGCTTGAGGAACCCGATCTGGATCAGGTAGGGCTCGTAGACGTCCTCCAGCGTATCCACAGCTTCCCCGATAGAAATGGCAATTGTCTCCGACCCCACGGGCCCTCCGCCGTACTTCTCCACCAGCGTGCGCAGTATCGCCCTGTCAACCTTGTCCAGCCCGCGGGCATCGATCTCCAGGGACTCCAGGCCGCGCATCACTATGGGCAGATCGATCACGCCATCGCCCAATACCTGCGCGAAATCGCGCATCCGGCGCAGTATCCGGTTGGCTATCCTCGGGGTGCCGCGTGAGCAACGGGAGAGCATGTCCGCCGCGTTGTCCTTGATCGTCACGCCCAGGATCCCCGCTGAGCGCAGAACTATGGCGCGGATGTCTGCAGGCTCGTAGAAATCAAGGCGCATGGGGATGCCGAATCGCGAATACAGGGGGCTGGAAACAAGCCCCGTCTTCGTGGTTGCGCCCACCAAGGTAAAAGGGGGAATCGGGATCTTGATCGTCCGCGCGCCGGGGCCCTGGCCTATCACCACGTCGATCTCGAAGTCTTCCATGGCGGAGTAAAGCATCTCTTCCACCACGGGTTTCAGGCGATGGATCTCGTCAATGAAAAAGATGTTGCGCTCGCCGATGCTCGTGAGGATGGCTGCAAGATCGCCCTGTTTCTCCAGCGCCGGGGCTGAGGTGGCGCGGAACTGTACGCCCAGCTCGTTTGCGACGATTGCCGCGAGCGTGGTCTTGCCAAGTCCAGGCGGACCGGAAAGGAAAACGTGGTCCAGATGCTCGCCGCGCTTTCTGGCTGCCTCGATATAGATGGCGAGGTTCTCCTTCAGCTTCTCCTGCCCGATGAACTCGGCAAGCAGACGGGGCCGGAGGGTGCTTTCCTCCCGGTCCTCCTCCTGAAGGCCAGGGTCGGGCAGCCGGGGCGTGGGCTCCTTGCTCCGATCCTTCAAGCGCCCCCTCCTTCACCACCTGCAATAGAGACGGCGAGCTTGAAAAGCTCCCGGTCCAGCTCCTCGCCTTTCAAGTTCTTGTCCACAACACCCTTCAAGGCGGCTGCCACCGCGGCCTTGGCGGTCCTCCTGTCAAAGCCCATTCCCACCAGAGCAGTGGTGATGTCCTCTTCAGCGGACCGGGCCTGGGTGTCGCCGGCCGGTGTGAGCTTTCCCTTGAGCGTGAGAATGATCTTCTGCGCTGTTTTTTTGCCGACTCCGGGCACGGTGGAAAGCGCGTCCACGTCGTCGCTTTCCAGGGCTCGGGAGAACTGCTCCCGGTCCACGCCGGAAAGCATTTTCAGAGCGCCGCGCGGTCCCACCCCCTCCACCTTCAAAAGATCAAGGAAAAGCGCGCGCTCCGCCTGGTCAAAGAATCCGTACAAGCGCATGGCATCCTCGCGGTGCACCAGGTGCGTGAACACCCGCGCCACCTCTCCTACGGGAGGAAGATGCTCCAAGGCTTTACGGGAGACGGTCAAGTCCCATTCAACGCCCCCTGTCTGCACGCAGAGGCGCTCATCAGCCTTGACCGTGATCTCTCCAGTGAGGCTATTGAACATGCACGGGCGACCTGTTGGCGTGGCAGATTGCCACGGCAAGGGCATCCGCGGCGTGATCGGGAGCGGGAATGGCATCAAGGCCCAGGACCACGCTCACCAGGCGCTGCACCTGCTCCTTGTCCGCCTTGCCTCTGCCGATGACCGCCTGCTTTACTTGTTGGGGCGAATAGTACCCCACTGTCATGTCCCGCTGTCCCAGGGCCAGGAGCACCACCCCGCGCGCTTGAGCCACCTGCATGGCGCTGGAGGCGTTTTTTGAGAAAAAAAGCTCTTCAATGCCGGCCTCTGACGGGGCATGCCGGGCAAGGACCTTGCGGATTTCCTTGTGAATCTTCAGGAGTCGTTGAGAGAGCGGCATATCGGGATCAGTCTTCACGACGCCATGCCCCACATGGATGAAGCGCGAGCCGTCGAACCGCACGACCCCCCATCCGGTGGAGGCGAGCCCGGGGTCTATCCCGATCACCGTCCTCATTCACTGCGGCGCATTCTATTCACTCATGACAAATCCGGCGGGGATCTCCAGATTCGTCGCGACGCTCTGCACGTCCTCGTGATCCTCCAGATGCTCCACCAGCCGGAGGGCTTTCTCCGTCTTGTCGTTGTCCAGGGTGACGTTCGTGTCAGCGACGCGCACGATCTCCGCCATTGTGTGCTGGAAGCCTTTTGCCTCCAGGGCCTTGACCACGTTTTCGAAATCCTCCGGCGAAGTGGTCACCTCAATCAAGTCGCCGTCATTGCTCACATCCTCAGCTCCTGCGTCTATGGCAACGGCGAGGATGTCGTCCTCCTTGTACTGGGAGGCGTCGTAGTTGATCAGGCCTTTCCGCTTGAACAGGTAGGCCACGCTGCCCGCTCCCCCGAGGTTTCCCCCGCCTTTGTTGAGGAGGTTGCGGATCTCCGCGGCTGCCCTGTTCTTGTTGTCCGTGAGGATGTCTATCAGGATGGCCACGCCTCCGGGTCCGTACGCCTCGTAGAGGATCTCCTCATAACTCACGCCTTCCAGCTCCCCCGTGCCCTTCTTGATGGCGCGTTCGATGTTGTCCTTGGGCATGTTGGCCGCCTTGGCCTTGAGGATCACGGTGCGCAGGTGCGGATTGGTCTCAGGGTCTCCCCCGCCGTGACGGGCGGAGATGCTGATCTCCTTGATGAGCTTTGTGAAGGTCTGACCGCGTTTGGCGTCCGCGATGCCTTTCTTATGCTTGATTGTATGCCATTTGCTATGGCCTGACATGTTTCCCCTTCTCCTAACGAAGTTTGAAATATCGTAGCACAAAGAGAAAACGACAGTCAAGGAGATTGAAAACCTCAGGGCCAGGATACCGCCACATCGGGAGCAGCAGATGAGGAGAGCATCTCCATCACCTCCCGCAGCAGATGGTCGAGCAGATGCAAGCCCCGACGTGAGAGCCGGAGACTGTCATCGTCGGGATCCGCCAATCCCTGGATCACCCATTTTTCCCAGAGACCGGGGAACATCTGTTTGAAGCTCTTTCCAAAGCGCGCCGAAAGCTGGTCCGATGGAATCCCCCGGGCCA
>JBEKQU010000095.1:0-13526 GCA_049519415.1 Spirochaetia bacterium
ATGTGCGCTCCTTCATCGCGCGCAACCTCACGTCGCCAGGAGTGAAAACGTCGCCAGGAGTGTCGGGCCTTAACCGGCTGGAGCGCGAGCTGCGCGGGCTCTGGCTCTGGCTCGTGTACCTCTCGCTGGACAAGAACTGCTACGCCATCGTCCGGGAGGCCGAGTTCGTGCTGCCCATGGCGGTGCGTGAATACTATGGCGATTTCGTGCAAGGCTACAGCAAAAATCCCGAGGGCAATGGGGCGGCTGACCAGAGGACAGCCATAGAGTTCCTCCTTGGCATCGCCCACTACTTCGGGATCGAGGTGGCCTTTGACGGGTCGCCGGGGAACGCGCGGGCGACGGTGGAAGCAATTGGCGGCTATCTTGCGCGGGGATTCTCCGATTGGCTGGATTGAAAGGAACCGTATGGCAAAGGCGAGAATAATCGGAACCGGACTCTACGCACCTGGGGAGGCGATCGGCAATGAGGAGCTCAAGCGTCTGGCGGAGATCGATTTCGACTCCGAGCGCCTGGAAAGGAAGATCGGCATCCGCGCGCGCCACATTGCCCGGCTGCGCGGGATCCGCGAAACAACCGCGGATTTTGCGGAGAAAGCCACGCGCGCGGCGCTGGCCGATGCCAGGGTGGACCCGCTTGATGTGAGCCTCTTTGTCGCTGCCACGGACACACCGGAGTTCATCTCCCCGGCAACGGCCATTCTTCTCCAAGGCAGGCTTCAAGGTGGAGAGCGTGATTCCGGCGCCTTCGACCTCGGCGCCTCCTGCGCGAGCTTTGTCATCGGGCTGGACGCCGCTTCGCGCATAATGGCCACGGACCCGGCGTGCCGGTACGCCCTGGTTGTCGGCGTCTATGACATGCCCGCCTACCTCCGGCCCGGCGACGCTTTTGGCTGGTCCATGTTCGCCGACGGCGCCGGCGCCGTCGTGCTTGAACGCACAAACGACGATGATGGACCCGGCTATGTCGAGGGCGTCCAGCGGACGGACGGGACCCAGTGGAACTACATCGGCGTCTATGCGGGGGGAACGCACACGCCGGTGACAAAGGAGCTGCTCAACGCGGGGACGTGGGGCCTCGAGCTGCTCCAGAAGCTCCCCGGCGATCGGAACGTGAAGCTATGGCCGCCCCTGGTGCGCCGCCTCCTGGCAAAGACTGGCCGCGGGCTCGCCGACGTGGACCATATCCTCTTCACGCAGATCAATAGAGCAGTGATCGAAGAGGTCATGCAGGCGCTCGATCTCCCCATGGAGCGGACAACCTGCATCATGGACCGCTACGGCTATACCGGTTCTGCATGCGTGCCCATGGCCCTGGCGACTGCCATCAGGGAAAAGAGGGTGGCAAAGGGCGACACCCTGGTCCTGGTGGCATCGGGCGCCGGCCTGGCAGTTGGAGCGGACTTGATCGTGCTCTGAGAGAGGGAAAGGAGAAGGACGATGCAATGGAAGGATCTCTACAAGAGCAAGCTCGTTGACATCGACACGGCGGTGTCGCGCATCGCAAGCATGAACGACGTCGTGGTTGCCCAGTGCGCATCAGAGCCGCAGGGATGCATGTCGCGGTTTCACATCGTCGCGGACAGGGTGGAGGACGTGCGGGTCTTTTCCGTTCTCACGCTCAAACCCTACGATTTCTACATGAAACCCGAAATGAAGGGCCGGTTCGAGCTGGCTTCCTGGTTCCACGCGCCCGGCTCCCGGGAAGCCCTCAAGGCGGGGACGGGGACCGTGACCTACGTGCCGAACATGCTGCACCGGGCAGCCATCGATCGCATCCAGGCGCATCGGCCTGACATCTTCTTCGGGACCTGCACGCCGCCCGACTCGCACGGCTTCGTCTCACTGTCGCTGGGCATCACCTATGAAAAGGACATCATCGAGGCCGCGCGCACGGTGATCCTGGAGGTGAACCCCCGGCTCCCGCGGACCTTCGGGGACACCCACCTCCACGTCTCGGCGGTCGACTTCTTTGTCCTGAACGATCAGGAGGTGCCCACCCTTCCCTCGCCTTCGCCCTCGGCCACGGACCTCGCAATCGGCGGCCACATCTCCGAGCTGGTGGAGGACGGCTCCACCATCCAACTGGGCATCGGAGGCATTCCCAACGCGGCCGCGCTCGCCCTGCGGGACAAGCACGACCTCGGCGTGCATACAGAGATGATCGTGGACTCCGTGATGGAGCTCTATGAGATGGGCGTGGTCACCAATGCGCGCAAGGGCCTGATGAAGGGCAAGATCGTCTGCACCTTCGGAATGGGCTCCCGCAAGCTCTACGACTGGCTGGATGACAACGTCGAGGTGCAGTTTGAGCGTGGCAAATGGGTCAATGATCCGGCGGTGATACGCCAGAACACCCGGATGGTGTCCATCAACACCTGCCTGATGGTCGATCTCACGGGCCAGGTCGCAAGCGAATCCATTGGGACCCACCAGTACTCGGGCACCGGGGGACAGGAGGACACCGCCGTCGGCGCCATCGAGGGGTTCGACGGCTTGGGCAGATCCATCATCGCCTGTTACAGCACCGCCAAGGCCGGCACGGTGTCCACCATTGTTCCGGTGCTTCCCGAGGGGACCGCGGTCACCCTCCATCGGTCCAATGTCGACCACGTCGTAACAGAGCACGGCATCGCGCGGCTGCGCGGTAGGACCGTGCGCGAGCGCGCCCGCGAGCTCATTGCCGTGGCCCAACCTGAGTTCCGAGCCGACCTTACAGCGCGGGCAAAGGCGCTGGGATATCTTTAGGCATATGAAGCGCATAACCCTTTCCGTATGGATCATATTCATATCCTCGATGGCAGCCTTTGCCGCGACCGCGACGGATCCTGATCCCGCGCGGTACGTGGATCCCTTTATCGGCACTGGCGGCCACGGCCATACCTTTCCGGGTCCCTGCGTGCCTTTCGGAATGGTGCAGCTAAGCCCTGATACGGGAACAGAGGGGTGGGACTGGTGCTCCGGCTATCACGCCTCTGATTCCTCGATCATGGGTTTCACTCACACCCACCTCAGCGGGACCGGCGCCGCTGATCTTGGAGACATCCTGGTGATGCCCTATACCGGCGCATACCGCGCGGAGCCCGGCGCCAAGGAGCGCCCCGGCAGCGGGTATCGTTCCGTTTTCAGCCATGATGAGGAGACCGCGTCCGCTGGATACTACTCGGTGCTCCTGAAGAGCTGGAACGTGAAGGCAGAGCTGACGGCAACGACGCACTGCGGTTTCCATCGATATACCTTCCCGGCATCGCGCCAGAGCAATATCATCATCGACCTTGAGCACGGGATCAGCGACAGGTCCGTCGAAACCTGGGTGGAGGTGGTGGGAAGGGACGCCATTCGGGGCCTGAGGAGGTCGAAGGGCTGGGCCCCCGACCACTCGGTGTATTTCTACGCAAAGTTCTCAAAGCCCTTTGACGAATTCGCCACGGCGAAAGGCAGCCGAATCGTTGTGGGAAGGTCGAAGGCGAACGGCAGAAATGTCAAGGCAATCGCGCGCTTCACAACGGATGCCGGAGAGGCCATTTCCGTGAAGGTCGGCATCTCCGCGGTGAGCGCGGAAAACGCCCTTGTGAATCTGGACACGGAAATTGCGGGCTGGAGCTTCGATGACGTCAGGGCCCGGGCCAGGGCCGGATGGAACAACGAGCTGCGGAAAGTAAGCGTGGAGGGGGGAACCGATGCGGGGAAGCGGACCTTCTACACCGCCCTCTACCATAGCCTCCTGGTCCCCTATGTTTTCACGGACGTCAATGGCGAATACCGGGGAATGGACAAGAAGATCCACCAGGCCGCTGGGTTTACATATTACACCCTGTTTTCGCTGTGGGACACGTTCCGCGCGGCCCATCCCCTTTACTCGATCATCGAGCCTGACAGGAACAACGATTTCGTGAAGTCGCTGCTGGCCAAGTACGATGAAGCCGGCAGGCTGCCGACGTGGGAGCTGCACTCCAATGAGACGTGGTGCATGACCGGCTACCACAGCGTACCGGTCATCGCCGATGCCCTCCTCAAGGGGTACGGCAATTTTGACGCGCAAAAAGCGTACACGGCAATGAAAGAAAGCGCTGAGGAGAATATCCGCGGCCTCCGGCCGTACCGGTCGTTCGGCTACATCCCCTATGACCGGGAAAACAACTCAGTGTCGATCACGCTCGAGTACGCGTACGACGATTGGTGCATCGCTCAAGTGGCCAAAAAGCTCGGATATGCGAGCGACGCGGAGGCCTACACGAAACGCGCCCTCTCCTATAAAAACCTGTTCGACACGCAGACCGGATTCATGCGCGGCAGGAGCGCCAATGGAAAATGGCGGCCGAATTTCGACCCGATGCGCGTGTCGACTCTGGGCGGGGGCGACTTCACTGAAGGCAATGCCTGGCAGTACACCTTCTTTGTTCCACAAGACGTCGACGGCCTCATCGGGCTGTACGGAGGCGATGATGAGTTCGCCAAAAAGCTCGACGCCCTCTTCAGCCAGCCGTCGGTCAATGACAACGCCCAATCACCCGACGTGAGCGGACTGATCGGTCAGTACGCCCAGGGCAACGAACCGAGCCATCAGGTGGCGTACCTCTACGCGTACGCGGGAAAGGCGTATAAGACCCAGGAACGGGTTCGCACCATCATGTCCACCCTGTACTCCGACGCGCGCGATGGCCTGTGCGGCAACGAGGATTGCGGCCAGATGTCGGCGTGGTACGTCCTGAGCGCTCTAGGATTCTATCCCGTGAACCCCGCTGACGGGACATATGTCATCGGCAGTCCCCTTTTCGAACGCGCAACCATCGCGCTGCCCAACGGAAAAGCATTCATTATTGAGGCGAACGGGGTATCGGATGCATGCGGGTACATCCAGTCAGCGATGCTGAACGGGAAGCCCTACGGCTCTTCATTCATCACGCACAAGGACATGATGAACGGCGGCGAGCTAGTCTTTATCATGGGAGAAAAGCCTTCTCTCTGGGGATGCGCGGCCGACGAGCGGCCCGTATCAGCGATCCGGTAGGCTGATCACCAAGTCTTTCGGATCGGGTGCGCCTCTGTGTTGAAGATGACGGACTTGAAATCAAGCGTTTCGGCCGGAGCAAAGAGGAGGTAAAGGTACTTCAAAGTCTCTGCTAGAAAAAAGCTTTCCATCCTGTCCGATTTCTTCTTCGTGATGACGCTTGCAAGCTCGGCGTACCCGGCGTCCGTGCGGCAGTACGCGCGCAAGCTATCGAAAAAGGTTTTGCCCATGGACAGGTATTTTTCATCATGCGTGAACTGATAGAGATAGTAGGCCGACTCGATGATCTCTGGTCTCAACAGATACTCGGGCGATACGGCGTTCATGGTTGCGTAATCGAAAAGCTCGGGCTCGATGCCGTACCTGTTCCACATGGCCAGGCAGGAATCCTCAAGCTGTGCCGCGCGCGGGACGTCACCGGAGAGCGCAAGGACCGCGGGGAAAAAGGCGTCCAAAGAGCCGAACTGAGTCCTGAGTCTTTTCCCTGTGTTCATGTCGGCGTACCCGTACCAGAGGCCGCCCGACCGGGTATCGGCAAGGTAGGTATCAACGGCCTGGATGCTCGACGCCCACATGGCGGCGCAATCCGTGTCGTCGAAGAGCCGGGCGCATTTCAGAAGATATTCGTAGTAGGAATCGATTCCCCCGGAAATATGGCTGACCGCGCTTCTCCATGTCCCGGTCCTGACATCGATGGACTGCCCGACCAGCCCGATAGCGGACCGGGCCTGGTACAGACGCACCAGCGCGCGCTTGGCCGCGTCATAGTAGGCGGCGTTTCCCGTCAGCTTGCTCAAGGTCCCGAACTCGATAAGCAGGGTCCCGATCTCCGCGGGGTTCGTGACCGGCCTGCGGACCCTGCCGGTCTTCAGGTTGACATCCCCATAGGGCATCCCGGTGGGCGATCCGAAAGCGGGAAGCTCGCGATCCCCCAGGTCCTTTGCCAGGTCAAGAAGCCGCTCGTCTCCGGTGAGCTGGTAGCTGGACAACAGGCCTCCGAGGAAACGAATGGTGAACTCGAAGGTGGAGACATACACATCCCTGTCAAAGGAGAGATGCGTGGCGATGAGCTCACGCGTGGCATCCGCCTCCTGCTTCAATCCCATGAGAATCATCGTGTCCAGGGCATCGACCGGGGTCATGTAGAAGGTCTGTCCATACCAATCGCGAAACGAATTGCTCAAAGGCGCCAGCTCATCATGTCCGGACGCGTAGCGCGCATACCCTTGCCAGGCATGGAGAAACTCCTGCTTGACCTGCCCGGCCATTTGCACCGTGTCGATTGCCTGTGCGCCGGCTTCATTCCGCGGGAAGATCGCTGCAAGGAAAAGGAGCACGACAGCGGTTTTCATGGCCGCACTATGACCGTCCTGATCTGGAAAGGACCAAACTCCAGAGCGATCCCATCGCCGCTCAGTTCCAGAGCACCGGAAGCTTCCTCCAGCATGTTCGCTTCCTGGGCTTCCCGGAAGGGAAAGCCGGCAACAAGGAGCGCCTTTGCCCCTCTTCCCTGGCTCTCGTAGAGCCGCACGACCACGTCGTTCGAGTCCTCGGCAAGCTTTACCGCCTCCACGACAATGCTTCCCGCTTCTGTTCCCTCCAGCCTGAGGAACGATCGGGCTTCGGAACCGATGGATCCCATGACACAGGAAAGCGGCGCGTTCAGCTCATAGCCCGCACGCACAACGCCGCCCGAGCGCAGGTCCCCCGGATGGGGAAACAGCGAGTAGGTGAACTGGTGAGTCCCCGCGTCGGCAACAGGATCGGGATGGCTTGTGCTTCTGAGAAGATTGAGGTCAAGAACGTTCCCCTCGACCGTGTGGCCGTATTTGCAGTCATTCAGCAGCGCGACGCCGCGGTCACCCTGGGAAAGATCCGCCCATTTGTGCGCGCAGACCTCGAACCGCGCCATGTCCCAGCTTGTATTCTTCACTGTTGGCCGCTCGATGCATCCGAACTGAATGTCGAACGTGGCGTGATCGGTTTCCACAGCCACTGGGAAGGAAGTCCTGAGCATCCTGCCCCGCTCCTGCCAGTCCACCGTGGTTTCGAAATCAATGCGACGGCTTCCCGCTGTCAGGACCACCCGCTGAAGGAGCTTTGAGGAGCGGTACGAATATTCGCACGCGCGCGCTACATGGGGGCCATCAACGATCGTGGAGGCGGAAACAAGGGCGAATTGCTCCGCGGGCCGGTCCCTGTAGCCGATGTGAATATCCCACGCGTCTCCCACATCCTCGTAGACCGCCAGGACGTTCGCCGGCGCGCTGGGCGCAAGCGTTTCCCGCCGGGCTCCCTTGTCGAACACGGAAACGACCGCGCCTGACGATGGATCGAACCGGATGATCAACGCGTCGTTCTCCATCACGTCGGGACCGTGCCGGAGACCGGAGATTTGCGCGGGAACTGCCTGCGGCTCAAGGGACGCGAATCCAAGAGCCGGAACCGTGACCAACGTCCAGCCGGAACAGGTCTTCACCCATTCCGTGCGTTCCCAGGACAGCGGGTTGAAGATGTACTCCGTGTTGCCCTTGCCAAGCAAGGCGCTCCGTGCACTTGCCGTGAGCCCTCTCACCTTTTCACTGATCGCCGTATAGCGCGCGAGCGACTCGTCATACACCCTCGCGATCGACGAGCCGGGCAGTATGTCGTGGAACTGGTAAAGCAGGACTTCCCGCCACAGCGCGAGCAGCTCTTCCCGCGGGTACGCGAAGTTTTTCTCCACGGCAGCCCATGCGGCGGAAAGCTCCAGCTCGCGAAGCGCGAACTCGATCTTCCTGTTCGCGCGTTTGCTGCGGGCCTGGGTGGTGTAGGTGCCCTGGTGTCTTTCCAGGTAGAGCTCTCCCCGCCAGGTCTCCAGTCGTTCAGCATCCCGCGCAAGCGCGTCGAAGAAACGGATCGCGGGCTCCTGCCGCACCGGCGCAAGCCCCTCCAGATTGCGCTCCCGCGCGAGCCTTTCCAGATGCTCCTCACCGGGCCCGCCGCCGCCGTCCCCGATCCCGAAGATGAGGAGACACCGATCGGAAACACCTTTATCCAGGAACTCGCTCTCCGCCTTGGCCAAGGCCCGAGGCGCCGCGGAGCTGTTGTAGGTGCCCTCCGGCGCCATGTGCGCCAGAACCGTTGAACCGTCGATCCCTTTCCAGCGGAAGCTGTGATGAGGAAACCGGTTGAAAATGTTCCATGACAGCTTGATGGTCATGAAATAGTCGACGCCGCACTGACGCATGATCTGCGGGAGGGCGCCTGAATAGCCGAACGCGTCCGGAAGCCAGAGGATCCGCATGTCTTTTCCGAACTCCTGCTGGAAGAAACGTTTGCCGTACAGGAACTGTCGGACGAGGGATTCCCCGCCTGTCACGTTCGTGTCCGGTTCCACCCACATGCCGCCCTGGATTTCCCATCGGTCTTCCTGAATCCGCGATTTGATCCTTTGGAAAAGCGATGGATGCATCTCCTTCATCCAGAGGTAGAGCTGGGCCTGGCTGGCGCCGAACACATAGTCAGGGTACGCTTCCATGTTGGCCAGCACCGTGGAGAAACTGCGCGCCCCTTTGCGGATGGTCTCGCGTATCGGCCAGAGCCAGCCCAGGTCTATATGCGCGTGGCCGATCGCGCTGACAGAGAGAGACGGATCGCCTCCCTGCCTGGCGAGCTCAGGCGCAAGCGCGGCGCGGGCGCGCCTTGCTTCGCTTTCCGTGAACGAGAATAAACACGATTCCGCCGCTCGCAGGGCAAGGAGGATGCCGCGGTGCCTGGCCCGGGTGGGCGGGACGTGGTCCAGGAGCTCGAGAAGAACCTCGAAGTCATAGAAAAGCTTGCGCATTTCCTCGTTGCGCACCGCGACGCGGGCCTGCTTGAGAACGCCGGAATCCTGGTATTTTCCGAACAGATCGTTGCAGCCGCAGTCCGCCCACAGCTCGATTTTCTCCCCGCCGCGCGCGGGATCAGCAAAAGGGAAAACCGTCTTGCCCGGCCGTCCCAGGGTAAAATCGTACTCCGAGGAAACAGTGGTCAGGCCGCGCAGCGGCTCACCCGACCTGCCGACGATGCACGCTTCCCCGGAGACGTCGATGAGAAGATCGACTTTCCGTCCCCGCGCGGACTCGGGCACGGTCCCCGAGAACAGAAACCAGGCGCAGTCCCAGAGCGTGCCCCAGGATTCACCGACCCTGATCTCCCGCTTCTCTCCCGAAAGCCGCTCCGCGTAAGGCACGGGCTCAGCAGTTCGATACAGTATAACGGACAGATCAGCCACCGGCTCATGAATGGCAGCCTGTATCCTCTTGAGGACAAGGGGAAGCGTCAGCCTCGTCACAGTATCGTAGTAGGGCATGAAACATCTCCTCGCACAGGGCTTATTCTCTATGATGAAGGCGATGAAGGGATCAGACGAGGGTCACCCTTTGATGCTCCCGACCGTCACGCCTTCGATGAAGAACCTCTGGAACGCAAGGAAGAGAACGATGAGCGGAAGCACGACGAGCGTGGATGCCGACATCAGCATGCTGTAGGCGACGTTGTGCTCGGACCGGTAAAATTGGAGCCCAATGGACAGTGGGTAGAGCTTTTCGTTGTTCAGGAAGAGAAGCGGCGTTAAAAAGTCGTTCCACGCGCCAACCCCGGAGAATATGGCCACAACGGCGATGGCCGGTCTTAATAACGGAAGGATGACGATCAAAAACGTCTGCATCTCGTTAGAACCGTCGATCGTGGCAGCCTCGGAGATTTCCTTTGGAATTTCCATCAGGAACTGCCGCATCAGGAATATGTTGAAGGCCTGGCCGAAGAAGGCCGGAACAATGATGGGCAGATACGTATTGATCCAGTGAATCTTTGCGAAGATGTCGAACAACGCGACAATGGTGACCGGAAAGGGAATGAAGATGCTCGCAAGGGCAAGGAAGAACAGCTTGTCCCGGCCGGGCCATCGGATGCGGGCGAAACCATTGGCGATCACGGAATTGGAAAGGATGGAGCCGATGGTCACGCCTGCCGCAAGGATCAAAGAGTTCAAGGTGAATCGAAAGAAGGTGATGTAGCGAATGGCATCTGAATAGTTTTTCCAGATTATCTTGTGCGGCCATATCGTCGGCGGAAAGACCCCCAGCTCGGCCGAGCTTTTCAGTGAGGTGATGATCATCTGGTAGAAGGGGAAAAGGTATACCAGACACATGGCGACCAGGACTATTCTGGGGAGAATCTTGGTGCCCACCATACGTTTGATATGAGGCCACTGCTGCGCTTGTCTTGATCGGGGTAGCACGCGTGTATCCTTGCCGTCCATGGCCTGCTCCTCTATTCGTTTTCGTAGTGGACCCAGGTCCTGGCCCACCGGAACACCGACAGCGCTAGGATGACGCTGACGATGAACAGGACCCACGCCAACGCCGACGCGTATCCCATCCGCGTATATTGAAAGGCGATCTTGTAGAGATAGTAGACGTAAAAAAGCAGGGAATTCCGGGGACCGGCCAGGCCCTGGCCGTTTCCGCTGGGCCCGCTGGTAATGATATAGGCCTGGGTAAACACCTGCAGACCGAGGGCAAGCCCGAGCACGATGTCATAGAGGATGACCGGCGTGATCATTGGCAGTGTAATGTAGAAAAATCGCCGGATGGGACCGGCCCCGTCGATCTGCGCGGATTCCAGCATCTCGGCCGGGACCCCGCGCAGGCCAGCCAGGAAGATGAGCGCGGGCCCCCCGGCGCCAAGCTGGGCCATCATGACAATGGCAAACTTGGTCCATGTCGGATCTCCCAGCATATCAACCCTCGGTATATGCAGGAGGCCACCCATCCGGTTGAGGAGCCCGAACCTCGGATTTAAGAAGACGATCCACACGAGGGACAGCGCGAAAACCGGCAGAATAGAGGGGATATACAGGATTGCCCTATAGACCGGAACCTCCTTGACCTTTTGATTCATCGCAAGCGCGAGCACGATTGCCACTACGACCCCTATAGGCACCGCAAGAACCGTGTAGTACAGGGTATTGTATGCGGATTTCCAGAACAAGTCGTCCTTGAACAGATCGACGAAATTCTTGAAGCCGATATTTACCATGTCGTTGAAACCGGAGTACTCCGTGAAGCTCATCCTGAGGGAGTAAAAAATCGGATACACCTGCAGCGCCAGGAACCCGAGCAGCCAGGGGCTGACGAACAGCAGGCCGTTTCGCAGGTTGCGCCTTGTCTTGTGTGTCATCTTCCGCACTCCCCTCTCAGTCCCTTCGTGGTCCCCACCCGCGAATCATTGCGAAGCGACCTTCTGGCTGCAAAGAAGGCGCGGCTCCCTGAAGCCGCGCCCATCAAATCGACTGGCATCCGTCCGCGTAGGATCCGGATGCCATTGCGTAAGTATTACTGAAGCGGAAGGAACTTATTGAGCTGGGGCTGAACGTTGTTGTAGACCTTCTGCAGAGCCTGCTGCGGTGTGGCGACGTTGTCGATCACGTCGTTCATTGCCGCCGTAAGCTCGTTCCAATACAGCGCCCCAACAGGGATGGCAGGCCTGCTGCTGGCAAACGAGAGGGTCTGCCGGAAGAAGAAGTGCTGGCCGGGGAAGAGGCTCGTGTCATCCATGAGGGCCTTGATGGTCGGAAGGTGAGTCGAAGACAAGGTGTACATTTTCTGTCCCACGGGACCGGCTATGAATGCGCAGAAATCGAATCCCTGCGCGGGGTGCTTGGCTCCCTTCGGAATCGCAAAGGACCAACCGCCAGCCCAGGTTGAGGGTTTGGCGCCGGCTTTCGGAATCGGGATAAACGTCACCGCCCACTTGGCGTCCGGAGCATACTGCTTCAAAGTCGCAATCTCCCAGTCGCCCGTGACAACGATGGGAACCTTGCCCGTTATGAAAGTGTCCTGATCAGGCGGGCTGTTTGGAGGGGCATAGGTGCTCAGGAAAGTCCGCACCTTCTGCGGCCCAAGGTCCTTGTAATAGTCATACAGCCACTGGAACGCGGCTACAACGCCCGGATCGGTCGGGGTCACCTTGCCGGCCTTCAAATCGGCGAACTTGCCGCCGAACGCGAAGCCCCAGGTATAGTGCCAGCCCTGGTTGGGAACAGGCAAGAAACCGATCTGCGTGTAGTCGCCGTTGGAATCGGTCTGGTTGTACTGGTCGGCGATCTCCTTCAGTTGGTCGACCGTGACTGGTCCGTTATTGACGTCAAGAGCTGAATAATCGATCCCCGCCTGCGACAGCAGGTCCGTTCGGTAATACAACGCGCGGGTATCGGTATCAAAGGGCAGGGACCAAGTCTTGCCCCTGAACGACGACTCCGCCCATGCAAACGGCAGGTACTTCGACGCCATGTTGGGATCGGCTTTCTTGATGTACGGCGTCATGTCCTCCAGAACGCCCGCAGCCGCCCGTTCCGCGGTAGTGAACCGGTCCAGATAGTAGACATCAGGACCAGTGCCTCCGCGCACGGCGGTCATCAGCTTGGAAATGTCGGTCATATCGCCGGGCACCAGGGTCATCGTAACATGGACCGCCTTCTGGCTGGAATTGTACGCATCAACAATCGCCTGCGTCCAATCAGAGGTCGGCGGCGTCATGCTCGACCAAAAAGTAACCTCCACTGGCGCGGCAAAGACACCGGCCGCCAGTACCATCATCATCGCTGCTGCGATCAATAGAATTCTTCTCATCTGCTCCTCCTTGGAAGCCTCATGGCAAAATAGGGACTCATGCGCCCTATCGGAACCGGCGACCGTTGCAGGGACTGCGTCGTCGATAGCGACATGATAGCGCTCAAGAAACCGGAATGCAAGGCTAAAAACTTTCCGCTGGCTGCCTCCTTTCTCTGGTATGATGAATTCCAAATATTAATGCTATATCATATTCTTTATACCATACCTCCCAAGTCCTGTCAAGTGTATTTTTCGCTTTGTCGCTGCCCATGACACCGCCGGATTTTTCCCTTGATTTATGGGGTTTTCGCGATTTCGAAATTACTTGGTACTTGAATAAAAGCGTCTTCTATGATATATCATTTAGAGGACGATGATCGCTCAAAGGAAGTGATAATGCTCACGCCGAAATATCAGAAGATAGCGGACGATTTCATGGAGAAGATCGAGAAGGGTGAGCTCGGTCCCAGCGACAGGCTGCCTACGGAGGCCGAACTGGGGAGAACCTACGGTGTCAGCCGAATCACCGTGACCCACGCCATTCATATACTGCAAAACAGGAACCTGGTGTACCGGGTGAAAGGCTCCGGCACCTTCATTTCAAAAAGGAGCACGGCCGGCGGCCCGAGCAGGGGGACCAGGTCGTCGAACGACATGTCCTTCATTTCCGTGATCTTTCCCAGGGGCGAGCAGGACGGCGCCCACGAGACCCTGATCGGCATCGAGAGCGAGTGCTCGAAGGGCGGCTTCTACGTTACGATCCACAACTCGAAGAGCAAGCCAGTGCTTGAGCACAACATCATAATGAATCTGCTCGGCCAGGGCTGCGGAGGGATCATCATCTATCCGTGCTCCTCCGAGCTTCACAACATGGT
>JBEKQU010000096.1:0-20429 GCA_049519415.1 Spirochaetia bacterium
GACGATATTTCGCATCCCGTTCCCGACTTGTCCGGTTACATCACCGAAGGGCAGATCGTGCTCGATCGTGAGCTTTTCCAGAAAGGCATCTACCCTCCCGTGGCTGGGTTGCCATCGCTTTCACGTCTCATGAAGGACGGGATCGGTGCCGGCATGACCCGGGAGGATCACAAGGAGCTCGCATCGCAGCTTTTTGCCGCCTATTCGCGCGTGAAGAGCATCCGATCGCTCGCTTCAGTCATTGGTGAGGAAGAGCTTTCCGATCTGGACAAGAGCTATCTCGCGTTCGGCGATATATTCGAACGGGAGTTTCTTGCCCAGGGCGAGCATGAGAACCGGAGCATCAGCCAGACCCTCGATTTGGGATGGAAGATCCTGACCGCGCTTCCCCGCACCGAGCTGTACAGGGTGAGCGAGGAGACACTGGCGAAATACTTCCCCAAGGAAGGCGCCATTGCGGCTGGCGCGGCGTCCCCCCAGGAGCGGGAGAGGAACAGGTAGCATGGCGCGCTACGACATCCCCCCGACCAAGTCCTCCCTGTTCTCCGTCAAGGAGCAGCTCTCCATCGCCCGGGAAGGGTTCGATCTGCTGGAGCAGAAGCGGGAGATCCTCGTCATGGAATTGATGCGCCTGGTGGAGGAAGTGAAGCTTCTCGAGCGCGATATGGACAAGAGGATCCAGAAATCCTATGGCGTGCTGAAACAGATGCTGGTGCGCATGGGCCGGGAAACCGCGCGAGATGTGAGCGCCGGCATCCAGTTCGAGTACGCCACGCGTGAGAAAAAAGGCAAGCTGATGGGAATACCGCTTCCCACGATCGACGTGGACATGCCGCGCATGGAGCTGAAATACTCCTTCATGAGCACGGACAGCGCCTGCGACTCTACCACCATAGAGTTTTTTGAGCTGCTGAAGCTCATCTCCCGGATGGCGGAGATACGGACCATGGTCTGGCGCCTTGCCAAGGAAGTGCGCAAGACGCAGAGGCGGGTGAATGCTCTGGAAAAGATCGTGATTCCCGATGTAGAAGATACCAAGAAATTCATCGAGGGCGTTCTGGAAGAGCGCGAGCGCGAGGTCTTCTTCGTGCAGAAAATCCTCAAGGCGCGGCTGCTGGGAGACAGGGTATGAAAGATCTCTTGCAGACGGTCGTGGTGGCCGTGAGCGGGTCGGAAGCGTCGATCCAAGCCGCGAAGTACGGGATCGCGCTGGCAAAGTGCTATCGGTGCCGGCTGCTCGCCGTGTACGTTGTCGACACGGCGACGCTGAAGGAGCTTCTCCTCTCCAAGATCTTCGTCGAGGATGAGAGCGCCGAATACGAGAAAGGCTTGGAGCAGAACGGGCGGCGCTACCTGAATTACGTGGTCGAGCTAGCGGCGAAAAAGGGCATTGAAGTGGAGAAGCTTCTCCGCAAGGGCGCGATATCGACGGAAATCGTGGAAGCCGCGGAAGACAACCACGCGGATCTGATTCTTCTCGGCGGGTTCGAGGACAAGGGGATCCTGCGCGATGCACTCAGCAGGCAGCATAGAGAAATCATGAAACACGCAAAATGTTCGATTCTTGTCGTGAAAGAGCCGGACATCGAATCTCTCTATCGGAAATTATGAGCATCCGATGTGAGCTTATGCGCATCCACCCTACGGTGAAAGCCCGACGCGCAAAAGCATGAGATGCCCCTGCAGCACGAGGGCGTACACGGCATCAGCGGTTTCAACCGCGGCAAAAGCATCGATCGGCGTGTCACCCGACACGAGCACCGCTTTTCTGTACTGCGCGCCGCCTCTTCCCAGCCTCGATGCCGGGGCGATAAGGGAGAGCTGGTACAGCGTTTTCCCTCCCCCCCTGGTTCGCGATTCGTCAAAGAGGAAGAGATATGTCGAGGCCGCTGGTCCGGGAAGAAGCGCAACAGAATCCGTTGAATCACACAGCGTCACGATCGATCGGGTGAAACCACCCGTTGCGGACTTCTGCTCCCATACGCCGAGCCTCCGGGTCCGGGGATCCCAGGAGAGAACGGACAGAATCCCCATGGAGGAAACAAGGGAGGCATGCACGGGACCGGCGCCGGGCACGGTCATTCGGGTGAAGCCTGCCGCGCTTCTGCGAATTGCCAGCAGCGAATTCGATTCCGAATCAAAGGCGGTAAAGCCATCAGCGCTGGAGGAGCATGCGCGGCCTTCGAGCGTGAAAGGGGTGACGTAAGACAGGGGCGTGGAGACAGGGCCCCACAGCTTGCGGGAAAAAAGCGAACCGGCTGACCAGAAGACATCGAAAGCCCCTTTCCCATCCGGCAAAGCCGCCAAAGGTTCACCCGCAGGCTCGAGGATGTCCAGGCTCCATTGCGTTTCATTGAGAGATCGGGATGCCGCTTTCAAAACTGTTTTGGCGTCGGATACCCGGTCCAGGTACAGCACAGTCGCGGTTCCTCCGCTGGCCGCCAGAACGTGTTCGCCGAACCTTGAAGAGAGGGGGGGGGCCACGTCGACCTTGTCGATGATTGTCGCTGCAGGCGGGCGCTCGGGAAGGTGCGGACCGACAGGGATCTGCAGCATGTCCAGCGTCGTCGTGGCCTTGTCCGGGTACACAGCGAGCAAGGCATCGCCGGCCAGGGCGAGGGAGAGGCAGGCGCCGGATGTGCCGCCGGCGACCACGAGCGATTCGGGATGAACGTCGATGAGCTGCCTGCCCACCCCGCAGCCGCAGATCAGGAACACCGAGGCACTCAGGAGAAGAGCTTTTCGCTTGACCATGGTTTTCAGGAAAACCTATACTACTGGAATGCGCGGAGAGTGTATAGAAGATGCAATGCTCTTTTCACGCTGCGGCAGGAGCGCATCTCATTGTGCACGACCTTCACGGGGCTTCCCTGGCGCCTTTTCAATTCGCTGCTTTTCCATCATAGGTGCACGATGAGAAGCGCTGGCATAGAAGAGCACCTCGCTACCCTCCGGCAGCGCTACGGGGAAAAAAGGCTGCGTGAAGCGGCAGTGCGCCGGGCGCATCTGAACTACCAAAGGCTTCCCATCGGGGACAATCCGGGGAGCGGAAGGGTGAAATTCCTCCTTGTGCAGATGCACCAAACCTATTACTTTGGTTTTTCGGAAAGCGCGTGCATCCTTGCAGGGACACTGTTGGAGCAGGGCTTGATATACCGGCTCGGCGCGGCGCTGGATCGCAGAGGGCCGCTGCTATTTGCGCAGGGCGCTGAAAAAAGGTGGCTCCAAACCCGGCACGACCTGCTGGAATTGGAGCTCGTGGACATGCTCGACCTGGCCAAGACCGAGAGAATCATCACGGAGGGACGGACCCTGCTGCTCGCGCACGAGATTCGCTGGATACGCAACATGGTGGTGCATGAGAAAATACCCGTTTTTCGGGATTACGACGAAAAGCATCTTCAGCTGACCGTGACCAAGAGCCGTCGGGGGAGGGTGCGTTACGCGAAAATCCTCCTGGACAAGAAGGAAGTCGCGGGCCTGAGCGACGGGCGCCGCACGGCGCCGGGAGAATTGACCGCATATTTCTGCGTGAGCCGCACGCGGATGGTGCTGCGGCGCCTGTTCAACCAAAAAGACACGGAGGCGAAAAAGCGCGATGAGAGTGGCGGTAGTTTTCTTCTCTGGGCGGAACCGTGACGGGCTCTTGAAGCTGTCCCGGGCCGTTGCGCGGGGCATCGAAAAGCAGGGCAACCAGGTGGACACGTTCGACGGCGCGCGTGATCCCAATGTGAAGCTCACCATCTACCAGTACGTGGTGATCGGAGCCGAGCCCGTGGGCACCTTTGGGGGCAAGATCCCGGAGTCGGTCCGCACCTTCCTGGCGGCGGCGGGCATTGTTGCGGGCAAGAAATGCTACGCCTTCGTGTCAAAGGCCACGTTCGGAGCAGCCAAGTCTCTCTCCGCATTGATGAAGTGCATGGAAGGGGAGGGCATGCTCATTAAAACGTCGGACATCCTTCGCTCGCCAACCGAGGGAGAGGAGATTGGACGACGTCTCCATGTGAGCTGAGGGCGCCGTTTCTCACGGATACGCCAGGACTCCCTACTCCCTCCAGGGAAAGATCATGCCTTTCAGCGTCCGCTTGCCAACGCGCTCACGGTCATCCACCAGCAGAGCGTCCCAGGGGACGCGTCTCCTGTTGGCGCCGGGGTTCTGCTCCAGCCAGTCATACTTGTACAAGCGCAGCTTGAAGGCGATGTTCCACCAGAGGATGATCGAGGAAATTCCTGGCAAGAGCAGGGCGGTGAAGACGGAAATCACAAGCACGATGCCCGCGCTCAAAAGCAGCCCGATGCTGAATCCGGGATTGTCGAAGAAGACGAGGAAGGTCTTGCGGAAAATTTTCCTGAACTTCTTGTCCAAGCGTGATTGAATGGGAAAGAAATATTGGCTTGCAAACGTCCAGGCCACGGTTACCCAGAACAGGAGCGCGACGGCCAGCGGCCCGACGATCGTTTTCATTCCGCCGTAGAACTGGAATGCAATGGAGATAATGAAAACGTATGCCGTGAGAACCAGGGCGAGAAGCAGGCTCGAGGGGTAGCTGGCCTTGATGAACTGGGCGAACTCCGCGAATCCCGGCTGACGATAATCCGCTATCTCCGCGCACATTTTGCTCACCGCGCCCGTGTATACCGCGAGGGCTGCAATCCCCAGCGCGATCGTTATGAAGAAAAGGACGGGGAGGGAGATGAACAGCGGGGCGAGCAGGAAAAAAATGGCGAGCACGGCGATGTAGCCGAGGTTCATGAGGATGATGCGGAACATGTTGTCCCACATGTCAAAAAAGGCCTTCTTGATCAGGAAACCAAACATAGCCAGACCATATCATTTCTTTGGCACATGGTCAAATTGGGAACGTATTGACAGCAAAATAAAAGAATACTATCATAGAGAGAGCATTTGGCCATGGTGAACTATTATGAAGTCCTCGGCATTGCCCCGAACTCCACGGCCCAGGAAATAAAAAAATCGTTCCGCAAAAGGGCCAAAGAGATACACCCTGATGTCCGTCCTGATGATAATAGCCGTTCCGAGGAGGAGATGCGTCTCCTCCTTGCCGCGTACGCGATTCTCGGCGACATGGAGAAGCGGGAGGAATACGATCGGGCGCTGCATTCCTTTCTCCGCGTGCGGGGTTTCGACTACCGCGAGTTCCTCATGCGGAGGAAGGATGACCCTCTCAGCCAGTCAAAGCTCATCTTTCACGACCTTCTGGCCAACCATCAGGATGAAGCGATAGAATTGTACGAGCGGCTGGCCGCGGACTGGGGCTTCGAGCTGGAGCGCTACCTTTCCCGCGAAGACTACATGGATTGCGCCTTCCTCCTGGCAGAGGTATTCGAGACGCGCCGCCGCTATGATGAGGCCTACCTGCTGTACCGCAAGCTCTACGACTACGAGAGGGACAAGCCCTACTTCCATCATTTCATCGACGAGGTGATCGACCGTCTGCGCACCCTTCTGTGCTTCAAGATGCTGCCGGAGCTCGAGCCTGCCGATGCCATCCATCGCTTGAAAGACCTGGTGCGGCTGAACTTTTCGCGCAAGGACAATGCCTTTTTCTATAAGAAACTGGCCGAGGTGTACGCGTCCCTCGGGCAGCAGGAAGCGGCTTTGCATTATCTGCAAAAGGGGCTACAATTGGATCGGAAGCTTTCCGGGGTGAAAAAGCTCATGGAAAGGATTGGATGCCCCGTGTGCCTTGACAATTCCTGATCCCTTCTGTTTACTAAGCCTCGTTTCCTGTCCCCGAACGGCGCACACAGAGGAGCGGTATTCCACGATGAAAAGAATGATCGTTCTTGTTCTGGCGGGCTGTTTTCTCATTGGCACGCTCTCCGCCCAGGTCCTCGACAAGCCCGCGGCAACCGTGAAGCTCACAAAGACTGAATCCATCACGGTGAGCCAACTGCAAAAGGCGATCACGGCGCTCGAAGGGCAGGCAAAGCGGACCCTGACCACGGACGAACGGAAACAGGTCCTGGATGCGCTCATCGCGAATATCCTGATCCTGCAGGCGGCCGTTCGGGACAAGGTCGTGATCTCGGATGCGGAGATGAAAACAGTGGTCGCCTCATTCGAACAGCAGCTGGGAAATGCGTATCAATTGGGCAGGAGCATGACCGATGCAGAGCTGGAAACCTACGCCAAGAGCGGCGGGCTAACGCTTGATGCCCTGCAGAAACAGCTTCGCGACCAACAGACCATGCTCGCGTATGTGCGCCAAAAACGCAAGGACATGTTCGATGCCATCAAGCCCGCGACCGACCAGGACATACAGGATTACTACGATAATAACAAGACCAACTACTTCATGACCGATATGATCACCTTGAAGCATATCTTCATCGATACACGGCAGCTCACGTCGAAAGATGACCGCGACAAGGCGGCCAAGCACGCGGACGATGTCCTCAAGGAGCTGAAAGCGGGGGCTGCGTTCGCCGACCTTGTCACGAAGTACTCGGAGGACACCGGGTCCAAGTACAACGGAGGGGTGCTTGGCACATGGTTCCGCGGCAGCACGCAGGTCAGGCAGACCTTCGGCGCGGCATTCTTCGATGCCGTGTTTAAGCTGAAGAAGGGGGAGATGAGCGGCGTCCTCCAGTCAAACCTGGGCTACCATATCGTGCTGGTCACAGAGAGGCTGGACGCGCGGCTGCTCGGTCTCAATGATAAGATCCCGCCCCAGAACCAGATGACGGTCAAGGATGCAATCACCAATACCCTCATGCTGCAGCAGCAGAACGATGTCCTGAAAGCCGCGGAGGCGGACTTGGTGGCAGAGCTGCGCAAGCAGGCGGAGATCAAGATTTTCGACGACAATATCGGCTGGTGAGCCGGCGGAGCGCGGGCGCGACGAGGAGTCATGGGTGCTCGGAGGAAGGGAAGGATCATCGCGTTCCAATCCCTCTATCGCTATGATTTGTCGGGCGCGGATCTGGCGGAGCTTCTTGATTTCTCCTGGAGGGAGGGAGAGAAGGCGGATACGACCCCGCCGGAAACCCTCCTTTTCGCGCGTCTTCTGATCCAGGGGGCGCTGGAAAATCTTCCGCGTATCGACGCGATCATCACGGAGCAGCTTGAGAACTGGGATTTCTCCCGATTGAACAAGGTTGACCTCGCGATCCTTCGCATGAGCGTCTACTGCCTTCTCTACCAGAGCGACATTCCCCCTACGGTCACTATTGACGAGGCAGTCGACATCTCCAAGACCTATGGCACAGCGGATTCGTACAGATTCGTCAACGGCGTTCTTGACGGGGTGCGAAAGAAGCTCCTCCTTCAGGGGGAATGAGGCGTGACGCGACGGATCGCGATAGCCGGACTTGCCGTGGTCATGCTTCTGGCCGCTGGAGCAGCGCTTCTCCTGCATTTTCTACCCCGGCAGGCCGTTCCCGTAGACATGCAATCCCAACTCAGTGCGGTGGATGCCGCGATCGCGGGAGGGTATCTCACCACCGCCCGGGAGACGCTGGCTTCGATGCGGCCTTTCCCGACAGGGGAGGAAGAGGCGCTGCGCCTGCTGAAGCGCGCTTTCGCGGTGGCGAACGGGACGGGCGACTACTCTCTTCTTAACGACATGGCCGGCACAGCCCTTGCATCCCACGGACGCAGCGCCAGGATCCGCGCGGTGGCGGCGTACGCGGCGCTGCGCGCAGGCCGGCTTTCCGCGGCGGAAAAGAGCCTCGGGAACGGCCCGGTTCCGCCAGAGGCGGGGGACATGCTCCGGGGTGAGTCCATTCTCAGGCGCGGCGGGACGTGGGCGGGATCGGACAGCCTCACGCGCGACCTGCTTTCGCTTGAAAAGAAGCAGGATCCATCCGCGTACGTGGAAACCGCGCTGAGCACCGGTGAGAAGCGGCTTTCCCTGGATGCGGCCCTTCTTGACATGGAGGCGGGGAACGTCACCCAGGCGCGCACAATCGCGCGGACGGACCTTGCGGGCTCCCTGTTCGATGAGCCGGCAGCGTATATCCTCTACGACTACGGCGACTCTGCCGGCGCGATCGAACGGCTGGCCCGGCTGGATGCGTCACGTCCGGGACGGCCGGAAATCCAGCTTCTCATTGCCGACGCCTGGCAGGGAGCGGGAAACTCCGAGCAAGCTGAAAAATGGCTCCTCCGCGGCCTGCCGCTCGCGCCCGGGCTCTCATGGACTCCCTACGTGAACCTTGCGCTCTTCGCCCTGCAGCGCGGTGACATGACCAGCGCCTCGAAGCGGCTCGCTGATGGGCTCGCCTTTTTCCCCCGCGCGCGAAGCATCCGAATGGCGCAGGCGCGCCTTGCGATCCGCGCCGGGGACACGCCCGCAGCCCGGTCACTGCTCGCGGCGCTCGTGCAGGACAATCCCGCGGACAGCGAGGCGTCCCTCCTCTTGCTCACGGTGGAGGCGCAGGGCCTCACGCCGGAGGCGTACCGCGCCAGATTGTGGAAGCTCTTTAACCGTGTCCCCTCAGACGTATCGGTTTTCAACGCCCTGTCCACGGCGCTGCTGGCGGCCCACGACTGGGAAGGGGCGGGCATCGCTATTGGGCAGCACCAGGCTTCACGCGGCGAGCCTGACAAGGATCTTCTCCTTGTGATCGGCATGGTCGCAGCAATGCAGGGCGCCGATTCGCGCGCGAGGGAAGCCTTCCGCGCATCGGCGGACATGGCGGGGGACGGAAGGGCGCGCTATGATCTGGCACTCATCCTCCTGGGCCAAGGAAACGCGCAAGAAGCGAAGAGCGAGCTGGAAACTGCCATGGAGGAGTGCCGGCGCAAGGGCGACCCCGCGGATCAGGCGTCCGTGCTGTCGCGCATGGAAACGCTCAGGGGAACGGCGTTTCTGATGGATGGCGATACGGAGGGCGCCCGGGCCGCCTTTGTTCGCGCCATCCAGAGGGACGCGGGCAATCTGCGGGCCGGGCTCCTGCTGCGGAAACTTGATGCGGGAGGCCAATAATGCTATCTTTTCCCGACCCACGCGCGTGAAGAGGAGATGCCATGCCGAACAAGAACGAGACGACGAACTGCATCATCGGTGAGGGATCCATTTTCGATGGCCGGTTCTACGTGAACGGCTCCATTCTCATAGAAGGCAAATTTCAGGGCGATATACGCACGGATGACCAGCTCATCGTTGGACCCTCGGGCAAGGTGAAGACGGATATCCAGGCCCGCCGAGTCACGATCGCGGGGACGCTCATTGGCAACGTCACCGCCTTGGAGGAGGTCACGCTCCTGCACACGGGCAAGATCCTCGGCAACATCACCACCCCGAAGCTGAGCGTGGAGCCCGGCGTGATCACCGAGGGGAAGGTCACCATCACGTCGGGACAGACCGACGAGGCGCGCAAAATCATCGAAGAGTCCTTTGGAACGGAGACCGAGGACGCGTTCTCCTCCATCATCAAGGAAAAGAAAAAGGAAAGGGCCAAGGAGAAGGAAAAAGAGGATTCGGGAAAATAGGCCCCCATGATCCGGCTGAAAAATGAAAAGGAAATCGCCGGCATCCGCGCATCGGGTCGGCTGCTCGCATGGACCTTGGAGGAGCTTGCAAAGCTGGTTGCGGAGGGAATCACGACGCGCGAGCTCGATGCATTCGCCCGGTCGTGGATCCAAAGCCACGGAGGGAATCCCGCGTTCCTCGGCTATCAGAATTATCCCGCATCCCTGTGCGTCTCCCTGAACAGCGAGGTCATTCACGGCATCCCCGGAGCGCGCAAGCTGCGCAGGGGAGACCTGGTGAGCATCGATCTGGGAGTCATTCTGAACGGCTACTATTCCGACGCCGCGGTGACGCTGCCGGTGGGCGAGGTGACGCAGAAGCGCCAAAAGCTCATCCAGGTCACGCGGGAATGCCTGGACAGAGGCGTCGCCCAGGCGGTTCCTGGTCATCGCGTCAGCGACATCTCCCGCGCCGTCTTCGACCACGCCACGCGAAATGGATACGACGTCGTGCGCGAGTATTGCGGCCACGGTACGGGCTTCGCAATGCACGAGGATCCGCAGGTGCCCAACTACGTGGGAGCGGGGCCGAATCCCCGGCTGAAGGAGGGGATGGTGCTCGCCATAGAGCCGATGGTGAATGCCGGCACGGGCGACATTGAGCTGCTGGACGACGGCTGGACCGTGGTCACGGCGGACGGCGCGGATTCCGCGCATTTCGAGCACACCGTCGTCATTCTGCGCGATCGGATGGAAATCCTCACCCTTTTCCATTAGAATCATTGTACATGCGCAAGGAATTCCTCTCCTACCAGACGGTGCGCAACAACGCCATGAAGCTGGCGCACCGCATACACGGGGAAGGCTTTTTTCCGGACGTGATCTATGTCTCCCTGCGCGGCGGGGCGTACATGGGCAACGTGATCAGCGAGTTCTTCAAGATGAAGCGCAAGGATCGCAGGCCGGTATATTACGCCGCCGTGGTCGCCCGCTCGTACCGCGACGTCGGGCTGCAGGACAGGGTACGGGTGGACGGCTGGACGTACGATCCGGAATACCTGCGCAATGGCGACAAGGTGCTGCTGGTGGACGATATCTTCGATTCCGGGCGAACGGTGAACCACCTCGTGGAGATCATCATGGACAAGGGGATCCCGCGGGAGGACGTGCGGGTCGCCGTGCACGACTACAAGATACGCCGCTACCTCGCCAAACAGCTCCCCGTACAGCCGGATTACTGGTGTCGTTTCCACGAGATCGCCACGCCCGAAGACGATTTCTGGATCCATTACACGAGCCACGAGCTGGTGGGGCTCACTGAACAGGAAAAAAAGGAGCACTACTACGAAGATGATCCTGAGCTCACCGGCATCTTCTAGGGCATCCCATCCGACAGCCAGCGGGGCAAAGGGCTGGTTCCCATCCCTGCTGCTCATTGCGCTTGTCGCCGCCGGGGCATATGGCCAGTCCCCGTCCCAGACGCTCCCGTCAGAATACATCTTCCTCTCCCTCGTTTCAGGAACATACGCGGAAAACCAGGTCTTGAGCATCGAGTCGGTCCAGCCGCAGATCGCGCTGCGGTACAGCTTCCGAGATGCCGGCGGCGCGGAAGGTCCGTGGATCCCCTTCCGCGAGCCGCTGTCCCTCTGTGCGGCGCCGGGAGAGGAGCGCGAGTACCGTCTCCTTGTGCGGGCTGACTCTGACACAGGAGAACTGGAGCGCCGCGAGCTGTGGATCCGCATCAACAAGCGGCCGCCATCGCCCCCGAGCATTCTCCCGAATCCGGGCGCCTATTGGGACCCCGTGACCGTGCATTTCGAAAAGGGATCCGGTGACGCGGTCTATTACTCCGTGCAGGGGGACGTCACTCGTTCCCGGACCGCCTGGGATGGCGCGGGCATTTCCGTCGGACGGCAGGAAGAGAAGGCCGATTACATCGTTCAGGCCTTTACCGTGGACGCTGCCGGCAATCGCAGCGCAATCGTCACGGCCCGGTATTCGATCGACGCGCGTACGCCCTCCCTCGACATCCTGAGCCCGGTAGAGGGGACATTTGCAAACTCGCAATGCCTCGCCTTGTCTTTCCGCAACGTGGAATGGGTGCGCTACACGTTGGACGGCACGGATCCCATTTCCCACGGCATCCCCTACACGGGCCCCGCGTCCATCCGGAAGCAGGGCCTCACCACGATCCGTGTGGCGGCCCAGCCCCGGAGCTCGATACGCGCGGTACTGCGCAGGGAGGTCGCGGTCACCTATACTCCCGAGCCAGGGACCGGCCTGCTCCTTGATCTGGACAGCGGTTCGTACCCGCAAGGCATCTCGCCTCGAATTCTCGCCGCGCCGCCAGGAAGCATCTATTACACGCTTTGGGAAAAGACCCCGTCCGAATCCGATTTCCTTGCCTCGGCGGGGCTGTCGCTGCCTGCAAGCATTTCAGCGCCAAGGGCGGTTACGCTCCGTTTGCGGACGCTTTCCAACTCCGATGCATGGGGAGCGGAGTATCGGTATTTCTATTTCATCGGCCAGGCAGGGCCGACCGCGCCTACGATCAGCGTAAGCGATCCAGAGCCTCTCCGTGATGTCTCCCGCATCCAGGTGCTCTGCCCGGAGGACGCCCTTGGCGCCGTGACCATGGATGGATCGCGGCCCAACATCCTGGCGCCAGCTTCTCTGGGACCGCGGGAAATCCGGCCCAGTCCCGGGATTTCATTCGTCACTGTGAAAGCGGTGGCTTTCGACGGTTCAGGCGTCTCGAGCACCATGACGGAAAGACGCATTTCAATAGAAACGGATCCCGGTCAAAAGCCCGTGCTCGCCATTTCGCCAGGCACGCTGCCGGGCACGGCCGTGCTGAAGGCGCAGGCAAGAGAAGAGCGCCCGCTTGTGTTCACAATCACGTCTGACGGATCCGAGCCCGGCATGCCGACCACCGGTTCTCCCCGTCTGACTCTTCCCCTGACCCTTTCCCTTCCCTTCGGCATGCAGCGGACCTTCAAGATCCGAGCCGCCGCCACCGACGAAGCAGGAAGGCTCCTGGCAACGAGCGATACGGTCTCTTTTACCGTTGATAAAAAGCCTCCAATGCAGCCGACCCTCTCTCCGGCGCCGGGGACCTTTGATGAGGGGGCGATGATAGCGATCGGATCAACGGCAAAGGTGTACTATGTGCTCACCTCGGATGGCTCGACGCCGCGCGATCCCGGCAGGGACTCGACGCTGGCTGTGAAATCCATGGCGCTGTCGGGCATCGGTGGAGCGCTGGTCAGCTACCGGATCAAGCTTTTCGCCATTGATGAGGCGGGCAATGCCACCGAGGTATACGGCCCTTTCACGTACAGCATCGATCTTAGGCCTCCGCGCATCCCCGCGATTTCAGGCATTGTCGACGGAGGAATGTACAATCAACGGCAGATCTCGCCCACGCTAAGCGACAGCCCCTGGATTGTTCGATACACCATAGCCTCTGATGGCTCCGTGCCTCCGGATCCCGACGCCAAATCGCCCGTGCTCTCCGGCTCAACGGTTTTTACAGGGGAGGATGCAGGGGTCCGGACATTCCGGCTGAAACTCCTGGCCATCTCTCACAATGGGAAGCGTGTCGGTGAAAAGAAGGAGATCTCCTTTGTCATCGATCTGAAGCCGCCTGAGGTGCCAAAGCTTTCCGGCGCGGCCAACGGGGGCAGGTTCGCTCGGCCGGTCACGCTGACGGCTGATCCGGTGCCCGCGGACGTGAGGATACTCTACAGCGTTTCCACGGGAGACGCGGACCCGCCGGATCCCTTGACTTTGGGACAACAGCTTGCTGGTCCCCTTGCCTTTGACGCGCCGGACGGCGTACGGAGGGATTTCATCGTCCGTATTGCCACGCAGGACGCCGCGGGAAACAGGTCGCTGTATGACCGCCGGTACCGGTCGACCGGCCGGTGACACTCACGCTGGATTCCCATGACGGGATGATCGTCTACGAGCTGACCGACGACGGGTCGCTTCCCCGGCTCCCCACGCCCGCCTCCCCCCCCTACAACTCGCCGCTGATTCTCACGGGCCGCAGTGGCGCTTCGGTCACCTACCGGCTGCTCGCGCGCACGATCAATGACCTCGGCATTGCCAGCAGGGCTGCCCGGATCGTAGCCGTTACTGTGGACAGGACGTTGCCGCCCGCGCCGGCGGAGCCGCGCGTCATGTATGCGCCGGAAAACCCCTCTGTCGCTTATCTTGCCTGGGACCAGCTTCCCGCAGGCAGACTCCTGTATCGACTCTCGGCCGGCTCCTCTGGACCGGCATCTGATTTCATTCCCTACACGGGGCCTGTGTCCGTTTCAGTAGCCGGCACGGGCGGCGTTACAATCAGCGGCGAAGCTGTGGTGGAAAACCCCGCGGGGATTCGCGGCAACTCCACGGCATTCTCAGTCGCGGTGGGAAAGCGCCTGCAGGCGCCGATGATACGCGGCGCCCGGGATGGCGCGGTCTCCACCCAGAAGGTGGAGTTGAAGCTGTCCAGCCAAGCGGGTGAGGTCAGGTATGAGATCGCGACTGATGGCGGTTTTCCTCCAGCGGTCACGGCGTCCTCAGCGCTGGCGCCTGACCCGCTGGTCATTGACGCCTCCGAAGGCCAAACAGTCAGCGCAAGGATCGCCGCCCGCGCCTTCGATCCCTCCGGCGCAGCGCTTCCTTCAGACGAGACGCAATTCAGCCTGACAGTCGACAAGACTCCTCCGGACCCGCCGGTAGCGTCCGGAATCGAGGATGCCGGGTACTACCAGGACAGCAGGCGTGTCACCCTGCTGTCCGCCGAAGGATCCATTTACTACACCCTCTCAACGGGGCCGGAGCCGGCCATGCCCGGACAGACTGACGCATACCGCTACACGGGGGATCTTCTCCTGGAAGCCAAACCGGGGCAGGCGGTGACCTACCGGATCGTGGCGTTTACCGTGGACGATGCGGGCAACCGCAGCCGCGAGATTCGCTCGTGGGCCGTCACGATAGACCAGAAAATCGTCTACGCCGCGCCTTCGGGAAACGACTATGCGGACGGTTCCCGAAGCGCGCCTGTGCGCAGCCTCAGCCGCGCGCTTCAGATAGCAGGTTCCACGTCGCGCAAGACCGTTTATGCAGCGGCCGGACAGTACACGCTGGATTCTCAATTGACGCTCTTGGGAGACGTCACTCTGGTCGGAGGTCTGGATCCGGACGCGTGGACGCCCTTGGGCCTGGAGCGGTGGTCGACCATCAGCTCATCCACTCCCTGGCGATCAGGCGCATCTCTTGTTTCAATGGCAAAAGGCAGGGTGGCGATACAAGGCTTCGAGCTCATTGACGGCGCAGGGGCCCTGCAGAGCCTTGTTGCCGTATGGGATGGCGATCTGAGCATGGAAAACGATTCCCTCCGGCTGAAGGGAGACCAATCCGGGCAGGGGATCATTATTCATGGAGGGTCCGTCACCCTGTCCCATTCGAGGCTTCAGGCAACGGGAGTTCATACAGGATCCCTTCTTTCGGCAACGGGCGGGACGTTCAGCGCCGCCGGGACGGAGTTTGACGGTCCGGATAACGCCATCGATTTCACCTGCATTGATCTCTCGGATGTGAAGGGCGGCACGCTGAAGGGTATCACGATCCTTCCGGGGTCCGGACAGAGGACGCGCGGCATACGAGCCGCGCGTTCGCAGATAAGCGTCAGCGCCAGCCAGCTTCAGTCAGGCGCCGGTGTAGTGGAAGCCACTGCCATCGATGCGCGCGACAGCGACATCACGGTGGAGGATACGGACGTGGCGGCGACTGATCGGGGGCAATCCCCCACCGCCATTCTTTCCGTCACTTCATCCCTGCTCGTGTCACACAGCAGAATCACGGCAGCGGGAGCCGCGAGCGCGGTCGGCATCAGCGCACGGGGAGGGGACCTAGCGGTTTCACGGAGCACCCTGAAGGGCGCAGCCACCCCCGAGTACGTGTCGCTCATAAAAGCCGAGGATGTCCGTTCGCTCATCGCCAACAGCATCCTGATCGGGGGCGATGCCGGCGAATCGGTCTGCATGCTGGTCAAGGGAGGCGCGACGGACATCGTGAACAACACAATCCTCGCGGGAACCGGCTCAGGACTCACGGCAGGGATACTGGTGCAGGGGGACGTCCTGCCGAGGTTCGTGAACAACATCATCGCTCGCGCGGGATTGGATCGAGGCGGCGCAATAGTCGTCATGGGCGCCCATGCGGCGCTTTTTCCCAGCCCGTCCGGCGGAACGACAATGCCTGTCGTGCTCACCAACTCCTTCTCCGGTTGGAAGAGCGTGTTTCACGTCGATTACGCAAGCGATGCATCTCTTTCACCGCTGGACCTTGTCACGGTCAGCGCGTTGAATGACGCGGACGGCGATCATTTCGGAGGAACCATGGCCGGCAATGTGGAGGAGAATCCGGGGGTGAGCTTCAGATCCTCCGCGAACGGCGAGGAGTACAGGCTGGTACGCGGCTCAGCCTGCGTGGACGCGGGGACCGACCTTTCCGATCCTTACGGGCTGGCGGGGACCGGACCGCTCGTGTCGCGCAAAGGCCTGGATATCATCCGCGACATGAATGATAAGCCAAGGCCCGGGCAGGGTCCGCTTCAGATTCCTGGACCGCTTCGGGGATGGGATATAGGCGCTTTCCAGTACTCCGGGTGACGGCGCCTACTCGTGCGTCCAGGCGCTGCTCGTTGAAATAGCTCCCGTGGAGGGATCAAACGTTGTGCTCCAAAGGCCCTCAGAGTTTGTTCCCATGAACACTGTGGTACCGTCCACAAGTATCGTCCCGATCGACTCCGTGTAGAGGGCTATGGTGCTGTCACTGTACCGGGTAAGGGTTGGGGGATTGCTGCTCAGCGAAAGCGTGTAGTAGCCATAGCCATCCGATCCCACAAGGTACGTATTATTTGCCGCGTCCACCGGGCCTGCCACGGTGAGATAGCCGATCGTGACTGAGCTTATGACGTCAGCTTTCGCTTGCTCCCAAGTGAGGCCGGCGTCCGGCGAATAATATATGCCGCCGGCCGTGGTGGCTATGAAAACCCTTCCCCCCTCGATCGAATCAGCGTATATGCCTTTAATGCCGCTCAGGCTGTAGCTGCCGCTACTGAGCGTGGATGTACCTGAAGCAAAAGAGGGAGGATCGGATGCATCCTCGTACACGGTGGACCCGGTCGTCATCCAGTAGTGCGTGCCGTCCCATGCAAGGCCGGTGACGGCGCTGGTCAAGCCCGCTATGAGGACGGTCCAGGCTGAAGTACTGCTTGACAGATAATCCACCTCATACGCATAGCTGGCTGAGCCGGCCGGCAAGCTCGCGCTCACCATGAACAGGTGGCCATTCAACGGCTGTAGAAGGACCACCTGCTTGCCGGCAATCGTGGAATCTGTCTCCGCTGTGCTGTTCTCGAAGGAGTACGTTCCGTCTGCCTGAACGATCGCCTTGTAGAGCCCCAGATTGCTTCCCGTTGTGAAAAAACCGCCCCAGAGGGTGCCTCCATAGTACGCCAGCGCGTTGCAGAGGCCGTCGGGAGGATTATAGGGACGATCTGCAATTGGCGAGTTGACATTCGGATTCCACGTGACAGGATCTGTCGAGGTATCACCGTAGAAGATGCCGCCCGCGGCAACGTAGTAGTGGTTGGGAGCCGTCTTTACGATATCTTCGATGGTCAGCGTCAATGGCAGCGTATTGGTGGTGACCAGCTTTTCGGTCTCTATCGTCGCATAAATGGCCCCGCCATTGGCGGTGCACGAAGAGAGAGCCGCGCATGCGGCGCAGAGCAGACACAGCGTGAAAACAAAGCGTGCTTTCATCAGGGTTCCCCTAGTAGTGGTACAGAGCGCTGAGGGATATCTCGAGAAAGTTCCCTATGCGCGATTGTGTCGAGTCCGTGGTGTCGAACTGCATATCGAACCAGTAGTTCAGGTTCAGACCAAAGGACCATGACGAGTTGTAAATCCAGTAGAATGAAGCGCCGGGCCGCAGAAGCAGATCGATGGTGTACTGATCGATGTATTTGACAACGTTCATCCCGGCCGCAAAGGAGAGGGGAATCTCGAACGGATAGAAAGTGAAAACATACGATGCCTTGCCCATAATGGGGAGCATGAGGAGCGTATTTGCGTTCGGCGACAGAGTGAAGTTCCCCGCCAGCTCAACGCCCAGCCGGACCTGCGGCGCGACATATGCTGCCCAGCAGAGAGAGCCGACAGCCCCTAAGGAGAGCTGGGGAGGGCTGCCCGCAAGGAGAGCCGTTGCCGTATATGGAGGCTGCATTGGAAGCAGGAAAAGCGGAACGAAAAGCCCGACGTTGATCGACAGGGTTTGATCGCCCAAGGTGTATTGAGAGGGTTGTGCATTGGACCCCTCGGCGGAAAAAACAGGCGCGGCCGCGCACAGTATGAGAAGCAGAATCATGGATGCGAGGTACAGTGATCTTTTCACGCTTGTTTTCTCCCGGTGTTCAGGAAGCGTAGCACGAGCAGCCCGCTTATTCAAGTTTTGGCCCGACGCGGTATTCCGCGTCATTTGGCCCGACGCGGTATTCCGCGTCATTTGGCCCGACGCGGTATTCCGCGTCATTTGGCCCGACGCGGTATTCCGCGTCATTTGGCCCGACGCGGTATTCCGCGTCATTCCGCAACGTCTGCGATGTCAAGAACGAGGTTGCGGATCGGGCCATCGACATCTAGCTCCACGCTCCCGCGGTTATCGGGCGCGCTCGGCGTAATGAGAGATCCATCCTGGCGTTTTTCCAGATCTCCCTGCGGGTAATCCACGCGGCAGAAGGGATTAAGAAGCCGCACCCAGGAGAAAACGTGGGCGGGCAGGATGACCGAAAGGCTGCTCCCCGACGCGTAGATGAGGCCGGAGAGCTTGCGATGCGGCTGGCCCAGGACCACCTCTTGTTTGCCGGACTCCGTTCGCAGATCGATTGACTCCACGTCGAGCCTCCGCAGATCCATGCGGAGATCCGCTTCATGAAGTTGAAGTGAGAGCCGCAGGGGGAGCCCCGCGGGAAGCTCCAGCCTCCATGTATTCTGCAGCGAGTAAAGGGCGGGGAAGAGCGGCTGATTGCTTGCAATCGATATCTCGCTGCATCCCCCCATCATTTCCTGCTTGATGACGGGCGGCGCGCCGGAACCGCTTGTCTCCGTGACAAGGCGCGGCGTTCCATCCGTGCGCGCCGCCATGAGCCTGCCGTAGGAGAATTGCACACGGATGGCGAGCTCCGTGGAGCCGCTGTCCATGGGAAGGGGATACTGCGCCGTTGTGACGCTGGAGGTGTTGGCGAAGACCCTCTTCTTTGTCGAATCGACCACGAGCAAGAATCCGACGAGGATGAGCAGGATTGGCCAGAGATTCAGGACAGCGCTTACTACCGCGCCGGAGATGATCTGAAGATTTGACCCCAGCAGGAAAAGTCCGATCACCAGCGAGAAGAGCGAGACGATGAGAGTGATCCGCTTGGCCAGAGGATGCATGCTCGTACTCTAGGGGGATTCCGCCGTCAATGTCAACTCGATGTTGGCGTGCTTTTAGGCGTATGGACAGAGGCACGTCCCATTGCTTACATTGGGGCCCGTAAGGGAGGCCGGTCATGAGCGATATCGTGCCACGCCAAAAACTCACAAAGCAGGGCGTACAGGGAGCTATTTCCATTGCGGGAGGCATAGGAGCGTTCGTCCTGGCTGCCATAACTTCCATTCCCGTAGTCGGGATTATCGTAGGAGGAATCATCACCATCGCGGGGCTCGCGTTGGCCGGATCCAAACATGAACGAGGCGCCGGCGTTATTACGACGGTCGTGGGTGTTGCCACTCTCGCGGCCACGGTTCCCTTCATAAACCGGATTTTCGGCGGGCTCGTTCACGGTGTGCTAATCTTCGGCGGCATAGTTCTCGTCGGCGTTGGAGCATACTCCCTTTTCAAATTCTTCCGTGGACTGAAAACGAGGACCTGATCTGGGCAGCATCGGCCTGGCGCGCCGCAAGGTCTGGATGGAGACCTACGGCTGCCAGATGAACAAGGCGGAATCTGAGTCGATCCTTATTGAGCTCGCTGATGCCGGGTGGGTCCCGGGCGGCTCTGAAGAGGAAGCTGACCTTGTCATCCTCAACACCTGCTCGGTGCGGGAAACAGCGGAAGAAAGGATTCGAGGACGACTCGGTCACTTCCGACACGTGAAATCGCGGCGGCCATTCACCCTGGTCCTCATGGGATGCATGGCCGAGAGGCTCAAGGAGAAAATCCTCGACGAGTATCCCGAGGTGGATGTCGTGGTGGGCACCTTCAGCAAGCGGGAGCTGCTTGCGGCGGTCCATTCGGCTGAGGCAAAAAAAGCCCCGATTGTTTCCACTGGCCGGGAGGAATACTCCTTTGCCGGAGTCCACTCCACGGGAGGCATCAAGGCATTCGTTCCCATCATGCACGGCTGCAACAACTGGTGCTCGTACTGCATTGTGCCAAGCGTTCGCGGCCCCGAGGTGTCGCGCCCGCCAGAGGAAATCCTTGCCGAGATGCGGTTGCTCGATCGACGGGGAACCAGGGAGGTGACCCTCCTCGGACAGAACGTGAACTCATACACATGGCAGGGTTCGGGGATCGCATTATCCTTCGCTGATCTGCTGGGGATGATCAAGAACGAGGCGGGATCGATACGCTGGCTGCGCTTTCTCACCTCACATCCCAAGGATTTCTCGGAGAGTCTTCTGGCGGTCATGTCGGAAAGCCCGCTTTTTTGCCGTCACGTGCATCTTCCCCTTCAGAGCGGTTCTACTAAGATACTCGGCTTCATGAACCGGGGATACACGGCTGAGGAATACCTGTCCTTGGTAGGACGCATAAGGGCGGCGCTTACAGGTGTGTCCATTACAACCGATATTCTTATTGGATTTCCTGGCGAATCAGAGTTGGATTTCGAGGAAACCGTTGATTTGATAAAGGAGATTGGTTTCGACGATGCTTTCACGTATTA
>JBEKQU010000097.1:0-12691 GCA_049519415.1 Spirochaetia bacterium
CTTGGGCTCCCCATCGCCCGCGAGATATTTTCGCACCGTGTTGCGGCTTAACCGCATCTGCCGGGCGATCCGGCGAACCGATACCCCTTCGATAAAATGCTTGTACCTGATAACATGAGCCTAATCCATCCTGAGCATCCTTTCCTCCGGCTGTCTAGTTTTTTGCAATTCCAGACTACCGGAATTTGGTGCCAGGGTGGGTCAATTTTCGAGCGTTGGGTGGGTCAATTTTCGAGCGGCGTAATCAAGCCGAGTCAACTTAACTTGCTGGCGCAAGAGCGCAAAGGTGCATGCAAATTGGCCTATACCCTGGGGGGATCAGCTCGCCAACGATCTCCACCCATTGATAGCAGCGTGACAAGCGTGCATTTGTGATCTGTTAAGAATTTCCTTCCAGGAAAACCAAGGAGTGAGGAAAGATACGGCAGCCCTTCCGAAAGTCTCACCACGACCAACTATCAGCGTCTGCCCGTGACAGCGTGGGGGCGAGGACTTAGAATGGAGAACCCCTCTTTGCCTGCACGACATGCGGGACGGTGCGGCTCGAGAAGTCACTGGCTAAAGTCGGGTGAGTTGGGGGTTATGCTATGAACATTACCTTAGGGTTTTGGGAGAAGGGAAACGCTAAGCTAACACGCAGCTATCTCATCACGACGGAAGTATCTCCGGTGGACATCATTGGTGAAAAGTTCATCGCGCGGATCAAACCTGCCGTCTCGAACTTTCCCCCTGGAAAACCGTTTGATCCGATTTTTGGAGACTCGGAAATAGCGGCAAAGGATAAGGCGATTTCTGAAATCCGCAATCGACCAGAAAACAGAGGGTTGCGATCCTTTGAAAAAAGGGCATGACCGACTCGGTGGGCGAGCTGCTCACGGGCGAGGCGAAAGTAGTCACGACATGAACGGACAGATTATGGGAGTAGAGGGGACCACGCTGGGCCTTGAGGCGGTGCGCGGACCCTCTGAGGGCACCATGGAAACCTATCGCGCCTACGTGAAGGGATTCACCACGAGCGCTCACCCCCAGACCATCGAGGGATTCGCTGCCTACATCGCCGAGATCACCGGCAAGCGCCCTGCGGCATCGGTGAACCTGGCCATCGCTGCGGGCAAGGAGGCATTCATCCAGGCGGCAATACGCGCAGGGATGGAAGCGGTGTAGCCGTTCTGGATTGTGCGGTAGGCAATTACCACCGGATAATGCTTGACGCTGGACAAATGGTTATGGCCTGTCCAATATCTCTCGCACCTTGGCGAGGAACTCAAGAGAACTGAAAGGCTTCTGCAGGAAGTCCAAGCCTGCGTCAAGAATCCCGTGACGCGAAATGGCATTTGAGGTGTACCCCGAGACATAAAGGACTTTCACCTTCGGGCATATCTCCTCGAGCCTGCGTGCAAGCTCCTTCCCGCTCATCCGTGGCATCACGACATCGGTAACCAACAGCGCGACCGTGAGACTGCGAGCGAATACATCGGACAAGGCCTCTTCTCCTCCCGACGCCTCAATGACGAGGTATCCTTCGTCTTTAAGCACGCTCCGTGCAAACCTCCGAACCGCTCCATCATCCTCCACGAGGAGAACTGTTTCTCTGCCTCTTGAGGCGGTTGTGCCCGGCGCTGCGACGAGGGGCTTGTCGGCTTCCTCAAGGGTCAGGGGGAAATAGATGGTGAAAGTCGTTCCCCTGCCCAGCTCGCTATAGCAATTGATGTAACCCCCGCTCTGCTTGACGATTCCGTATACTGTTGCCAGTCCCAGACCGGTCCCCTTCCCCAGCTTTTTCGTGCTGAAGAACGGTTCATAGATATGCGAAAGGGTCTCCTGGTCCATCCCGACTCCCGTATCGCTCACGGCGATGCAAACATACTGCCCTGCCTTCGCCCCCAGGTGATCGCGAACGTACACCTCATCAAAGGTTCGATTGGAAGTCTCCATAGTGAGCCTCCCACCCGACTGCATGGCATCCCGCGCATTGACCGCCAGGTTCAGGAGGACCTGTTCCATCTGCCCGACGTCTGCCAGAAGGTTACCCGTGTCGGGATTGATGAAAGTCCGTAGCTCGATATCCTCCCCGATGACCCTCTCGAGCATCCTCTGCATGGAGTGAAAGAGCTCTTTCGTATTGACCACACGGGGTCTCAAGATCTGCTTGCGACTGAACGCCAGAAGCTGCGCAGTGAGCGTTGCGGCCCTCCGCGCTGCGAGTGTGATCTCTAGCACATCCTTTTGGCTCTCTTCGGGCAGACTCTGTTTGAGCAGCTCACAATAGCCGATGATGACTTGAAGGATGTTGTTGAAGTCGTGAGCGATCCCCCCTGCCAGCTGACCGATGGCCTCCATCTTTTGGGCTTGATTGAGCCTTTCCGCCAGCGATTTCTCTTCCGTCACGTCTCTGCCATAGAGGTTGATGTACCCCGCGTTGACAAATGGCACAATTGTAACGGCGTATGTCGCTGTGGCCTCGCGAATCTCAATCTCTTGCTTTTCCCCTGATTCCCACGCATGAGTGAGCTCGCGCAAATACTCTGATGGGACCTTCTTGAAATCCCCTCCCATCCAGGAAGATGTCAGAGGCCCGCTCGCCTTGTTTGCATAGATGACCAACCCGTCAGGCGTGACTCGCATTACAGGGTGGGGACTCTCGTCGGGGAAGCGCGCGAGACTCAGAATGCGCTCCTCGGCCTGCTTCCGTTCCGTGATGTCGCGCGAAATGCCGAAGGTTCCGATGATGTTCCCCCCCTGATCACGCAAGGGCATCTTGGTGGTCAAAGCCCACGTGTCAGGCCGATTTGGCCACGTCTCCTTTTCCTCCACGTTCAGAAGGGGCTCGCCAGTACGAACAATGCGCTGCTCATCTTCGTAGGCTTTCCTGGCATGTTCCTCTGAGAAGAAGTCCATGTCGGTCTTGCCAATCGCCTCTGTGGCATCACCCAGGCCGAACATCCGTGCGTGCGCCTTGCTAGTGCGAATGAATCGACTCTCGGTATCTTTGAAGTAGATGTAGTCCGGGATGTTCTCCATCAAAGCGGAAAGAAGACTGCGCTCGAGAGCCAGATCAGACTCCGTACGTTTGCGTTCCATGATGTCATGTGCGATCCCCTGCATTTCTCCGTCCGCGAGCCTTCTGGCGCTCATCTCGACGGGGAAGACAGACCCGTCCTTCCTTTTCATCGGCCGCTCGAATCGCATTCTCTCGCCCGACTTGATCTCATCGAATCGCATCCGGCCCTCGTCGCGAAGCTCCTTCGGATAGGTATCGAGAATGTTCAACCGGAGCAACTCATCACTCGAGTATCCCAACATCTCACAGATCGCCGCATTCGCCATGAGAAAGTTCCCATTCTCATCCAGAAGAAAAATCCCGTCCGCAGCCTGCTCCAAGAGCTCGCGATAGCGCTGTTCACTAATGAAGAGCTTTTCATCTACTTCGTGGCGTTCCGTGATCGCACGGCGGCGTGCACGAGGTATTTTCGCCATTCCGTCCTTCTTTCATGGAGCAAGGTCCATGGCCGACTTTAGAAGCGGCGCAGATTCGCTCCGACACCTGATTCGTGGCTTGGTGAGGAGGTGAAGACGTGAAGCCTGGAGTAGAGAGCTCAGCATACGAACAGCTTGTGTTCGTCTGGACACGGATCGCCTTGCCGCTGGAAGTATGCACTATATCGGATCATTAGTCTCGGGCAGAAAGAATATACTTTGCCCGCTCACGGAGGCTCGGTTCTTTCCCGGGCCGCCACAGGTGCCCGACCGTCGGCGCTTTCCTGTTCTGCGCGGATCCGATCGCACTCGAGGCGCTTCGTTCTACAGGGGACGTCTCAGAAAACGGAAAATAAAGCACGTTAAGGGCGTGAGGACGCCAGAACCCAGCGGTACAGCGTTAGCACAGACACGTCGAGGTTCTTGGCTACGTCCCGAGGCGGCACGCCAGAGGCCAGCAGCTGCTTGGCCGCCTTCACCAACCCAAACCCAGAGGTGGTCACTGTATTCCTGAAGGCCGGCGCGGACGCGAAGGCGAAAGACAACGAGGGAAAGACTGCCTTTGATTTGGCATACTGGAATCCAGCGCTGAAAGGCACCGACGCCTATCGACACCTTGAGGAAGCGTCAAAGTAGGCGAGAAGGGATCGGCACCGGGGGGTGTAATCATACGGCAGGCTCGGAGATCGTTCATCTACGGCCCGCAACGTGCGACAATTCTAAACGGGCATGGTAGACTCGCACATGAAAGGAGGCTGTTGTCACGGAAATGAATTGAGGAGGGGGGCTAGGTACAAGACATTGAAGAGACATCGCTGGCACCAGCAGCAGATGGAATCTTCACCTCGTAATAAAATATTCGAGAAATTCGAGCAGTGAGGCGAAAAAGCAAGCCAGGAACGAGCTGCGCTCCACATTGTTCGCTACGGCCACCTGCGGCACAGTTTCCCACCGGCTCAACGGCGGCGGGAGAGAGCGGCCGCTACGGCTTTGGCTAGCTTCTCCACCCCCTCCCTGATGAGATCCTCGCTGAGCGCGGCGTACCCCAGCAGGAAGATTGCATGCAGGGGTGGCCGGGAGAAGCAGGGACCGACGGGATAAACCGCGATTCCCCGCTCGGCAGCCGCCGCGAGTATTCGTCCTTCGATCTCGGCGGCAGCCATCCCGCGGCGCGTGGCAGTCAACCTCACCATCACGTGCATTCCCACGCTCGAGTCAGAGGCCTCCATCGAATTCCCGAAGTATTTCTCGAGCGCCGCACGCATAGCCTCACGCCGCGCGGAGACAAGCCGGCGCATCCGCCGCAGATGACGCTCGAAGTGACCCTCCTGCAGGAAATCCGTGAGCGCAAGCTGTTCGAGTATCGGTGTCTGTCGATCGGCGAGCCACTTGGCTCGCATGAAAGGCTCCGCCATTTCGATCGGCAGCACGACGTAGCCGACCCTTAGGGGCGGAAAAAGGACGGTAGAAAACGTGCCGACATAGACGACCTTCCTGGAACGGTCGAGCCCCTGGAGGGACTCGACAAGGCGTCCCGGCGTACGAAACTCGCTGTCGTAGTCGTCTTCCACGATTAGAACATTTCGTCGGGCTGCCCAACTTAGCAAAGCGAGGCGACGGGAAAGAGAGAGCACAGCGCCTGTGGGAAATTGGTGCGACGGGGTCACGTAGAGAAGGCAGGGAGCGACCCGGGTGCTCGTCATCTTCTCCAAGGCGTCCACATCGATTCCGTCCTCGTCGACAGGAACAAAGAGCTGTCGGTGGGCTGGACCAGCAAGCACGCGCCGCGCATCTGGATACCCGGGATCCTCCAGGGCGACGGTGTCGCCCGGCTTGAGGAACAGTCGAGCGATAAGATCAAGCGCCTGTTGCGACCCATTGACGATGACGACCTGTTCGGGGCGCGCGGTGACGCCTCGAGAAACGCCGAGGTGATGCGCGATGGCGTCCCGAAGGGGATAATGCCCTCCGGGCTCACTGTACCTCCGCAGCTCGGTGGCCTTCGAGCGCAGCGCCCTGCCAAGAAGTCTCAGCCACAGGCCCCTAGGAAAGGCATCCCAGTCCGGGATGCCGGGCCGAAAGTCGATCGGCAGAGAGCCGGCGTCCGTGCTTTCCGGTCCTCCGAGCCAGGTAAGGTGCGGCTCTGGATACGCCTTCCCTGGCTCGTGCACCGAAGGCTGCCTTCGTTTCCAGGGCTCTTCCGCATCCCGGGGCAGCTCACCGAGACCGTCCGACACATATGTGCCGGATCCGATCCTGCCCTCGATGTAGCCTTCGGCAAGCAGATCCTCGTACGCCCGCGCGACGGTGTTCCGCGCAACCCCGAGGGTTCGTGCCAGCTCGCGGGTTGCAGGAAGCCGATCACCGGATCTCAGCCGGCCATCACGGATGGCGTCACGGATCTGCGTGAATACCTGTCGGTGCCAGGGCCGAGAAGACTCCCTCGTTTTTTCTCCCAGCGTGATGATCAGGTTTTCCGCCCACATCCCAGCCTCCCCTTCGATTCCGCAACAAAAAATGGCCCATTCGATCAGTCGAATATTGGCTCTTTTAATGTACCATTTTCAACGTATCTTTGCTATTACGGAGGAATGACGATGGAACAGTCGACGTGGCTCACTAAGAAGGGCTTGGCGCAGATGCTGAAGGGCGGCGTCATCATGGACGTTGTCACTACGGAGCACGCACGGATCGCGGAGGATGCCGGGGCGTGCGCAGTCATGGCGCTGGAACGTGTTCCCGCCGACATCCGGGCCGCAGGCGGCGTGGCGCGGATGAGTGACCCGGAGCTGATCCTGCAGATCATGGAAGCCGTGACCATCCCTGTCATGGCGAAGTGCCGTATCGGTCACTTCGTCGAGGCCCAAGTTCTGGAGTCGCTCGGAATCGACTACGTGGACGAATCTGAGGTGCTCACGCCCGCCGACGAAGAGCACCACATCGACAAGCACGTCTTCCGTGTCCCCTTCGTCTGCGGGTGCCGGGATCTCGGAGAGGCCCTTCGAAGGGTAGCGGAAGGGGCCGCAATGATCCGCACCAAGGGCGAAGCCGGCACTGGCAATGTCGTTGAGGCGGTGCGTCACATGCGCGCGGTGCAGAGCGCGATACGCCGTCTTCACTCGGCTTCACCTGAAGAGCTAGCTGCCGAGGCGAAAAACCTGAACGCCCCCTATAATCTGGTCGTCGAGGTCGCCCGCGAGGGGCGGCTTCCAGTCGTGAATTTTGCCGCGGGCGGATTGGCCACTCCGGCTGACGCCGCACTCCTTATGCAGCTGGGCGCTGACGGAGTCTTCGTAGGATCGGGCATTTTCAAGTCCGAAGATCCCGCCCGTCGCGCGGCAGCGATTGTGCAGGCGACCAGTCATTTTAAGGATCCCGAGGTAATCGCCCGGGTATCTCGTGGACTGCGCGGGGCGATGCCGGGGCTCGAGATGACTGCCATTCCGCGGGAAATGCTTCTGGCGGCCCGGGGCAGGTGACACGATGAGAATCGGCATCCTCGCGCTCCAGGGTGACTTCTTTGAGCACGCGGCTATTCTTCGCGGCCTGGACGCGGATCGTTTCGCGCCCATTGAAGCGGTGGAGATTCGGACGACTCGGCAGCTATCAGAGGTCGATGGCCTCATCATCCCAGGTGGGGAGAGCACAACGATCGGCAAGCTCATGCATGACTGTGGTCTACTGGATCCCCTGCGCGAACGCATTACTGCGGGAATGCCGACTTTCGGCACGTGCGCAGGCGCCATCGTGCTCGCCCGTGATATCGGCGGGCTCACGCAGCCTCTCATCGGAATCATGGACCTCAGCATTCGACGCAATGCCTTCGGCCGACAGCTCGAGTCCTTTGAAATCTTCCTCCCGATTCCGGTGCTGGGTGATCCGCCGATGCGCGCCGTCTTCATCCGCGCACCCGCTATTGTCTCGGTGGCCGCCGGAGTAGAAGTGCTCGCCCGTCTTCCGGACGGGACCATCGTCGCGGCACGGCAGGGGCACATGCTCGTTGCAGCGTTCCACCCGGAGTTGACCGAGGACAGCAGACTGCATCGTTACTTCGTCGAGCTTGTCCATGGTCATGTACTCGCTTCGGCGGTTAACCAGACCACCGTCAGGTGACCAACGAATTCGTCGAACAAAGGGCTATCAGCTCCGACATCTTGAGCAAAAAACTTTTTAAGCGCCGGCCTCAACCTCAAGGTGGTTGTCAGGAAACCAGCCTACTCTCACTGTGGGGCACTTGAAAAACCAGATCCCGGCGCTGACTGCCAGCTGCGATTGGCGCAGGTGCGCATTGTCTTCAGCTGATACCGCCGGCAATGAGATCCCCGAAAGCACCACAATTGGCAAAAAGGCTGCCATTTTCTTCATAGGACCAATTACAAGCCGGTCGATGACACGAGAAAACCCTTAGCCCCCACAGGGACGCCAGGCCTGATTGAATGTGGAGGAAGGATGGATAGAGGCCGTCCCAGGCGCGCGTAGAGGGGCCCCAACGTCATCGCTTCCGTCCGGGTGACGGTGAACGGGGGGTAAGATCACAAACATTGTGATGTTCTTTCACAGCCATGGGCCCAATCACGGCGCGGATACGATTCTCCCCGCGTGATCGCGGCCCAGAGCCTCGTGGTGAACGCGGTGTCAGGCTCGACGTATTCTAGCAAGGTCGTGCTCAAGGCGATTGAGACTGCCCTTAATAAAGGGGCAATGAAGCGCTCGGGACAATGCCCACGGGGTGCCGCCGAGAGTCCGCAGGGCTATGCCTTCGCCGCTTGCCAGCGGCGAATCAAGGGTGTAGGCGAGCCGTTGGACGCCGTTCACCGAGACCGCGATGGAACTGGACAGGGGATCTTATTGCACGCTCGTAGCGATCTGGGAATCGATCGGGTCGGGGATGACGGCGCTCGCCAGCTGTGTCATGTTAAGGTCACTGGTAGCCTCGTAGAGCTGTACGAATGCCGCACCGGTCTTGTAGAAAGTCGTGTCCCGAGTGATCCAGACCAAGTAGGACGACCCCAGGCCGTAGCCGTTGGCGGCTTTCTCTCCGGAGGCAAAGAAGTGAAGGCCATAACCGACCCATGGCGCTGCCTTAGCAGTCGCCACAAAGTCATATTCCATCGGTAGCGCCCCTCGGTCGAGGAGGATGGCATACTTGGCGAACTTCAAGGAAGTGTCTGACTGGGTTAGGCAGTTCTCTGTTGTCTTCTAGGTTCCGAAAATCCTGTTGCCCTCACTGAAGCCAGTCAGAAGCGTGCTCCAAACCGGTTGCTCCGCAGGGGCAGCCGCGGCGGGCTGGGCGGCCGCACTCTGTGTCTTGTCCTGATCGACTGTGGCAAGAAGGCCCTCGTACGTAGCGGGCATGTCTACAGGCTGCGACTGCACCATCGAGAGCTGGTTGGTACCGGGAGTCCACTGGAAGTCGAAGGAGTACGCCTGGCCGCCGACGATGATCGGAGAGACAGTAATTGTATTCTCTCCGCTCGGAGTGATGGTTGCGTAGGCCACCTTCTTGTCCGACCAGCCCGCATTGATCGCCGCCGTGGCGAAGGCGTGCCGTAGGCTGTGTACCGAGATGTGCTTGCCCAGAATCCGACAACCGGCACTGGCGATCTCTCGGGAAACCAACTCCCGCCCGAGGGGCTTACCCCCGGAGGTCTCGAAGAGGTAACCGCGGCCATGGTAGGTCTTCCTCACTCGTTCGATGAGGTCCTGACAAACCTTGACCGCACGCTGTTTCTGTCCCTTTCCCAGCACTCTCACCAAGTAGTGGCTATCTGCCGCTTTCACGTCCTCGAGGCGAATTCTGATGAGCTCGGAGATGCGCAACCCCGTGGTGGCGAGAAACTCAACAACCAAGCGTAGCTTGGACCCACAAATTCCCTTAATAAGGGCCTTGACCTCGCCCTTTGTCGGCACAGAGTCCTGGTCGATCTTGCTGGACGCGATTTTCTGCCCTTTCATCTCCTTCAGCACTTCCTCGAATCACACTCGTTTTCCCAAGTCGAGGCCCTCGGGGCTTCGATCGAAGAGCTGTCGTATCAGCTTCTTTGCCCCCGCCAACCGTTTGTTGAACGTCTGCGTGCTCACACCTCGCGCCTGCATGTCTTCGAGGTATGCCTTCAGCCCCCCAAGGGTGAGGTCGAGTCCCTGCTCGTCAAGGAAAGCCACGAAGCTACTCGCGTCCTGCGAGTAGCTGTCCTTTATGCGGAGCATGAAAGCTTTCTTGGAGTCCGATCCTCAGTCGTGGCCGAAGGAGCAGACAAGCTGACCGTTGGACGCATCGTAGAGGTTCCCGCGCCGGAATCGCACGCCGACAGCCTGTCCGGGACTCAGCCCCTGGAAGTCAGCTGCCGCCCCTGTCGCCACGATCTGCTCCGAGTGCTCGCCGAACCGAAGGTGCGCAAGATAGTCCGTGCCCCGAGGCATAATGGTGAGGATCTTTGCCTGTCCTTCGTCGGGCGAAGGGGGAGACAGGAGCTGCAGGTCCTCGGGGCGGACATTGAGGACGACGCTCCGACGCTCGAATCGACGGCATTCATCAGGGAGCCTGATGAAAAAGTAGGGGTCAACCGCGGGAATCAGGAGCGTGCGTTCCTGGGCGGGGTGGACCTCGCCGGCGATGAGGTTGGTGCGAAGCTCGCCCGTGAGCTCCGCCACGGTGACGGTTTCAGGATAGGAGTAGATATACTGGCCCGTGCCCACCTGGAGGATTTCTCCCTTGGCCATGACCGCGATGCGGTCCGCGAGCAGCATGGCCTCCGACTGGTCGTGGGTGACGTAGAGCGACGTCGCCCCTGTGCGAAGGTGCATCGCCTTGAGCTGGGACCTAGTCGAGGCGCGCAAGGGCGCATCGAGGTTGGACAGGGGTTCGTCGAACAGGAGCGTGCGGGGGTGGGACACTATGGCGCGCGCCAGCGCGACCCGCTGACGCTGGCCGCCGCTGAGCTGCCGGGGAGAGCGAGCCTCGAAGCCCTCCAGATCCACAAGCTTGAGGGCTTCCGCAACCTCGCGCCTGATCTCGCTCGCCGGCGCATGCTGGATGCCCAGCTTGAATGCGACGTTCCGGTACACGCTCATGTGGGGGTATAGGGCGTAGCTCTGGAACACGAAACCAATGTGCCTGTCCTTGGGAGGGATATTGATGCCCCGAGGCTCGGAGAACATGCATTGGTCTCCGAGGTAGATCTCCCCGCTCGAGGGGTACTCCAGCCCCGCGATGCATCGTAACATCGTCGTTTTCCCGCATCCCGATGGACCGAGAAGCACGAGAAATTCGCCGTCGTCGATTTCGAGGTTGATCTCCTTAAGGGCGACAACCTCGTCGAAGCTCTTTGAAATGTTCCTGATACAGATACCGCCCACGCCTTCACCTCATCGCCTGGATCTGAATTTACCCACGAGCGGGCGGAGGGTTCAATGCCAGGCGCCCACGGTTGCTCAGGCACTTGATCGTAATGCCACCCGGAATTATCCTAGCATTTGACCGTGGAAACGACGCACTCATCCGAGGGACCGACGGAGCCGGCGGCGACGGCAGCGAATGCCGGCCGCGAGGAAGCGAGCCTGTTATGGCCGTCGGGATGGACTCCTGACGCGACCACGCGGCGCGCGGCGGTGTCCGACGACTGCGCAGCCGACCTGGAGTTGGACTGCCTCATCGACAGCCTTTGCCTCGCGCCGTTTTCCCGCCCGTTCGTCAAGGAGATCCTCCTCGATCCTTGCACCGACGAACGCGTCATTGCCCACCGACATGCGGTCCTGGAAGACATCCTGAGCTCCAGCGAGCTCGCCAGGCGACTAGAGGCGCTGCTGCCGAAGATCGACGCCTTGCATCGTCATCATCTGCCGCGGGAGAAGGGAGAGCTCCTGCACGAGATCGCGTGGAGGCTCGGCGAGCTGGAGATATTCATGCACTGTGTACAGGAGTTGGCGAGCCTCCTGGATTCCACTCTCTCCTCGCTGCGCTCGGAAGGCTTTCACGCAATAAGACAGCGAGTCTCCCGGCTGCTGAGGGATGAGACCGTGCAGCATCTATTCCAGGAACTGCCCGGGATGCTCTCTCAGGTGCGTGGAACGAGGAGCATCACGATCGGGATCAACGTGGACAGCGACTTTCAGCCTTCCGGCGTAACCTTGCTGTCCATCAACGCCGACCGATTCGACGATCACTCCCCTTCCTTCCTCAACCGTCTTTTCGGGAAGTCAATGGGTCGCGGCCAGGGGAAGGGAATCACGCCTCTTCACGAGATCCCCACGGGCGATGACGCCAGCCCCCTGCTCGTGCCCCTATTCCGGGACCTCTCGGAAGTCGTTGCCCGGTCCCTGAAGCCCGTTGCCGCCGCTTTGCAGCGGTTCAAGGGTGTGCGGACGCTCTTTCTCGACCAGTGGGGACAGGAAATCGCCTTTTTCCTTGGCGCTGCGAAAATGATCCACCGCCTGCAGTCCGCTGGGCTTCCCTTCTGCCGGCCCCAGGTGTCGGAGATGCAAAACGACGCGTACGAGATTCACGACAGCTACAACATCGTTCTCGCTCTCAAGATCGCGGCGGGAGAAGGCGATCGTGATCTTTCATCGCGGATCGTGCGCAACGACGTTGCGCTCGGAGCGCACGAGGTATCGATCCTGACCGGACCCAATCAGGGCGGAAAAACGACCTACATGCAGGCGGTCGGCCTCGTGCACGTGATGTGCCAGGCGGGCCTGTACGTGCCGGGCACTTGCGCGAAGCTCTGCTCTGTCGATGCAATCTACACCCATTTCCCGGCCATTGAGCAGCGTGAGCTCGATACCGGCAGATTCGCGGAGGAAGTGAAACGGCTGGGAGAGATGTTCGCCCATGCGACTCCGCAGAGCCTGATCCTGCTCAACGAATCGCTCACCACGACGAGCCCGCGCGAGAGCCTCGAGCTGGCGCGGGAACTCGTCAGCGCCTTGCAGATGCTGGGGGCCCGGGCCGTCTATACCACGCACCTGTACGAGCTGGCTTTCGAAACGGATGATTTCAATGCCAAAACGCGAGGCGTCGGGAAAGTGGCGAGCCTTGTTGCCCGCTTCGAGCAGAAGGGAAACGACATTCGATTCACCTTCAAAATCGAGTCCGGTCCACCGGCCGGCTCCAGCCACGCCCGAGAGGTGGCTTCACGATATGGCATCAGTTACACCCAACTTGTCGAGGTTCTGCGCAACCGTGGTATCGTCACGTAAGGGGAGATTGTCACAT
>JBEKQU010000098.1:0-10778 GCA_049519415.1 Spirochaetia bacterium
CCTGGGAATGTAGCGTTCTATCGCCTCCCAAAACTCATCGCTGACATCCCGCCATCCCGGCCTACGTGGAAGCGGCTGTCTGTTCTCCTTTCTACGCAATATAGTTCCCCCCCAGAGGAAACCATCATTAAATGTCCAAAAAGTCTAGAATTATTTAGGGACGCACTCTTAGATATCTGGCGACAACTTCCTGAATGTGATCAGTCTTTTCGTTCATAGTACCAATTTTATCATGCGCGCACGTGTGTCCACAAGTGAAAGCGCACGGAAATGCATCATACAGATTGGCGCGCATAATGCACATAACATAGAGTTGAGTGGCATCCCCCGATTCAGCCCCCATGTGCCAGTTCAGCATATCTGGACATATCCGCCTGTTCTGTACGACATCCTGGATGTCGGCTCCAACGATTTGTTAGGCTTCATTCCTTTTTCTGGCCCTTTTCGGCTGCACAAGCTTGTTTTCAAGCAGGTTGATTGCATGTAGAAGTATGAAGGCCTCGTCAGATGTTGTCGTGTCCATCTTAATTCCGACTTTCTGGAATAGTTCTTTCATCTTCTTTGCGAGAACAGATACTGTGTTCGAGACGTAGAACGGGAAATACCAAAAATAGAAGAATGCCAGGAGGATACATATCGTTCCAATGACTGCCATGGAAATGATCATGTTGCCGGCATCATGTCCGGTCAGTTGGCTCTTCCTCTCGACCGCCTGCATGTTGAGGTCATTTATTTTTACAATTGAGCTTCTGACTGATGAATATGTCGGAATTACATCGCCAAAGTATTGGGTTGAATTCCCGCCTTTTTGGATTATCTGCAAATAAAGGTTCAAGTATCGAACATAGCTTTCGCTCAGTGCATCTACGTATTCCTTTTCGCTCACTTCGGTGATGTTGTTTTTCTCGGCATTTAGGCTATTCTCAAAACTCGACTTGCTTTGTTCGAATAGGTTTGAATCGTAGACGGACGTCTTCTTCTGGTTTGGGCCAAAGATTTTATTGCTGACAGTAAGGTTAATGTCGTCAATAGCTATAAGCATGTTCTTACAGTACACAAGCGAGTCATAGTTATCCCTTAGAATGGTGTTTGCCTCTTTGGATAGCTTTTCAATCTGAAGGGAACTGTATACTGTTATCGCAAGTATGATGACAAACAAGAAACCAAGTCCTACGGTGAGCTTGGATCGTAGCGACATAGCGCCTCCCACACGGCACATTACCTTGTCAACAATTCAGCTTATCTATAATGAGCTCGACAGTCAAATGGGTATGGCACAATCTGAATGAGAGCGATATGCCTCAGCTGCCGTGTATCCTCTATCACACAGGTTGCGCGCGCAAATTTCGAAATACTGTCTATGGCGATGTTTGATGGTGGCCGCAAAAAAAACATAAGAACAACTGGAGCTCCAGGAAACGGGTACGCCTGTCCCAGAAGGGTTAAGCCGGGAATTCCCACAGATCGGGGCAGAGAAAACCACGCGCAAGGCGGATAACCGACTGAGGGAGGTGAATCAGCGACGGGGGGACAGGATGCACGAGCATTCTGCGGACCTGCTGGGTGTCTATGATGACTATGAGGGCGTTCGTTGCCGCGCCGCGTTGTATGAAGACCATGATGTGCGGATCCTGTTTTCTTGCGGGCCGCTAGCGCGCTTGCAGGATCGCTCGGACCCTGTCCATTTCATTTTTCACGATCATGAAGCCCTCGTCGAACCCCATGCCGGGCTTGGCAAGCATGCGCTCGGGGTGCGTTGCCATGGCAAGGTGCACGCAGCAGCGCGCCGAGACGTCGGTCTCATTGCACGTTCCGCCCTGGTAGGCTTCCATCGCGTTTGACTTGCAGTACAGGACGCTTTCCACGATGTCCTGGACTCCGCCGAGGTCGGGCGTCTTTATCTGCACCATGTGGCAGGCCCGCGCATCGGTGAAGTCGCGCACGTCCTGCAGCGTGTTGCACCATTCATCGGCAACGACCCGCACGGGGGAGCCAAGCCGCGCGAGCTCCTCCCTGATCGCGCGCAGCGCCTCGATCTGTCGGGCCTTTTCCTCCATGTCCACGGGACCTTCGATATACAGCTTGTGCGGGCCGGCGTCCTCCTGCAGCCCGGCCAGGTAGGAGGCAACGCGGAGGGGGTCGTTCCCCATGATGAGCCCGATCGTGCCGTACACGTCGATATGGATGTCGGGCATGTAGTCGGGGCGGGGACGCAGCGTGTTGATGCGCGCCCGAAGGTAGCGGATGTACTCCTTGAGCTTGCCTCCATCCCTGCCGAGCTTTTCCTCCACGGAATTGATCAGGCCGTGGGGAAGGGCATCCACCGCCTTGAGGATCATCTTGTCCACGCACTCGTAGCGGCTGTCCCCTGACTGGCCGAAGAGGGGGACGGGCGATGCGTCAATGGGAAGCCGCCATTCCCGGCAGACAACCTCGCAGGCGGTGCAGGCCGAGGCTTTTGCACGGGCATCAAGCAGCGCCTGGGACAGGCCATAACGGAGCGCGGTATGCAGCGGACGTCCCTGCACGCGAATCGCGTCGATCACGGCTGCCATGGCGCGGAACTCGCCGACCATGGCTCCCTCCAGAACGGGGCGGACGTGCTTTTCCAGAACGGGGATGAAATCCTCCGCCAGGAAAACCGGGTCCCTTCCGCCGGCGCCCGAATACTGCACAGCGGCGCAGTCGCCCAGGGCCACCTGTCCGTCGTCGAGGAGCAGCAGGACGGAGATGCACTGGCCGCCCACCCGTATCCTTTGAAAACCCGGCGTGACGGGAGAGCCGTTGTAGGAGAAGCCGTCGTGCGCCGCGCCGCGTTTAATCGCACGCTGGTCATCGAAGAAGAACGCGGACTGCCCGGGAACGAACAAGGCGCGGGTGATCCTCATCTCGGCCTCCCGACAAGCCGGCCCTTGCTGACCGCGTAAATGTCGTCCGTCACCATCTGGAAGGACACGCTCCTGCCCTCCACGCGGGCGCGCTCCAGCAGCCTGTCGCGGTGCCATGCCACGGTGTCAGGGTCCAGGGGAACGGCCCCCCGGTTGAAGATCCTGATGCAGCCCTCGTTGTCGCGCATGGGAAGGATCTTGCCCTTGTTGTAGACGGAAGGGGCAAAGGGAACGTCCAGGATGCCGGCTTCGAAGCCGGCCGCGGCTCCTTCCGCCGGATCCCCTTTGCCCAGCGATAGCACCGCTGACAGGATGCCGTTCACCTCGCGCCGGATGATCTGCTGCTCCCGCTGGATCTCCCGCGTCTCAATCCTGGCCTGGTCGGCGATCATGTTGATTGTCTGCCGGGTTGCGCGCAGCCCCTGCGCGTTGGCCTCCTGCGTGGGAATGCCCATTGCTTCGTGCGGAGTCTTCACGATCACCTTGTCCGCGCCGCCGAGGCCGGCCACTGCCGCGCCCCAGCAGATGATGGAGAATGCCCGGGATTCGTCCTCGGGAAAACCCCCCATCCATTGGTGGAAGACGATGGTGAGGTCATAGCCGGAGTAACCCGCGTTCTGGAAGTACTCGTTCGCAAGCTCACGCAGGGTGCGAATTGCGGCGATGTCCTGCGCCATGTTCCCGCCCTGGCCGTATCCGAGGGTGAGGGAGCGCACTCCCTGCTCCAGGGCGAGCAGGCCTTCAAGTATGCTCACCGCGTGGCTGATGCAGGGGGGGACCAGGGTCCCGGTGAGCGGGCCGAAGGGTTCGCGGTTGATCGCGACGCCCCTCTCCTCATACAGGCCGCAGAGGCGATCCACGTACTTCCAGTCCGCTATGGACCGGGTGAGGGGCACGTTCTTGGCGTAGGGAATGTTGTAGGAGATGCCGCCGCCTTCGAAGCTGGTGAAGCCGCCGGCCAGGGCAATCTCTGCAAGGAGCCGGGCATCCGGCGTGCCGTGCCGGACCTGCACCGGGCGGGACACGCTCTCCGTGACCCTGCGGCAGCCGGCCACGCCGTGATTGACCGCGGGGAAACCGTTTAACAGGGAAGTGCCCGCGTTCAACGACTTGGCGATGCCGCGCGCCGCCTCCTCGTAGCGGTTCTGCCGCGTGTAGGCGTCGATGGTTGTGGGCAGCAGGTCTGCCTCCCCCTCTGTCTCCAGGTAGTTCAAGAGCCGGATATGCTCGTCGATGAGCGCGACCCCGGCGCGCGGCTGGACCAGGACATGCCTTGTTTCCCGGGCTTCGCGCATGGCGTTCGCAAAGCGCTTTTCCCGCGGGATGCCGCGCTGGTAGGCGATGGCCTCTTCCAGGTCGACATCCGATCCCGTGGGCCACGAGGCAAGCACCCCGGGCCGGGCGGACAGGAGCTCGTTTATCGGTATTTTACTATCCACCATGGACGCGCTCCGGGGAAAGGCAGTCGGCCGCCAGCCGCACCGCCGCGGACGGGTCAAAGTGAGCGATGTTTCCCAGCAGGGGAACGAGAGAGTGGTCATCGGAAAGGATGACCGGCGATACAGGCAGGAGGCTCGCGCCGCCGGTGTCGCGCCGGGCCGCGGCAAGGGCGCGCTCCAGCGGCGCGGAGGAGCCCCTGCGCGCCAGCCAGCCCCCGCTTGCCACGATGCGCCGCACCCCGCGGAGGTCCTTGCCGCGCTGGACCCGCACCTTGCCGCCGGGGGTCCAGACCTCCTCCACGGTGCCCGCGTGGCGCTGGAGCGCGTGGGAGAGGCACGCCTCGGCGAGGATGTCGTCGAACAATTGTTCGTCTTTTGTGCCGGGGAGGGTCTCGGGCAGGGCGGCGACCTTCCGCACCCAGCCCTGGAAGCCGCCGGCTGACGCGCCCGCCTCGCCGAGGCGCGCCGCGATGTACGCGGCTCCGGTTTCCGCGGCGGCCCGCGCGCTCACGCGCATCCCGAGGTCTCCTTCCACGGTGCGCTTCAGCGCGGGCTCCTCAAGGCCCCGCAGCACGGTACCCTCCTCGGCCCGGAAAGCGGGACAGAGGGAATACACGTCCGTGGTGGCGCCGCCCATGTCGATGAGGAGCATGTCGGTCCAGGCAGGGCCGGCGCTCGGGTTGGGGGCCGCGCCGGGCCAAGCGCACGCCTGTCCATCGGCCGCGGCGCACGCCTCCAGGAGCCCGTAGACCGCAAGGGGCGTGGGCAGCGGATCGGAGGCGCATGCGTCGCGGATCCTGCCCAGTCCCTTTCCCTCCACGATGTGCTGGAGGTACAGATCGCGTATGGCTGCCCGGGCCGGCTCGATGTCGAGCCTTCCCACCTCGGGCATCACGTTCTTCACGATGCGCGCGGGCTTTCCCGCGAGTATGCGGCTCACCTCCTCCTGAAGCGCCGCGTTGCCCGCGTAAATGATGTCGGCTTTCACGCCGGATACGGCGAGGCTGCGCGCATTCTGCAGCAGGTAGCTCTCATTGCCGCCGTCAGTGCCGCCGCAGAGCAGGATGATGTCCGGATGCATTTCCTCCAAGCCGGCAATGTCCTGACGCGCCAGCCGGTAGGAGAAGCTGGCAGCGATCCTCCCGCCGGCAGAGGCCGCGGCCATTCGCGCGATGCTCACCGTGAGATCCGGCACGATTCCGATGGCAACGATGCCGAGCCCCCCCTTTGCCGAGGAGGAGACGCGCAGTGGAATGTCCGTCCCTGCCTGGCCCTGGAGCGAGCGCACGACGGTTCTGAAGCCGTCAAAGAGGTCTTTCTGGGTGGTCGGGGTTTGGGCCTGGCCGAGAACCCGTGGACCAGGCGCGCCGAGATCGAAAATCCCGGCCTTGGTCCAGGTGGAGCCGATGTCGATGCTCAGGACGCGCTCCACACGCGCTCCTTGCCGCTGGCAGCCCTGTTCTCCCTGTCACGGATATCCACGGCGAGCAGGCGCGCGGCTTCCTCCAGGTCGTCCGAAGGGAGAAACACCCGGTCGAAGCCCATGGCCTTGAACTTGTCCACGACGATGGCGCGCGGAGTCTTGCCGATAACGAGGTTGCCGCCCACGTAGAGAATCACGTCCTCCAGGCCGCGCTCCACGCACCGGTCGCGGAAGCCGATGCAGTCGATTTCTCCCTGTCCATACAATGAAGAGACGAGGATCGCCCTGGCCCCCGTCTCTATGGCAGCGTCGATGAACTCGTCCTGGCTCACCATCACCCCGAGGTTCACGACCCGGAATCCCTTTTCCGTGAAGAAGGCATCGAGAATCTTGTTGCCCACCGAATGGCAGTCGGCCCCAATGACGCCGAGCACGATCGCGGGAGCGCTCACGCGCCGGCCTCCCCCTGCCGCTTTTCCAGCAGCTCGCGGATGCGCTCCTCCACGTGCGCCAGTGAGCCGCGCTCGATCATGTAGTCGAACACCAGCGTGTGTCCTCCCTGCTCGGTGAACGCCAGAAGCGCGCGCGCCTCCTCACGCGAAGGCGACGCGTGACCGCCGGGAGCAAGGATGAGGACCTGCTTTCCGGCTGAGAAATCCGCCAGGGCTCCGGGGGCGCGGGGAGTGAACAGCGCGTCCAGCGGGCCGGTGATGCGCATGTCGCGCAGCCTGTTTTTCACGATGGAGAAGAACTTCCGGCTCTCGCAGAGCACCCCGATGCTCTGGCCAGGCTTCACGGACGCAAGGCGCAGGATCGTCTCCTGGCTGGGTGAAACAGCGACCGCGACGATCCTCTTTTTCAGAACCGGGGCAAGAGAGCAGAGATCGGGGTAATGCGTTGATGTGGTGAGCAGAAGGTCGAAATCCCGAAGCCGCTCCCCTGGGTTTTGATCCCGGGCGATTTCTTCAAGGAGATACTTCCTGACCCGCACCCGGGAAAGAAGGCTGACCTGGCGTTCGAACATGCCCAGCGTCTCGGGATTGCAGTCCACGGCGGCCACGGTCAGGCTTGCCAGGGTCTCTTCCCTTTCCGTGATCGCCAGGTCGATCATGGCCTTCATTTCCTGGAACCCGAAGCGCAGCGCCGAAAGGGAATCGACGAGCCTGCGGATCATGGCTTCAGCCTTTTCTTTTCGTCCCCCAGCGCTCCCCGCCCCGGTTTCCGAGCTTGACCGAAAGGCGACAATGCTTCCACGGCCTTGCACGGATTCGATGACGCCCTTCCGAGTCAGCTCGGTGTATGCGCGGGTAACCGTTCCCCGGGCCACGCCAAGAGTTGCAGCCAGCTCGCGTTCCGGCGGGAGCCGTTCTCCCGGTTTTATAGAGGTATTCGCAATGCATTGCTCGATGCTTTGGACGATCTGGCGAAAGATGGGTGTTGAAAGGTTTTTATCAACGCTGATTGTCATGCCATGCGCTTAATGTTGGACTAGTCCAACTAAAATTGGACCAATCCAAAGCTACAGCGCGATGTCTGAATTGTCAATGAGGTCTCCTATGGCTTACTGGTCCGCGCTCCAGACTACGACAGGCGTCTCACCTGCCTGCGCCGCGCGCTGGGAATCCGCGGCAGCCGGGCTGGAGGCAAGACGCGCGGCGTCCGCTGCGGCAAGATCGGCGAACCGGGCGGCAAGCTCGGGCGATTCCTTTTTCACACGCGCATAGTAGACGGCTGTGGAGGCCGCGTCTCCTCTGTCCGAATAGATCCGGGCTGCCAGCAGGTTGAGCAGCGCGGAATCCGCGTTTCGAGCCAGGCCCTGCTTCACGGTCTGCAGCGCCCCCTTGCCGTCATTGGCCAGCAAGCGCACGTTTGCCAGGTTCACGTACGGGGAAACCATTCCGGGATCATCCGCAATGGCCTTGCGGAAAGCGGTCTCAGCGTCCTGCAGGGTGCCGAAAAGCGCGTGCAGGATCCCCTCCTGCACGCGCACCCGCACAGCCTGGCGTCCCGAGAGGCCCGAAAGGCTCGCGTCCATTTCCTTCAGGCGCGCCGTGTACAGGGTTGCGGTGAATGCCGCGAGCGTCGCCGTGGAGGCGCGGTCAACGCTTGACTGGGCAGGCTCGGCCACCGGCAGAGAATCTGCCGGCAGCGGGAGGGCGGGGTAGGTGTCCCGCATCTCCGCGACCGGAATGAACTCAAAGGATCCCGTGCCCGAATATTTCTTCACCAGATCAGAGCCCGAGGCCCATGCCGCCATGAACCCCTGGGAGAGGAGGGTGGTTTCCACGGGAACCCAGACGGATCCGCCATGCGCGATGACGTCGAGGGCCGCCGCTGTCAGATACGGAGCGTTCTCCGTCGGCTCTCCGGAATCAAAGGCTAAAAAGATGTGCCCAGGCGTGGTGAGTATGGCTGTGGGGATGCCCGCTGATTCGAGGAGCGATCCCAGGAGAGCCGTGGTGTCGTCGCAGTCTCCCGTCCTGTTGTGCAGCGTGGTGCGCGGGAAGCGTACCGTGTCCACGATCTCCGCCTTGCCCATCGCACGGGAGAAGGGGGAATCGGGGTCGGGAACGTACGCTATTCCGTACGTTCCAAGGGCATCGCAGATGCGCATCGCCTGGAAGAGCGCGCGGGACAGGCGCGCCGGTTTCTGGCTTTCCGCGCCGGCCACCGCGCGCGCGGCGAAGCTGGCCACGGTCTGCTCATTGGGCGTGATAAAGGAGGAGATCTTGCGCGTGTCGTCCCATGTCAGCGCGGAATTGCGGTAGATCGTGGCGCTGCCGGCCCTGCTCATCGTCTGCTCACCCCCTCCCGCCGTCCAGGCGATGACCACCTGCGCCTGGACGGCCATGTCCTCCTGCAGATCGAGGATGGTCTGGTTGAACACGGGCGCCAGGTCAAAGGTGACGCTCTCCCCGGGGGCCAGTTTCGCGATGGTCTTGGTTTCCACGGGAAGGTCCATGAACCGCGGGATGAGGAAGCTGGCGCGCACCTTCTCCACGGGCTGGGCAAGGGTGTTCTTCACCGTGACCGAGCCGGGCGGGTGCGATGCATACCACTGCATGAGCGCGGGGAAGAGATTGGCGATCCGAAGCTCGGTGATGGTGAGGGGCTTCTTGTTCTCCTGCTCCCCTCCTCGGCTGAAAAGGTCCTTCAGGTCGGACATTGCCTTGCGCGTCTGCTCATCGCCGGGGGACTTGCTCAGGATGAGCTCGTACGTCTGGATGGCCTGGAGGGACAGCGGCCGCGCGGTTTCGATCCCGATCGTCGCGAGCGTGGAGCGCGCCCGGGCGTCCAGATCCCGGGCAGCCGCCTTCAGCTCTTCCACCTCTATGGCAAGCAGCCGCGCCTCCGCGTCCGGGTTTCCCGGGTCGGCATCCTCCACCTTCTGCCAGTAGGCCTTGGCCATGAGGGCGGAGCCCGCGGCCTCGTAGAGCCTTGCCGCATCCGCGTACGCGCCGGACTCATCCGCGGCGCGTTTCCCACGCAGCGCGATGACCTGCTCTTCGAGGTCATTGCTGATGCCTTTCTCCCTGCAGTACGCCCGGTCGATGAGCTTGACGATACGCTTGCCCACCGTGTCGCTGAGATAGATAAGCCCGCGGGACCAGTCCACCCCGATCGAACCTGCCGTGGGTAGGGAGCTCAGGTCTGAACCGGACAACGCGTCCAGCGTCCACGCCAGTCTCCCGTCCCGACTGAACTTGTACAGCACCTGGTTGGAAAGCATCACGAAGCTGCCGTCCGGGCCCACCGCCATTGCGGTGGCGGCAAGCGGGAGGGAGGGATCCACGAGGGGGAGCAGGATGTCCACGGGCTTTCCCTCAGAGGTGAAAATGCGTACACCCCTCAGCGCAGGGTCGAATTCCCAGATCGAGCCGTCCGGGCCCGCGGCGTACGCCGTCGGCCAGGAGGACGGGTTGGGGAAAACCGGCAGATCCTGGCGTTTTTTCCCGAACGCCGAGCGGTACGCCTTGCGGTTGGCCGCGTCAACCAGGAGGGCGCTCCCGTCAGCCAGGGCCGCCCAGTAATAGATGGTGGACAGCTCCACTCCCGTGGGAATCCGCTGCGGCTCCCCGGCGCCGGGCTGGACCCGGTAGAGGTCGCGGCCCATGCTCGGCTTCAGGATGATGGACCCGCCCGGCGTGGCGGATGCGCCCCCGGCATAGGCCATGACCCCCTTGTCGGCCAGCGTCTTCCCCGGTTCGCTGATCCGCCTGTACGCGTGATCCAGCTCCAGGCATGTCATGACGAGCGGCACGACAAGCGTGCCGGTCGGGGTCACCGTGATGCCCATCGGGGGCATTGTGGGATTCAGGACGCTGCCCGGCAGCTCATCGACGAAAACCGGCTTTTCCACGGCCTGATCCGCCAGGTACCCGTGGAAGGAGCTCCACAGGAGGAAGACGGATCTCGCCAGCCACAGGGGCAGGTCAGCGCTTGCGGGCGCGACCCATGCCAGTGTAGGGGTTTTTGCACCATCCGCTTTCCTTGCGAGAGAGACCACCATGGCAAAAGAATCCTTGTTCTGCGAGGCAATCGTGGAGAGCGTGTAGTCGGCTGTGTCCGCGGCGCCGGCCTGCGCCACCTCGATGCTGCCGCCGTACAGCCTGTTGATGGCCGAAGCCGCGCGATCCAGCGTGTCGCTGACGTCCGTGGCAAACCCCGGGTTCTCCGAAGAGATAAGCGGTTTCGCGAAAGCGATCCGTTCGGCGCAAGGGGCTGCCAGCGGCAGCGCGAGAGTGAAAGCCGTGAGAAGCAGGGCGGAGACCGCGTGGCGCTTCATGCAATCATCAGCCGCAATGCGAGCCCGTCATGTCCCGTGCGGGCGGCCATTGCCTACTCCTTTCGTTTCAAAATGCCGAAATTGAGAATACCACAGATGAGCATAAGGATCAAAATCGTTCTCATCGTCGTGCCCTTGATACTGGCCACGCTGCTGCTCACGGGGGTCTCCTCGTACTTCTCCGCGTCCAACGGCATCACGCGCATCGCAAAGGATTTCCTGGGCTTCAAGGCGCAGGAGCT
>JBEKQU010000099.1:0-17339 GCA_049519415.1 Spirochaetia bacterium
GCGATCCCTCCCACGCAGTAGAACCTCGGGTGGAAAGGTTCGGAGGCGCGAACCATGGCGGCAGAGCAGATGCGGCCGCAGGCTGCTCTGCCGCAACAACGTCCCGGTCAGGGTGAAACAGCGGAATCGTACCCGATCTTTCCTTCGCTGATGTGTAGAATAGCGACGGCCTTGACGGGATCGTGGTGGGCGTCGAAGGTGAAGCTGCCGCTTACGCCGCTGAAGGAGATCCCTTCCAGGGCGGCTTTGACCTTCTCGACGTCATCACCTCCTGCCTTCCGAATCGCCTGCAACAACAGATTTGCGGCGTCATAAGCACCCCCGGCAACGAGGGCACCTTCCTCAAAGTACGGCGTGCCCTTGAACTTTGCGGAGTATGCTGCCATGAATGTCTCTACCTCCGCCCTGGGATCCCCAGCCCAGTAGTGCTCGGTGAAGTAGCTGCCCTCGCACGCTTGTAGATCGAGGTTCTCCGACAGCCATGCATCCGAGCCTATGAACGGGGTCTTTATTCCTTGAGCCTTCGCTTGTCGCATGAAGGCGTTTGCCACTGTATAAAAATCAGGCAGATAGACCACATCGGGTTTTGCGGCCTTGACCTTTCGAAGGATGGCAGTGAAGTCAGAGTCCGCGGCGGCATAGTGCTCTTTGCCGACCGAGACGCCGCCGGCCTTCACGAAGGCAGGCTCAAATGCCTCTGCAAGACCTGCCGAGTATGCATCGCTCGGGTTCGAGAGGATGAAAGCTTTCCCCGCCTTGAGCTTTCCCCGGGCGAACTGCGCGGCTACCTTGGCCTGAGCGGGATCGGTGAAGCATGCTCGGAATATGTAGGCCTTTGTCGCGCCGCTGGCATCCACAGTCAAGCCGGCACGGGTGGCGCAGGGGCTGATCTGAATGACCTTCGCTGCGTTGGCGACCTCGGAGATGGCGATGGAGGGAACTGAGTAGACATCGCCGATGATGTAGTGCACATGAACCGTGTCAATCACCTTGCGTGCTGCCGCGGCCGCCATTGCTGGGTCCTCGAGGCTGTCCTCGACCACAGGGACGATCTTCATGCCCAGAACGCCCCCTTTCGCGTTCCACTCCTCAATTGCCATCTGCGCGCCGTTGTAGAGGGCGGTAGCGAAGGTGTCGCCTGTCCGTGAGGGTCCGATTACAGCAACGCTCAGCTGTGCCTGGCTAGAGCCGACGAATGCGGCCACGATCCCCATGGCAAAGGCAAGTATTGGAATCACCCTCTTCATGCTCATTTCCTCTACCTCCTCAGCGTTTTCCATCGAGTGGCGCTCTCACTCGTGACGGTCCTGACGGCCGGGGTTCGGTGAAATGCGTCTCTCGGACGTGCCTCTTCTTGCGGGTTATTCTCCAGAGCTTCTCACGTTGGTGGGGTAGTAGAACGGGCTGATTGACATGCCGATGTAGAGCAGCCACTAGCTGCAGGCTACACCTTCTGTGGCAAGTGTCAAGTGGCGTGGCCAGCCTTGTCGAAGCGGACACTCTGTGTCAGGTCAAGTCCCAACCTCTTGTACTGTTTGACGGGTCAAGTCCCGTCTCCTACACTTAATGTCAGAAGCAGATCTCTGCATGGCAAAAGGGTCACAGTCATGTATTGACATTAGGCACACAAAGAGTTACTTTTGTCCATGATCTTCGACTGGAGCGAGGAAAGGAATGAGAAGCTACGAGGAGAAAGAGACGTTTCATTTGAGGAAATCGTTGTCGCTATCGAAGAAGGACAATTGCTAGATATTCTCGAGCATCCAAACCCTTCGAGATACGAAGGCCAACGGCTCTACGTTGTCTCAATTGATAACTATGCTTGGGTCGTTCCCTTTGTTGACAGAGGAGATATTCGATTCCTCAAGACTGCATTTCCCAGCCGGAAACTCACAAAGCATTATCTCCGTGATCAAGAAAAGGAGAAAAGATCATGAAGCTATACAAAGACGAGAAGGAACTTAGCAAAAGCATCGAAAACGAGGAATGGAGATCGGTCAACAATCTTGAAAAGGAGATGGAGAGAGCGCGCACGATCGCCAGGGCGACCGGGACGAAAAATGAGCGGATGAACATCCGCATGAATCGACGAGACATGATGGCTCTCAAGACTCGCGCATTGGAGCGGGGAGTTCCCTATCAAACTCTTGTTTCGAGCATTCTTCGTCGCTGGCTTAGAGGGGAGTCTGTAATCGGAAAGCGATTGATTCATTTCAACTCGTTGTTTGACGAGCACGAGCTGAGGCGTCTCGCCCCGATACTGAAGAAGTACTTGGCGCATCGCGAAAAGAAAGGTGTTCTCATGGTCTCCACCGGCGGTGCTTTTCAGCGACAGCCTTCGGCAAACGCTTCATTGCTTGATCAATTCTCGTCCGGTGATTTTGCAGCCTTGTCAAGGATCGAGCTAACCGCCCAGGACGCCGCGGCGATTCTTGAACGACTCAACAGAATTCGGGGGAGACAAGAGCTTTCTGAGACCGATCGTCAGCTCCTTGAGAAAGCACTGCAGCAATTGACCGAGGTTGTTGCCACATCAAGAGCAATCATTTGATCTGATCCGGGCTAAACGCCACGGACTTCCCGCACAGAAGGCCGCTTATAGACCAAGCACTTCACCGTCGGATTGTTCTCCGAGCAATGCTCTGACTCTGAGTCTGAGTCTGACCCCGAGAGCCGTCGTGTTGGACTCCCTGGTGCTGCGGCGGTGCACATTGTTGTTGACTCAAGTCTTTTTCCGATACCCGCTGCGATCGGGTGAAAGTAGCGCAGAGCTACATGCGCAAAATCCTCCAAATGAGCGTTGTCTTGACAGTCAATTCCCTGCCGATTAGCATGGACAAAAAGTAAGCCCGAAAGTGAGCACATTGTCCGCTCCCAGACGCAAGAATGTGGACGCAAAAACAGGTGTGTCGGTGGAAGCGGTGACGCTGGCGTTCGCGTTCTGAAGCTGAAGGAACAACTTGTGCGGCGCGTATCCTGCCGGCATCTCGGAGGAGAGAAAGCATGACGTCCAGGCAAAGGGTTCTCGCGGCATTCGCCCACGCTCAGCCGGACGCTGTCCCCATCGATTTTTCGGGCCACCGTTCCTCGGGCATCGCGGCTCTCGCGTACTCCGGCCTGCGGCGCCACCTGGGCCTTCCGGCTCGACCGGTGCGCGTGTACGATCCTATCCAGCAGCTTGCCGTCATCGACGATGACGTGCTTGCGCGGTTCCGTGTCGACACGGTGGAGATGGGGCGCGGATTCTCCCGCGACGCGGGGGACTGGCAGGAGTGGACGCTTCCCGACGGCACGCCGTGCCTGATGCCCTCGTGGGTGAAACTGGAGCGGCGGCCCGGCGAGTGGGTCATGAAGTCGACGAAAGGCACAGTGCTGGGTCGCATGCCCGACGGCGCGCTGTACTTCGAGCAGGTCAACTACCCGTTCGTGGACTCGGACGACCTGCCCGGCCTGGAACAAGCGTATGAGGAGTGCATGTGGACATCGCAGGCCGCAGCGGCTCCCCCGGGCCCCGCCGGGGCGGGACCCGACGGCCAGGGCCGTCTCCGCGAAGGGGCCTTGCGGCTGCGCGGCTCCACGGACAGGGCCGTCATCGGCCTGTTCGGCGGGAACCTGCTGGAGGCCGGGCAGTTCCTGTACCGCAACGACACGTTCTTCATACTCCTCGCCGGCGAGCCCGGGCGGGCAGCGGCGTTCATGGACGCTGCCGTGGAGCTTCACCTGGAGAAGCTCCGCACGTTTCTCGCCGCCGTGGGTGATGCCATCGACATCATCGTCTTCGGCGACGACCTCGGAATGCAAACCGGCCCCCAGATCTCTCCCGCGATGTACCGCGAGCTGTTCAAGCCGCGCCACGCGCTGCTCTGGAACGCGGCCAAGAAGCTCGCACCGGCGGGACGGGGCGGCGATCCTTCGCGCCCGGCGCTCAAGGTCATGCTCCACAGCTGCGGGAGCATCCGTACGCTCCTGCCGGATCTCATCGACGCCGGCCTCGACGCGGTAAATCCCGTGCAGATCTCCGCGGTGGGCATGGAAGCGGCGGGGCTGAAAAAGGATTTCGGCCGCGACATCGTGCTCTGGGGCGGCGGCTGCGACACGCAGACCATCCTCAGGTCGGGAACGCCGGAGGAGGTGCGGATCCATGTGCGCCGGCAGGTCGACGCGCTCGCGCCCGGCGGCGGGTTCGTCTTCCAGCAGGTGCACAACATCCTGGACGGCATCCCTCCCGGCAATATCGAGGCCATGTTCGACGCGGTCCGCGCTCCCTTCGCGCGAAGATGAATGTCAGGCGACCCCCTGTGTCTCACCGCGGCCGGCCTGGCGGCGCGGGGATTACCATGGGGGCCTGCTCCCGCATTGTGCGTTCCACCTCTGACAGGTCCAGCGGTGCCAGCGTATTGAGGTTCTCCACGCCGCCCTCCGTGACCACGACGGTGTCCTCCACGCGAATGTAGAGCTTCTCCTCGGGGATGATGAGCTGCGGGTCGAGGGCGAACACGATGCCGGCAGGGATCGGCGCGCCCGTCTTGTAGGTGCCCACGTCGTGCACCGACATGCCGACGCTGTGCGTCAGGTGCGCGAAATCGAGCGTGCGGCGAGCCGCCCGGCAACTCTCATGAGCTCGATCTCCCGCGGGCTTTTCACGAGGCGCAGCGCATCGAGTGTCGGCGCCAGGTCGCGCAGCTCGGCCTTGCGGCAGCGCGACCGCAGGAGGCACAGGAAGTGCGACGTGCGGTCGGCGCGGCCGTCCCACGGGTCGGACATGATTTCCTGGCTGGCCCGCTGGTTCGTGTCCCAGCTCATGACAAGCTCCTCTCCCTGACGGAAGGGAGTGTAGAGGGTCGTGACGCCCTCGAGTCTCTGCGCGAGCGCCTCAACGCCGAGAACCTCGTCGACGCCGAGCGCGTCGCGCCAGGCGGCGCCGTTCTCGGCGCTCAGGAGCTCCCCTTCCCGCTCCGCGAGCTCTCGGCTGCGGTGCGGCAGAAAGAGGAGGGCCTTCCCGCTCTTCCCCTCGATGAGGAGGTAGGCGTGCGGGACTTCCACGCCGGTGAGGTAGTAGAAGTCATTCGCCTGGCGGAACAGGTCGTGCGTGGGGTTCTTCGCCGCACCCTGCACAACGGCCAGTGCCGAGGCGCCGATGGCGGCTGCAACCCGCGCGCGCCGCCCTTGCATTTCCTTCGCGGAAAAATCCCCGCTGTACAACCGCCCCGGGGAACCGCCTGCATCGTCCATGGGCCCTCCTTGCGCCGGCCTCTGCCGAGCCACGCTTGTTTCCCTCGTGTCCCGCCGCTGTCAAGCGCACGGAGCCGCGGGACCGGGGTCGCCTTGACAGCACGCTCGTTCATACACTATACAAACGAACGCGCCCAGTGCCCTGGGCGTGGCATGCCGTCGAGGAGGAACACAATGCGCCAGGCAGTGATGGTCTCACCGGGGAGCATCGAGTTCCGCGATGTCCCGGTACCCGAGCCACGCGAGGACCAGGTCCTCGTGAAGATCGCCCGCATCGGGGTCTGCGGGTCCGACATCCACGTGTACCATGGGAAACACCCCTACACCTCCTACCCGGTCGTCCAGGGCCACGAGGTCTCCGGCGAGGTCGTCCGGAAAGGGAGGCGGGCCCGCGGCGTGTCCGTCGGTGACCGGGTCACCATCCAGCCGCAGGTCGTCTGCGGCACCTGCTATCCCTGCCGGCACGGCCAGTACCACATCTGCGACAACCTCAAGGTCATGGGCTTCCAGACGACAGGGACGGCATCCGAGTTCTTCGCCGTGGATGCGGCCAAGGTCCTAAGGCTCCCGGCGAAGATGCCGTTCGATTTTGGTGCCATGGTGGAGCCACTGGCCGTCGGGGTGCACGCGCTGAGCCGGGGCGGCCCGGTGCGCGGCAGGAAGGTGCTCGTGCTCGGGGCTGGACCGATCGGCAACCTCGCCGCGCAGGCGGCGCGGGGCCTGGGCGCGGACGTCGTAGCCGTCACCGACCTCAGCGACTTCCGCCTGGATGTCGCCGCGCGCTGCGGCATCGAGCACCGGCTGAACCCGGAGAGCGCGGACGTCGGTGCGTTCATCGCGCGCACCTTCGGGCCGGACAAGGCTGATCTCATCCTCGAGTGCGTCGGCGCAAACCCGACCGTCGGGCAGGCGGTTGCCCACGCGCGCAAGGGCACGGACATCATCATCGTGGGCGTCTTCGGGGAGAAGGCCAGCGTCGACATGGGCCTCGTGCAGGACCGGGAGCTGCGCCTGATCGGGACGCTGATGTACCAGGAGAGGGATTTTCGGACCGCTATCCGCCTCATCGAGGAGGAGAAGGTCACCCTGGCGCCCCTCATCACCAGCCATTTCGCATTCTCGCGCTACCTCGATGCCTACCACCACATCGAGGCGCACCGTGACACCTCGATGAAGGTCATGGTGGACATCCAGGAGTAGCCGATGGAAAGCTTCTCTTGCTTCTCCCCACGGCATCGGCATGACCATCAGCGGCGCCTGCCCGCGCGTGGCGAGCCGTAACGAGATACTGGCCATGCTCGAGAAGAGCTGGCGGCGCTGAGGAGGAGGACACGACATGGATCTCGGGTTGAAAGGGAAGATCGCGGTCATTACGGGAGGGAGCGTCGGGATCGGGCTCGCCGTCGCGGAAGCCCTCGCGGCGGAGGGCAGCCACGTGGCGATCCTCGCGCGTGACGGTGCGCGCGCCGCCGAGGTGGCGGGGTCTCTCCGCTCCCGCTTCGGTGTGCGGGCGGTGTCAGTTCCCGCCGACGTTGCGAAGGCGGAGGACGTGACACGCGCCGTTGCGTCCATCGGGAAGGAGTTCGGCGGCGTCGACATCCTCGTCAACAATGCCGGCACGGGAAGCAACGAGACGGTCATGGATGCCGGTGACGAGAAGTGGCAGTACTACTGGGACCTGCACGTCATGGCTGCCGTCCGGCTCTCTCGCGGGCTGGTCCCCCTGATGCGCCCCCGGGGCGGCGGCGTCATCATCAACAACGCGTCGATCTGTGCGAAGCAGCCCCTGGGCTACGAGCCGATCTACAACGTGACGAAGTCCGCGCTCATGATGTTCTCCAAGTGCCTCTCCAACGAGCTCATCAAGGAGAACATCCGCGTGAACTGCGTGAACCCCGGCCTCGTGCTCACCCCGGACTGGAAAAAGACGGCGCGCCAACTCACCGAGGGGACCGGGACCACCTGGGAGGAGTACCTCGACCAGATCGCGAAGAAAAACGCGCCCATCGGCAGGTTCGCGACGCCCGAGGAGATCGCCGCCTTCTTCGTCTTTCTCTGCTCGCCGAAGTCGAGTTACTGCGTCGGATCCACATTCTACGTGGACGGCGGCTGGCTGAACGTCGTCGCGTAGCGGCCCGCGGCCATGGCAGAGCAGCACGTCGCGCTTGGCGGTCGGGACACCGATCCCGGCACGAAGGACCGGCCCTTTGCGACGATCGCCGGGGCGCAGGCCGCTGCACGGCGCCACGGGCGGGCCGGGAAAGAGCCGTCACGATCCTCGTGCACGGCGGCACCTGGTATCTCGAACAACCCCTTGTCCTCGGGCCTGGCGACTCCGGCACGCCGAACGCGCCGGTGACGTACGCCGCGGCGCCCGGCGAGACGGCGATCCTGAGCGGCGGACTCCGGCTCGACTGCCGCTGGACCGCGTATGGCGGATGCGTGCCGGAGTGGCATTCCTTTAACGGGGCCTACTCGCTGACCTCTCGGCGTAGATACACCCTCTCCGACGGAAGGATCCGGTTCGCGGGCACGGGCCTCGCGAGCGACGGCGACATCGACAACGACCCGAAGGACACCATCGAGTATTCCTTCCGCGGCGACCTCTCCTGGTCGAAGCAGCAGAACAGGTGGATCGGATTCATCTGGACCGGGTTGCCGGGCTGGGAGATGGAGGACACCGCCCGGGTCTCGCTCCGCGAAGGGATCGATGTTTCGGCGATCGTTGCGTATGTGCTGAAAATGAAGTCCTACATCTTCTGGGGGATCTCGCTCTTCCTGCTGTTCGCCTGGCTCCGGCACCGCAGGGGACCGAACGGCCTCACTTTCCTGCGTCCCATACTGCCTGCTTCCCGATCCTAGCGCCCTCCGCGCCGTGGTGCCATCCTCGCATCGAGCCAGTCGAAGATGACCTGCATTCCGCTGGAAATGTTGTCAAGCTGGCAGTGATCGTCCGAACCGTCCCTTTCGAGGCTGAAGATCTGCAGACGCTTGTCCTTCGAAGGGATTGCCTCGTGGAACTCCCGAGCCTGAGCCAGCATGATCTCGCCTTCGCCTTTGCCCGCGAGAGAGAGAACCGGGCAGCGAATCCTATCCGGGTACGGCCGCACATCGTACGAGGAGTAGTCGATGTGAGCGATCCGCGTAAAGGAGGAAAAGTCCTCTCCCCTCACCCATGCCCCATAGCGAAATAAGTTCCTCAGGATGTCGGAGCGGCGCAGTAGCAGCCGCACAATCATAGGGCGCGAGCGCGTGGCGTTGGCCATTGGCGACAGGCGGCGGCGATTCCTTTCCGATTTACCATCGGAAGTGTCCCCCCGGGTCTGTACATCGATTTTCCGCGAGCATAGAATGGTCACCGATATAAATCCGTGCATCATTGAACGTAGCATTGTACCCGGAGGCGCCCATATGAAACATATCATTCCTGCCATCTTGATTTCCGCCATGGTTCTTTCATTCACCGCGTGCTCGAAGAAGGCTGCTGTTGCGGGAGGCTTCGACTGGCCGCAGTGGCGCGGGCCGGATCACAATGGCCAATCCCGGGAGACGGACTGGAACCCCGCAGCGATCGCGAGCCCGAAGGTTCTCTGGACGGCGGATGTCGGCGTCGGCTACTCGAACGTCGTCATCCAGCGTGGACGGCTCTACGCGATGGGCCTCGCGAAAGGAGGCTTCACCGTCTCCTGCCTCGATGCGGCGACCGGGCGGATCATCTGGCAGCAACCCTTCGCGTCCGTCTCGAAGGCGGGGTTCCCGCAGGCAACGCCGGCGGTGGACGGCGACTCGCTCTTCATCCTCACCACCGTCGAGGGGTACCTTTTCTGCCTGGATTCACGGAACGGCCAGCAGAAGTGGCAGAAGGACATCGTGCGTGACTACGGGGCGGTGAAGCCGTTCTACGGCTTCGCCGGATCGCCCATCGTGGTGGGAGACCTGGTCGTGCTCACGGCGAACACGGCGGGCATGGCCGTGAAGCGCGACACGGGAGAGCTCGTCTGGACCAGCGAGAAGCCTCCCCAGGATTTCAAATCGACCGACCGGTCAACCAGCACCGGCACGGCCTATTCCGCCCCGGTGCTCTACGAGGACGGAGGCAGGCGGCTCGCCATCGTCGCGAGCTGGCGGGGCGTCACGTCGGTCGACGTGCGGACCGGCGAACCGGCCTGGCAGTTCGGGTGGGAGATGGATCCGGGCGGTTCGATCGTGGATCCGGTGCTCGCCGGAGACCTGATCTGCGTCGCGGGAGCTTGGGATTATTCGGGTTTCCTGCTGCGGATGAGCGGAACAGGCCCCAGGCTGATCTGGAGGACAGCTGATCTCTTCTGTAACGGCGCGCCGCCTGTCATCATCGAAGGAAACATATACACAATGAACATGGGCCCTAGCGGCGGTACTTTAGTGGCGCCGACCACCCTTCGGTGCCTCGACCTGGGAACCGGACGGTTGATGTGGGACGTGCCGCTTGGACCGAACGGGCAGAATAAGTGCTTTTCTCTCACTGCGGCGAACGGCACCCTGGTGGTCCTCGATGACCAGGGCACCCTGTACACGGCGCAAGCCTCTCCCGAGGGCTTCAAGGAAATCGCCCATTGCGACGTGTTGCAGGGCGCCAGTGTGCGGCTCCGGCTCTTCTGGACTCCGCCGGTGCTCTGCAACGCGAAGATCTACTGCCGGAATACCCGCGGCGACCTTGTCTGCATCGACGTGAGCAAGTGAAGGGGTCCTACTAAACCCGGTCTCAAGGCCGAGTTGATTCGGACGGGCTGGTTTCTTGTCAAGACCCATGACCTGGTCAGGCTCGTTGACGAGCTGCGCGACCGGGATGCGCAGCTTGCCGACAGGTTCCAGCCGCTGTGCGAAGAGTTGGCGGGACGGTATTTCACCGATCGATATCCTGGCTTCGATCTCGAGGACGAGGACTGGCCCAGGCTTCGCCGGCTGGCCGATCAGATTGCCGTGCTGCTCGAAATTGTCAAAGGGCGTATCGGCGCGGGTTCCACAGGTTCCTGAGCGTCGGATTTGCGTCCCATATCGGAGCAGGAGGTTTCTCCAGCGAGAAGAGATAGGTTGCTATGATAACTGTCGGCGCCGACTTGTAGGAAATCCTATCCTTGGGGTCTGGCGGGCAGGGAAGCCTTCGGACGCACGCCGCTGTGGATAGGGGCTCGGCGAGAGGTGTGGGACGGTCGGGGGCGCCCTGTGAATCGCCGCAGGCGGGAAGATCGGCCGCAGCCGGCCGAGATTCTGTTCTGCGACGCCCCGCTGCCGGCATTCTGGACCTGGTCAAGGACAGAGATCCGCCCCGAGCAAGGCAAAGGGGAGGGGCTGGTCAATTAAGCGCAGAAGCCTTCAGACCGGGAATGGCAACGCCGGTCTTGATCAGGTGCAATTGGTAGGAAAGTGATAGAACAATCGATTCACAGGCAGCGGTGCCGCTGGTCGGGTGAGGTGGCGAGCGCGGAGGCTGGGGCGGCTCTCGGGCTGCACTGAACATCCCCGGCGAGTTATCTCTGGCAAATGTGTTGCGCATGACACGGGGGTTGAAGCGTGGTTCAGCTCAGCGCACTGGGATCGAGCCCCGGCGGAGCCCTGCCGATCTTGAGTAGGTGGCGCAGGATCCTGCGTAGCTCAGGAGGATCGGTGATGAGCGCGATGAGCTTCATCTCTGAGCCACACCGGGGACAGAGCAGGGGGCTCTCACTGTCCGCTATGCGGCCAGTTGCCGCCTCAGAGATCGACTTCATACACCTTCGCGATCAGCCTCGCCCAGGTTGAGCGGCAGGCGGCGTGCGGCACCGTGGTGGGCTCCGTGGGGTCGGGCTGCGCAGGCACTGGCTCCATGTGGGACTGGCGCCACCCCCGGGGAGCAGCGCGCAGGATGTGGGGCCACGCCACGCCTGCCAGCGTGCCTTGCACCGAGAGGAGTACAACCCGTAGTAGTGGATGAGCCGCACTCCCCAGGGGGGGGATGAACTGGGTGAGGTGCGCGATGAAATCGGGGGCGCTCCACAGGTTGGTGTTCTGTTTGAAATACGGATTGTAGGACGTGTGATACAGGACCTTGGCTCCTGTGCGGTCATAGGTGAGCTTCTGCAGCGACAGGGGAGCCCGCGCTATGTACTGCGCCAGGGCCTGTCGGGCCGTATGGTCGTCGCCATCCAGACGCACGGAGTTGTCAACTGAAAATCCGGAGTGCCTCCAGCGCAGGAGCTGGGCCAACCACGTGGTATCGCGGATGGGAAGGTAGTAGAACTGGCCCTTGGAATCGAAGCCTCCTTCCAGAATCAGGGAGTGGAAGTGCGGGTTGAACCGAAGCGCGTCGCCAAAGGGCTGATAAGCGACCACTGCGGCGGTGGAAAGGGGCCTGGAGGCCGCGGCGCAGTAGAACTCGCAAATCAGGGAGAAGATGAGCCGGGAGATCCGGCCGAAGAGGCGCGGGTCGTAGCGAAGGAAGACCCGAAGAGCCTTGGGGAGGGTGAAGACAAACTGCCGGTGGGGCAGGGCGAACAGCAACTGCTCGTCGAGGTACTCGGCGAATAGGAGGGAGCGCTTCTGGCTGCAGGAGGGGCAGAGGCGGTGCAGTGGCCCGCCCAAGGGGTGGAATCCCCGGCAGGAGAATGGTCTGAAGTACTCATGGCGACATTCGGGGTTCGAACAGCGGATACGGGCCACGCCCTGGCAGCTCTCGCGGCGCGAGTACACGCCGCTGCCGCTCAAGGGATAGTCGCCACAGGTAAGGAAGCGGGTCGCGACGCGAGTGATCCTCTCGATGCGGAAGTTGCCGAGGTCCTTTGCGTAGCGCGAATCGTAGTCGGCCGCGAAATGCCCGAAATGGTCACGGAATATGTGCTGGCAGGGTGGTGATGCCCCGCTGGGCATAGGCCGCCCGCGGTGAGACAGAGGGGGTCGCCGCAGCTTGCACAGACCAGAAGAACGGGGGAAAGAGCCACGGTGATTTCGAGGTGGCTCCAGCCGGGGCACCGTACGCGACCCCTCAAGCCCGTACGCGATAGGGTCGTGCTTCATCGAGCCAACGCGGGCTGAGCGCATAAGGATGGGGACTCCTTGTCCAGCCACAGAGCGAACCTGCCGTGCACTACCGAACGAGGGGATCGCGGGATACGCATCCGCCAGGGCCCGGGCCACGAAGAGATGGTCGAAGGGATCGCGCCGCTTCCCTCGGAAAACCAGATGGCTGCATGGGCATCGACCGCCAGAGGATGAGCCGCTCGTCGTTTCGGCGGGCATACCGAGGCCCATCTGTAGCTGGGTCTCAGTACCATTCTTTATGGTTTATTATGGTCGTTACTTGCCTCCGAACGCTCCATTGACAACGCACATATAACATGTCATACAACCCATATGTCCCAAACGTCTTCGCTGTCGGCCCGTCGCGGCCGCCTGAAGCCCGTGCGGCGTGTGGGGATCAAGCAGCAGGTCTTCGAACAGCTCAGGGATGGCATCGTCAGGGGTACCTGGCCTCCTGGCACCCGGATGCCGTCAGAGAACGAGCTCGTAACGAAGCTCGGTTGCAGCCGCGTCTCTGTGCGGGGGGCCCTCCAGATGCTCGCCAGCCTGCAGCTCATTGAGATCCGGCATGGCGACGGCACGTTCGTGCGTACCTATGCAGGCGAGGTACTGCTGAGCCCGCTCCTCCCGATGATCGCCCTTGAGCGCACTGATATCCGGCACGTACTCGAATACAGGCGGATCGTGGAGCCCGGCTCCGTGGCACTCGCGGTCGCGCGCGCCGGCGATGAAGAGATCGCGGAGCTTGAGCGCGCTTGCGAAGTGTTGCGGGCATCGACGCAGGACCTGAGCGCCTTCGCGCGGGCGGACCTCGAGTTCCATCTGGCCCTCTCGCGGGCGTCGAAAAACCCGGTGCTGGTGAAGGTGAACTCCGTTATCCGCGACATCCTGAGCGCCTCCTGGGAGGAGATCGTGCGCACTCTCGGAACGCGCGATGGGCTTTATTTCCACCACCGGATCCTTAATGCCGTGAAGGCGCGAGACGCTCGGGCGGCCGTCGCGCTGATGGAGGAGCACGTTGCTGCGACGATCGATCGACTGAAGGAGGCTCAGATTGACTAGCCAGGAGATTGCGCCCCTCCAGAGGATGGCGATCCGCCTCCGGCGCGACATCGTCGAGATGATCGGTGTGGGCAAGGCCGGGCACCTTGGTGGCTCCTGCTCGCTTGCGGAGATCATCGCAGCCCTCTACTTTTCCCGGCTCCGCTTCGATCCCCACCGGATCGATGATCCGGACCGGGACCGGCTCGTGCTCAGCAAGGGACACAGCGTGCTGGTGCAGTACGCAGCCCTCATCGAGCTCGGGGTGATCCCGCGGGAGGAGATCGGCAGGGTTAAAACGCTGAAGGGCATGCTGCAGGGACACCCGGATATGGAACAAACCCCAGGCCTGGAGGCGGTGACCGGCTCCCTGGGCCAGGGGCTTTCGATCGGCATGGGCATGGCGCTGGCGCTGCGCCAGGACCGGCGGCCGTCCCGCGTGTGGGTGATTATGGGCGACGGGGAGCTGAACGAGGGACAGGTATGGGAGGCCGCAATGGCTGCGGCCGCCTACCGACTCGACCGGCTCAGCGGGATCGTTGACCGCAATGGCATCCAGGCTACCGGCCCCATCGCCGAGGTGCTCCCGAACCCCGATATCGAACGCAAGTTCGAGGCGTTCGGCTGGAAGGCAATGACGGTGAACGGGCACGACGTGGACGCGCTGCTGAGAACGATGGACGCTGCAGGCGAGGTGTCGGGACGCCCGACGGTGATCGTGGCAGATACCGTAAAGGGCAAGGGAATTCCATTCGCAGAAAACTCCGCCGCCTTCCACAACGCGATGATGACGCGCGAGCAATACGACGAGGCCCTCGCGGGGCTCGACCGGCAGCTCTCCGCAATGGACAGGGCGGGATAGCGGTATGGACTGCCAGAAGAACCTGCGTGAAGCCTGGGGGCAGGCACTGCTCGCTCTTGCCCGGCGGAACCCCAAAATCGTGGCGCTGGAGGCGGACCTCGGAAAGTCCACGAGGTCGATCCTCCTTCAGGAAGCTTTTCCGGAGCGCTACTTCCAGATGGGGATCGCGGAGCAGAACATGGCGTCCACGGCCGCTGGCTTGGCCCTGGCAGGCAAGATCCCGTTCATCCACTCTTTTGCGGTGTTCGCTTCCGGCCGCACGTACGACCAGCTACGGAACTCCATCTGCATTCCAAAGCTGCCGGTGCGGATCTGCGGGTCGAGCGCCGGTCTGTCCGATTTCGGCGACGGCAAGACCCACCAGGCTCTCGAGGATGTCGCCATAATGCGCGCGCTGCCCAACATGACAGTGCTGTGCCCCGCCGACGGCATCGAGTGCGCCGGTATGGTCGCGGCGCTGGAGACCTGGCCCGGACCGGCCTACGTGCGTGTCAACCGCAACGAACTTCCCTTTGTCACCCCGACCGACCGACCGTACCGCATCGGTCCCGCGACCGTGCTTCGCCGCGGCACGGACGCCGTGATCTTCGCCTGTGGGGTCATGGTGTCGCAGGGCTTGGAGGCTGCGGAACGCCTCGCGCAGTCGGGGATATCAACAGGGGTTGTGAACGTGAGCACCATCAAGCCCATCGATCGCCAGACAATCGTGGAACACGCGCGGGGGGTACGGGCGATTGTGACCGCGGAAGAGCACTCCGTGGTCGGCGGACTGGGCTCGGCGGTGCTCGAGGCGCTGCGGCTTGAGCGGCATGCGCCGCTGGATTTCGTCGGGGTCCAGGACTGCTTCGGGCTTTCAGCGGCCGACTACGAGGGGCTGCTTGCGTATTTCGGCCTCACGGCATCGGCTATCGAGCGCGCAGTTCGCACGCTGCTCAAGGCGTAGACAAGGAGGACGGCAGTGACGATAGGTTTCATCGGCCTGGGGATCATGGGCAAGCCCATGGCTGCCAATCTGATCAAGGCAGGCTGCCGGCTCGTGGTCTACGACGTGGAGCGCGAGCGGCTGGCGGATGCCCTGGCCAAGGGGGCACAGCCGGGCGCCTCTCCGGCGGAAGTTGCCTCGCGCTGCGAGCGGATCATCACCATGCTGCCGAACTCCCCACAGGTGAAGGAAGTCGCCCTCGGGATGCACGGCATCATCGAAGGTGCCCGCAGCGGCTCAATCCTCATCGACATGAGCTCCATCGCACCCGCAGCCTCCCGGGAGGTCGCTGCGGCTCTTGCAGCGAAGGGCATGGAGATGCTGGATGCCCCAGTGTCCGGCGGCGAGCCGAAGGCCGTGGATGGCACCCTGGCGATCATGGTCGGCGGCAAGGCCGAGGTCTTTAGCCAAGTGAAGGACATTCTCCTCAAGATGGGATCCTCCGCGGTGCTTTGTGGCGGGATCGGTGCCGGCAACGTCACCAAGCTCGCCAACCAGATCATCGTCGCGCTGAACATCGCGGCCATGTCGGAAGCCCTGGTCCTCGCAACGAAAGCCGGCGTGAACCCGGACACGGTCTTCAACGCTATCAAGGGCGGGCTCGCCGGCAGCACGGTCCTCAACGCGAAGGCACCGATGGTGCTCGACGGCAATTTCAAGCCGGGCTTCCGCATCGAGCTGCACATCAAGGATCTCCAAAACGCGCTCGATACGGCCTACGAAATCGGAGTCCCGATCCCGCTCACCAGTCAGGTGATGGAGATCATGCAGGCCCTCAAGGTCGAGGGGAAAGCCGGCGACGACCACTCGGGGCTTGTCCAGTTCTACGAGAAGCTCGCCGGCGTCAAGGCGAGGAGGTAGCGGAGATGCGCCTCGCAAACAAGGTTGCGCTAATCACTGGGGGAGCGCAGGGCATCGGGGCGGCCATCGTCCGTCGCTTCGCGGCCGAAGGCGCCGCGGTGTTCATCGCTGACCTTAAAACAATCGAAGGAGAGGCACTCGCATCCGAGCTGTGCGCGGGAGGCTCTCGTGCGTGGTTTCAGCCGCTCGATGTCCGTAGGGAGGCCGATTGGGAGCGGACCCTCGCGTCGGTGTCTGACCTGGCTGGCCGTCTGGACGTGCTCGTGAGCAACGCCGGGCTGAACATCCGGGAGCCAATCGAGCAGATGAGCGAGGCGAACCTCGACACCATGCTCGCCGTGAACGTGAAAGGCGCGTTCCTGGGGATCAAGCACGTCCTGCCGCTCCTGCGGCGCGGAGGAGGAGGCTCGATCCTTATTACCTCCTCGGTCTCGGGCCTGATCGGCCACCGTTATACGACCGAGGCTTACGTCATGGCAAAGGGCGCGCTGACGATCCTGGCCAAGTCCATCGCCACGCGCTACGCCAAGGATAACATCAGGTGCAACTCGGTCCACCCCTGTACGGTCGAGACCGATTTCATTCGCGAATTCTTGAAGGACCCCGAGCGTCGCGCGGAGCGCCTCGGGGAGGTGCCGCTGGGCCGCTTGGCGAGCGTGGAAGACGTCGCAAGCGCTTTTGTCTACCTGGCCTCCGACGAAGCGGCCTTCGTCAATGGAGTAGCGTTCCCGGTGGACGGGGGAGTGACCGCCGGCTGAAGCCGGCGCGTCGGGCGACAAGGGGCGCCCGCAAGGAAGGGGCACGGTGAAAGCGACGATCAAGGTGGACGCCGAACGGGTCATCGGCAACGTGGACCCGCACATTTTCGGACATTTCATAGAGCACCTTGGCCGCTGCATCTATGGCGGCGTGCTGGACGACCACGGGCGGTGCCGCGAGGACGTCATCGACGCGATGCGGCGCATCCGCCCGTCCATCCTGCGGTGGCCCGGCGGCTGCTTCGCCGACGGCTGCCACTGGCGTGACGTCGTCGGGCCCCAGGACTGCCGCCCGACTCGCGTCAACCTTGCGTGGCGCAACGCCGACGAGTCGAACCGCTTCGGCACCGACGAGTTCGTCGCCTATTGCCGCAGGCTCGGCGCCGAGCCGTACATCTGCGCCAACGTCGGGAGCGGCACCCCCGAGGAAGCCGCCGGCTGGGTGGAGTAAGTGATAGAACAATCGATTCACAGGCAGCGGTGCCGCTGGTCGGGTGAGGTGGCGAGCGCGGAGGCTGGGGCGGCTCTCGGGCTGCACTGAACATCCCCGGCGAGTTATCTCTGGCAAATG
>JBEKQU010000100.1:0-10529 GCA_049519415.1 Spirochaetia bacterium
AAGCCTGAGCTGGTCAAGGCCGGGGTGAAGCCCATCGGCAAGATGCTCCTGGGCACCGTGAAGGGAGACCTGCACGACATCGGCAAGAACCTGGTGAAGATGATGGCCCAGGGCGCGGGAATTGAGGTGGTGGACCTCGGCATCGATGTGTCGGGGGACAAGTTCCTCCAGGGCCTGAAGGACAACCCGGATGCGAAGGCGATCGGGATGTCGGCCCTTCTGACAACCACGATGACGGGCATGAAGGAGGTCATCGATCGGTTCGAGAAGGAAGGGACGCGCAAGAAGGTGAAGTTCATGGTGGGAGGCGCTCCCCTGACCGACCAGTACGCCAAGGAGATCGGCGCCGACGGGTACGCGCCGGACGCCGCCACCGCGGCGGAAAAATTCAAAGCATTCCTCAGGGCATAGGCTGTCGCCCGAATATCTGAAAGAGAAGGGGCTGTCGAAAAAGGACAGCCCTTTTTTATTTCTCGGGCAATCCCGAGGTTGCCGGCGCGTAGTACCCTGACTCGTCCCTGCCGCTCACGCGCTGGACCGTTACCTCGAGCTCGACGGGAATGTACACGTCGCCGAATTGCGGGGGCGTGGGCGATGCGTAGCGGAGCGTGTAGACGGACCCCACGCGCGCTTTGATGTCGCGCACTACTTCCTGCATTCCTCCCGGAGAGGAGCTTATGAAGAGCTTCCCTCCCGTTTCTGATGCGAGGAAGCCCAGGTCCTCATCCGGCGTCTTGCTGCCGAATACCACGGGATAGAAGGCTATCCCGTTGTTCTTCAGATACGCGGCTGTCTCCAGCAATGAATAAGTGGAAAATCCAACGGGACTAAAGGATCCGCTGGAAAAGAAGACCACCGCCCGTTTTGCCCCTGAGAGAGGCGTGATGAGCTCATCGCCGGCCAGCCGCGCGCCGAGATCGAAGCGCCACCTGGCTGAGGGAGCCGCCTGAAGGGCTTGCCGGAGGAATCGCAGCCGCGTCTCTCCGAAATCCGCTTCCTTTACAGGCTTCTCAGCGGCTGAAATCGCCTTTATCCGGTCCGTCGGATTGACCAGAGCGTACAAGTCAGCGGTTGCCTGTTCGACATCCTGCCTGTACTTTTCGATTTCCGGCGACCGTTCCACCAGAAGCGATACGTCGGATGCCTTTATATCCGTGTTGGACTGGACCAGCGTTGGCGAGCCGACGCCTCCATGGTTCTCCGTGACGATAAAGTTGCCGATGCCAAGCCCCACGACCGGCTTTCCGAACCTGGTCTCCACCGTTGCCGAGAGGAAGACCTGCGGGAACCTCCCCGCGTTCACCCTGTCAACGCGCACGACAAGGCCGGAATACAGGGAGGAGGTGTCGGAGAGGAGCACGATCTTGCTCTGGTCGAAATCCGCGCCCAGCATGTCGCCATTCATGGTCACGGCTTGCTGCACGAGCCTTTTTGTATGGGCGCTCGTATCGCACCGCACTGTCCACGTCTCGCGTTCCAGATCGCATTCGAGGATGCGATTGGCGTCGGCAACGAGGAGCGTGCCCGTGGCGGAGAAGGACACGCCTTCCGGATCCGTGAGCGTTCCGTCGCCGATGGAGGAGATTGCATTGCCGCTGAGGTCATAGACAAGAATGCGCTTCGATGATTTTTCCGCCACGTACAGCATATCCTCGCGCGAGGCAATGCCCGTGGGACCGTTGATCCCGGGGATCGACTGGACGAACTTGCCGTCCAGAGAAAATCGCGCGACGCGTGAATTGCCCCAGTCGGTCACCCAAAGATACCCGCGGCTGTCGATCGTCATGTACTGGGGTCCGAGGAGAAGCCCTTCCGCCCTCCCTGTTCGGCCGAATGTCGCAATTTTCTCTCCCCGGGCATTGCACTTTGCTATTCTGTTTGCGCCGTACTCGGAAATGAACAAGCTGCCGTCATCCGCTTCGGCGATATCGTAAGGCCTGTCAAAACCCTCCACCCCTCCCCGGAAGCTGTCCAGGATCCGGAAGTTCGCGTCAAAGCGAAGGATTTCGTTGGAGCCGAAAGCGACGACCCAGAAAGTACCATCTGAACGGGGCCGGATGGAGCTCGGCCTCTTGAAGGGATAGCCGTCCTTCATCATGCCGTCCAGCTCCGCGGAGACCACCCAGGGAGAGCGTCCCGCGAGCTCTCGGCCGAGGCCGCGCTGGAAGGTGAGCACGTCGATCCAGCTGCGGATCAGGGCACTGCCTTTGCCCGCGTCGAGGATCTGCTGCCACGTCCGCAGGGCTTCCTGCTCGTAGCCAGCCTTCCATTGCGCCCTGCCCAGCCATGCTTGCGCCAGGGTGTTGGCGGGTTGGTAGCTGATGGCCTTTTCCAGAGAGATCGTGGCATCGTTGTAGAAGCCGCGATGGAATGCCTGTACTCCTCCCCGCAGCTCATCGGCGGATCGGGCGGCATTTAAATCAATGGTCTGGGCGGGAAGCAGCGAAGGAAGCAGGCACAGGATGCAGACGAACAGTGTTCGCAGTTTCACGAGGCCAGTATAGAAAAATCAGGCGTACGTATCTACCGTATGCTTCTTGCCCGTTTCGAGCTTGATCTCTCCCCTGATGCCGAGGTACAGAATCGACTTGATGTCGTCGGCGTTGATGATTGGCAGTTCAGCCGCCTGAGTATTCGGCACTGTAGGAAGAGCAACGCTATCTACCTTCATTGGCTCACTCCTGCACTGATTCTCGACAGAATATGATCGCGGGATTAGCGCGAAATTTTCCAGGGCTACGGCGTATGCACATCCTTCAGCGCATCCATGCACAGCCGCATATGGCTCACGATCTCCTTGTTCCCCGGCGCCTGATCAAGCGCGCGCCGGAAATTAGCCCGGGCTTCCAGGAAATTGCCCTGCCGGTAGTACGCCCATCCCAGCGAATCCAGGTAAGCCGGATTGCGCGGCGCCATTTCCACCGCCTGCCTGCAAAGGTGGATGGCTTTCCCCACGTCAATCTTTTCCTCCGCATAGATGAAGCCCAGGGAATTGAGGGCATTGGGATTCTTGGGTTCGAGGTCCAACGCTTTCTTGAGCGTGTCGATGCTTTCCGGGACCTTCTTCTGCGCGTAAAAGACGTACCCCAATGCGGCGAGCGCCTGCGACGACTGCAGGCCCATCTCGTTCACCTTGGAAAACTCGAATTCGGCCAGCCGGAATCGCCCCGTCACGGAGTAGATATATCCCAGCACCATGCGGGCCTGCATGATGTGGAGAAAGCTGAAATGGGAATTGACGACCTTTTCCAGGGCAAAAAGCGCATCCTCGTGCTTGCCCAGCTGCGTGAGGGCAAGCCCGACGTAGTAGTCGATCTCCGGGTTCGTCCCCGTGTCGGCCTCCAGCGCGCGCAGTTCGGCCAACGCCTGGTCGAACCTGTGCGCATGATAGAGCTTCACCGCGCGTTCCAGCCTCTCATTCATCGAAATTGCACCCCCCGGTAGCTCTCCTCGATCGACGCCCAGTTGCGTGGATGCGCGTGGATGGGGGAAATGGAGATGCGCCCCTGGGAGACGACCATGCTGTCGGAGCCCTCCTCGGGATGAGCATCGGGGAGCTCTCCGCCCATGAAACAGTACACATCCCCGTTCGGCGCCTTGTAGGTGGAAAGCTCGTCGCGGTAAATCCTGCGCGAGGGGAAGGTGATGACGGTCTGCGCCTCACGGGTGGCGGCGGCGGGAAAGTTGATGTTGAGAAAGTGATCATCGGTGCCTAATGCCCGAAAGATGTCCAGATTGCGCGCGGCGAAATCCGCGGCAGCGTCGAAAGGAAAAGGCTCCGTGTACGTCCCCACGGAAAGCGCGACGGACGGCACTCCCATGAGCGCGCCCTGCCGCGCGCCAGCGGCCGTGCCCGAGTACAGGATGTCCGTTCCGAGATTGGGCCCGTGGTTGATGCCCGAGATCACCAGATCGAACCCGCGGGGCACCAGGCCCAACAGCGCCACCAGAACGCAGTCAGCGGGCGTTCCGCGACAGGAGAGCTGCTTCTCTCCCACCGTGCGGACCCTCAGGGCGTCGCGGAGCGTGATGGAGTGAGAGCCTCCGCTCTTCTCCGTTTCCGGCGCCACCACCCAGACCTCGTGGGAAGGGGAGAGGGCGCGCACGAGAGTCTGTATGCCATTGCTGCCGATGCCATCGTCGTTGGTCAGCAGGATTCTCATGCGCTTTGCACCCTGTTTTCCACGATCCGGGCACCCGCCGACGGCTTGCATATGTACAGCTCGGGCCTGAACCCGAATATGCGCTCGTACTGCACGATGTGCTCCCTGTACAGGGGGATGGCATCCTCTTCTATCAAGGTGACGGTGCAGCCTCCGAACCCTTCCCCGGTAAGCCGCGAGCCATATACGCCCTCCGTCTCCCAAGCCCTTTTCACCAGCCAATCCAGCTCGGGACAGGAGACCTCGTACAGGTCCCGCAGGCTCTCGTGCGACCTGTTCATCAGCTTGCCGAATGTGACGAGGTCCTTCTTCCGCAGCGCCTCTTCGGCTTCCAGGACGCGCTGGTTTTCCTCCACCACGTGCAGGCACTTCTTCCGCGTGGATTCGGGGATGAGCCCCATGCTGTCCCGCACGTCAGCGGGGGTGTAGTCGCGTAGCGCAGTGCCCTGCTTTTTCATGGCCAGAAGCTCGACGCACTTTCGACATTCCTCCCGGCGCCGGTTGTGTTCCGAATCGGCGAGGCCGTGCGGCACCTTTGAATTTGTGAGGAGTATCTTGACGCCTTTCAGCGCGAGCGGCACATAGTGATACGTGAGAAACCGGGTATCGAGGAGCATGGCGTGCCCCTCCTTGGCCAGCCGCGAGATGAACTGGTCCATAATCCCGCTTTTCACGCCCACGAACTCATTTTCGGCCTTCTGAGACAGCTTCGCGAGGTCTTCCCGGCCGATTTCAATGCCGTTCAAGTCCTGGATGGCGAGGGCGGTGGCCACCTCCAGGGCGGCTGAAGAAGACAGGCCTGCGCCCTGGGGGATGTCGCCATGGATCGTAATATCCATGCCTCCCAGCGCATACCCCCGCTCGAGAAACTGCGCAATGATACCCTTTGGAAAATTCGCCCACCTATCCTCCTTGCGGAAACGCAGGGTGGGAAGCGTCGCCCGCTTGCGGTCCTTGTAGTCCACGGAATAGAAGCGCAAGTGGGAATCCTTGCGGCGGGTGATCGCGACGCGGACGGTGAAATCTATTGCCATGGGAAACACAAAGCCGTCGTTATAATCGGTATGATCCCCGATCAGGTTCACCCGGCCCGGGGCCGAGGCTATGATTTCGGGCGCCCTGCCGTACTCCTCGACATGGCTTTGCTTCACTGGATCCATTAAAATCTCCCGCAGAAGTTGCGTTTTGAGGGTTGTTGCCCAGTATAGACAAAGAATGAAAAGAATTCAATAAAAAGCTTTCAAAATGTCGAAAATTCCACTAGAATGGACACACTCCCCCGCTATCTCCAGTATGGTGAGGAAACATCAGTCCGGTCACGCAGCGTGCTCTACCGGGTTGGCGATCCCATTGGCGAAAAGCCGATATTCTACATCACCGCCGGGCTGATGAAGATCGAATATCCGCTTCGGGATTCGATGTTCACCCTTTGGATGCCGCCGGACAGCGTGATCGGCCTGGTTGAGCCCCTGGCGGAGTGCAAAAGGCTGTGCGTCGTGCACGCCATGGAGCGGACGATCCTCTACAGATGGGATCTGGAAGGTTTTTTCACGGCTGCCGGCGTCTCATGGGAGCTCGCGCTGGCTGCCACCACGGAACTCACCCGTGAGCTTCGGATCCTGAACGCGGAGTTCGGAGAGAGGTTGGGTCACTTGGAAGGGGACCGCCACTGATGGACGCCTACAACGAGATCATGAAGATCGCCTTCCAGGCAGAGGAAGCCCTGGATGAAACGGTCATCGCAAAGTTCGGCAAGCAGTTCAAGGACATGCAGATCCTGATCCGTGAGGGCGATATCCAGCAGAAAATCTTCTGGGTCCTCGAGGGCGAGGTCTACATCACGCGCAAAATGGGAGAGAAATACAAGGTCCTTGCCACCCTGGGAAAGGGGGAGCTCATCGGGGAGATGAGCTTCTTCGACAAATCCGTGCGTTCTGCCACGGTCATCGCCAAGGGAAACGTGCGCGCGCTGGAGTTCAGCAAGGAAAACTTTGCCGATATCTATGCGGCAAGCCCGATGTGGACGAAACGGCTCCTCGTCTCCCTGTCAAAGCGCATACGGCTCATGGTGGAGAAGCTGGCCCAGTTCTAGCGGCGAGAGCCTGTGCGCCCCGCCTCATCAAATCGTTACTATCTTGTCCGCGTCCTGCTCCTTCACGAAAATCCTCTCATACCTGCCCGAGTGATGCACTGACAGGGTGCCCGGCAGATAGGTCTGGGCAAAGAAATACAGGATGTCGGCCATGTCGTCGCTGTTGCTGATCAGGGACCACCTGTACCAGCAGTCATGGTCCTCCAATAAGGCGCGCCGCGACTCGTCTTTTTCCAGCTCCACATCGGTGCGCACACGGATCTCGTTCCGAAGCCCGCCGTACCACGATTTGCCCACGTGGAACAGGCACAGCTTCTGTTTTTCGTCCATGTAGTACAGCTCGTAAACGCCGGCCTCGGAGGGGACCGATTTCACGATCTCGTACTTGTCGCTCTTGCGCAGACGCGACCAGCTCACGGTGAAGAAAACGTCCCGGGCACGGACCTCCTTGCGCACGACAGGCTTGCGATCCACTATTTACTCCGCGGCAAAGCGCATGGCATACCTTCCGTCATGCAGCTCGATCCTGCAGCGCTTCCCGTACACCTGGCCGATGTCGGGACCGCCCATCACTGCGTCGCGGTCTCCCTGCGCAACCACCTGTCCGCCGGCCAGGAGAAGCATCCGGTCGTACCCCGCAATGATTTCCTCCACGTGATGAGTGACCCCTATCACGGTCAGATCCGCCCTGTTGCGGAAGAGTTCCGCCAGCGAGTGGAGGAAGTCCTCCCGGGCAAGGGGATCCAGTCCCAGGCAGGGCTCATCCAGAAGAAGGAGCTTTGGTCCAGCCGCGAGCGCCCGGGCAATCAGGACCCGCTGCCGTTCTCCGGTGGAAAGTGTATGAAACGCCCTTTCTCCCAGGTGCCCGGCTCCGATCGCTGCAAGAGCCTCATCCGCCTTCTCCTCTTCACGGCGGGTCATAGACTCGTATACCGCGATGCTCCCCTCCGACCCGCTCATGACCACTTCACGGCTGCTCATGAACCGCGGAAAGTCCGCGGCAAGATCCGCGTGCACCCACCCCACCCTCCTCCGCATGGCGCGCAGGTCGGCTCTGCCGAAATGATCACCCAGCACCCGCATGTCGCCATGCGACGGATAGCCAAATCCTGAAAGAAGGCGCAGCAGGGATGTCTTTCCGCTTCCATTCGGGCCGAGCACGACCCATTTCTCACTCCAACCCACCTCCCATGTGATATCCGACAATATTCGCTTCCCACAGATATCCAGGCAGATGGAGACAAGCGAAGCGGCGGAGCCGTTCATGCGCGGACCAGGGGCTATGCCGGCTTCACCACGCCGATAACAAGAAGGATGTTCGCATAAACCCTCTGTTCCCCCGTTGCGATCACCAGGGCGGTATCCGTTGACTTCGCCTCATCGTAGAACTCGAAACGACCCTTCCGCTCCATGGGAACGCCGTTGGGGAGGAGCTTCCGCATGGCCGCATGGATATCCGGCTCCGGTCCCTCCGGCGGCACCATTACCATGGTCGATTCAATAGGGATGGCTGACACGAGCGACTCCAGAACGTCCAGGACGGATACCAGGCCCGGGCGCAGATTCAGAAAGACCAGATGCGCATCTGGAGCGGAGCCGGTGGAAAAGGGATAATTGCCATCGGCGATGAGCACCCTCGACCCGTGCCCGGCGGATCCCAGAGCGGCGAGGATTTCCGGATGAATCAGTTTCGTGGTGAGCATGCGATCACTCCTTTCCCGGCGCGCTGCTCGGCGCGCGCCCGTTCTTCACGTTCGCGCAAGTATTAATCGCCGCAAGGGCGGGCGCTGTCAACCCGCTGGCGCTCGTGGTTTGGGCAGGAGCGCCTCATGGTTATTGACTCTCGCGCGGCGCCGATTCACAGTGGATGTCGATGAGGGACGGCCTGACATACAGAGAGCGATTCGAGCTGACTCTGGCGCGAAAGCAGGTGGACAGGCCTCCCATGGATCTCGACTGCACCGACATGACCGGAATCGACGGCGGCCCGGTCCGGTTGGCTCCTCTCCTCGGGCTGGACCTTGATCGACGGAGCCCGGAGCAGGCCCGCGAAGCCGTGCTGTGTGCGCTGGACATCGACATCCGCGACGTGGGCGGCATCCTGGAGCCGGGCGGATCACTTGCGCGCAAGATCTCTGAAACGGAGATGATCGATGCCTGGGGAATCACCTACAGGTCCAATGGGCACCACTTCGAGGCGGTCGGCCGGCCCCTGGCAGGGGCCGGCATCGACGAGCTGGAACGCTACCCCTGGCCCGATCCTGAAAAGCTGGATCCCTCCGAGATACGCCGATGCGCGGACCGGGCGCGTCATTATTACAAGGACACGCCGTACGTTGTCTGTGCGCGGCATCCCTATTACGGCGTCCTGGAGCTGGGATGTTGGATGTGCGGGTTTGACGATTTCCTCTACCGGCTGGCCGGGGAGCCGGAGTTCGTTCACCGCTTCTTCGACATTATCCTCGGCTACCAGCGGCGGGTGGATGAGATCTACTATGCCGCCGTCGGGCCCTCCGTCCACTTCACCACGAGCGGCGACGATTTCGGCAGCCAGACCGGGCCGCTGCTCTCCCCGGCCATGTTCCGCTCCATGGTCCTCCCCTATCTTCGTGAAAGAATCCAGCACATCCATCAATTCACGGATGCAGCGTTCTTCCACCATTCCTGCGGCGCAATACGGCCCCTGATCCCGGATCTCATCAGCGCCGGCGTGGAAATCCTCAACCCGATACAACCGCGGGCCGCGGGCATGGAACCATCGGGGCTGAAGACGGACTTTGGAGACGCATTGACCTTTTACGGCGGCATCGACACGCAGGAAATCCTGCCGAAGGGCACGCCAGAAGAGGTGGCCGCGGAGACGCGAAGGCTCATTCGCGTGCTTGGCCGAGCCGGCGGGTACGTCCTTTCCGCGGCCCACCACCTGCAGGGGGACGTGCCTCCCGCGAACGTGATCGCCATGTACAAGGAGGGGGCATCTCTTCAAGAGGCGGGATGATCATGCCAACGGTGACAATCCGGTTCTACGAGGAGCTGAATGATTTTCTTCCCGCGGAGATCAGGAAGAGGCCTTTCGTCAGGGAGTGCGCGCCGGGGTGCTCGGCAAAGGCGGTGATCGAGGACCTTGGCGTACCCCATACGGAGGTCGACCTCATTCTTGCCAATGGCCAGTCCGTTGATTTTTCCTATCGGCTGCGGGAGGGCGATCTCCTCAGCGTCTTCCCCGTTTTCGAATCCTGGGATATCGGATCGCTCTCCCGGGTGCGGGCCGCGCCCCTGCGGGAGACCAGGTTCGCCCTGGACGTGCACCTGGGGAAGCTGGCGCGGCTCCTCAGGATGACGGGATTCGATGCCTTCTACGAGAATGATCTCACTGATGAGGAGCTTGTGCGCGCCGCCCGAAAAGAAAAGCGCATCGTTCTGAGCAGGGACCGGGGATTGCTCAAGCGTCGGCTGGTTTCCCATGGATACCTTGTGAAATCGCTTGAACCGCGGAAGCAGCTTTCCGAGGTGCTGCGGCGCTTTGACCTTTCAGCCCGCGTGCGAATGTTCGGCCGATGCGTGCTGTGCAATGTGCCCCTCCAGAGGGTTGAAAAGGAAACCATACTTTCCCTCATCCCGCCCGTGGTGGCCGAGACGTACGCCGAGTTTTCGCGGTGCCCCGCGTGCGGCCGCGTATTTTGGAAAGGAACGCACTGGGAAAGGATGAAAAAGCTGGCCGCCGAAGTCCTTGCAGATAGCCGCGGAGGCGAACACTGAGCCGCGTCAGCTTTTAATGTTATAGCGCCTCTTGAAGCGCTCCACGCGGCCCGCGGTATCCACAAGGTGCTGCTTCCCCGTGTAGAAGGGGTGGCACTTCGAGCAGATTTCCACCTTGATGTCCCTTGCGGTGGATTTGGTCTGGATCACGTTCCCGCAGGCGCAGGTGATTGTCGTGAGCTGGTATGTGGGGTGTGTTTCGGCTTTCATGGTCCTCTACTCCATTCTACGGGCGCGCCTTCGGCGGCCCTGCACTCGTCGGGCCTCGCCTTCCATGGCTACGCATCCGTCACCGATGACGTGTTCATCGACTTGAGGAAGGCCTCATTATTCTTGCTTTTCTTCATCCTGTCAATCAGCAGCTCGAGGACCTCCTGGTCCTCCATGGGGTTGATGACCCTGCGGAGCACCCACATCTTCTGCAGCTGCTCCTCGGTGAGGAGAAGCTCTTCCTTGCGGGTGCCTGATTTCTTGATGTTGATTGCGGGGTAGAGCCTGCGGTCGGCGAGCTTCCT
>JBEKQU010000101.1:0-10505 GCA_049519415.1 Spirochaetia bacterium
ACAAAGCACCTCGGGCCAGCAAAGTCAAGATCAGGAACACTCGGCACTCTAGGCCAACGAGGAGGATAAAAAAGGCAGTCTCGAAAAAAACTGCTTGACAAAAGCTAAAACAATCTCTGCTGATGCTAGTCTTTCGTGCCTTATGTTAACAACTACGCTGTTTTCTCGTTCTTCAATTATAGGATCACGTAGGCTTAACCGCTTCATCGCTGCAAAGGCTGTGTTTAAACCTTCCCCTACGTCTTTATTAGGCGGATCAGGGAACTTGTTGATAAGCCGTACAAGGTTTCCATTCCTTGAAAGCCTTTCGGTCAGTATGTTGCTTGGAGTAATATGTCCAGGTAATCTGCCTGGGCTCTCTACTTCTACACGATTTTCAAATATGCGAATATGGACATCATCTGCAATATAGTAATCTCTGTGGATTACTGCATTTGTGATTACTTCATGTAGGGCCTCAGGTGGATACTGAACCGCCATTGGTCCTTCAGGGCCAAGTACACTCAGTTCATTGATAATTGTTTTTGTCATTGCGACAGCATTTCGAATTAGGTCATAAGTGCATCCTTCAAGCGAAATGGGAATCCCGATTAGTGTTTCTCTAGAACCCTCAGCTTTATCTGTCTGGTAGCGATATACCTTAATACCACACCTCTTAGGAAGGGTCGCCTGAGGTAGGTCGGCAAAAAGTAAAACGCCGCAAACGGTTGGTTTCTCATTCTGTATGAGTTGCTGTTTTCGCATCCATGCTTCCGGCTCAGCAGTTGGTATAACATCCAACATAAACTTGATCCCGACCTCACTGTTTGTGATCAGTTCTGTATCGGCAGCTAATAATTCATTCTCAAATGAAGTTACCCCCTTGTTGCGTTCCAAAATCCGAACTGCTTCTGGCGTATCGACCGGCAGATTCTGTGCTCCTTTTCGTATATAAGGAGTTCCATTTGAAGCTTTGATAATTGAACGAGACTTATGAACCACGATTTGAAGCACATAGCCGCTCTTTAAAGGGTTTGATAAAAACGTACCTATATAGCCATTTCCAAGTGGAAACATCTGTTCCAAAGTCTGCAGGTGAGCATTTGCGTCTTCAATACTAGGAAAACCGATCCATTTGCCATTATCTGTAATGCCGACATACAGCTCGCCACCGTCAGCGTTCGCGAAGGCAGAAACACTACGGCTAAGCTTTGATGGCTGAACTTCAATGGCTTTGTGATCAATAAAGTGGTTTTCTACAAGGACAAGTATTGAGTCACATTGCGAATCATTGATTTCCACGGTCTCAATAGGCATATTTCTCTTTTAAACCTACCAGTGCAAATAGTAAAGAGCGTCTAACATATATGTTCGCTACCCTCGCCCCGGATTCAAGGTGTCATACATCTCTCCCACCACTCTCTTCGTCCTGTACTCACCCCACCGTTTCTCGTCGTGACGCTTCACGATAGGGAAGGTCTCCATGATATAGTCCACCTCCTCGCGGCCGATGCCATACAGATGGAAGAACGCTGCGTCGAGCTCACAGCGAAGGCGGAAGCGGCGCTCCTCGTCCCACTGGAAGGGCGGGCCCGAATAGCCGCAGTCGCGTGCGAAGGGCTCGAGGTCGTGTGCGGTATACACCAGCTCCAAAACGCGCGGGAGGATCCAGTCCTTGAACGTCTTGCCCAACGCCCACGGACAGGGATGGTCGTAAGTCGAGGGCGAGAGGATGGGGAGCTGCTTCAGGTAGAAGAAGTTGAGCGTCGTGCCACCGATCTTCTGGCGGGCCGCGTAATCGAGCACAAAGGACGACAAGTTTGCCGCCAGGGCGGCCATTTGGCTAGGCGATGCCGGCGCGAGCATAAGCGGGATCTTATTGCCCACCCCTACCCTCGGCAGCACCGACGCGATTACCGTACGTTCGTTGGTGGTGTTTGTGATGTCGCGCCATCCCAGCAACCACCCCCGCTCCCACCGGCCCTCGAGCCGCGTCTGCACTTCCGCCTCCGCCACCCAGTAGCGAGGCAGCACGCTGTACTCGGAGTCGCTCTTCTCGGCGGTGGTGACATCCCGAGTTTCCACGCCTTCATAGGTCGCCCAACGGTGATCGAAGTGGTGCACCATCTTCGCCTCGTACAATGGTAGGCACGTCTCTTTACCCTTGCGAAATCGATTCCCCTCCAAGTGAAAACCGGCCTCCGCAAAGTCGTCGCGGCCACGGAACAATCCGGAGTCGTTCGACATGTGGAACATGGCCATGAACGACAATCCCCACGGGTTCTCCTCCGGTGGCCCTTCCTTTATGAGCACTGGCACTCGCCGATAGATCGCACGCGTGAGCTCGGCGTCACGCCGCGTGCGGAAGATCGGACATGTCCGCGTGTTCGGGTTCATGAGCGCGAAATCTTCCGTCGTCAGGCGGAAACGGCGCCCAGGGTCCGCGAGGTCTTCGCCGCGGTAGGCGAAGAAGCGGAACTCCGCGCCCCCTCGCGCCGGACGATGCGGGCCGGTGAGGGTGAGGAGGCAAAAACGGTAACTGCGGTGCACCCCCGGAAAGACCCCTTCTCGGTTTTCGAAATCGAACAGGGACACCAAGGCCTGCCGGTCCACCAGGTCTCCGAAGAACGCCTTCGTCGTATCGTCCGTCGCGATCCCCGATGGGACGATCATCCCCATGCGCCCGGTCAACGACATCAAGTTCCGCCCCATCTCCGCGAACACCGAGTACGTGTTGATGTCCCCGCGACCGCACAAGGGGTAGCGGCCCGTCTCTCGCACGAGGGCGCTCTCACCTTCCGCCACGCGTCGCGCCTGCAGAAAATCCTGGTGCAGCATAGGGTCATCCTTGAGTAGAGCTTCGATCATACGCTTGCGCTCGGATGCGTTCTTCGCCTTGGCGATATCGGGCCGGCGCTCGGCAAACCACTCGGCCTCCTGGAGCTTGATCCGTTCCCACGGCGGGTTCCCGAGCACAACGTCAAACCCGGCGCCGTCGCGGCTGAAGACCTCCGGAAACGCGAGGTGCCAGTGCAGGAATCGGTACGCCTTCGCGATCCGGTCCACTTCCTGCAAGACCGCTGCCGGTACGCTCTCCGGGGTCTGGCGCAAGTCGTTCCACAGGCCGTTCGTCAGGGGCGGGAGCTTCTGCCCTTTCACGCGCGGCCATACAAAGGCGGCGCACCAGGCGTCTGCCACGATTCGGGCGTGCTGGTAGACATCGGACCGGAGGTGCTGGAGGTAGTGCGTTTCCATCGCCCGGATCCCCTCCAAGGTGGAGTCATCCACGCCAAGGGCCTGGAGGTTTTCTAAGGTCGGGAGTGCCTCGCCCCACAGGCCCCCGGTCTCGTCCTTGAGGCTCTGCTGGCCGTGAAGCTCCTCGCGGTTCCGCCTCCGGTGTTGCGTGGCTACGCTCTTGTCGTCCCCGGTCAGAGCGCCAAACGCCTCCTCCGGAATGCCCTTGGCCATGAGATCCGGCGTGGTGCCCAGGAGGCTGTTCCCGCACTGGATGTGGGCATCCAGGAACGACAGCGGCTTGCCCGGCTCCAGGGCTTCCATCCAAAGGCTCACCTTGCAGAGCTCCACGGCCATGGGGTTCACGTCCACGCCGTAGAGGCATCGCCCGATCACATCGCGGAGCGCCCTGTGCATCGCCTCGGGCGCCGGCTCCTCGTCCCCGGTGCGCACGCTCGCAAGGCGACGCGCAATGCGGTGCGCCGCGGCGATCAGGAAGTGCCCGGAGCCCGTGGCTGGATCGCAGACCGTGAGCGAAAGGATCGCCGCCTCGGGGTTCGGGCCTTTGGCTGCCTCCTCCAGCACCGGGTCCAGCGCCGTCTCGAGCAGGCTTTGCACCAGGGCGTGGGGCGTGTAGTAAGATCCCGTGGTCTTGCGCTCATGCCCGGCCGCCACGGAAAGAGAGAAGTGCCCGGCCTCGGCATCCACCTCCGGGTGTAGCTCCAAGAGGGACTCGTATACGCTGCCAAGCTCCTCGCTCCCGAGGTTCCGGTAGTCCACGCGCCAGAGGTCATTGCCCCGCCGCGTGAATCCCAGGGCGCGCACCGCCTCCAGGAGATCTGCATTGGACAGGTCGCTCCCCATGAGATCAGGCAGCGTCTCGTCGGACCAGAGGTAGCTCCCCAGCACGGGGAGGCCAAGCTCCGGCGCGCCCAAGGTGCCCAGGAGGAGCATTACCATCCTGAGCGATACGAAAAGGTCTGCGTGCGCAGTGCCCCGGAGCTCTTCGGCGAGCAGGCGCAGTCTGTGGGTGGAGTAGAAGTCCCGGTAGGTCTCCCGCGCGGCGACCGGCACGTCACGGGGTTGGAGTGCGTCCCGATCCTCCGCCACGAATAGGAAGAGGAGGCGGTAGACCAGGCGCAGGATCTCCCGGTAAAACTCCTGCGTGGAGAGCGCGCCGCTCCGTAGGCGCTCGCGGAGCTTTCCATTGGAGCGGTGGGAGAGGAAGCCGCGCCCAAGGTGCTCGATGGCCTCCTGCACTCCCTTGCGCAGGGTCTCCAAAGCGCGCGCGCCCTGCTCCCACCCCAGGCCCGACCAGCGCTCAAGCCAGCACTCCTCGGGCCGTTCCGCCTCCACGCGGCTCTGGTGGCAGAGCATCCAGAGCACCGTGAAGTCAGGGTAGAGCTCGCCCTGGAAGATCGCCTCCAGGTCGATCTCCACGTAGGCCTGCCGGGTCAGGCTCCGGTTGTCCCGGAGGATCCGCAACAGGCGGCCGTTGGACACGAAGCCCCACAGGTGCTCGTCGGAACGGTTTAGAAACTCCTGCACCATGCCGTGCGGGCTTGCCTGCGCTGCTCCGGCCACGCCGCTTGATCGCCTGTCCAGCTCCACCCCGGAGCCCACGAGGTGGATGGGCGCCTTTCCCCAGAGGTGGCTCACGGGGTAGCTTTTGCCCTGAACCTCCAGGCCCCGCGCGGGCTGGAGCCTGCCATAGCCAAGCTCCTGGAAAAGCGGGAGAAGGAGGCGCTCGCGCGTGAGTCCAGTGGCCGCCTCCGCGGCACCCGTTCTGGTTCGTGCATCCTGGAAGCGCGCCCACTCGCCGCGCATCCGGTTCCAGGAACGCGTGATGGCCTCGCCCAGGCGCTCGGCGCCAAGATGGTAGTCCTCCGCGCGCAGCCCCGGAAGCTCGCTCCGCGATTCGGCGAGCCCCGCGATGATATCGGGTGAGATGAGCCCGCCCTCGGCGCGCACCGCGAGAAATCCGTTGTGGCGCGCGCCCCTCATGCCGCGCCTCCGGAAACGGGAAGCATGACGTAAACGCCCAGGACATCCGCTGGCGTGTGCGCCCTGACCCTGGTGCGGACACCCTTCCTGCGGCTTGCCGAGCGCACCCGCTGGTGCGCCGCGGACAGGGCCTCCGCCCGTGCCTCGCCCTCCGCCTCTATGCGGGGCAGGAGCGCCGCCATCCCCTGGATCACCAGGGAGACGAAGCTCTCCGCCTGCTCCGCGACGATGTTGGCATCCGGCCGCGCCTGGAGCAGCCGTTCAGCCTCCACGGCATCGATCCAGATCGCCTGCCCCGGGGCGCCGGTAAAGGCGAGGAGCCGGCACTCCTCGCAAAGCTCGGTGCGGCTCTCCGTCCCCGTCGTGGTTTCCAGGTCGAAGCGGTAGCGTACCAGGAGGAGCGTGGTCCGTCCCGTCACGGCCCGGGTGCGGATGGCGCCCGCTCTGCGCGCCACCCCGTCCGCAAGCGGATCGAGGGCCGTGTCCATGAGGTGCGCGGCCAGGGTGCCGACAAGGGGGTGGGTGCGCACAAGGTACGTGACCCCGCGCTCCACCGGAAGCTCGAAGCGCGCAGTCATCGTGAGGTCCTGCCCAAGCTGATCGTGCAGGGCCCGGGCGGCCTTGGTGGCGTCGATCGACAGGCTCCCATCGTGCTCGCTCACCCTTCCCCCGCATGCCTCCACCGCGTCACGCACAAAGCTCCTGAGGTCCGCGACGGATCCCACGGCTGCCCTGGCCTCCCGGATTTCCGGCGCAACATCCTCGAACCGGATGGACTCCTGGGCAAAGATCGTGCGTGATCGCTTCTCCCGCTCCGCAACGGTCTCCCACTGGGTGTGGAGGCGCTTCTTCTCCGCCTCCAGCTCCGGGAAGAGGTACTGCTGCTCGTGCGATCCCTTTCCCCGGAGGATCAGCCCCTGCATCAGGGCCTCCATGACCTCCTCGCTCCGCACCGGCACCGGCACGGAGATGCCGAGGCCGCTTCGGATGATTCTGTGCTTTCGGAGGAGCACATCCAGCACCAGGCCGTCGATCCGGTTATCCATGGAAAACAGGGTCAGGGCGCGCACCATTTTCCTGGGCTGCCCATAGCGGTCCACCCGCCCTTCGCGCTGCTCGTGCCGCGTGGGGTTCCAAGAGAGGTCGTAGTGAACCACAGAGTCGAAATGCTCCTGGAGGTTGATGCCCTCGCTCAGGCAGTCCGTGGCCACAAGCACATGCCGCTCCGCCTCGCCCAGGGCAAGCACCCGCCGCTCCCGCTCCTCCGGCGGAAGCTCTCCCGTCACCGCCTCCACCGCGACATCTCCGGGAAGGCGTTTGCGCAGCTCCTCCGCCACGTAGTGCGCCGTGGGGATGAAGCGGCAGAAGACCACGGGGCTGAACCCCTCTTTCAGGAGCGCCCGGATTTCCTCCTCCGCGGTCTTGAGCTTTGCGTCCTCCGCTCCGGATAGACTCTCGGCCTCCCGCGCCATATCCAGGAGGCGCCGCCGCTCGGGGCGCTCCTCCTCCGCGTCCCCGGGGTCGCCGCCCGGCGCCACGTCCATGCTCTCCGCCTCGTCTACGGTGTCCAGGTCCATTACGGAGCGGATCCCCACCTCGTCAGCCTCTTCCTCGTTTTCCGTGGCGGCCGAGGCTGCCCGGGTGCGGAGCGTTGCCGCGGCCGCAGCGGGGCTCGAGCCCAGGGAACGGAGGAGCGCCAGGACGGACCACCACCGCACCCGACGGGCAAAGGCTCCGCCCTGCACATCCTGCACGGTCTCCATGGCGTAAGCGAAGGCGCGGTCAAAGAGCGCGCGGTATGCCGGAGAGAGCCGGTAGGGGCGCTCCCGCTCCTCTCGCTCAGGAAATGGGGTGTCCGTCTCCATGAACTGCCGGATGTCCGCGCGGCGTCGCTGCACGAACTGGCGCGCCAGGCGGCGACGCTCGGTCTGCCTCTCCTCGTCCGCGAGGTCCCCGGTCAGGGAAAGGAATGACGGGTCCAGGAGCCCCAGGAGGGAGTGGAACGCATCCTCATTCCCGCTGTGCGGCGTGGCCGTCACCAGGATGAGGTGCCGATCCCCCGCGGCGACCTGGCGTACCAGATCGTGCCGCTGGTGGCGCGGCCCGCGCCCCTCGTACCCCGTCGCACAGGTGTGCGCCTCGTCCACAATCACGAGCTCCGGGCATGCCCGGAGGAACTCCGCGCGCCGCCTCTCGCTCTTGATGAAGTCCAGGGAGACCACGGTGAAGGGGTAGCGCTCGAACAGGCTCTGCCCCACCGGGCAGGGGCGTTCGAGCCGGGAGGCCGTGCCGGGGAGCACGAGCTCAGCGTCGATGTGGAACTTGCTGGTGAGCTCCCGCTGCCACTGCTCCGCCAGGGGAGGCGGGCAGAGCACGGTTGCCCGACGCACCTCCCCGCGATCTACGAGCTCTCGTAATATCAGGCAGGCCTCAATGGTCTTGCCCACGCCCACGTCGTCCGCGATGAGGAGGCGCACCGGGTCAAGGCGCAGGGCCATGAGAAGAGGCACGAGCTGGTAGGGCCGCGGCTCCACGCCGATCCGCGCAAAGGAACGGAAGGGCCCGGTGCCGGAGCGGTTGGCCAGGCGCACGGCGTCCCTGAGGAGACGGCAGGAGCGGAAGTCCCCCACCTTGGCGGCATCCGGCAAGCCAAAGGATGCGGGTTCCACGCGTTCCAGGCTTGTAAGTATTCCGGTCTCTTCGACCTGCGCCCCGCCCAGGGGCCGGAGCTTGAGGAGCGCTTCCGAAGACCCGGGGAGCACCACCCACTCACGCCCCCGGGCTTTTACCAGCGTGCCGACCCCGTAACTCATGCAAACTTTACCGTCCTGTCCGACAGCGTAGCGGGAACCCGCGGGAGGGGCAAGGCCCGGGCGATTGTGCCCTTTCCCCGCGGCGGGTAGTGTCCTAATTTGAGAAATCGAGCTTAGAAAAGTATTGAATCTATGAACGCTTTGTCGATCTTGATTCTTACATCGGAGTTTTGCCAAAGTTCATGATGGTAACTTTGCCCGTGGAAAAGAAAAACATCAACCCCATCTTCCTTTGCTAGCTTTATGGCTGGAACATAGTCGCTGTCGCCAGCGAGAAGCGCAATATGACCTATTTTCCCTTTTGCACTAAAATGAACAGCCTTCAGTCCTAGGAGCATATCCACACGTTTCTGCTCAAAGTATATTTGGCCATTCTCATCATATCGTTTCGCGAGTATCCCAGTTACAACTTCAAAACGGGGAAAATTGCCGAGCGTGGCATAGAACTGTTGCCGCTTCGAGTATCTTTCGGATTGCTCTTGTGTTGGTGGCTTATCCATGTATGGCAAGCAATGAAAGTAGTACGTCCTTAGAACCTTTGAAGACGGAATCATAGACTCTATTTTCTGGGGTAGCTTCCGGTAATCAATTTTGACTCGATTGAATTCTCCCTTGAGTGTCTCATCTAGATAGCCACCATCTATGAGGATTACCAATTCGTCCATAGGATGCCTCTTAAATGCGAAAGGGGATTGCGTTTGCAATCCCCTTTTCCCTTTCATGCACCACCTGGCGTTCCGTTCCGCTTTGGGCAGATAAAGAACGCCAGGGCGGATTCACAATCCAAATAGTATATCGGAATTCGCCAATGTCAATAACAATCTTTTCAGGTTACTCCACTATAATATCTATTTTCTCTAATGAATCTATTCATATGTATAGTACATCTATTTGGAATGCTTCGCTTTGTATTCCTGAACGATAGCAGCCCAGATTGCCGCCAAGGGCGAATCAACGAGCGGCTGGTGTAGAACAGCTACATACTTCCGTTTTGTCGATCCATCGATGGCAAGAGACCACGCGTAGGCTCTTTTTGCGGTTTGGGGGAAGGGGGGGAATGGCCGAATAGCTCAAAGACTTCTACACTTCGCGCATGGACGCCGACATCCGCTGGAAACAGAGGCTCGCGAACTTCAGGAAGGTCTTTGGGCGGCTTGACGACGCGGTTCTGCTGTCGCGGCAGCGGGACTTGAGCGATCTGGAGCGTCAAGTCTCATCCAAACATGAAATACGGTATCCCCGATAACGCATTGGAGAAAGTAGTGGGAACCATTTCGCGCGAATCGCGGGTGCAGGGAATCGTCTTCGACGGTTCTCGAGCGAAGAAAACATTCCGCCTCGGGTCCGATATCGATCTTTGCCTCGAAGCGCCTGGCCTCGATTCCCCAGCGCTCCTTCGAATTGAAAACGAGCTCGACGAACTCCTCCTTCCCTGGAAGATCGACATCGCCATCCGGGATCGAATCGATGATCCCGACCTCCTCGAGCATATCGCGCGCGTTGGGAAGACGCTCTATCGACGGGAAACTTCCTTATGACACTCGACTTGCGCCGCGATCAGTCGGTCAATCCGTAGGCACGATTTCATTCGGATCGCCCGCTGGAGTGTTGCAATACGGCGACCTTGCGCATCGAAAGGGCTTTTCTGGGTGTGCGCCGCACAAGACGGTCCTTGTATCGTTCCTGCAACTTCACCATCCGCTCAAAAAACGCTTGCGGTCCGTCGCACTCCGCTTCAATTTCCCGGCGCACCTTGCGCACTTCTTCAACGATATCATCCTGTTGCACACTATACCTCCATCAATTCCTCCGGCGTACACATAACCGGAGTCCTGATTCCATGTTTCGCGTTGATCTCCTCGATCTGCCGCCTCACCCTGCCGCTGACAATGTGCGTACAGTTCCACGAAAGAAGATACTCCATGCCGTGCCAAGCAGCCAGAGCCAGATGATAGGAATCGGCCCGGGCTTTCTCGGGAATGACGGTGGCCGCGAAGTAGGCTTCGGCCAACCTGCCCACTTCGGGAACAATCTCCAGCACCGGAAGGCCGGCAATCATTTCTCTCCGTAATTGCGCCGCATCAGTATCTCCGCGCTCAACCTCTTCAAGAACGATGGGCGAGATGAACGGATCACACAAGGGCAAGACATTTTTCCACCACTCCCTTCAGGCTGCAAGGATGGAGTTGTCCGACCCGCGAATTCAATATCCTATGCTTGCTCGCCGCTGCATGCAATCGGTTCACCCTCTTGGGTGGGAATTCGCGGTGTTGGTGGTTCGAGACCGGAAAGGGCCCTGTTGCGGAGGGTCCCGTTCCTGCGGTCTGCATCGTGATGAGTGCTTCAAGCAAAAAAGAGCTCCCAATGCAAGCGCCGCGCTATCGCTGGGCCGATCTCCAATTGATCCGTCGGCAGCTTTTCCCTCATTGCCTCCTCTCTTCGTTGCCTCATTGTCTCCAGGAAGGCCAGGTCGAC
>JBEKQU010000102.1:0-10429 GCA_049519415.1 Spirochaetia bacterium
GACCACCCCTTTCGGAAAGGGCCGGCGCTTTGGTGAGGAAGAGAGGAAACAGGTCCTCGAAGTGCTCGACAGCGACGTGCTGTTCTACGTCTTCGGCTCCAAGGTGAAGCAGATGGAGTCGATCATGAAGGCAATGTACGGCATGAAATACGCCAGCGGGTGCTCCTCGGGAACGGCCGGGGTCCACATCGCGCTGGGCGCGCTTGCCCTGGAGCCCGGCAGGGAAGTGATCACCTCGGCGATCACGGACATGGGCACGCTCACCGGCGTGCTCTACCAGCTTCTGGTGCCCCGTTTCGCTGACATCGACCCCGCCACCTACAATATGGATCCGAAAAGCGTTGAGAAACTCATCAACCGCAGAACGGGCGCGATCATCGTCGTACACCACGCGGGGCTTCCCGCCGACATCGAGACGTTCGTGGACATGGGAAAGCGGCACGGCATCCCCGTGATCGAGGACTGCGCGCAGGCGCACCTCACGCGCTGGAAGGGCAGGCTGCTGGGCACCTTCGGCGACATCTCCACGTTCAGCTACAACCATTTCAAGCACATCACCACGGGGTCAGGCGGCGCAGTGCTCACCAACCGCGACGACATTGAGGAGCGGGTGCGCCTGTTTATCGACAAGTGCTATTTCCGCGACGGCAGGAAGCGCAACCCCTACTTCCTGGCGCCGAACTACCAGATGACAGAGCTGCAGGGAGCTGTTGCCATCGGCCAACTCGGCAAGGTGGAACGCATCGTGAAGAGACGCGGCGAGCTGGGCGCGCGGCTGATCGCCGGTCTCAAGCAGATCCCCGGCATCATCCCCCAGGCGGTGCCGGAGGGAGCGGAGCACAGTTTCTTTCTCTTTGTCGTGCGGGTGGATCCAGCGGTCATCACGGCCCCCGTTGCAGAGTTCTGCAAGGCGCTGGATGCCGAGGGAATCCCCTCTGAGCCGAACAAGGTTACCGGCGGCATGCCTGTCTATCTGTACGACGTGTTCCAGAACCTGAGCGCGTTCCCAAAGAGCAGGCTCCCCTTCGTGTCAAAAGACCTCCGCTCCCGCGTGTCTTATCCCCGCGGTCTTTGCCCGAACGCGGAAGAGGCATTCGCCCATACCTTCAACGTGAACATCACCGAGTTCTACACGGAGGGCGACATCGACGACATGGTGAAAGGGATTGCAAAGGTCGCGGAGCATTACAGGGGCTAATCGCGGGACGGCAGCGCCGGCAGATCTACTCTCACGAGATTTGGCCGCTCATTCGTCGTGTATTCTCCGAAGTTGGTAATGTATGCTTTTACCATCCCAACGGGAGACTTTCCAAAGGCGATGCTTGCCGGATGGTCAAGGCCTTTGTCGACTACGACCTCGATTTTGCCAAGAGTTGTGAGGCGAACGAGTTGTGAGGCGTAGGCGTTGACGATATATAGCGTGCCTGACTTGTCAAACGCCAAACCATCCGCGCCAATAATTCCCTTGGCAAGGATCGAGGGCTTGCCGGGAGAACCGTCCATATTAACAGGGACTCGGACTACCGTACCCTGGTCGGTGTTGGCCACGTAGAGCGCGCCATCGCGGTAGTCGATTCCGTTTGCCCCATAATCATGACCCTCGGGCGGAGCCAGCATCTCGTGCTGCAGCCAAAGCTTAGCGGACCCGTCGCGGGAGGCTTTCCAGATGCTTCCGGCGTGAGACTCGGTGATGTACAGGTTTCCCTCGGGATCGAAGACAAGACCATTGGGTACAATCACCTCAGTGGGCGAGAGCGGAACAGCCAGCTTTGCCTTACCGTCGGGTGTAATCCGCCACACTCCGTGGGTTGCGGGGTCCCACGTAAGGAAAATCACCCAGACATCCCCGTTCTTCGACACAGCCATTCCTACCGTACCGACGTCAGTGTTGGGATTTGGCTTTTCGTAGATATCCGCCAAGAGCGTTATCGTTTCATCCGGCCGAACGTGAAAGATTCCGCAGGTGACCTGATCGGAAGTGTAGATGTCACCGCTTTCGGCCGCGGCGACGCCTTCGAAACATCCCGGCATCGCGATCACCGGCTGGACCGTCACGGCTCGTTGCTCTCCTTGAGCGGGAGAGAACGGAGCCGGTCCGCACGTCACAGTGAGAACCACAATCAACAGTTTCCAGCGATACGGCATAACTCCAACCTCCTACATTTCTGCATTCGTTACCAATAATCCCTCGAAGGGCTTTTTATCGGGGAAAGGGCAGCGGCGCGGTCGATCTCAACGAAGGATGCAATAGCCGATACTTTTTCTGCACGGGCACACATTTGGAACTCCCGTCCAGGACGTGCGGACTATTCTATTCCCGCCCAACGTCGCGGTCAAAAAAGATTCCCTTTCATCCTGTTCCTGCGCGCGCGCGCGATGAAAACGATCACCATGGCTAAAACCGGCGCGAAGGCAGGCAGCGCCCAGAGAATGAGGAGCGGAGGCCGGGCCACAATGCGGATCTGGCGTTCGCTCCCTGCAATCGGGTGACCTCTGCTGTCGAGCGTGCGCAGTCGGATGATTCTGTCAGCGCTTTTCAGGGAAACGGGGAATGCGATCATGCTGGGCGACTGGTCAGGGGCCGCGGTCTTTGGATCGAACGGCGCGATGGTGTACCCCAATCCGGAGCCCGTCGACTGCGCGACGATGAAGGGATGCTCGACAATCGTGACTGTTTCCTTTCCCGGGCGCGCCGCCTCGCTTAGTGCGCCGGTCACTTGCTCCGTTCGGACCCATTTATAGAGAGCAGGGTTTCCCGTTGACTGGTTGGAGACCGTCTTTTCATAGAAGAGATCGTTCACCTCCTGCTCCAAAAAGGGCCGGAGGTAGAGATCCGTGGTCCCATTGACGTAGAGAACGGATGCGGGAGTCTTGGATTCCTCGGGGCGCGTCCACTTGTCGCTCGGGATAACTTCGTAGCCGATGCCCCCCATCCTCCGTTGCGTATACGCAACGATTCTCTTGTCGGATCCTTCCAGCGTTCTCCCGTCGGGAGCGAGCAGGCGCGCCGAATATTGCCCAGGGGCAAGGTTCACGATGAACACATCCTGTGCCTGCTCGGGAGCCTCGATATAAGCATCCGGTGCAGGGGGAGCCGTGGGCCGTTGAAGCCCTGAAAGCCGGGCCGCTATCTCCCCGGCATCCCGGCCCTGGCTCTCCAGCTCGGAGATGCGATCCCCGAGCGTCTCCACCTGTGCATCGTACTCCTGCGCCTTTTTCTGATAGTCCGTGACAGCGGCGAAATAGTCCTCGCTGAGCTTGTCGGCGCGCGCGATCTCCCGGTCAGCATCGGGGCCGATCAGGACCTTCCACTGCTGACCGGCGCTGCTCGGGATGCTGAAGTACGTTGCCCGCTGGAGGGGGATCGTGCGGACCGATCCTCCGGGGCTTCGCAGCTCGAGGCTCCCTGCCAGGGACTGGTTGAGGGAGTCGGTATCCGTCTTCCACTCCGCGGTGAGGGGCCACCAGTACACCAACGTTTTGCGAACGGACAGGAGATTATCGGTTCCCGCCAGGAGGTAGATCGTGTCCGCGGTCTGAAGGGCGAAGGTGGAGGAGTAGTCGCTTCCATTATAAGCCGTGACGGAATAGATCAACTGCTCGACGCGAAGGGGCACGTCCGCTCCCGCGCGCGCGCAGAGAATCAAGAGCAGAAGGCTCGCGGCCGCATGCCGCCTCACGCCCGCACCCCTTTTTTTCTGATGAGGAGATGGCAGCCCAGGAGCACAGCCGCTGTCAGCGCGGCCAGCAGCGCCAGCCCGGCCGCGTACGCCGGCGCGCTGCCTCCCCCGTAAGCGCGCGCGCACAGCGAGGCGTAGTAGAGGGGAGAAAACCATTGGAGGCCGGCTGACACGGTCACCGCCGCGGCCCGAACAGAGGAACCGGCGGAGCTGAGGGAGCCGACGGTCATGGCAGTGAAGAGCGTCCCGATTCCAAGGAAGAGCGCCAGGGCAGCCGCGGCATTGCCGGCAGCGACCGAGCAGAGAATGCCGAAGCTGAAGATCGCAAGGGCTAGGATGAAGAGGACCGGCAGCGCGGCCAGGAACATCGGGCCCACCGCGAGGTTCTGGACGGCGGCCAGCACGAGGAAGTACAGCGTGAGCAGCGCGAGCGCAAAGGCGGAGAGCGCCGCGTCCTTCAGGAATGATCCGATGAAATAGGAGGTGCCGTCTGCCGGGCCATACACGATCAGTTCGATGGCGCCGGCATTCTTTTCCAGGCCGAAGCGGAACACGGAGCCGATGGCGAGGACGAAAAAAAACGGGGCAAAAGAGGCGGCGAGTACCGCCAGGAAGGGTCCCTCGGTGAGAAGCTTCTCCACGAATACCGGGCCAAAGGCGCCCGACAAGGCGCGGGTGGCGAAAGACCAGAACCCGCTGAGGCGCGGATCAAAGCCGCTGGAATCCACCGCGCGCGCGAAATCAGCGCATAAAAGCCAGCCGATGAAGAGGCCCGCGGAGAGCGACACGTACAGCCCGGGCGAGAGCAGAGATTCCTTTAACTGCGTGCGCGCGACCACGCCTGCGGCATGCATGCGGTCGCGCATCAAAGGCCTCATGACTGGCGCACCCGCACGTCCCACGACGTGATGAAAAACCAGCGAAGCCGGCCTTTCTCCGCGTTGAGCGCCGACTCAATAGCGGGGGCCAGCAGCTCCGGCTCTCTCCGATCGCCGTTTCCAGAAGCCAGACCGGCAGTGGGCCACGCGCCTGTCATGATACCTTCCAGATCCATGCGGGAAATCTTCCGCGGATCGGGAACGACGATCAGGTAGTCGATGACCCTGTAGAGCGACGGCGTGCTCTGCACGTCGGCTTGTGGAATCCGCGCGGAATAGCGAAAGAGGCTTTCCGGTCGGGCATCCCAGCTCCATTGGACGGCGCCTCGGAAAAGGAGGTCGCCGCGGGTCGAGCGCGCATCGCCCTCCACCCGGACGGGCACCCCTTGCCGCACCTGCTCCGAGACCACGCACCCGATCCACAGGTCGATGCAGGGATGATTGATGATGGCCTTTCCCGCGGAATCCAGGGGCCGCAACTGGACCACAACGTCCCCGTTGTCGATGCTCTCGAAAGCGCTGAAACCGTCCAGTCCGGGAATCTCGAGGCCGACCATCTTCACCGGGCCGGAGAGCCTGTTTTTCCCGGGCGTGAGGGTCACGGGCAGCGACACAGGTTCGTAGCCGGGCGCGCTGATTGAGAGCGTCGAGGCTCCCGGCTTGAGGTGGGTGAGTTTCTGGGGGATGGGCCCGGCGTCGGTCTGGTAATAGCTTATGAGAAGCCGGTCTTGAAGGAGCACGCTGGCATCCCACACCCATGCGCCGCTCACGGAATCTTGGAGCTGGAAAACGAGGGCGGTGTCCGAACAGGATGCAAGAACGAACGCCATGATGACTGCTATGAGGGGAAGAGCCCGGCGCGTTTTCATGAGGACAACCAGTATATAACCGGTTTACACGCGCGGCGCAAGGAGAAAGCGCGCCTGTACAGGACCGCGCACGGTGCACTATCATTGAAGGGAAACAAGTAGGGAGACCCCCATGTTGGATCCATTCCGTTTCGTCGTTGTTGGCTCGGGCAACATCGCAAACACCTATGTCGAGGTGATCCGCAAGCTGCCTGAGGCGCGCCTTGTCGGCATTGTGTCGCGGTCGGGCAAGAGGCCGTCGCGGCTTGGCGATGATCCCGGTGTTGAAGTCCGGCCCGCGCTGCGGGAAATTATTACCCCCTTCGATGCCGTGATCCTGGCAACGCCGAACGGGCTTCACCACGAGGGCATCATGGAGGCGGCCGCGCTGGGCCGGCACGTGCTCACGGAGAAGCCGCTGGAGATTTCCCTCAAGGCGGCGGACAGGTCGATAGCGGCGTGCCGAAAAGCGGGAGTCACCCTCGGGGTGAGCTTCCAGCGCCGCATGAGCCCGGACAACGCCGCCGTCAAGGCGCTCATCGATTGGGGAAAGCTCGGCAGGCTGTTCGCCGCGGACCTTGCCGTGAAGTTCTACCGCGAGCAGTCCTATTACGACAGCGCGCCCTACCGCGGGGGGTGGGCCATCGACGGGGGCGGCCCCTTCATGCAGCAGGCATGCCACCAGGTCGACCTGTACCTCTGGTTTTTCGGAAAGCCGCGGGCGGTCAAAAGCTTCACCGCGACCCTGGCGCACCATATAGAGGCTGAGGATCACGGTGCGGCGTTGCTCAAGCACGCCGGTGGGATGATCGGCACAATTGTTGCATCCACCGTGGCCCGTCCCGGCTTCCCCGCGCGCCTGGAGATCCACGCGGAGGCCGGCTCCATCGTCATGGAGAATGACAGTATCACGCGCTGGATGGTGGCCGGCGTTGACAACCCCTCCCGGCCGTCATCGGGTGCAATCCATAGCGGTGCAGGGGCCGCGGGAGCCATGGTGAGCGATACTTCGGGGCACGAGGCAATCGTCTCAGACTTCATACGCGCGGTCCGCGAAAACCGGCCTCCTGCTGTCACGGGAGAGGACGCGCGGCTCACGACGGAGCTCATCCTGCGGATCTACCGGGCCGCGCGGAGATGACATCGCGCGGAGATGACATCGCGCGGAGCGCGCGTTCCCTGCGAGGTTTCCCGGGATATTGATTGACAATTGCCGGAGCCGCTACTACTATCGTAATCCAGATGAAAGTAGCGAGGCAGCAGATATATGGGATTCAGCACGCGCCCTCACGTTCCGGCTTTCCGATCCGCTGTTTTAAAAGTCCCTGTCAGGGTCAGATACATTCCAAATGAAGGAGGCTCCATGAAAAAGGCTCTGGTGGTTTTCCTGTTGCTCCTCCTGGTCCCCGCGCTGTTCGTGACAGCCGCGGACAAGAAGAAGCTCACCTTCTGGTATCCCGCGGGGGACATCACGGCTACGTCCATGCCGTTCCGTGACGGGTCCAACCCCTGGGCAAAGTTTGAAGCGGACAACAATGCCCAGGTGGAGGTCGTGGCCATCGACTACGACACCATGCAGCAGAAGCTCTTCACGGCGCTGGCCGGCGGCAAGGCTCCTGACATCGCCATGATCGACTTCTCCTGGATGGGCGGGTTCATCAAGGACGGGGCCCTGGTCCCGATCCCCGACTCGGATGCAAAGGCATGGATGTCCTCCGTGTCGCCGGAGACGGTCGCCATCTCCGACTGGGGCGGCGGCAAGATGTACGGCTTCTCCACGTGGGGCGTGGATGCGTACGCGCTCACGTGGAACAAGACGATGTTCAAGGACGCGGGGCTCGACCCGAACGTGGCCCCGAAGTACTGGGCGGACTTCCGCACCACGTCCAAGAAGACGGCGGTGGCCGATTCCACGGGCAAGATCACCCGGGTGGGATACGCCATGCGGCACACCGGCCAGCCCCACGGCATCGTGGACAAGTGGCACTGGCTCCTGGTCGGCGCGGGCATGCAGCTCAACACCGACCAGTTCGCGCTCAAGGGCGGCACATCGAAGATCAATCTGCCCGACACGCGTGACGGCCTGCAGATGGCCCATGACATGATCTGGGTGGACAAGTCGAGCAGCCTCGACTTTCCCGATCCGCGCCAGGCGCTGCTCTCCAAGATCGCCTCCATGCAGATCAGCGAGCTGGTGAGCATCCAGGTGCGCCAGCCCACGGAGGCGCCGGACCTGGTGTGGGGATTCGCTCCTCCCCCGGCCATGCGCCCGGGATTCGATCCCAAGGTGCAGGTGGCGGCGTGGAATTACTCCGTGTTTAGCCAGTCCAAGGAAAAGGACCTTGCCCTCAAGGCGGTGGCCTGGTTCAACAACAAGGACAATGACTACAACCAGGCCAAGAAGTACAACTCCACGCCCCGGTACAAGGACAACTGGGCGCGCGAGCCCTTCGCCTCCGCGCCGAACACCAAGGCCTTCCTGGACCTGCTGAAGTACGGGACCACCTACCCGCGGTCCCTCGCCCTCAACGGCATCCTCGATGCCGTGGGATCGGCGGTGCCCAAGATCCTCCACAACGAGGCAACGGTCGCCGACGCGCTGGCGCAGGCCGAGAAAGAGGCCAACGACGCCATCAAGGCGCTCCAGTAGATCTTGACTGACAAAGCCTGCCCCGCCAGGGGCAGGCTTCATTGGGAAGGAGACCCGCCGGTATGCCGAGCATCCTGGGCACCATCCGCAAGAACCGGTGGCACTACGCGTACCTTTTCATCCTCCCGATCCTCGTGGTTTTTGGGCTTTTCCGCATCTACCCGTCCATCGAGACCCTGGTGTACAGCTTCTTCGACATCAACCTGGTGGCAAAAACCCTTAAGCCCGTGGGCGTGAAAAACTTTCTCTTCCTGGTGCACGACGCCACTTTCATCAAGGCCGTGAAGAACACCCTCATCTTCACCCTGTACATTGTCACATGCTCCACGGCGATCGGGCTCGTCCTGGCCTCCCTGTTCACCTCCCGCATGCGCGGCGCGGCGGTCTTCAAGGCCGTATACTTCGCGCCCTTCATCACCAGCACCGTGGCGGCGGCGGTGGTCTGGACCTTCCTCTACAACCCGCGCTTCGGGCTTTTCAACAGCATCCTGGAAATTTTCGGGCTTCCCACGCGAAGCTGGATCTCCTCCAGCAAGGACGCGCTGGGGAGCATCATCATCTTCAGCATCTGGAAGACGGTCGGCTACAACATGATCATTTTCATCGCCGGGCTGCAGAACATCCCCGACAGCTTCTATGAGGCGGGCATCATCGATGGGGCGGGCGGCATCCGAAGGTTCTTTTCCATCTCCCTCCCGCTCGTAGCCCCGACGGCGATCTTTGTCGTGATGTACAATACCATCCTGGCGCTGAAGGTCTTTGACCAGGTCTTCGTGCTCACCGCCGGCGGCCCGGCGGACGCAACCACTGTTGTCGTTTTGCAGATCTACAAGCAGGCCTTCGAGAACTACCGCTTCGGGTACGCCGCCTCCATGGCCTTCGTGCTTTTCGTCATCATCATCACCATCACCGTCCTCCAATACCGCCTGAGCCGGCGCTGGGAGGTCACCTACTGATGCCCAGGATCCATCCCGGCGTCCTGGCGGGCAGGAGCATGGTGTACCTCCTCCTCATCGCGTTCGGGATCATCATGGTGATGCCCTTCTACTGGATGATCGTCAGCTCCCTGCACACGCCGCAGAACCTCGTGGCCTATCCGCCGAAATGGTGGCCCCGTCCCGCCGTGCTCACGCACTACCAGAACGCTCTCTCCAAGGCCCCCTTCCTGATCTACTACCGCAACAGCCTCATCGTGGCGATCATTTCCGTCGGGCTGTCCCTGCTCCTGGGGCTCTTCGCGGGGTACGCGTTCGCAATCTATTCCTTCCCCCTCAAGGGTTTCTTCTTCTTCCTCATCCTCGCCACCCTCATGGTGCCCATCCAGGTGACCTCGGTGTCCCTGTACATCCTCATGGCCAAGTTCAACTGGATCGACACCTTCCCCGGCATCCTGGCCCCGGACCTGGCCAGCGCCTTCGGCATGTTCCTCATCAGCCAGGGCATCAAGGGCATGCCGATGGACCTCATCCATGCCGCGCGCATGGACGGCGCGGGGGAGATCCGCATCGTGCTTACAATCATCGGTCCCCTTGTGAAGAGCGTCATTGCCACAGCAGGACTCATCCTCTTCATCGAGTCCTGGAACGATTTCCTCTGGCCCGTCATCATCATCAATTCCGAAAAGTTGCGCACGATTCCCGTGGGGGTGGCTTTCTTCCGCGATCCCTATGACATCAACTTCGGGCCGCTCATGGCAGCCGCGTCCATCGCTACCCTGCCCATGATACTGGCGTACCTGTTCGTGCAGAAATACATCATCAAGGGAATCGCCTCAACAGGACTGAAGTTCTAGCGGTCTCTCAGGCCATTTTCGAGCCGCGGCCCGCCGACAGGAGCGCATACCACTCCTCCCGTGTCAGCTCCACGTCGTCCGCCTTGCACGTGTCCCTGATCCGGTCAGGCTGCGTCGTGCCAAGGATGGGCTGGATTCCCGCGGGATGGCGCAGGAGCCACGCGATCAGGATGGCATCCATGCTGACGCCCTTCTTCTTTGCGAGGGTTGCCGCAAGCTCCGCGGCGCCGCGCATCCGCTCCTCACCCTGGCCGCCCAGGGCTTTCGCGATCTTCCCGTGCGCCACGGGACTCCAGGCCTGGATAGTGATGTTGTGTAACCGGCAGTATTCGAGAGTGCCTTCGCCGTGAATGGGGAGGGGGGGCACGTCCTGGTTGACGACCACTCCGGCGTTGACGAGCTGGTTGTGCACGACATTCATCTCAAGCTGGTTGACCACCAGGGGGTGGGGAATGTAGCGCTTCAGCAGCTCGATCTGCCACGCCGAATGGTTGCTCACCCCGAAATAGCGGACCTTGCCGGATACGTAGAGCTGTTCAAAGGCGGCCGCGACCTCCTCGGGTTCCACAAGAGCATCGGGC
>JBEKQU010000103.1:0-9092 GCA_049519415.1 Spirochaetia bacterium
TACACCTACTACTTGAAGAAGAGCGACCGGTACTGGATAATCTACGACTACGAGATAAGGAACCAGGGTACCGAGTAGATGAAGATCAGCGATCCTGATTTGCGCTCCCTATTGAGCGCTTCTCATTTTGCACGATTCTATAATTACTTTTTATCACCTTCTCCATCGTTTGCGCCTCCCGTGAAGGTGCAAAATGAGAAGCGCTGAGATGAAGATGCTCCTCGTAGCGGCCAGCGCCAAGCACGCGGCTGCCCTTGGCTACCACCTCAAGCCTCTGGGGTTCACCCTCGAGCACTATGCTGATCCCATGCGCGTCATTGAGCGGCTCGAGGAGATCGACCCGCAGGCCATCCTCTTTCACGCGGGAGACTTCCCCCGGCACTGGAAGCCGCTCCTGTCCCTGGCGCGGGAGAAAAAGCCGCGCGAAGACCTGATCTTTCTCCTCATCGCGCCTGCTGACTTCGAAATGGAGGACGCGGCCAAGGCCGCGCACCTTGGGGTGAACGGGATCCTCAAGGAGAATCTCACCGATAAACGGGAGCTCTACCGGCTGGAAGAGATCGTGCGCCGCTACCGTTCCGTGCAGGATAAGCGGAACTTCACCCGGCTTGTGCCGCAGGAAAAAAACGAGCTGGGGTTCGCCTTCACCCATCCCGGCAGGCTTGCCCTGATCATGGGGCGCATTAAGGAAATCTCCATCCAGGGCTCGAGTTTCCTCCCCGCGCGCGCCTCCGCCGTTGCTGACCTGGCTGTGGGAATGGAGATCAGGGACTGCTCCTTGAAGGTGGAGAACCAGCTCATCGCCGTGACCTGCAAGGTGACGCGCAACCGCGAGGAGCTGGGGTTCCAGTTCCTCTCCTTTGAAGAGGGCGGCCACTCCACGCTGCTGAAATACATCCAGGCGCGCGCGGAACGCGCCTTAAAGAACGCAACAAGCAAGGACTGATCGGGGGGCTCGGCGCCCGGGCCCTGCGCCCGCGGCGTCCGCTTCCCTGCCGGCGCCCACGGCGCGCCCGGCTCCCGTGACGTTGCCCGCGGCTCACCTCATCCCTGCGCCGCCGGAGCGTCCACCAGCTTCAGGAACTCCTCCCTGTCCACCACTTCCTTTTCCAACAGCAGCGCGGAAAGCGATTCCACCAGGGAGCGCTTCCGCTCAATGATCTCCTTTGCGGTCTTATATGCCTGTTCCAGTATCTGCTTGACCTCTTCATCGATCTCAGCCGCGATCTTCTCCGAGTATTCCTTCTCCGTGGGCATGTACGACTCGCCCTTCAAGAAGGGGTTGTGCGGCCTCTCATACGAGGAGAGTCCCATCCGGGAGCTCATGCCGTACTCCTTGACCATGGCGCGGGCGATGTCCGTTGCCTTGAAAAGGTCATTCTGCGCGCCGGTGGACACGTCGTTGAAGAAAATCTCCTCAGCCACCCTGCCGCCAAGGAGGGAGGCGAGCTTCTCCTCCAGCTCCCGCTTGGTCACCAGGTAGCGGTCCTCCGTGGGAAGCTGGATGGTATAGCCCAGAGCGGCGATGCCGCGCGGCACAATGGAGATTTTCTGCACGACATCCGCGCTTCCCAGGCTGTGGCCCACGATTGCGTGCCCAGCCTCATGAAACGCCACGATCTTTTTCTCCCGCGGATTGATGAGCCGCTTCTTCTTCTCCAGCCCCGCGACGACACGGTCGATGGCCTCGCTGAACTCCGCCGGCGTGACCTCCGTCTTGCCGCGCCGGGCGGCAAGGAGCGCAGCCTCGTTGACGATATTGGCAAGGTCCGCGCCGACGAACCCCGGCGTGCCTTGGGCGATCACGTGCAGGTCGATGTTGTCGGCAAGCTTCACGCCCTTGATGTGCACCTTCAGTATGGCCTCCCGGCCCACCAGGTCGGGCCGGTCCACCACCACCTGGCGGTCAAACCGCCCGGGCCGCAGGAGCGCGGGATCCAGGATTTCAGGCCTGTTGGTGGCGCCCATGATGATGACTCCCTTGCGGGTGTCAAACCCATCCATCTCAGTGAGAAGCTGGTTCAGGGTCTGCTCCCGCTCGTCGTAGCCGCCCATGGGGCTGTAGCCGCGCGCCTTGCCCAGGGCATCCAGCTCGTCAATGAAGATGATGCAGGGCGCCTTGCCGGAGGCCTGGGCAAACAGGTCGCGAACGCGCGCCGCGCCCACGCCTACGAACATCTCAACGAACTCTGAGCCTGAAATGCTGAAGAAAGGCACCCCTGCCTCCCCTGCCACCGCCTTTGCCAGCAGGGTCTTTCCCGTGCCAGGCGCGCCCACCAGGAGGATGCCGCGCGGGATGCGTCCTCCCAGCGTTTCGAAGCGCTGCGGGGTCTTCAGGAAGTCCACGATCTCCTGCAGCTCCTCCTTTGCCTCGTCTATGCCAGCCACGTCGCTGAACGTGATGCGTGACGCGCCCGTGTCCGCCACCAGTTTGGCCTTGCTCTTGCCAATGCTGAGGACTCCGGGCCCTCCAGAGCCCATGCGCATCATGAAGAAATTCCACAGGGCAAACATGATGGCCACGGGCAGGACCCATGAGAGGATGCTTCCCAGAATCGATCCCTGGGACTTGCCGGTGAATTTGACCCCTTTGTCAGTGAGCTGCTTCACCAGGTCAGGCTCGTCCACGCGCAGGGTGTGGAAAGCCACCTGCTGTCCGTTCTGGCCGATCATCGTGCCCTGGATGTCGGTCTGTGAAATGGCAACCGTCTGGATTTTTCCGTCCGCAAGGGCTTGCTTGAAATCGCTGTAAGCCACTTCCGTGGCCGTGCCCCCCCCGATGAACCACTGAAGGCCCAGGATGAGAAGCAGGCCCGCCACTACGTATAAGATCGAGAATTGCGTTTTCTTATGCTGATCCGGGTTCATTTCTCTTGTCCCTTCCCCTTCAATTTACCCATGGTTGCGCGGTTAAACAAGCGCCGCGGAGGCTGTCATTGACACGCCCGGGCGCGCGGGCATATATAGGTGCATAAGGAGCACTCAGTGAAGGTCTTTTTTTCAGGCATCCAGCCCACGGGCGACATCCATCTGGGCAACTACTTCGGCGCCATCGCCAACTGGGTGCGGCTGCAGCACGAGTACACATCGTTCATCTCCATCGTTGACCTGCACGCGCTGACCATCCCCTATGAACCGGCGGAGATGCCGCGCAGGGTCATGGAGCTTGCAACCACGCTGTACGCGTGCGGCATCGACATGGAGAAGTCGATCCTTTTTATCCAGTCCGAGGTGCCGGAGCACGCCTACCTCACGTGGCTTTTCAACACCATCACGCCCCTGGGCGAGCTGGAGCGCATGACGCAGTTCAAGGACAAGCGGGACCAGTTCCGCGCCTCGGTGAACGTGGGGCTTCTTGACTATCCCGTGCTGCAGGCGGCGGATATACTGCTCTACAAGGGGGAGGTTGTTCCCGTGGGAGAGGACCAGGTGCAGCACGTGGAGTTCACCCGTGAAGTGGCCAGGCACTTCAACTCCCGTTTCGGGCAGACGTTTCCTGAATGCCAGGCGCTCCTCACTCCCACCCCGAAGGTGCTGGGATTGGACGGCGATTCCAAGATGAGCAAGAGCAAGGGCAACACCATCGGAATCCTGGAGACACCCGATCAGATCTGGGCCAAGGTCGGTCCTGCCAAGACAGACCCGGCGCGCGTGCGCAGGACTGATCCCGGCACGCCGGAGAAGTGCACGATCTGGTCCTATCACCTGCTGGTCACCCCTGAAACGGAACGCAAGGAGATCCACGACGGCTGCACCTCGGCCGGAATCGGGTGCATCGACTGCAAGAAGCGTTTTCATGGCCACCTCATGAAGCTCCTGGACCCGATCCGCGAAAGGTATGGGGAGCTGTCCGGCAGGCGCAGGCAGGAAGTGGAGGATCGGCTTGAATCAAACGCGGCGCGGTGCCGCGCCGTTGCGGGGGACACGATACGCGAAGCCAAGGAAAAGATGGGGTTGAAAAAGGTATGGAAAATCCAGAGCTGAAACCGGACGACCTTCAGGTGGAGACGCTGGGAGAGGCGAAGATCCCCTCCCCGCTGGGGCTGGGCTCGGTGGACGGCGATGAAATCGCCAACTACGTGCCGGACACGCGCACCGTCATCTACAACACGGACCGCGACGCGCTCATCGCCATGGTGAAGGACGGCAAGGCAATTCCCGCTTTCCAAATGGCGGGACCCCGGCCAGTCATATTCTTCGATCCGGCCGGGGTCAAGGCTGCCATCGTCACCTGCGGCGGTCTCTGCCCGGGAATCAACAACGTGATCCGCACCCTTGTGTTCGAGCTGCATTACCGCTACGGCGTGCGCTCCATCCTCGGCATCCGCTACGGCTACCGGGGCTTCATCCCGAAATACGGCTACGAGCCCATCCCTCTCACGCCGGAAGACGTCAAGGACATCCACGAAAGGGGGGGCAGCGCGCTCTCTTCCTCCCGCGGGGAGCAGGACCCGGGGCAGATCGTGGACTTCCTGCAGAGAAGAGGAATATCGCTGCTCTTCACCATCGGCGGCGACGGAACGCTCCGAGGCGCCCTGGAGATCCAAAGGGAGGTGAAGAAGCGCGGCCTGCACATTGCCGTGATCGGCATCCCCAAGACCATCGACAATGACATTGCGTTTGTAGAGAGAACCTTCGGCCTTGAGACAGCGTTCTCCGTGGCCGCGGAATCCATCCGCAGCGCTCACACGGAGGCCATCGGCGCGCCAAACGGCATCGGGATCGTCAAGGTGATGGGCCGGATGTCCGGGTACATCGCGGCCAATGCCGCGCTGGCTCTCAATGAGGTCAACTTCTGCCTTATCCCCGAGGTGCCTTTCGGCCTGGAGGGCAGCTTCGGTCTCTATGCCCTCACGGAGCAGCGCCTTCGCCAGCGCGACCACGCCGTGATCATCGTGGCGGAAGGCGCCGGCCAGGAGTTCGTGCTGGACAACTCGGGAAAAAAAGACGAATCCGGCAACCCCGTGCTGGGTGACATCGGCGTGTTCCTCAAGAATTCCCTCAAGAAGTATTTCAAGGAACACACGGACCTGTACGTGAACCTCAAGTACATAGACCCCAGCTACATGGTGCGATCTGTTCCCGCAAATGCGCACGACTCCATCTATTGCATCCAGCTTGCGCAGAACGCCGTGCACGCGGGCATGGCGGGCAAGACGGGGATCATCATCGGCCAGTGGAATGGCCAGTTCACCCATGTGCCCATCGCCCTGGCCACCTCACGGCGCAAGGTGCTCTCCCCGGAGGATCCCCTCTGGCTCTCCGTCCTGGAGGCCACGGGGCAGCCCGTGAAGATAGGCTAGCACGCCGAAGGCGCGCGAAAGGTGCCCCATCGCGGCGCCCGCTCCGAAGGAGACGGCGGGAGCGCTCCCCCGACCGCGGAGCGATCTATGCACTTGACCATACAAAATGCACGCGCTACACTCTTCACTTGGATCGTGGATCCCGTGGGACGATTTGCGGTGTATTGCAACCACGTAAAAAAGTGCTAAAAAACCAGGACCGCTTGAGAGAGCCCGCCTGCGTTTTTTAGACACAATTCCCAAACATGGAGAGTATGTCATGGCCCAGAGAAAGGATTTCATCTTCACTTCGGAGAGCGTCGGGGAAGGACACCCCGACAAGATCTGCGACCAGATCTCTGACGCGGTCCTGGACGAGGCGCTGCGGCAGGACCCTGCTTCGCACGTGGCATGTGAAACCTTCACCACCACGGGGCTCGTGCTCGTGGGCGGTGAAATCACCACCACCGGCTACATCGATCTGCCCCAGGTAGTCCGCGGCGTGCTCAAGTCCATCGGCTACACGGACCCATCGTATGGCATCGACTACGAATCCTGTTCCGTGATTTCCACCATCCAGCGCCAGTCGCCCGACATCGCCCAGGGCGTCAATGGCACGGGACTGCACCATGAGATGGGCGCAGGGGACCAGGGCATGATGTTCGGCTATGCATGCACGGAAACCCCCAGCCTCATGCCGGCGCCGATCAGCCTTGCGCACGCCATCATGCGGACGGCGGCGGTTGCGCGCAAGGACGGCCTCCTCTCCTTCCTCCGGCCCGACGGCAAGTGCCAGGTTTCGGTGCAGTACGTGAACGGAAAACCATCGCGGGTCGCCACCGTTGTGCTCTCCCACCAGCACTCGGAAGAAGTGTCGTACAAGGAGCTCCAGGAAGCCCTCATTGAGTCGGTGATCAAGAAGGCGATCCCCCCCCAGCTCCTGGACGCGGCAACCGTCTACCATATCAACCCCACGGGGCGATTCGTGATCGGCGGGCCGCATGGAGACTCGGGCCTCACCGGGCGCAAGATCATCGTGGACACCTACGGCGGCATGTCCAGGCACGGCGGCGGCGCGTTCTCCGGCAAGGATCCCAGCAAGGTGGACAGGTCAGCCTCCTACATGGCGCGCTACGTGGCAAAAAACATCGTGGCCGCGGGATTGTGCGAACGCTGCGAGGTGCAGGTTGCCTATGCCATCGGAATTGCCCACCCCGTCTCCCTCTACGTTTCCACTTTTGACACGGGCAAGGTCCCTGACGAACGCATTGAAAAGGCGGTGTCAGAAGTCTTCGACCTGACCCCCCAGGCTATCATCCGCACGCTCGACCTGCTGCGGCCGATCTACCGGGAGACCACCAACTACGGCCACTTCGGCCGGGAAGGTTTCACCTGGGAGAAGACGGACAAGGCTGAGGCGCTCAAGGCAAAGCTGGGCTAGGACATGAACGGCGGGCAGGCAGGGCGCGAGGCACTCTGGTTCCAGACGAGACCCGACGGGAAGATATCCTGCCTGCTCTGCCCTCACGCCTGCGTGATCCCGGCAGGCGGCCGAGGCATCTGCAGGGTCAGGCTCAATCAAGACGGCGCGCTGCGCATTCCCTACTATGGCCGAATCTCCTCGCTGGCAGTTGACCCGATCGAAAAAAAACCTCTCTACCACTTTCACCCCGGCTCCCGGATCCTTTCGGCAGGTTTCGTGGGGTGCTCCTTTCGGTGCAGATTCTGCCAGAACTGGCAGATCTCCCAAACGACGGATATAGAAACCCGATACCTTTCTCCCAGCGACCTTGTTGATGCGGCAAAGAGAGAGCGCTCCTTCGGGATCGCCTACACCTATTCCGAGCCGCTCATCCACGCGGAGTACCTTCTGGATGCCGCGCGGGAGGCGCGGGCAGCCGGCCTGAAAAACGTTCTCGTCTCAAACGGCTACCTGAATCCCGGACCCGCAGAGGAAGTGCTCTCCCTCATGGACGCGGCGAACATCGACCTGAAGGCGTACGATGACGGCTTCTATCGCACAGAGACGGGCGGCACGCTGGAAGATGTGAAGCGGTTCCTGGCGCAGGCCGCGAGGCTTATCCATCTGGAGGTCACCACGCTCATCATCCCCTCCAAGAACGACGACCCCGGACAGATCGAAGGAATCGCCCGGTTCATCGCCTCCCTTGGCGCCGACATCCCCCTGCACCTTTCCGCATACCACCCCGATTACAGGTATGAGATTCCAGCCACGCCGGCGGCCACGATAAAAAACTTGGCCGAAATAGCCCAACGTCACCTGCGCTACGTCTACACGGGCAACCTCGGCGCGGAGCAGGCTGACACGGCCTGTAAAAAGTGCGGCGCGGTTCTGGTGCACCGGGTCGGGTATTCGGTTCGCGTGGAAGGAGTGCGGAACGGCGCTTGTATAAAGTGCGGCGATTCCGTTCCTATCGTCGGGATCTAGCGATCCGCTTCGCATCCTGGGGCGGGAACCCTTCACAACTATAGCGCCGGAAACCCACCGTCCACGACATTCTCAAAAACCTCCGCAGCACGGGCAGGCTTTCCAGTGAAAAAAGAACCGGATCGAGCGCCGCAAACTGAAGCCGCGAGCCATAGATAAATCCAGCAATGAAAAGCGCGATCCACGCGGGGACGGTCAGGTAGGGAGGCAGGGCTGCCAGAGCGGAGAGCCTGTGCAGACCGATCACCAGCGCCGCCAAGAGCGCGACATTCACCGTCAGGTGGACCGCGGCGCGGAAGACCGAGGTTTGGATCGCAGCCTCAGGACAGAGATTGATGCAGCGATTGCATCCCTGGCACCTGGTGAGCCAGCGAGGCCTGCGGTGTTTCCCCTTTCCCGCCATCACAATGGAAGCCGCGGGACAGTCGCGCGCGCATGCACCGCAGGCTTTGCACCGGTCATCCGCGGCAAAGAGGGCTGCCAGGCCGAACCGGCCCATTGTGGAATAGATGAAAGCTACAGGCAGGCCGATGACTACCGAGAGCACCGGCAGTTTCAAGTCGAGTATCGCGCCGTTTCTGTCGGGATCTTTCATAGCGGCGGCCACCTCATCCGCGAAACGGCTTGCTGCAGCATCGCCGGCCCGAATCATATCGCTCGCATCCGGTTCCCCGGTTGGATTCACCATCTGCGTCCAGTTGAAGGGATACGACTCCCCGCCCACGGCAACCACCCTGAAACCCCTCCGTTTGAGGAACCGTCCGGATAGCCAGAGCGCTGAGAGCGGATCACCTCCCCAGGTAGCAAAGATCGCGGCTGCCCGGCCCTGGCCTCTCAGCCCTCTGAGCAGGGTACGCGTGAGGGCCGGCATGCCGAATGCGAGCACGGGGAAAGAGAGCACAAGCAGATCATCCTGGAAGGCGCCGCGAGGCGCCCCCGCGCCCTTCCGCAGCTCCATCATCTTCACGCCCCAGTGAGCGACTGACAGCCGTTCGGCGATGACGCCCGCCGCCCTCCTGGTGTTTCCCGTGCCCGTCATGTAGAAAATCGTCGCATTCGGCATTCCGCACACCCATCCTTGTGCCATCGCATTCAGGGAACCCTAGGGTCGACCCGGTTTCCCTGCCCACGCAGCCAACCTACCACGCCGCCCGTACCCTGGACCACACCACCTACGCCCTCGACCTCACCTCCCAGAACCTCGACCTCACCTCCCAGAACCTCGACCTCACCTCCCGCGGGTGCACGTCAGGAAAGTGAGACGGCACCCCCTCAGCCGGTGGGACGCAGGGCTCGGCGCTCCCAGAAATCCTCGAAGCGGCCGCTGAGCCTGCAACAGCGAAGAGCGGTGATGGCGTTCG
>JBEKQU010000104.1:0-8865 GCA_049519415.1 Spirochaetia bacterium
GTAGAAGTTCCTGTAGCTTTTGCATGGCTATCCCCTCCCAAGGATTGGTAGTCTCAGGGAAGGGGTAGCCTTTTTTGTGTGTTTACACAATGAAAAAAAACCGATCCGTGAAATCGCACCCACTACCAGCGGGCCGTTGACAAGCCATTCGGCGCGATATACCATAAAAAAAAGCATCAGTGCGAGATAATAAAAACCCAATGGCGCAGAACCCAGTGCAACGGAATATGGTTACCACGCTGAGCAAAGAGTCCAAGATCACCGCGCTCACGCTGCTCAAAAGCTTCTACGATGAAGAGGTTTTCACGCTGCTGGTGAAGGAGTTCTATAACGCGGATATAGACGTCAGCGAGGCCGCCATACGCTCTTCCGGATCGCTGGGCAATGAGATCTCGATTCCCCACCTCTACCAAATCATAGAGCGGGGCAAGCAGTCGCAGCGCATCGCCGCGATCCAGGCCCTCAAAGCCATCCGCGCGCCTTCCTCAGCCGGCATGCTGGTCAAATATTTCACTCACTTTCCCGAAGAGGAATTGCGCGCGGAGATCCTTCGCGCCATCTCCACCATCTCCCCCACGGCGCAGCAGGTGCTGCAGCTCAACCAGGCCGTGTATGCGGATCCCAAGCAGAGCGAAACCGTCAAGACAATCGCGGCCGAGGCCCTCGTGGAAGCGGAGCGATATACGCTCCTGAAAGACACGCTTCCCAAGGCCCTGCCGGGCGTGCAGCATGCCGCTTTCCTCAAGATGCTCCAGACCGGCAGCCAGGAGGTGCTCGAGCTCCCGGTGGAAACCCTCTCCCCGATGGCGCTGGGGTGCTACCTGTGCGTGTACACGCTCAAGGCAAAGAATCCCCAGGCCAACTACGTGCTGGAAACGCTGCAGAAGGGGGAAAGGCAGACCGTTCTCTCCTTCCTGAGCTCCCTTTCGCAGTTCCAGGGCCGGCTTCGGTTTCCCACCAGGATCTTCCGTCTCCTGCTGATCACCCCGTACGTTGATTCCGAGACGGAAGCCCTCGTGGGGGATTTCCTGAAAAAGATCGTGGTGGAGGTCAAAAGCGCCTCGCCCCATCTGCTCAGCGAGTTCTCCGTGATCACCTCGGCCCACCTTGACACGGTCTTCGGCAAGATACGCAAAAACTACATTTCTCTGCAGGGCATCGCCAACAAGGAGATCCTCCTGGCCACGCTGCTGGCCACCTTGCTGGAAAGATACGCTACTCCCTCCGTGCTCGCCGATGTGCAGGCATTTTTCAAGGAAGATGGGTACTCCGGCCACACGCCTCCGGTGGCGCAGATGCGGTCCCTCCTGGCCGGCACGTCAAAGGAGGAGCAGAACCGGTTCGAAGCGTGCATTCCCCTGTTCGCCCTGACTGAAAAGAAGGACAAGCTCGCCGTCTTTGCGCAGGTGTCACGAGTGGACTTGAACCGGCCCTTTTTCATACGGAGGCTCAACCGGCTCATTCGAGTCGCGGGCGCGCTGGAGATTAAAACCACGGCAAAAAGGATCCAGGAGATACTGGATTTCGCCCGCGCCGAGCGCATCCATTTCATCGAGGAGACGAGCATCGTCACGCTCTGTCAGCTGCTGACGCGTTCCATCATCGAGCTGTCCCGCGAATACTTCAAAGAGCCATCGCGGAATATCCGCTCCTTGAATGGCTACATCCGCGGAGCCCGTTTCATCCCCGCCAAGATCATGGTGAGCCCGCTGATCCATATCGTGCAGAATCCCTCCCTGGCTCCCCCGTCCCGCCTCCTCCTGATCGAAACACTGGAAAGCATGGATCTGGCCGGTCTGCAGCGCCTGATGCCCCCCCTGCTGAAGGTGCTCGACTTGCGCGACGCACCGGAAGCCCTGAAGCTGCGCCTGGGCGATCTGCTGGCCCGGTACGCGGATTCAACGTTCGCCCACCTGGCGCTGGACCTGACCTCTCATGCCACGGCCACCGGCCGAAGGGTCGCCATCCGCATCCTCAAGGCGCTTGCCGCGCGGGGCTCCGGCGTGCCCACGGACATCGTCACCAATCGCCTGTATCTGCTCCTTGAGGACGCGGATCGGGGAGTCCGCGTTGAGGCGCTTCTCGCGCTCCTGTCCATGACGGATGATTACGCCACGCAGATCGTAAGCGATTACATACAGGCGGGAGACTCCGAGATGGTGGCGGAAATCCTGGCCGGCGTGACAAAGCCGCTCACACGGGAAACCTTCTCTCTGGTCATGGACATGATCCGTTTGGACAGCCTCCCCGTTCAGGAGGCGTTGCGCGCCCTGCTGCCCGAACTAAGCCAGGGAAGCTTTGCCGAAGAGCTCCGCCAGGGTCTGGTGGCCGCGCTGACCGCCGTTCCCGGGGAAGGCCAGAAGACTGAGATGCAGGCCGTTCATGAAGAGAACGTCGCGGCGGAGACGGAGAGCACGCTCGACCAAGCCAAGCTGGAGTTCAAGTTCCGCCGGGAAAGCACGCAGAACCTCACCGTATTCTTCATCGATATCGTCGGCTATACCGAGAAATCAGGGACCTTGAAATCCACCGACATGATGAAGCTCATCAAGGCCTTCGAGGACATCGCCGGCGCCACTATCGATGAATGCCAGGGCCGGATCGTGAAAAAGATGGGTGACGCCATCCTGGCGTATTTCAAGTCACCGGTCGGGGCGACCGTCGCGGCGCTCACGGTCCAGAAAAAGCTCGCGGAGTACAGCTCCTTGAAGGTGGGACTGGAAAAGATTCAGGCACGCATTGGGCTGAACACGGGCTCGGTGATCCGCAAGGGCAAGGACATCTTCGGAGAAGTTGTAAACGTCGCGCAACGGATGCAAAGCGCCGCGACCCCGGGGGACATCCTGCTCACGGAGGCGACCTACCAGGAGATCAATGACTACGTGAGATGCACGGAACTGGGAAAAATACAGGTCAAGGGCATCAAAGAGGCCATCACGGCATATTCCCCTGAAGAGCTTATTGCCGACCCGGCAAAGCTGATGGATGCAGCGCCCGAGCCTGGGCTGCAGAAACTGAAGGAATCCATCTTCATCCCCAGCTTCCAGGTCCCCTCGGAAAAGGGAGCGGCGGGAAAGCTGCCCGTCCTCCTCAAGGACATCTTTTCGGAGATTTCGCGCGCAATCGAAGAGCTTGCCTCGGACTACCACGATGAATACGAGTTCAAAAAGTACCTGCAAGAGAAATGGAATAAGCTGATGGAAAGCCTGTAGGGGAGAGGCTCTGCGCCTCTGGCCGCACGCGGGCATTTGACCTTTTCCCTCCGAGATGCTATAGTTCAAAAAATCCCCTTACACGGGAAGGAGGTATATTGGCCGAGAAGGATCTCAGGATAAATGAGGGCATTCGGGTCCGCGAGGTGCGTTTGATTGACGCGGACGGGAATCAGAAGGGAATCGTGCCGACCTTCGAAGCACTGCAGATGGCGCGGGAGGCGGGCGCAGACCTCGTGGAAGTGGCGCCGCAGGCCCAGCCGCCGGTGTGCAAAATCCTCGACTACGGGAAGTACAAGTTCGACCTGGAAAAAAAGACCCGGGAGGCGAAGAAACACCAGAAGCAGATCCGGATCAAGGAGATCCGCATGCAGCCGAAGATCGATGAGCATGATCTGGACTTCAAGACCCGGCATGTCAGGGAGTTCCTTGACGAGGGCAACAAAGTCAAGGTCACGGTCCGGTTCCGCGGCCGCGAGCTTGCCCACACGGAGCTCGGCAAGGAAGTCCTCGACAAGATCCTGGAGATGCTCGGAGATTCCTTCCTGGTGGAGAAGCCAGCCCAGATGGAAGGGCGGACCATGTCGATACTCCTCAATCCAAAGGGAAGCAAGGCCAAGAAAGGATAGACGATGCCAAAGATGAAGACGAAAAAGGCGGCGGCCAAGCGCTACCACGTGACGGGCACGGGGAAGGTGCGCTACAAGAAGCAGGGCCTGCGCCATATCCTCACAAAAAAGAACGCAAAAAGAAAGCGGCGGCTGCGGCTGTCCGCCACCCTCAGCCCCGTGGAAACAAAAAGGGTGAAACAGCTCCTGCCGTATGCCGGCAAGTACTAGGACAGTGAGAAGGAGATTCTGATACATGCCTAGGTCGAAGAATGGTACGCGGAGGCGCGAACGCCGACGCAAGATTATGAGGCTCGCCAAGGGGTACTGGGGCGGCAGGAGCCGTTTGTTCAAGACGGCGAAAGAGGCAGTCATGAAAGGGCTCGCCTCCTCCTACCGCGATCGCAGGCGAAGGAAAGGCGAATTCCGCAGGCTGTGGATAGCCCGCATCTCCGCTGCTGTCCGGGCAGAGGGGATCACCTACTCCCAGTTCATCCATGGCCTCTCGCAGGCGGATGTACAGCTCAACCGCAAAGCGCTGTCCAACATGGCAATTGAAGATCCTGTGGCCTTCAAGGCCATCGTCGCAAGGGCAAAAGAGGCTCTCGCGGCAGGCGTCGGCTCGCAATGATCACCCTCGAGCAGATCAGGCTTCTGGAAGGCAAGATCACTCGGGCTATAGAGCTCATCCGCGTGCTCAAGGAGGAGAACTCCACCCTCCGCAAGGGGCTGGAATCCGCCCAGAGACGGATGAAAGAATTGGAAACGCTGGTGGACGGGTTCAAGGCGGATCAGAAGGAAATCGAATCCGTCATCGTGCGCACTCTGCGCAACCTGGACGAGCTTGAGGAAAGCACTGCCGCGAAACGTCAGGAGCGCGGCGCCGGCGGACATTCCGCGGCCACTCCTGGTGTCCGCGCAGCGGACAATCCAGCGGCCACTCCTGGTGGCATTCCCGCGGCCACTCCTGGTGTCCGCGCAGCGGACATTCCCGCGGCCGCCCTCCCCCACGACCCCGAGGAACAGCCGGAAAAAAGCGCCCCCGTTCCCGAGCCGGAGGGCGAGCCTCAACCGCCGGAGGGCGAGCCTCGACCGCCGAAGGAAGAGCTGGACATCTTCTAGGCCTTCATGGAGAAACGACAGCTCAAAATCGAAGTCTTGGGCACCTCTTTTGTGATTCAATCCGATGAAAGCGCGGACCACCTCGCGCGGCTGTCGTCGTACGTCAAAACGCGCATAGAGGAAGTGAAGAACCGCTACTCCTTTGCCGATCCGCTCACCGTCGTCGTGCTGGCTGCCTTGAACATCGCCGACGACATGTTCAAGACCCGGGATGGCCGTGAGCCGGTGGCTGCCCAGGCCGAGGAGATCGCGAGCGCCGCGGAGCGTCTCATCAGCCGCATTGACGACGAGCTTCTGGAATACACGCCCTACGAGGATGAGTCCCACACGACGTAGAACGTTCTCTCACTCATCGCCTCACCCCGAGTAATTGCATCCTTCCGCGCTCACGATTCGCGCGGCGAGCGCATTCGCGAGCCGGGCGCATGTGACGGGCTCAGCGCCGGCGAGCCACGCGAACAGAAAGCCCGCGGCAAATGCATCTCCCGCGCCGGTCGTATCGACCAGCGTCACGGGAACCCCGGCCACGGCAAAGCTTCCTCCCTCCCCCCCCACAAGGCATCCCCGCGCGCCCACCTTCATGACGACAAGCGGAGCCAGGGACGCGGCATCCGTGACGCAATCCTCGTCGCATGCGCCCTGCGTCAACAGGGCAAGCTCGTCCCTGTTGCCGAAGAGAATGTCCACGCGTCCCGGAATCCAGGACCGAAGCTGATCCCCGTAGCGGCGGACGGCAAAGGGGTCGGCCAGATCAAAGGCAATGGCGATGCCATGTTCTTTTGCAAAGGCAGCGGCTTTTTCAGCCGCGGCGCACTGGTTGTCCGTGTCCCACAGGTAGGCGGTCAGGTAGAGCATCCGGGAGACCGCAAGCCGGTCCAGGTCCAGATCCGCGGCCTGGAAATCGCGGCACGCGCCAAGGAACGTATTCATGGTGCGTTCGCTGTCCGGAGTCACAAGGATGATGGAGGTGCCGGTCGGTGTCGCCTTTCGCACCAGGGAGGCGTGCACGCCCGCTCCGCTCAAATGCGCGAAGAACTCGTCTCCCCGTTGATCGGCGCCGATCGCGCCATTGAAAACAGGAAGAGAAGGAGGCTCGGTTGAGGCTCGTGATCCAAGGATCGACTCCCGAAGGTCCTTCCCCGCCTCGCTGGCCAGCCACGCGAAGCCCCGCGCGGTATTGGCCGCGCTCCCGCCCGCCATGGTGCGGCAGGGCCCTATCTCCCGGAGGAGTCGGACGATTTCGTCGTACTCTACAAGATGCATGGTTCCCGCCTGCTTGCCAAACCGTTCGAGGAAGGCATAGTCGACGCGGGCGATAACATCCATGAGGGGGTTTTCTACTCCAAACAGGGAATGCACCGTTTTCTCCTCTCCCTTTGGTCGAATTGACACCAGCGATTGCGCCGACGTATAGTTCACAATACTAAGGAAGCGGGGCCCCGATGTCCATTGTCACCACCCAACAGCTCGCGCGCTACTACGAGCACTACCAGACCACGGACGTCACGTTCAACAAGCAGGTCATCAGCGCGACGGGTCTTGTCACCCGCAACGTCTACCTCAAGATCCAGGACCGGCAGGTTCCCTGCATAGTGTTTTCCAGCTCAATGGCCGGCGCAAAGGTGATCGCAAGCGTTTCCAGCGCCGTGATGAGCACGTTGAAACAGGCCAACAACCGGCTTGCGCTGCGCTGGTGCTTCAAACCTCCCGACAATGTGGAGCCCATCACCTTTTTCGTAACCTGCCACCCGACGGGGTTCTCGCACTACGCCCTCCAGGGTCCCGATGTGCAGTTCATCAACCTGGAGTTCACCCAGAGGCCGCCGGACGACCTTATCCAGATCCTGGGCACTCTCCTGGAAGCCAATTCCAATGCGCAGCGCCGCAAGGACGAGCGCATCGTCGTCAATCCAGAGACGATGAAGAAGCTCGGCCTGGAATCGCGGGAGGCTACGCTGATCGCCGATGGCGTCCCCCGCAAGTGCGTTCTCCGCGATCTCTCGTTCAGCGGCGCAAAAGTGGTGACCACCGGCGTCGCCGACTCGCTCGCCGGCAAGGACGCGGCCTTGAAAATCGCCCGCGGCGAACAGGCGCCGGAAATGACGATCCCCTGCGTCATCAGGCGCATTGATGAGGTGGGCGGCCGCAAGGACGTGCTCGCCGTGAGCATGGAGTACCCCTCCGAGCCTCCCATGACCTACAAGCTGTTGATCAATTCCTACCTGTCCTCCGTGCGCACGGCCACCCGGAATGCGCAGAAAGAGGAGGTTCCTCCTGGCGGCATTCCGGCGGCCGAAAAAGCGCCGCCCCCCGCCCGCCTGCCGGAAGAGCAGCCCGTTGATGCTCACAATGCTCCCGTTCCATCAGAGGGTCAGCCGTCGAATGGATGATTCGGACCGGCTGGCCAACGTGGGCTATATCTCCATCGCCCAGACCACGCAGAGGCGGATCGGCGACTTCACCCTCGATCCTGACATCCTTCTGCCCATCGAGATACCGCCCGGCGCCGCATCGATAGCGGCGGGGGAGCTGCGCTGGGAGGCCATCGTTGCCGGCACGCTCAAGGTGCTGGCGGGGGATCCGGCGAACGAGCACGCCGACTACTACCGGCGGTTCGTCCTGGCGGTCAAGCCGAACATCAAGGATGAGTTCACCAACGTCGGGATCCTCAAGGCGCGGAACGGCAACGCCGAGGTCTCCATTGAGATCTTCCGCGCGCTGGGGGGGCTCTTCCCTGATGACGCCGTGACCTGCATGAACCTCGCGCTGGCGTACGAGGAGCGCGCGCGCCAGCTGGAGAAGCTCGGACGGGACGAACAGGTCGAAGAGCTGCAGAACCTGGCTTTCGAATCCTACAAGGCCGCGCTCGCCGCTGATCCGACCGAACCGACCATTCACTACAACCTTGCCTATTTCTACCTGCACCAGCGGTCGTTTGAGAAGGCGCGGGAACACCTGGCGGTGTTCGCGCAATCCGGCACGGATGAGAAAAGAGTGCGCGAAGCGCGGCGGATCATCAGGGAGATCGACGAACAGGGGCTGATGGACGGCCTTTTCCAGAAGGCGTTCGACTGCATCCGCATGGGAAAGGAGGAGGAGGGAATCGTCCACGCAAAAGAGTTCCTTTCCTCGCGGCCGGGAGTCCCCAATGCCTGGTTCCTGCTCGGCTGGGCCAACAGGCGGCTCGGCCGGTACGGGGAGGGCCGGGACGCGTTTCTCAAGGCTCTTTCCCTCGGCTCACCCCACGCGGATCTGCTCAATGAGCTGGCGATCTGCCTCATGGAGCTCGGCGAGATTTCGGAAAGCAGGAAACGACTCACGGAAGCACTCGCTTTGGAACCGGAGAATACCAAGGTCATATCCAACCTGGGCATCCTGGCCCTGAAGACCGGCGGCAAGGAGGAGGCCATCGGATTCTTCCGCACCGTGCTGGAGATAGAACCGGAAGACCCCATCGCCAGCCGTTATCTCCAGGATCTTACGTAAAAAAACCTCAGAAAAATATCCCTAATATTTAAACTCCCCCCTGTCGAAAAGAGGACTGAGGGTAGCTCCGGCTTGGCGCCAGGGGCCCATTCCCTTCTTCCGCTACTCTGTGTATCGGCCTGCCTGGAAGGCTGATCAAGGGAAATCGGAAAGGGGCGGGGTCCACCAAGGCGGCGCCACTCCCCAGATGCCGTGCCGGTGGCACGGTGAAAATCCAGACCTCGGGCATGGATGCCCGGGGCCAGTCATTCGTTCAGGGAGGAAAAGACATGATCATCAATCACAACATGAGCGCGATCTTCGCCAATCGTCAGTTGAAGCTGAACAACCTGGCGCTCGACAAGAACATGGAGAAGCTCTCGTCGGGAAGCAGGATCACGCGCGCGGGCGACGACGCCTCGGGGCTCGCCGTCTCGGAGAAGATGCGCTCCCAGATC
>JBEKQU010000105.1:0-8859 GCA_049519415.1 Spirochaetia bacterium
CAGTACCAGTATGCGCTGCCTCTCCTGAAGAAATACGGCTTCATCGCCACCTTCTTTATCTTCACGAACGCCATTGGGGCGAAGAACTTCATGAGTTGGGACCAGGTCCTCGTCCTCGAGAAAGCCGGCATGCAAATTGGATGCCACTCGAAATCCCATCCGTTTCTCACGCGAATCAAGAGTGAAGAAGCCCTCCGCGAGGAAATCTTCGGGGCCAAGCAGATCATCGAGACTCACCTAAGAAAAACGATAACGGTCTATGATTATCCCTTCGGCCTCTACAACGACCACATTATCGATCTGGTGAAGAAAGCCGGTTTTGTCTGCGCCCGCGGAAGCGCCCCAGGGATCTTCCATACCCGCGTCGAGCTTTTCACCCTCACGGGCCTCGTCCAGACCGAAGGCCTCAACATGCTTGTTAGTGCCCTCGAGGAGTATCAGCACTAGAAAGAGCGTAAGTAAGTTTTACTCAGCCGCTGATGCTCAGCTCAACCCAGTTGACGTTGAGGCTGTCATCAGAGTTTCGAAGCCGTACCCCCGTTTGCCCAACGGTAGCGCCACCGCTGGTGCTGACGCCCCGTCAAGCGCATGTGCTTCAGAGAGTGCACCTCACCGAGCTTCACCAGGGGGCGATCTCCTCGTGCAGATACCGATGGGAGTCCTATTTGGCAGTGAATAAGTAGCCCATCTCTGTATCCAGGACCTGCCAGATCAACGGTTGAGTGGCGTGCCATCTTTGCGAAAGAATTTTCCTTCACCGAATTGCAATGACAATAATAAAGCAAGGCCGGCGCGTGTGGACTCGTTCCACGGCCTAAGCCTGCAGCATGACTGTCAGAGCCATCCCGTGACCCGCTCAAGAAGCCCGATATAGTGAACGAAATTAGGCCACGATACATCCGGAGGTACACCATGATCGCAACCGGGAATGTACCCGCCATATTCGATCACAGGAACGATCCGCGCAATCTCCGCCTCAATGTCCGCTTTTCCTTTCGCAATGGCCCTTTTATCGACCCTCCGAGGAACGCAATCCTGTTACTCCTTCTAAGCTCCACGATGTCCTTCTGGGCGGCAACTTCCACGGGGTCACAGACGTTCATCCACGATTCTATCCATATCGGGATCAGCTCAAACAGACCACTAAGGGTTGACAGTTCGGGCGTGGTGTAATAAACTGGCCTCGTTAGATGACAATGTATCGGGGTGCTCGGTAGCGACCGGGCTGAGAGGGCGGCTGTTAGCCGCCGACCCGTTGAACCTGATCTGGATAATGCCAGCGCAGGGATGGTAGAACGGCACATAGCCGCCCCTCGCTCGGGGCGGTTTTTTTTGAAGAGGAGCGCATGACGCTCGCAGAGGGTTTTCACAGGATTATTCCCCGTTTTCAGACCCCGCCCGAATGGGGGATTGAGCCTATCCCGCGGGAGCACCGTGTGCTCGGCTTCATGGACTTCATGGTTCTCTGGGGAGACCTAGGGATTGGCCTTCTCGTCATGCTGACAGGCACCTTCCTCGTGCCGGGGCTCAGCCTGGGCAGCGCTCTCCTGGCAATCCTGATCGGGAGCGTGGCGGGCTGCCTCCTTCTTGCGCTCATTGGGGTCGTGGGCAGCTCGACAGGCGTGCCGACAATGGTGCTCATGCGCCCCGTGCTTGGAGTGCGCGGGTCCTTCTTCCCGACGGTCCTGAACGTCCTTCAGCTCATCGGGTGGACGATATTCGAGTTCGTCGTGATGGGTGTGGCCGCCTCCGTCATCGCCCGGACTCTCTTCGGGACGGGCAGGTACGCCGTCTGGGCAGCCGTGTTCGCAGCCATCGTGATTATCATGGGAATAGGCGGGCCGATCGGTGTGGTTCGCCAGTGGCTGGAGAAGTTTGCCGTTTGGATCGCGCTGGCAACAGGGGTCTGGCTCACAGTCCATGCCTTCTCTACCATGGATGTGGCTGCGCTTATCCGGCAGTCCGGCGATGGGTCCCTGCCCTTTGGTCAAGGGGTAGATCTCGCAATCGCACTTCCCATTTCGTGGCTGCCGCTCGTAGCCGACTACAACCGCTTCTCCCGTTCGACGCGGCAGGGCTTCTGGGGCACCTTGCTCGGCTTTTTCATCACGAACGCCTGGTTTCTCTCTCTAGGCGCCCTCCTGCTCCTCGGATCCAAGGTAGCGCAGGAGCCAAAGGACTTCGCTTCCGCCATCGCCCTCACGGCTGGCTGGATCGCCCTGCTCATTCTCCTTGCCGATGAGACGCACAACGCCTGGGCTGACCTCTACTCCTCTGCGGTCTCGCTGCAGAACCTTTTCCCGAAGCTCAAGCAGCGTTGGCTCATCGTGGCACTTGGCGGGGCATGCTTACTTGCAGCGGTCCTTCTCGACATCACGCGATTCCAGAGCTTTCTTTACCTCATTGGATCCTTCTTTGTGCCACTCTTCGGGATGCTGACTGCGGATTTCTTCGTCCTGAAGGAAAGGCGCTACCGCGTGGATGAGTTCTACCGCACGAAAGGGGTTTACTGGTATGCAGGGGGCGTGAATGTCGCAGCCATTATTTCGTGGGCTGCTGGGATAGCCGCCTATCACCTGGCCAACCCTACGACCCTCGGGGCGATCTTCCCGCAGTGGCAGAAACTGGTGCCTGGGGCAATAGAGATTGCAGGAGGGTCGGCGCCGAGCTTTGCGGTGGCCTTCCTATTCTCCCTCGTGTTCGGATTCGCGGGGAGAAGTCGGAGCAAACGACTGGAAGATATGGAATGACAGCTCAAGGGACGAAAAGCTATGGCGCAATTGCAGCGGAACTTCTGGATAGGATTCGAAGCAAGCAGCCCCTCATCCATCACATCACGAACTGGGTGGTCATGAACGACACGGCCAACGCCACACTTGCCCTGGGGGCTCTTCCCGTCATGGCGCACGCTCGCGAGGAAGTCGAGGAGATGGTCGGTGCCGCGGATGCCCTCGTGTTGAACCCAGGCACCCTATTTCCCGAACTCGTGGAGGCGATGCTTATAGCCGGCAGACGCGCGAATGAACGGGGAGTGCCTGTGGTTTACGATCCGGTTGGTGTGGGTGCCACCCGCTACCGCACCGAGACTGCCGAGCGCTTGCTGAAGGAGCTGCGCGTCGAGGTGATCCGGGGCAACTCAGGGGAGATCGGCGCGCTGGCGGGAGTCGGTGGGGTAGTCAAGGGGGTGGAGTCCGTGGAAGGGGTGGCGGACCCACAGGCCGTGGCCCGCGATCTTGCTATGCGCCGTGCCACCGTGGTTGCCATTACAGGCAAGCGTGACATCCTCTCCAACGGCACGCGTGTACTCGGGGTCGACAACGGCCACGAGGCGCTGAAAACCATCACAGGTAGCGGATGTATGGCCACGACGGTGGTGGCCATTTTCTGCGCCGTGGAATCAGACCGGCTGATCGCCGCGGCATCCGCGCTCGCTTGCTACGGCCTGGCGGCGGAGCACGCGGCTCGGCACGCCCGAGGACCGGGCTCATTCCGATCTTTGCTTCTCGATGAGCTTCATCTCCTTACTGCCGCCCAGCTTGAGAAAGGGGCGCGCATAGTGGATCTCGCGTAGGAGCATGGATTACTCCGCGGGAGCGGTACCCGCCGCGACATTCCTTCTGTACCTTGTTACGGATGCGAGGCTTTCTCGCGGGCGAAGCCATCTCCGCATCGTTGAGGCGGCCATTCGTGGCGGGGTGACGGTCGTTCAGTACCGGGAAAAGGACCCGTCGACGCGCCGCATGATCGAGGAAGCCCTCGAGCTTCGGCAACTCTGCCAGGCTGCTCACATCCCTTTCATTGTCAACGACAGGCTCGACGTAGCTCTCGCCGTTGATGCCGACGGAGCTCATATCGGCCAGGATGACATGCCTGCGGCCCTTGCACGCGGATTGCTTGGCAGGGCGAAAATCCTCGGCGTATCGGCAGGCAGCACGGAAGAGGCTCGAAAGGCCGTTGATGATGGGGCTGATTACATTGGTGCAAGCCCGGTCTTTTCGACCCCTACAAAGCCTGACGCCCCGCCCCCTCTGGGCATCGAAGGACTTCGGCGCATCACCAGGTCAGTAGGGATCCCTGTCGTTGCGATTGGCGGGATCAACCAGGGCAACGCCGCGGCCATCATGGAAACGGGGGCCGCGGGGATCGCCGTGGTTTCAGCCATCGTTACGGCGGAAGACGTGGAAGCGGCGGCTCGCACCCTGCGTGCAGCGATCGGAGAAATGAGGACGCGATGAAAATCGAGCAGCTGGGAGAGTTCGGGCTAATCGACAGGATCGGCCGGTCGCTGCCTAAGCCCGGGCCGAATGTCCTCGTAGGAATCGGCGATGACGTGGCCGTGCTGCAAGTCTCTTCGGAAAGTGTATGGCTTGCCACATGCGACGTGCAGGTGGAGGGAGTCCATTTCCTGCGCGGTGAGGTCGCTCCGCGCAACCTCGGCCGAAAGTCCCTTGCGATCAATTTGAGCGACATCGCTTCCTCAGGCGGCATCCCCCGCTATGCCCTGGTATCTCTAGGCCTTCCCGGTGACCTGGAGGTCGGCTTCATTGACGAGCTGTACGCAGGCCTTCGCGCGGAGGCAAGCACATTCGGCGTCGACATCGTGGGCGGCAACATCTCGCGCTCCCGTTTGGGCATCTTCATCGACGTATTTCTCCTCGGGGCGGCGGTCCGCGAAAACATTGTCCTGCGTTCGGGCGCCACGGTTGGTGACTGCATCATGGTCACCGGAAGCGTCGGGGATGCAGCGGCGGGGGTCGCGCTCCTTCTTGACCCTGGCCTCTCGACGAATGCGGCGTACGCCGTCGCCGCACGAGACCGCCGCGACTGCCCTACGCCTCGCGTCAAGGAGGGCGCGCTGATCGGGGTGCTTCGCGAGGCCAGCGCCATGATCGACGTAAGCGATGGAGTTGCGGGGGACCTTCGACATATTTGTGAGAGAAGCGGAGTGAGCGCGCGCCTGTACGGGGAGAAGCTGCCGGTGAGCCCGGACAACCGCGCCCTTGCTCGAGCAGCGAGGGGGGATGAGTGGTACTTCGCCCTGCACGGCGGCGAGGATTATGAGCTCCTGTTCACCGCCCCGCCTGCACGCGCCGAGCGACTGGCGCAGAGAATCGCATCAGAAACGGGCACCCCGGTGTCTATCATCGGGGAGATTACACTGGCGGGCGAGCGGCCCGAACTCATCCTGCCTGACGGCAGCGCCCTGCCTTTGGAGGAATCCGGATGGGACCATTTCAAATGAAGAAGGCTCTGACGATTGCCGGCTCGGACTCCGGCGGCGGGGCGGGAATCCAGGCAGACCTGAAGACATTCGCGGCTCTCGGGGTCTTCGGGACCAGCGCCATCACTGCGCTCACCGCGCAGAACACGGTGAGAGTCGAAGGCGTGTATGCTATCCCATCCGATTTTGTCGCCCGACAGATCGATGCAGTCGCAGAGGACATCGGCGCGGATGCGGTCAAGACGGGAATGCTTTCCAACAGCCAGATCATCGAGACCGTTGCGGCGAAGATCGCCGAGCATGGGCTTCAGCCTCTCGTAGTGGATCCCGTGATGATTGCAAAGAGCGGTGACGCTCTCCTCGAGCCCGAGGCTCGCGACACCCTCATCTCATCCCTCCTGCCACTGGCGACTGTGGTCACACCGAACCTGCCAGAAGCAGAAGTCCTGTGCGGTTTTCCCATCACCGATATGGAGGGAATGCGCCGTGCGGCCGTCGCAATACATTCGCGAGGGCCGCGCTGTGTAGTGGTCAAGGGCGGCCATCTGCAGGGCACGGGGTTCAGCACAGACCTCTATTACGATGGGGAGCACTTCGAAGAGCTGTCTGAAGCGAGGATCAACACCCGAAACACCCACGGGACAGGTTGCACATTCGCATCAGCGATAGCGGCCCGGCTTGCCCTTGGCGATGAGATGCTTGATGCAGTTCGCGCCGCCAAGCGCTACGTCAGCAGGGTTCTCGCTGCGTCGCGAGGCCTCCAGATTGGGCACGGCCATGGACCCATGAATCACATGGGGCTTCTTCTGACTCAGCCGCCATGGACGAGCCGGGGAACAGAATCGTAGGAGCGCGGAGGTTCAGCGGCCGCCATGGATTTCGCGGCAGGCCGTGCCCTCATGGATTCGATCTGGAGCACGACCCTTTGAAGCCGGATGCCCAGTGATTTGGCGATACTTGGCCAGCCGTTGAGGCGTGGGTTCAGTCGCAGGGTAATGATTCTCTCTACGTTGGCGTTTGTGATTCCGCCCTGAAGATGCGATGCCAGCGCCAGCGCAACAGAGATGTCACCATAGCCAAACTGTGCTTTGCGCATCTCGCGTATCTGTGCAGGTGTGGCCTTGAGTCGCGTCTCCAACAATTGGGTGAGCGTTCTTTTGCCGTCCGAACTCCTGCCCAGGCTGTTCAGGTATGCCACGTCGCGGCCGAGACGTGTTTCCATTGCAGGCGTCGAAGCCCATAGTGTCCCGACCGATACGAAAAGCCCTACGAAAATTGAAAGAATGTCGCGTGTGAATCGCTGCAAATTGATACCGCCTTATTATATTATCGACCACTCCGGCTTCTTCGTGCAGCTGGAACGCGTTGACTGGCGATGCCTGCAACGAACGCCAGAACCCACATGAATATGCAGCCAGGGAGTAGCGGTGGAGCTTTGCAGGAAGGGGGTCTATCGGTTTTAGGCGACATCGCCGCCACATCAGAACAAGGTCCGTCGACATGAGGAGAAAGGCCGAGTAGCCCAGGACGCCATGGAAAGTGAGCGGGATACTGCGAGATCCGGCTCTCATGAAGGCAGTCGCTGTGGCATCAAGGGAGACACGCGCCGTTAGGAATCCCCGCATCATAGCGGTGGGACGTAGATGCCTGATTTACATGATGATGGCGGTGGTGTAGCTCCCAAGGGCGAACAGCAAAATACCCATGCTAGTCACGAGCAGCGGGTTCATAGCGTTCTGAAAATTCATTGAGGTGTACAGTCGGGCCTCTAATCCCCAGTCGGCTTGACTGATGCCTGCTCGACCATGAGAACGGCTGTTCGTTCTGGCGCTCGTGTACGATGCATGACGCCTTTCGGTACCATGAACCCTTGATGAGGGTCGAGGGCGTACCGTACTTCAGCGGAGAAAGCGTGGAAAAGCCTGCTGGGTTGGATTTCTCGCTGTCGGCTAGAGCCGCTAAAGAAAGTCGTCAAAATACTGCGCGCGTATCTGTGGGGCGTCCTCAACGCTATTATTGCTCGGGTTTCGAACGCAATGCTTGAAGCAAAAAACTCCCGCATTCAGTGGGTGAAGAAAATGGCCTGCGGGTTTCGGAGTCGGGAGCGCTTCCGAATGGCGATCCCCTTTCATCTCGGAGGGCTAAACCTCATGCCCAAGAGCTTGAAAAACTATGCTTTCTCGCCCATATGAATTCCGGAAAAGCCATATTATTATGTGGATACGACCTGATCGCGGGAAATGTGTACCTCTTCGCGGCCTCGCAGGGGCTGGCGGCATGGTTTCACAACTGCAATAAGGGTGAGCTATCGAAAATCTTGAAATTGAGGGCTGATCAGCATGTGCTCTTCGGCCAGACCGTCGGGTATCTGGAAAAGGACTAACCCCACCATGCTGATCAGGCCTTGATCTCAGGAGAGGATGACAATCAATGGGGGGCTGGCTCGAGCGCCGCGCGGCTTGTAGGCCATCCTGACCTTTTCGCTTTTTCACAACCTCGAAAGGGCCGCTATTCTTCCTTGAGCGCTCTTTACGACAATGCCGGGTTCGACGGCGATCTCGATGATTTTCTTGCTGACAGCCATCATGCAGCCATACCAAAGCGATCATCGTCATAGTGGGATCACCTTCATGCGCCCGGCGGCATGTCACGAAGGGCGTGAGTTGCAGATACTGTCCAGGCATACGTGGACATACGAACAGGTGCGTCGACCGCGCGCTCTCTCTGGCCAAGACCTGAGGCCGTGTGGGCCGCTCGATCTTGGGACAAAGTGCGAAAAAGGATAGCCGACAATGCTGGCGAGGAGGCTCAATAGTCCTCTATGCACTGTTCTTCTGAACCAACTGCCGGACACGATCGACTGCTGATTGAAGCACCGGCTCCCCATGACCAGGTAACATCACGTCGAAAGTGAGTTTGGAAATCGTTTCTGCCGACTCCCACGCCTTGTCCATATCGAGGGTCATAATCTTGGGAGACATCGTAGGGCTGCCGTCTTTCGTAGTCCTCAGAGCATCTCCCACAAATAACGTTCGAATTGCCTCACTGAAAAAGCTGACGCTCCCTTCTGTGTGGCCCGGCGTTGCGATTACCGTCAGGGGTCCCACCTTCTCACCGTCTTTCAAGACCACGTCGGCAGCGACTTTCTCGAACTTCATGAACTTCCCCATGATACGGAGGAGCAGCCCCAAGACGCCCTTCACCTTCTTCAGTTCCTTTTCCCCGGAAAGGCTGGGTGCATCTCCTTCGTGGATGGCGAGCTTCGCCCCCGTTCTTCGCTTTAGCTCAGCGGCGCTCCCCGAGTGATCCATGTCTGAATGGGTGAGAAGGATCATGTGCAAGTTTTTCTCATTTTTCCCTATCTCCTTCAGGTAATGGATGATCTTCTGCGCGTTTCCGGGCATGCCTGTGTCGATAAGATAGAGGCCATCGGCGGCGGGCACGAGGTAGCAGTTGGCACCCCTGACTCCGTCCACTTTGTGGATTCCACTATTCAGTTCCATGACTTGCCTCCTAAGAGTGCGTCCCTAAACCCATCTACGCGCCATCCGGAAGCAAATGATCGCGTTCGCAAAATGAACCAACGCTTCGAAGTTTTCCGCCTTGCGACAGTAGCGGATTTTCAACGCCCGAAATAG
>JBEKQU010000106.1:0-8516 GCA_049519415.1 Spirochaetia bacterium
GAACCATGAAGATCCATCATCTGCCAGACGAGAAGTCCCGGGCACTGAAAAAGCAGAACCTGCTCTACCCCAAAGCCTCCGCGGTCAGCGACGAGCTGTTCCAGACACTCACGTTCTTCGACTCGCGTGACCTGCTTCAGGTCAAATACGAAATGGTGCGCCGGGTGCACAAGGACGGCTGGTCAGTGTCGCGCTCCGCCGCCGCATTCGGCTTCTCGCGCATCTACTTCTATAGGATTCAGCATGCCTTTCAGGCCCTGGGGGTGATGGGTCTGATGCCCCAGAAACGCGGTCCGACCCATCCCACCAAGATCACCGAGAAGGTCCTCGTGTTCCTGCAGCAGCATCATGAACAACAGCCCGCACTGAGCGCGGCGAAGCTCAAAGGGCTTCTTGCCGAGGAGTTGGGAGTGCAGGTGCACACCCGCACGATCGAACGGTCCCTGCGGGGTAAAAAAAAACATCCAAGAGCCGTACCCACAATGCGTAGGGGAAAACCTTGATCAGGCTTACGAAGGACTTCGAATGAAGGTACTCGCCGCGGCTGACCGGGACAGACTCCAGAGCCTACAAGTACGGTGTCATGATTAACCTCTGCCAAAGGCTAAGGGAAATGATCCAAAGGGAATCTGTTGAAACCAGTGAAACAACGGCACTTGTTCTAAGGGAAGGAGGATTAATCCAGAAGTATCTTCAAGAGCATTTCGAGGAGAAGATGAAAGCCCAAGCATTTCCTGAGTGCAACATTATTGATCCCAGTGGTCTGAACTGATTCCCAAAACAGATCAGCTTATGCGAATACCCTTTGCTATAAAAAGGAGAGGGAGCATACTGATCCCGATTCCCGCTGATGAGTGTTTTTTTAACTCCCGCAACTCTCTTGGTGGTCTTGAAGCCATACTTTCTTGTTGAGTTTTCTCGCACACTGGGGGCCCTATCCTTGGCATGGGAGATGCCTTATGTGTATCCAAAGGGTGTAGGGATGAAGAAAATGATCTATCGGATTTTATGGAGGTATTGAAGTATTATCGTTTTTACTATCACTCACTTGTTTTCCCTCGGCTTCGCTTTGCATCCGTGCTGCCCCATGCTATGCTGATATCGCCCTCCGACGGTCTTCGCTGGGGCCCACCTCGCCCAGCCCGGCCAAGTATCCTTGACCGGACAATTAACGAGATGCAGACCCCTGATCCACAGAAGTCTCGGAAGCCGTCGGGGGGTTACTGTAACATGCGGACTGTCGGAAGTCTATAGGGCATTGAATCGCTGTAGTACTAGGCCGATCAAAATGTCAATGAATGAAGGAAGGATCGTTCTCGCCGGCAAGGAGGGCTGCAGATCAGGTTCGGACCCGCGACGCCTATCCCTTCAAGGAACCCGCCGTAAGCCCGGCAGTGATGAATCGTTGGGCAAGCACGAGAAGCAGGGCAGCCGGTATGGATGTAATGACTGCCGTGGCCATCGCGCGGTTCCAGGCAGTGAGGAAGATGCCAAAGAACCGGTAAAGGCTCAACGTGATGGGCTGAATCCCCGGTTTCGTGAGCAAGGTGAGTGCGAACAGGAAGTCGCCCCAAGCAAACAGAAAAGCAAATAGAGCAGCCGTGATGATGGCCGAACGGCTGATAGGGAGCACGATCCGGAGGAATCCCTCAAGATCGCCGGCGCCATCCACGTATGCGGCCTCGGGAAGCTCCGGAGGGATCGACTGCATGTATGCCCTCAGAATGAGCACGGAGAAAGGGATTGCGAGCGACGAGTCTCCTGCGATCAACCCCACATAGCTGTTCAGGAGGCCCACCCTGTTGAAAATCACGTATAGCGAGTTCGCTAGCACTACCGGCGGGATCATCTGGGCGAGAAGGAGGCAGGTTACTAGCACAGTGGTGGCGTGGAACTTGAAATGCGCAAGGGCATACGCCGCAGGCGTTGCCACAACGAGAGAGAGTAGCACGGTTCCGGCCGAGACGATGATGCTGGTCACAAGCGCCCGCCACTGGGCAGCGAACGCGTCTTCGTACGAATCGAACGTCGGCGTCGTTGGCAAGAACGTGGGAGGGATCGCGAAGATTTGGTTGTTCGTCTTCAGCGAGCCGGCAAACGCCCAGTACAGCGGGAAAAGCATCGCGATTACGATCGCGCACCCAATGATTGTCAGCAGGACGCTTCGTCGTTGGCGCGTGGGCATTCAGCGCCCCCCTCCGCTCCGTGCCCCCGTCAGGGAAGTCCACGAGAAACGCAGATAGATGACCGCGAAAACGAGCGAGATTACGATCAGCAAGTTGCCGGCCGCGGCGCCCTGTCCGAAAGAGAGACTCCTGAAGGACAACGAGTAAGTCCATGTGGACAGAATCTGCGTCGAGTCCGCAGGGCCTCCTCCTGTGAGCACCATGATGACGTCGAAAACCTTGAGCGTGTATATCAGGCCGAGCATGAGGACGATCATCATGACTTCACGGAGCGCGGGAACAGTGATGTACCAGAATGACTGGGGCCCGCTCGCGCCGTCGATGGAAGCGGCTTCGTAGTACTCGTCGGGGATCGCTACCAATCCTCCGTACAGCAGCACCATATTAAAGGGTATTCCGATCCAGATGTTCGTGATGATCACGCTGACCATTGCGAGCTGCGGCGTTATCAGCCAGCTTAATGGATGGGTGATCAGGTGGAGATCCAGCAGAAACTGGTTAATGATGCCGTTCGTATAGTCGAACATCCAGCGAAACGTTGTGGCCGATACAATGATGGGCAGGAGCCATGGAATGAGCAGGAGAGTACGAAGCAACTGCGCTCCGGCGAAGCGGCGCTTGAATAGAAGCGCAAGCAGCATGCCAATAACGAACTGAAACAGAATTGACACCACCGTGAAAACGACCGTATTGATGACCGTCGGTTCCATCAGGCGGTTGCCGAGTATGTTCACATAGTTCTCAAAACCGACGAAAGGCGCCCGGCCGCTCACGAACGCCGCTATATCGTACCTCAGGAGGCTCATACGCACATTGTTGAAGAGCGGGTAGACGAAGACGACAGCGAATTCGACGAGCATCGGCAGCAAGAATAGCAGCCGCAGGCGCTGCCGCCTCCGAAAAGATCGGCTCATGGAGGGCCGCTGGTTGACTGCTTCCGCCCTCATGTTGTCCTTTGTGTACTCTGCTTTGGATGGAGGGTGCCCCGTTCCGGGGCACCCCCATTTGTCAATTCAACATGACACTATTGCTTGAGCGCCTGATCAATCTGCTGTTGCGCCTGCTGGCAAGCAGCCTCAGGAGTGGCTGTGCCTACGAGTGCTGCTTGTACCGCACTCGAGACGATCTCCGATACCTTCGGATAGTTCGGTCCGAGAATCATTGTCCGGGCTCGACCCGTTTTCATCTGATCCGCAAACACCGTGAGAAGCGGATTGCTCTGGACGAGCTGCTGGGCCGCGGGAATAAAGGCCGGGATGTAGGCAAATGCCTTGTTAAGCGCGATGAGATTGTCCGGCTGCTGCATCCATGCAATGAAGGTCCACGCGGTTTTTTCCTTGTCCGGCGTACTCGTCGGAATCGTAAAGACTTCTCCGCCGAGCGCCGGCACGGGCGCCATGCCGGGCTGGGGAACCGGGATCGGGACGATGCCGAAATCGATCTTGCTCTTTGCTAGTTGCGGAAGCATCCAAGGTCCCATTTCCTGCATCGCAGCGTTTCCGTTTTCGAACTGCTGCTCCACTTCATCCTGCCCCCAGTTTGTCACGGACTTCGACGCCCACCCGTTCTGGACCATGGTGACCAACAGCTTCAGCGCCGCGATCGATTCGGCGGAGCCGATGGTTTGTAGATCTCCCTTGTTGGTCCACAGCCACGGCTCGAATTGCCAAGACGCCTCTTCCCCGGCTCGCGCACTGAAGGCAAATCCGTACGTGTTGCCTTTGGTAAGGGCCTTGGCATCCGCGAGCAGATCATCCCAAGTCTTCGGCGGATTCACCCCTGCGTCCTGCAAGAGCTTCTTGTTGTAGTAGATCGCAAGGTTGTTGTTGCCTACCGGCAAACCATAGATGTGCTCTTTGTAGATTACGGTGGACAAGGGCCCGTCGTAGTACTTGGACTTGTCGATCGATGTGAAAGAGTCCAAGGCGGCCAAGGTCCCCGTAGAAGCGAAAGCCTGTAGCTGTGGGTTGTCGAGCTCGAGGATGTCGGGCAAGGAATGCGCTGAGGCCATTGTCAGCGCTTTGGAGAGATACGAAACGAAGGGCTCCGACGTACGCTGAACGGTGACCCCGGGATGGGCGGTTTGAAACGCGGCGATATAGTTTTTCATTGCCGTGTCGCCCGGATCTGAGGTCCAGTAGTCCATCTCCGTGATCGTCACAGGAGCGGTCGCCGAAGTGGCACCTTCCTTCTGGCCGCCAGCAAAAAGGGGCAGGCAAACCAGGACCAGCCCTGCACACATGAGAACCATGATCATCCGTTTATTCATCGCCAAGTACCTCCTCTCATGTCAAGTCTCCGGTAGCGCTACCGGTAGCGCTACCACTCAAAAAGTATACTTCATATTGACCGGCTGTCAAGCCCTCGCGTTGCCTCATTCGAACTCAAATTGTCCGCGGCTGCGCGCACTTCACCATGACCGCGGGTGCCGATGCCGGCAGCCGCACCTGTCCCTGACGGAAGGACGGCAGTTGGTTCGTAGAGGAGAAGAGCATCTTTGGATGAACACGCGCAACGTTGACGCAACGCAAGTGCGTCTGATAGCATGAGGCAGTTGAGTTCTCGGCCGATGAAGAAGCTGATATGATGGACGTGGAGGGGCAATCTGCCGAGAACGACGAACCAGGCACGAATGAAAGACAATTCGATCATAGACATCGCGCGCGCGTCACGGGTGTCCGTGTCAACCGTGTCCCGCGTCGTGAACAACCGATCGGACGTTTCGGAGGCCACGCGGAAGCGTGTCCTGGGCGTCATCCGCCGGATGGGCTATGTCCCTCATCCCCACGCGCAGCGCCTGGCCAGTGGCACGAGCGATACCATCGCGCTTGTCTATCCGGTGACGGGCGCTGCGGACTACATTTTGCTGGATTTCATTCTTGGCGCCAGTGCGGTTGCAGAACAGAAGCGTTTCTTCTTCAACCTTGTGACCCGCTCACTGTCGAGGGATGACCTGAGGTCGATCTATCGTAGCCGCCACGTCGACGGGGTGATCCTCATGGAGATCTACCTTGCGGACTGGCGCGTCGATCTCCTTCGCCGGGCGGGACTTCCCTTCGTCATGATCGGGCGTACCTCGGACTGCGACGACCTGTGCTACGTCGATCCCGACTTTAATGGCGCCGTGACCGCGGTGATCGACCACCTGTTCGGTCTCGGGCACAGAAGGATCGGGTTCATCCAGCCACCGGCACCGCTCATGGCGGAGGGCTACGGCCCCGCCGTGCGGCAGACGGAAGCCTATGTACGCTGCGTGAAGGATCGCGGCTTGCCGGAGCTGATTGCCCAGTCCGATTTCTCGTACGTCGGATCCTACCGGGCCACGACGGCCCTCCTCAATGCCGAACCACACATGACGGCCGTGGTTTCGTCGGGCGGGGACGGCGTGGCAGGAATCATCGAGGCTGCGCATGACGCAGGCAGACGGGTTCCGGAAGACTTCTCGGTGGTCTCCTCTTCGTGCGCGGAACGGGTCGCAATGTCTGTCACTCCAGCGCTCACGGCGGTTACCATTGAATCTGCGCTCATGGGTTCGATAGCAGCTCGGATGCTTATTCGGCTTCTGAAGGACCGCTCTTACGAACCTGAGCAGGTCCTGCGGCCCCCGGTGCTCGTAGTACGCAGCAGCACGGCGCCTGCTCCCGGCTGAGACGTCCGTCACGCTTCACCTTTTTCCCCGGCCAGCGGCGCTCGTTGGGAATCACGGCCTGATCGCTTGACAGCTCGACACTACACGTATACGATTCATGATCTGGTAGCGTTACCGGTAGCGCTACCGAAAAAAACCGTGACTGCGTAAGATACCCGGCGGGTGGTTGAAGGATTGCCCACGACTGTCGCCGGCTCATGATCGGGGCGGCCAAGGGGTAGCACCGCGCAAGAGGAGACGGAGAGGTGGCAGTACGAGCAGAGAATGGCAGGCTTGTTCGCAGAAATGACGATGAGCTTCTCTGGATAGAGCCGTGGGGCGAAAGTGGTCTGCGGGTCCGGGCCACCATCCTCTCCGCGATGAGGGAGGACCGCGACTGGGCACTCCTTCCCCGTACGACCTCCGGCGCGGCGATCACTGCGGACGGCGACAATGGAAGCATCGCGAATGGTAACATCGTCGCACGCGTGCACGACCACGGCCAGATCTCGTTCTTCAACGCCCGGGGAACGCTCCTGCTCGAGGAGCGCTGGCGAACGAGATCGCAGGGAACCTTGTTTTCCTCTCTCGAGGTACGGGGCAGAGATCTACGGCCGGCCGCTGGCGACCTGTGCCGGATCGCGGCACGGTTCGAGCCCCGCGACGATGAGCGCATCTACGGGATGGGGCAGTACCAGGACGGCAGGCTGGACCTCAAGGGGTCGACTCTCGAGCTCGCCCACCGCAACTCTCAGGCAAGCGTCCCGTTCTTCCTCTCGAACAAGGGGTACGGGCTCCTGTGGAACAATCCCGCAATAGGGCGAGCTACTTTCGCGGCCAACGTGACGGAGCTTGTCGCAGAACAGTCGCCGCAGCTCGACTACTGGATCACCGCTGGTGACACCCCTGCGGCCATCGAGGAACGGTACGCAGCGGTCACCGGCACCGTACCCATGATGCCAGGGTTTGCAATGGGTTTCTGGCAATCCAAGCTTCGCTACCGGACGCAGGAGGAGCTGCTGGGAGTCGCGAGGGAATACAAGAGACGCGGGCTGCCGATCTCTGTCATCGTTTGCGATTTCTTTCACTGGCCCCTTCAGGGTGAGTGGCGGTTCGATCCCTTGTACTGGCCCGATCCCGACGCCATGGTGAAAGAGCTCCGGAGCATGGGCATCGAGCTGATGGTCTCTGTGTGGCCCACTGTGGACAAGAAGAGCTCGAACTTTGAGCCCATGCGTGAGGAGGGGCTGCTCACTCGTGTGGAACGCGGAATCCGCACGACCATGGACTTCATGGGCGACACCGTCTTCTTCGACGCAACCAATCCGCGCGCGCGGGAATTCGTCTGGGAGCGAATTCGGGAGGGCTATTACCGCAGCGGAATCCGGATGTTCTGGCTAGACACAGCAGAGCCGGAGTACGCCGTGTACGACTTCGACATCTATCGCTATCAGCTCGGTAGCCACATGGAGGTCGGGAACATGTATCCCGTAGGCTACGCGCAGGCCTTTTTCGAAGGAATGTGGACCGAAGGACAGAGCGATGTCATTAATCTGGTACGCTGCGCGTGGGCGGGGAGCCAACGCTACGGCTCGCTGATCTGGTCCGGCGACATCGACTGCTCGTTCGAAGCCCTCCGGCGGCAACTGGCCGCGGGACTCAACATGGGGATCGCCGGCATCCCGTGGTGGACAACCGACATCGGCGGCTTTAAGGGCGGCGATCCCGATGACCCCGCTTACCGCGAGCTCCTCATACGGTGGTTCCAGTGGGGGACATTCTGCCCGGTCTTCCGTCTCCACGGCCACCGTATTCTGAAGGAAAGCGCCCCCGCGGAAAACGGGTTCCTGTCCGGCGGCCCGAACGAGGTGTGGAGCTACGGCGACGACGCATACTCGATACTCGTCAAGTATCTCGGCATGCGCGAGCGGCTTCTGCCCTACATCGCCAAGCTCATGAGGGACGCGCACGAAAGGGGTACCCCGGTCATGCGACCCGTTTTCTATGATTTCCCTTCCGATACGCAGGCATGGGAACAACGCGAGGAATACATGTTCGGTCCTGACCTGCTGGTCGCGCCGATCTTGTACCCGGGAGTTCGGCGGAGGACAGTCTACGTCCCCTCCGGGGCAACCTGGGCTGACGTAGAGACCGGTGCTTCCTACAAGGGTGGACAGCAAGTGGAGGTGGAGGCGCCCCTAGATCGTATCCCGCTTTTCACTAGGAACGGCGCCGACCTCGGTATCCGCGGGTGACGCCTTCGCCGCAGCAGCTCTTCAAGGCCCGGAGTCATGTACCTGCCCTTCTGACACGGCGCTTCTCCTGGCCAGGGGCTCAACATGGACCCAGATCCTCATCACCCTCCTGCGCATCTGCGTCGGCTTCCTTGTGGGGTTCGTCACCGGCCTGGCCGCGGGCATGGCAGTAGGAGCAAGCCGGGATCTGGCCGCGCTTTTCAAGCCGCTCGTGCTCTTCTTCCAGGGCATGCCACCCCTGCTGTGGGCCATCCCCCTGGTTGCCTTGATGGGGATCGGCCATCTTCCCACGATCATCGTCATCGCGCTCATCACCTTCCCCCTGGTGACCGTCACGATCGCGGAGGGAATGAGCACGCTTCCCCGGGAATACGGGGAGATGCTGAGAATCTTCGCGCCCGGTTTCGTTCCCCGCACGCGCGAGCTGGCGCTTCCCCACCTCGCGCC
>JBEKQU010000107.1:0-8154 GCA_049519415.1 Spirochaetia bacterium
GCCCGCTGCTTCGCGCGGCTGCCGGATGCCATCCTCATGGACGAGCCCTTCACGGGGCTTCACGCCGAAGCCCGCGGCAGTCTCTGGGCCATGTTCCTACGACTTCACGCCCTGCACCCCGTCCCCACCCTCATCGCGACGCACTTCCCCGAGGAGATCGCCTCCCTGGTCCCCTGCCGGCTGTACACGCTGCATGGAAAACCGGCCCGGCTGGCGCCGGCCTCCCACTGACGGTCCTTGTACAGCTGTACCGTCTCTCGTTGAGGAAATGAGAGTTATCCCTTCAATCCACTTGTCGCAATTCCCTGCACAAAACTCTTTTGGCTAAAAATGAAAATGATCAACGGGAATAGGACGCCAAACGTGCCGCCCGCCATCTGCAGAGCGTAATTTGCGCCCGCCCGCCCTTGAAAGTATTGCAGACCTACTGTCACCAATTGCTTGTCGATGCTGCTGATAAACACATACGGATTAACGAAATCGTTCCAGACCCAAATGAAAGTAAACAGCGCCATTGTCAATAGTGCAGGCACTGCCAATGGTAGGATAATCCTGTAGTAGATTCGGAAATGATTACAACCATCGATATATGCCGCTTCCGAAAGCTCAAAAGGAATGCCTCTAAGAAATTGCCTCATCATAAAAATAAAGTACACATCGAATGTTGCAGGGAGAAATATTGCCCACAATGTATCAATAATTCCGATATATTTATACATTAAAAACCGCGCAACGATTGTCGTATCGTATGGGATCATCATTGTCGCAAGGAGTCCTAAAAAAATGCCCTCTCTGCCCCGGAACCTCAATCTTGAAAAAGCATAGGCGGCAAGCGTCACGAGAAAAGTCCTGGCAAGTACTGTTATGACGACAACAATGACTGAGTTCACATACCATCTGAAATAGTACTCATTGTGAAATATTTTATTATAGTTCTCGAGATACGGTTTTTCCGGGAAAAACTCGAAGGGCTTTTCGAATACCTCCGCGTTCGACTTGAAGGAGCTTGAAACCATAAACAAAAGTGGGAACACCATCGTCAGGGCAAAAGCCAGCAATAAAAACGATACAAGTGCCTTTCTCAACACCCGCAGATGTCTATGATCACCTACATTTGGTAATAAACCCACTTGTTCTGTCCCTTCCATTGCAGCCTGGTCAAGAGGAGTATCACGATAAACAATAATATTGTTTGCGCCGCGGCAAAGCTGTATCTGTTATAGGTAAAGGCCTGCTGATAAATATTTAGCGATATCAGCCGCGATGAATTGCCCGGTCCCCCGTTTGTAAGAACCCTGCAATAGGAATAGTTGGCAAACGCCTCGAAAGTGGAGGTGACAACCAGGAAAAACAGCGCCGGGGTTATCAGCGGAAATGTCACATTGACAAACCTCTGGAGAGCCGAACCCCCATCAATTGTGCAGGCCTCATGCAGCTCTTTCGGAACCTCTTGAAGGGCAGCCAGAATCACAATCGTCTGGAATGCTATGTTATGCCAGACCGCAACCAGAGCAATCATGGGAAGAGAGCCGTTCACACCGCCGAACCAATACGGGGGACTTTGAACTCCCATCAGCTTGATCAATTTATTCACTGGCCCGTCGAACGGGTTGAAGAGAAACAACCAGACAATCGCCACCGCCACTATATTTGAAACGTAAGGAATCAATATCAATGTCGTGACAATCCTTTTACCATAAAATTCCCTGTGGAGGGCCAGCGCGACGAGAAGACCCGCCACATTTATCCCGCAGACGAATACCAGAACATAGACGAAAGTCCTCAGATACGAGGCCAGCGCAATCGGATCCCTAAAGACACTGATAAAGTTCTTCAACCCTACGAAAGTCGAAGCGTTTCTCCCATCCAGCGTATTGAAGTTCGTGAGGCTTAATACTATTTGATACACCAAAGGAAAAATGTTGAACAATAAAAATCCCAAGAGAAACGGAAGCACAAACAAAAGCCCAACCCTGCCTTCATTCTTAGGAATCATCCCCTTTCCAGAGTGCGCCTTACGCTTCATAGGAAAATCACATCTCCTTTAAGCAAATTCCAAGGGCCCTTTTGAAAAGAGCCCTTGGAAAGGCTTTGCTGCCTACTTCTTTGCGGCTTGGTTCATTCGTTCTGAAATGGCCTTCAGGGTATCGTCAATGGATTTCTGACCGATGCAATACAACCCGGCCTCCTGCAGCCAAATGTCCGATAGCTCGGCAGAGCCCGGCGCGATGTATTTTTCTCCCATGAAACCGAGTGGACTCATGAAGAATACCTGATCGACAACGTCAGCAGTGATGCCATCTTTCTCGGATACCAGGCCGGCAATGACTGCTTTCTTTTCATCCGCCGTCAGATTTGCTTTTGCAGGAATGGTCTTTATTGAGGACCAATAGTTGTCCGCAATTGCCAACAAAGCGCGCACGGCAGCCTCCGGCTGTTTGGTTCCCTTGCACATGCCCATCAGCGTTGGTGAGCCAAGAGTCACCTTTCCCGAACCATCATCCGGAGTTGGAACATTCGCAAAACCGTATTCCCAATCCCTCGGATATGTGGTTCTATCATTGAAGAGCTGGAATGCCCAGCTGCCCACAATCCACATGCCGTACTTTCCCGACATAAAAGCATCCCACTGAATCTTCTTGGTGTCGAATTCCAGGCGGCTCGCCATGATTTTTTCTGTGTTTCCCATATCGGTAAAAAATTGCAGGGCGCCTTTGAAGGCTGGTTGAGAGAAATCCCAGACTCCATTGTGATACGCGACTGTTCCTTTCTGCCGTGCCTGGAAATAATAGTGATATTCATAATCTTCATTCAGGAAAAGGCCATAAATTCCCTTATCAGGATTGGTGATCTTTTTTGCGGCCGTAACCAGATCACTCCATGTCCATGGTGACTTGGGATACGGAACACCCGCATCGTCGAAAATCTTCTTATTGAAGAAGCACTGATTGATCGATATTTCCATTGGAATATAATAGGGCCTACCGCCGGCATCATCAGCCGATGCGGGCAACCCCTCCTTGTATTTCGGGAGATATTTCCCAAAGGCTTTGTCCAGATCAACGCCCAATTTCTTTGCGACAGCGTCCACCGGCAACACGAAATTGTTGCTCACATACTTCAGGCCATAAATTTCATTGTCCACCGGCATGATATCCGTCGTATCGCCCGACATCAAGGCGAGATCAATCTTCTTATAGAAATCATCGCTTTCTGCCGGTATGACGTTGAAACGAACCGTATAGCCGGTTTGCTTTTCTACGGCAGCCTTGAGATCTTTGAATGCCTGCTGATCTGCCTGCCCTGCATTCAGGAACCAGGAAATTTCAGCCTTTGCAGGAGCTTTCTCTTTCTGTCCTGCCGCGAACAAAAAGCAGCTCACCATCACGAGGAGCACGACGACAAACAGCCTTCTTGAATTCTTCATCCCCATCTCTCCTTCTCTTCATCAAGTATGAGTTTAATAGGAAGACTTCCTATTGCACAATTGTATGAGGTCCCTCTTCGATTCCTGTGGAAGTGCTGTTGAGCGGACCGATCGCGCCTCGGCTCCGAGGGGCAGAAGGCATCTGAATCAACTGGATGCTGCCACCGGGCCGCCGCAGGAATTGACGTGGTGCGCGGCGAATGCCCACCACATCTTTCAGCGGTCAGAACGTTCCTCGGTCCGGTCTTCCCTGACATGTGTCCAGAATAGCGCGCGCCGCCGGGCGCCACAACAAGAACATTCTTCTATTACATGGACTTTTTTTGCGATTTGTGCATGACGGCCAGGCGCTCTCACAGCTTCAAGAGCTCCTTCGCGTTGTCCCCGAATATCCGTGTTCGGTCATTCGATCCCGCGCCGATCTGACGCATGAAAACGCTCATCCGCGCAATGTGCTCCGCCTGCGGCAGGCAATTGTCGCTCCCCCACAGGATGCGCCGGAAGTCCAGCGGAATATAGTTCGATCCGCCGTTGGCGTTGTAGACCAGGGGAATTCCGTCCGTCCAAGGTCCGGAGCCTGAAATATCAAGGTACACGTTGTTGTTCGCATTCGCGACGCTCCATGCTTCGAAAAAGAAGGGATAGCCCATGTGAGCGAGAACCCAGTGAATCCCCGGGAACAGCCGTGCGATGCGGTCGAAGTTCATGGGATGTGCGAAGCGAGAATCCGTGGCCATTCGGACCCCCGCCCCTCGGGAGACGAGGCGGATGTTCGTCTGGCCCGCATGGGCCAGCACCGGGAGCCCGGCCGCCTCGATTTCCTCGTACAAGGGGAAAAACATTTCCTCGCTGGGATCGAATCCGGCCGGAGGAAAGAGCTTCACTGCGCGGAACCCGAAGTCGCGATACTTTCGAAACGTCTCCCGTGCCGCGGGATCGCGTGGATCGAGGTACACGTTGCCGAGGAGCCGCTCCGGGTGCGCCTTTACCGCTTCCGCCACGCGCTCATTCGAAGCGAACCCGCATTTCTTGAAATCCCACCATGCTCCCTCCGGGCCGCCCATGAGAAGAGTACGCTCCACACCCGAAGCGTCCATGTCCTTGAGAAGATCATCCACGGCGCTTGGCAAATCGACGCAATGATAGTGGAAATCGATCAGCATGATGCCCTCCTTCCTCTCAGCTCGGCTCAGCTCTCGAGCGGTCCCGCGCCTGCCGAAGGGGAGGTGACGTGGACGGCCGGCTCGATGCCTGTCTTTTGCCTATAGACGGAGCGGACATGCGCGGCGAAAGTCTCCACGCTGTCCCGAAGCACGTATGCGATCATACAGCCGCCAAAACCTCCGCCGGATTGCCGCGCCGCGACGATCCCCGGGCCGCTCGTCATTGCCTCGAACATTCGCTCCATCGCAGGAACGGTCTTTTCATAGAGGTCCCTTTCACCGAAGAAGGACTGGGCGCAGAGATTCCTCATGGCCGCACGGTCGTCTCGTACCATCGCCGCCATGAACGCGACGACGCGCTGGTTCTCCTCGAAGACGAACTGGCAGCGGCGTCGCAGGACATCGGGCAGCGCGCCCTTCAGGCGCTCGAACAGCGGGGAGGTGACGTCGCACAAGGTCCTGATTTCCGGCGCCTGTTCCTGAAGCAGACGGGTGCCCTCGTCGCATTCCTGGCGCCGCCGTGCATACTCGGAGCCGGCGAGGGTGCGCGGAAAATTGGTATCGCAGATGACAATCCGGATGTCGGAGGGGATGCGCACCTCGACATGGGTCAGGCTCCGGCAATCCAGGAGAAGAGCTGTGCCCTCCTTCCCGAAGACAGAGGAATACTGGTCAAGGATCCCGCACATGACACCCACACATTGGTTTTCCGCCTGTTGGCATGTCTCGGCGGTTTCCCGGGGGGAAAGAGCGAACCCGCTGGCGGACTGGAACATGAGCGCCGCGGCGACCTCGAGAGACGCCGACGAGCTCAGGCCGCCGCCGATCGGCACCGTGCTGTGGAGGACGGCGTCGACCCCTGCCGGGGTGTACCCCTTGAGGCCGAGCACCCGGGAGACGCCGTTGACATACCGTTCCCACGTTGCCGCTGGCTCCGCAGGCTCTCTGCCGATCAAGTATTCGGTGCCCTTGTCCACGTTCATGGAGTAGACGCGGGTCCGGGAGGAGCCGGAGGGCCGGAAGGCGATCCATGTATCGAGGGGAATGGCCATGGTCATGACGTACCCAAGATGGTCGTCGGTGTCCGTGCCGAGGAGCTCCGCGCGCCCCGGCGCGCGGACCCACGCGGAGGGCGCGCCGCCGTAGAGACTGCGAAAACGGGCGCGCATCGTGTCCCTTCGGGCTTCTCGGTCCCTCACCTCTCGTCCTCTCTGAGCGCCGGGCGTCCCAGCTCCTGGACGCAATCCACCATGTAGGCGACCGCCTCGTCCGTCAATCGGGGATGCACGGGCAGCGAGACGTAGCAGGCGAATGCCGCCTCCGCCACCGGGCATTCCCCGGCGCGGTGCCCTTGCGTGAGATAGGGATCAGTGAGGTGCACAGGCATGTAATGCGACCACACCTTGATCCCCTTCTGCGCGTACAGCTTCCACATGAAGTCCGTCTTGGAGAGGCCGAAATCCGGGCCGAGCTGGACAACGAAGAAATGAAACACGTGGACGCCCTTTGGGTCTATCCAGGGAAGTTCCAGGCCGGGGATGCCGGCAAGCCCAGTGGCGAGCTTCCTGCCGATCCCCTGCCTGATCGCATTGTGTCCGTCGAGCTTCTTCAGCTGCTCGATGCCCACCGCCGCCTGTGCATCGGTCATGCGGAAGTTGTATCCGGCGTCGTCAAACATCAGCCGCCAGTACTCCTTCCCCATCGGATGTTTCTCTTCGTCAATAGGAAGGTATTTGTCGCTGCCACCATAGATCCTGCAGCAGAGAGATCGGTAGGAGAGCACCCGCTCGTAGAGCGCGCTGTTGTCGGTGGTGACCATGCCGCCCTCCCCGAGAGTGGACATGTTCTTCTGCTGGTGGAAGCTGAACACACCCATGTCGCCGAGAGCGCCCGATTTCTTCCCGAGATAGGACCCGCCCGGGTTGTGCGCGCAGTCCTCGATGACGAGCACCCCGTGCTTCCGCGCAATTGCCCTGATGCTTTCCATGGCGCAGCACTGGCCTGCAAGGTGCACGGGGACGATCGCCCGGGTGCGCGGCGTGATCAGCGGCTCCAGCGCGTCGGGGTCCATGTTGAGCGTGCGCGGGTCAACGTCGCAGAAAACCATCTTTGCGCCGAGCGTGGAGAAAGCGAATGCCGTGGCCACCCACGTCACGGGCGTGGTGATGACCTCGGTTCCCGGACCGACACCGGCAGCGATCCCGGCAAGGGTGAGACCCGTGGTCGCCGATGTAACGGCAAGCGCGTATTTCACGCCGCAGTAGGCGGCGAAGGCATCCTCGAACTGCTTGACCTTCTTCCCGCACGAGGGCCCGTTGGCTCGCAGCACCTCCATGAGCGCTGCTGCCTCCTCGAACCCGTAGCGGCTGCCGTACGCGATCTCGAGCTCGAACTTCACCTTAGGTGCTTCCATGTTCCTATCCCTCCATCGGAAGTCGTTCATTGACAGCCCTCTGCAGCGTACCCTCCCAGTCAAGAATGGGGACCGAGAGGAGTTGCCGGGCTCGGGTGACACTGATGACGCCGCGCTTGTGGCGCGGTGCTCTCCCTGACACGATCGGGCCGGGTGCCTGGACCGTCACAAGCGTTTCCGGAAATCCCAGGAGAGCGGTGGCGCGGCGCGTCAGATTGTAGCGGTCAACGCTGTTCGTCGACCCCAGGTGAAGCGCGCCCGCGTACGTGGTTCTGCACAGCTCCAGGACGCACTCCGAGAGCGTCAGGACATCGATCGGCGTCCGCATCTCATCGGTGGGGCAGGTCACCGGAGTCCCCGCCTCGAGTCTTTTCCGGAGCCCCTCGAGGAACGAATTCCCGCCCGTAACGGTGAACCCGATAACGAGGGAGATGCGCAGGATCACAGAACCGGCATGCGCCGTGCGGACCGCCCGTTCGCCGTCCGCCTTGGTGCGGCCATACCAATTGACCGGAGCAGGCGGATCCTCCTCGGCGTAACTCTCCGCAGTGCCCGCAAACACCGCGTCGCTGGAAAAATAGATGCACCGCGCTCCCGCCCGTGCGCTCGCTATTGCGATGTAGGAAGCAGCATCGACGTTGACAGCGCGCGCAAGCTCGCGCTCGCGCTCGGCGCGGTCCACATCGGCGACCGCTGCCAGGTCCACAACAGCCGTCGGCCGTACTGAGGCGACGAGCGCCTCCACGTCCGGGGCCCTGGTAATGTCTATCGCATGCCAGGATGCCCCGTGGAGAGCAGTCCTGACGGTCGTATCCGCCACGTGCACCTCCCAGCCGGCCCGAAGCGCGAGCGTGCAAAGGTTGCCCCCCACGAAGCCGCCCCCGCCAAAGACAAGCAACCGGTCCGCCATGTCCACTCCCCCTCGCAATCAGGCTATCATTGCGGAAGGCACCATGCATCTACTTGTTTTCGAATTTCGTTGCGGGAATTTCGATCCGGCGTACGGAGGCTTGACCGGAGGATGCCCGGGGGTGCACGTCAGGAAAGTGAGACGGCACCCCCTCAGCCGGTGGGACGCAGGGCTCGGCGCTCCCAGAAATCCTCGAAGCGGCCGCTGAGCCTGCAACAGCGAAGAGCGGTGATGGCGTTCG
>JBEKQU010000108.1:0-7776 GCA_049519415.1 Spirochaetia bacterium
TCATGTCTTTCCGAAGAAAGGATGATAGGAAGCGCTCCCTAGTGTCTAGAACTAGACACCTGTTACGTAGTCCGCCCTAATCTCCGAGGGATTCTTAGTTTAGTCCAAATTTGGAATTGCTGCGGCTGAAGGCACAGGGGTAGAAATTCTTCCGCCGGTCCTGTATTTTGTACCATTCTTAGAAAAAAGGGGGTGCTGGCATGGCAAAGACCGGGAAAACGGGCGCTGCGAGCGATCCGGTGACCCTCCAGGGAGCGGACGCGGGAGCAGGAACCGATCGGCGGATGGGATGGCTGTTCGCAGGGCTCTTTCTGCTGTACATGTTCGACTACATCGACCGTGAGATCATCTCCTCGATCCTCCCATTTCTGAAGAGAGACCTGGGAATCACCGACACACAGGCTGGGTCGCTGATGTCGGCCGTTTACTGGTCCATCGTGGTCTTCACCTTCCCCGTCTCAATCCTCGTAGACAGGTGGAGCAGGAAACGGAGCGTGGGGATCATGGTCATGCTCTGGAGCATTGCCACCGGGCTGGCCGCGTTCATCAAGACCTTCCCCCAGCTTTTCCTCACCCGGCTCGGGGTTGGAGTCGGGGAGGCGGGCTATGCGCCAGGGGGAACGGCAATGATCTCCGCCATGTACCCCGTGGAAAAAAGGTCCCGGATGACAGGGCTCTGGAACGCCTCCATCCCGCTGGGCTCAGCGATCGGCGTGGGGCTTGGAGGAGTGATCGCTACGCAGTGGGGCTGGAAGCACGCGTTCGGCCTGGTGGCGATCCCCGGCTTCATCATCGGCGTGCTGTTCTTCTTCTTTGCCCGCGACTACAAGACCATCAAGCTGGAGAAGGCCGCCACGGCCACGGTGGCCGCGCGGAAGATGCGGCTCGGCGAAATCGTCCGCGAGTTTTTCCGCACTCCCTCGCTCATACTCACCTACATCGGGTTCGCGGGAAATACGTTCCTCACCAGCGCGTTTCTCACGTGGCTTCCCTCGTACTTCGTGCGGACCCAGGGCATGGCCTCGGGACCTGCGGGGCTGAAAGCGTCCTCCATCATGCTCCTCGCCATTATCGGTGCTCCGTTGGGCGGGTTTCTCGTGGACGCGTGGAGGAAGAAACGCGTCCATGCCCGGCCGCTTTTCGCAGGGCTGACCAGCATCCTCAGCGCCGGCATCTGGGTGATCGCCTTAGGCCTTTTCACCGGCACCGGTCAATACCTTATGTTGATGCTCGCCGCGCTCTCGACGCTGCTGTACCTGTCAGGGGCGTCGGCGCTCACGCAGGACGTGGTGCACCCCGGGCTCTGGGCCATTTCATACAGCATCTGCGTGATCGTGCAGAACCTCCTGGGAAGCTCCACCGGCCCGATCGTCGTAGGCGCGATCTCAGACAAATATGGGCTGACCACCGCGATGCTTGTCGTCCCCATCGCGTCCGTCCTTGCCGGCATCCTGTTCCTGGTCGCCGCGGGCTTCTACAAACGCGACCTCGAAAAGGTGGACAAAGTAATCGTGGAAATGGAGCGCTGATGCTCCGCGCGGGGGGTCCGGCCCGGGGAATCGCGCCCACCGCGAACGACCGCGTGCCGCAAGAGACCTGAAGCGTCTCGTCTTTTCAAGAGGAGGGTACCATGATACGGCCGACAGCGGGCTTCATCGTCTATGGCGTGCATAAGGACGGCTTGAAGGACCCCATGGGGGTTCCCTTCATCGACGAGGCCGTGGTTGCGCGGTCCCGCGCGGCCCTCACGGCGCGGGGCATCGTTGTAAAGGATTACCCTGTCGTGATCGCAACCAAGGCCGAAGCGCGGGCCGCCCTCGACCAGATGAAGAAGGATGACGCCGTGGATTGCGTGGTCCTCTTCTCCGGCACCTGGGTGTGGGCCGCTCACCTTGTGGCCGCTGTTCGAGACTTCGCCTTCAGCGGCAAGGCGCTATTATTGTGGACTCACCCCGGATCCCAGGGATGGCGCCCCGTTGGCGGCCTTGTGATGCACGGCGCCCTGCAAGAGGTGGGGATCCAGCATCGCTTCGTCTATGGAAGCGCGGATGACCCCGCCGAGGTTGCGCGCATTGCCAGTTGGTGCCAGGCCGCCCACCTGAAGCGGATCCTGAACATGGCCACCATCGGGACGTTCGGCGGCCGCGGCATGGGACAGACCTGCGGAGCGGCGGACCCTTCCCAGTGGATGCGCACGTTCGGCATCGACATCGATTCCCGCGACACCACGGAGCTGCTCCGTCGCGCCCAGGAAGTGACGCCCGCGGCGATCCAGGCATTGGAGCCCCGCCTGGCAAAGCTTTTCGGCAAAGCGCCGGAGAAATCGCTTGTGAACGAGCGCTCCCTGCGGCTCTACCTTGCGCTGAAGACGATCGTGGAGCGCGAAGGTTTCGATTTCTACACCATCCAGTCCTTCCCCGGCCTCGGGGACGACTACTCCGCGACCTGTTTCGCGCAGAGCATGATGCTGGAGGACGGATGGGGCACCTCCACGCTGGGGGATTTCAACACGGCACTCTCGGTTTTCCTCCTGACAAAGCTGAGCAGGGACCCCGTCTACTACGGCGACCTGCAGCACATCGACAAGAAGGCCCGGGAGATCAAGATCATCGGCGACGGCGCTGTGCCACCCTCCCTTGCAGGGAAGCTCGGACCTGCCGGGTTTGCCGAGCACGGAATCCCCACCGAGGGCGCGGCAGGAGGGCTCTCCGTCCGGCTGATCTGCAAGGTGGGTGAAGGAGCCCTTGCCCGGCTGGGGAGGGTGAAGGGCGAGTTCCAAATGACCATCGTGCGGTGCACGGTCTTTGAGCCGCCCGCACAGTCGCTGCCGCAGCGGCTTGCCGAGTGCGGCATCCCCTTCTGGCCCCATGGCTTTGTTACCGCGCACGGAGACATGGATGTTCTCCTGGAGAATTGGACAAATGAATATGCCTGCCTGGGCTACGGGGTTGACCTGGCACCCGCGCTGGCCGATTTCTGCGAGCTCACCGGCGTGAAGGCCATCCTGCCGTGAGAGCCCAGAGGCTGCCGTCGTTCAAGGAGTTCAGACCCACGCCGCTTCTCCATCGTACTGCGCACGTGCCGCAGAAGGCGCGGTTTCCCGTCATCGATGCGCACAACCATCTCTTTGCCGACATGCCCGCGGAGGAGATGGTGCGGATCATGGACGAGGCGGGCGTGCGCATATTCGTGAACGTGACGGGCAATTGCAGCGTTCCCTTTGATCAGAAAGGCTACGTGATACGACGACGGGACATGGAGGTCTTCAAGAAGGGCTGGGTGGAACGCTGCCCCGGGCGGTTCGCCTATTTCACCATGGCGGAGTTCGCGCGTTGGGACGATTTCACTCTTGACCTGGACGGCGAATTTACCCGGCAATGCATCGCCACCCTGGAAAGGGAGGCCCGTGAGGGTGCGCTCGGCCTCAAGGTGACCAAGGAGCTCGGCCTTCGATTCAAGGAGCCCGACGGCGAGATTATCAGGATCGATGACCCCCGGCTGTACCCGGTCTGGAAAAGGGCGGGCGATCTGGGGCTGCCGGTCCTGATCCACACGAGCGATCCGGTGGGCTTCTTTCTGCCCGCCACCCCGACGAACGAGCATTACGGCACCCTGCTCGATTACCCGGGATGGAGCTTCCATGACTCGCGCTACTCGAAGGGAGAGCTTCTTGATCAGAGGCGGCGGATGATGGCGGACCATCCCGGCACTACATTCATCTGCCCTCACGTCGCGAACAATCCGGAAGATCTCCAATGGGTATCCGAGCTGCTGGATGCCCTGCCGAACGTGTGCGTCGATTTCTCCGCTCGTATGGATGAGCTGGGCAGGCAGCCTTACAGCGCGCTGGATTTCTTCCTTCAGTATCAGGACAGGATACTCTTTGGGACCGACATGCCGATCTCCACCGACATGTACCGATGCCATTTCCGGTTCCTGGAGACCAGGGACGAGTACTTCGATTACCCCGGCTACAGGGGGGAGACGGACAACGCGACGCGCTGGAAGATCTACGCCATACATCTCCCGGACGAGGTGCTGCAAAAAGTTTACTCCGGGAACGCCCTCAGGATCATCCCAGGGCTCAAGGAGCTGTGGAAATGAGCACAGTGGACCCACTGCAATAGGCGAGCTGATGGCAAGGGAGCTGCGCGCCATTATTCCCTGCGGTCCCGGCTGCTGGTACGCGCCATTCATCCGTCTGGTGAACGAGCGGGCCGTGTCCCTAAAGCGCTTCGTGGTCTATCACATGGATGAATGTTTGGACTGGCAGGGGAGGGAGCTCCCCCGAAAGCGCCATGGCGATAAGTCACTCCGGGAAGTAGAGTATGGGAACGCCTGATTATTGCACTTCGACCTTGAACCCAGGGCGGCCGCCGTATCCATGCGAATCCGAGAAGCCCGGAAAACCCCCCGCGGGTGATCGGACAGCCTCACGTATGAGTTTGAAAAAGGAGGAATATTGCCATGTTGAGTGAAAAAGAATTTTTAGCAAATCACTCACGAAGGGTTAACTCAGCGATTGAGGCTGCAAAACCAATTTTGGCAGAATTTCAAGCCGCTCTTGACAGAGCAGAAGTATTTTATCCCAGACACGAAGGTAAAGGAAAAGCATACGTTCGTCGTCCAGAATGGCAACAGGTACAAGCACAATGTGTAAGACTACAGGGTTTTTATAGACATATGGATACAAGTGAGGAGGATAGAACAGCTATTCTTAAAGTATTGCTCGGTAAGGCGGGTGACGGAATTCTCGTTAAGCCAGAGGTAGTATTTGATTTTGGCCGAAACATTTTCCTGGAGGATAATTCATTCCTCAGTTTAAATGTAACAATCCTCGACTGGGCGCCCGTCTATATTGGTGAAGGCTCAAAAGTCGGAGCAAATGCCTGCCTTTATACGGTAGGACATACATTCAGCCCTGTTGACCGTCTTGATTATGTTCTAGCGACAAATCCAATAAGAATAGGTAAACGTGTTTGGATTGGCGGAAACGTTACGGTATCAGGAGGCATAACAATCGGGGACTATGCTATTGTTGCAGCGGGAGCCACAATCACAAAAGATGTTCCCGCCGGTACTATTGTTGGCGGATTAAATAAAGTGATAAGAGAATTATCCCAGGAAGAACTTACTTATCATTATGAAAAAATAATGGCAATTGCAGAATTCGAAAAAAGGAAAAAATAATAAAGCAATAAAAAAGATCGGTCATCCCGAACTTTGGAGAACCGCGGATTCAGCATGGGTCCCCAAGAACCTGCGCCGCTCAGCTCTCCTGGATCTGGCGTGGCGCCATGGGAGGGGTGTCGGTGAGTTCTTCTTTGTGGACGGTGAGCGCCGTGGTATGCTCAGAGAGCGCATGAAAGAGAACCTGTTCGGCCGCACATTAATACAGTTGAAGGAGATCGCCGCTGAGTTGGACCTCCCCGGATACGCGGCGAGACAGCTTGCGGACTGGATGTACGGCAAGGACGCTACAAGCTTTGAGGCAATGTCCAACATCCCTCGACCAGCGCGAGCGCTGCTCTCCGAGCGCTGGATGATCGAGCGCTCTCCGCCGGTAAAGGTGACGGAATCCGCGGACGGAACGAAGAAGTATCTCTTTGGAGCAGGCAAAGGCGGGTACGTGGAGGCTGCCTGGATCCCCGAGGAGCGCCGAAGCACCCTCTGCCTTTCCGTGCAGGTGGGATGCAGGATGGGCTGCCTTTTCTGCATGACGGGAAAGCAGGGCTTCCAGGGGCACCTCTCGTCAGGAGAGATCCTCAGCCAATACCGCGATCTTCCGGAGCGCGACAGGGTCACGAATATCGTGTACATGGGAATGGGCGAGCCCTTGGACAACCTCGACAATGTGCTGGACAGCCTCGAGGTGCTCTGCTCTGACTACGGCTTTGGTCTCAGCCCGACGCGCATCACCGTCTCCACCGTGGGCCTCCTGCCGGGGGTACGCACCTTCCTTGAGCGCTCAAAGTGCCACCTCGCGATAAGCCTGCATACGCCGTTCGCGGAGGAGCGCAGGCGCCTCATGCCAATCGAGAAGGCGCATCCGCTCTCCGAGGTGCTCGCCGAGCTGCGCGCCGGCGGTGTGAGGGGCCAGAGGCGCATCTCGTTCGAGTGCATTCTCCTGGACGGCATGAACGACACGCCCCGGCACGCGCGGGAGCTGGCCCGGGTGCTCAATGGCATCCGCTGCCGGGTGAACCTCATTCCCTTCCACCCAATCCCCGGCACGCCTCTGGCCCCGAGCCCGAGGGAGAAAATGGAGAGGTTCGAGTCTCTCCTGCGCGAGCTTGGGATCATCACCACCATCCGGCAATCCCGGGGCCAGGACATCGAGGCTGCCTGCGGCATGCTCTCCACCCGGGAGCTGGTTCGTATGCATCGGGGGAGGGAGATCTCTTTCGGGAGGTAGCGCATGTCCAGCATGATCGACGGTCCTTCGTCGCCTTTGTTCATTCCTATTCCCATAGGTGCCGCGGCGACGGCCGCGGAACTTGAACTCACCGACATCTCGGATCAGCTCCGCGCGGCGCTCGCCCACGCTCCGCGGGGAGAATGCGTCTGCCGCGGGATTCCCTTTGATGTCGATGCCATCGCGGCCGTGCATGACGCGCCAGTCACGGTTCCCCTCCCAAACCTGAAAGCTCGATGGTTGGTGTTCCTGCACACTTCTGACGTGCGGCCAATGGAGGCGAACGAGCACGGGGTGTACTCGCCGATGAGGGGCGAGGGGCAGCTTGGCGAGCTGGCATGCACGTACCACGCGGGGTTTGCCGACGGCACTGATGCCGCCCTGCCTGTCCGACGCAGGTTCCAGATCGGTTGTTTCACCCGGCGCTGGGGGGAGAATTGCTTCGAGGCTGTTGCGCACGCAAAGTCCCGGCCGGTCCACGCGTCGCATGAACAGCTCAGGCAGGGATGGGGATGGACGCAGACCCGTGTGGAGAGCGCTGATTTCAGTGAGCTTATGCTCTGGCTGTACGCGTGGGAGAATCCCAAGCCCGACATTCCCCTGAGCTCTCTCCGCTGCGAGCCAGGGGCAGGCACGGTGCTTCTCTTCGGCATCGCCGCGGGATCAGTGACATCGCATCCGCTCCGGTGGGAGACGCGCCGGAAGGCCATCCTTACCCTGCCCGAAGGCGCAGCATTCACGCCGGATCTCGATGAGAATGGCCTTTTAAAGCACGTGCGGCTTGATCTCGGCCAGGTCATCTCCGCATTGCCGCGGCCCCTGTATCCCGACCAGGAATGGGAGTCAGGCTATAACAACGCGGTGCCTGAGCTTTCGAAGGACCAGGTGCTGATCGAATACACGGCGCATCCGCAAGCCTGCTTTCACTTCTCCAACGGGGAAACGATTGCCGCGGCAGCGCTGGGGGCTCCCGCCGCGGATGCGCTGAGAGCGCCTGTAACGGACGCGCAGGCTGAGGCGCGGCCTTCCTCCGTGCTGCAGCCAGTCGCGACGGCAACCAAGCGGATCAGGCTCACCGTTGTCGAAAAGGGGAGCGCCGCTCCCGTCCCTGTCAAGCTTCACGTGCACGGCCAGGCAGGGGAATACCTGGCTCCGCTGGACAGGCATCGCATCCCCAACCCCGCCTGGTTTGAGGATTACAGCGTTGACTTTGTCCACGCAGGCAGCCACTGGTGCACATACATCAACGGGGAAACGATGCTTGACCTCCCGATTGGTACGGCGTTCGTTGAAATCGCCAAGGGATTCGAGGTGCGCCCGGTGCGCAGGCGGCTCGATATCACCAAGGCCACTGATCGGAT
>JBEKQU010000109.1:0-7736 GCA_049519415.1 Spirochaetia bacterium
CTCGCACTTCGGGGGGGATGGTCAGGTCGGGCATAGTACCTCCTTACGGCTATTATAGCCGTAAGGAGCCGGTACTGCAACCGCAGACCCATGGGCCCGATCACTTTGCTGACGTGCGCCCGATGCCCGGCGGCCACTTGTCCCTCGGCGCGCCTGTTCGCTACACTCCGGGGGGGTCCATCCCGAAGAACATGCGACCAGGACAAACCGTCAAGCGCGAGAGCGACATCAGCCACCGGGCGTTCCCCTTCGAATTGTTGCATGCGAAGGGTCCGGCGAGCAACATGCACGCGTTCCACTGGCATGACTTCGTGGAGCTTTCGTTCGTGCGGGGGGGGCGCGGCACCTACGAAATAGAAGACAAAACCTTCCGGGTCGGCCCCGGAGACGTTGTCATCATCAACAATATCGAACGCCATCGGGTGACCTACCACGCGGCCGATCCGCTGCACGAGACGGTGCTTCACTTCACCCCTGAGCTGCTCACGGGAGGCCCGGGCGCGGGGCGGATGGACGACCGCTACCTGCAGCTATTCCGCTACGACGGCGCCACTTTTGCGAACAAGCCGCGCCTGTCGGATCAGGCCCGGCGCGCCGTGCGCATGATCGTGGACGAGATCAGGGTTGAATGGGAGAACCGGCGCCCGTGGTTCGAGCTTGCGGTCAAGGCCCGGCTGCTCGAAATGGTCTCACTTCTTCTGCGGGAGTGCGGAGTGCGCGAGCCGGATTCTCCGGCGGTCGCGGCGGCGAAGCGGAGGACCATCGCCCGGCTGGAACAGATACTGGCATGGCTGCGCGCCAACTACCGTCGTCCCGTGAGCCTCGGCGAGATTGCCGGCCGGTTCTCAATGCGTCCCTCCTACTTCTGCGATTACTTCAGGCGCAACCTCGGCGTGACGTTCACCGAGCACCTTGCGCAACTCCGTGTTCAAGAGGCGACCCGGCTGCTGGCGGAGGGGAAAGGCTCCACCGAGACCGCCTTCGCGTGCGGGTTCAACACCACCGCGGCCTTCTACGCGGCGTTCAAACGCACGATGAACGCAAACCCACGGGATTGGCTGCGCCTGCGCTCGGAATCGAGAGCCCGCAGATGCCCCTGAATGGCCACGCATTCCCGAGTGGGGACCGCGGGGAGCCGCTATGAAGGGGCGAGACGTTATCATCGACGTCGAACCTACCGACAGCGCGGGGACCGGAAGCTTGCGATCGCGGGCGCCGGGTTGTATGCCGGTCTCCTTGTGAAGGAACAATTCGTCAGAGGTCCCGAAGGCTCGCGGCTCCCCGCCGGTTTTCTCCTGCGTGCCGTGGAGACCGATTCGGACGTGGACCGGTTCGTCGGGATCAACTGCGCCGTGACAGGTGAAGGGGAGATCGCCCGTCGGCTCATCACGTATCGACCCTCGTCGCGGCGCGACGATTTCGTTATGGTCGTGGAAAAGGACACGGACCGCGTCGTTTCCAGCACGTGCCTGCTGCGCTGGGCGGTCTCGTTCGAAGGCATCCCTCTGAGCGCGGCAATGCTCGAGATGGTGGTGACGGATCCCGACTATCGACACCATGGGCTGGTGCGGGGGCAGGTCGATGTGTTCCACGAGCGAGCGAGCCAGCTGGGCAGCGACATGTGCATCATCCAGGGGATTCCTTTCTATTACCGCCAGTTCGGCTATGGGTACGCCCTTGACCATGCCGCGGTGATCGAGCTTGAGGCGCGGCTCATCCCTGACGTTTCGCAAGTGTCCGCTCTCCTGGCGCGCACGGCGGTTGCCTCGGATGCCGCGGCGCTTTCGGAGCTCTACGCGTCCGAGATGTCATCCCAGGGACTTCACGTGCAGCGAACCGCGGCGGACTGGGACTACCTCCTCACCCGGTCGGGAAGGAGATTCGAGATCATTGAAAGGCGGGGTGCCGGGCCGCTTGGCTACCTTCTGACCTCGCCCGCGGCAAATGACCTGATGATCGACGAATCCGGTCTGAAGGATCACGGCGACGCGCCAATGGTGCTCGCTCTGCTGATGCCTCGGTGCAAGGGCTCCCTGCTCATCTGCGGAAATGCCGCGCACTCTCTCTCCCGCGCCGCTCTGGCTTTGGGAGGAAAGACGCGAATCCCGGCCCAGTGGCTCGTGCGCATTGTTGACCCGGCCACGCTCCTCGCCAGGGTCGGCTCCGTTCTCGAGAGCCGTTTAGCTCAGGCCGGCTTCAGCGGTATCGACGCGGAAATATTGGTCAATTTCTACAAAAGCGCGCTGCGCATGCGGATTACCAGGGGAAAGATCGCCGCGGTTGAGCGCGCCGGTTTCGTCGACGCCTCCATGGGAGCGGACGGCGGCGATCTCTGCATTCCGCCGGATGCGTTCACGCGCCTGGTGTTCGGCTACCGGGACCTCGATCAAGTCCGCGACGCCTGGCCCGACACCGCGATTCGCGCGGCCTCGCGGCCGCTTCTCGATGCTCTGTTCCCTCGAATGGACTCGCTCATCCTGATGCCGTATTGACCCGGTGGGCGCGGACGCGCTTCCGCCACAGTTGCCTCTTGCCAACAGTCCCTGCTATGCTCGGTCCAGGAGTCCGTCACACATGGGCGTTAAAACGTCAGGTGCCCGAAAACGGAAACCCCTGGTGCCCGAGATCCTTGCCGTGGGCCAGGATCGACCCTTCAAAGATGGGGTTGAGACGCCCGGCCGCAGCGGCAGCGACATCCTCTCGGTGTACGTGAAGGGCGGGCCTCGCTACGAGCTCGACGGTGTCAGCTACCGGGTGTCAGCGCCGATGGCCATCCTTATTCCCGCCGGAACGCTGGACCACGATATGCAGACCGGCGAGGTCGATGGGGTCTTCATTCTTTTTCGAGGCCATGGCCTCCTGGAGCGCAGCCGTCCGGGACACGTCGCGGTCATGGCGTCCCCGGAGGCGCCGGCCCGGGTTGTTCCCTTCCTGAGACGGATCAGCGTGTCCACGGCCATCCGCCTGCAGGACTTGTTGCGGCGCATTGGCGCGGTTTCAGCGATGCATCAAGAGGGGCTGCTCCTGCGGGGGGCGCTTCTTCTGGAGGCCCTGTCGGTCTATTGCAATGAACCCAGGTCCGGACGCGTTGGCGCAGTTCACCGGGAAGCGCAGCGCCTGCGCGATCTTATCGACGGACATGCCTTCGAAGAGACCGCGATCGCGCACCTCTACGGGGAGCTCGCCGTTTCTCCGGCGCGGGCGGCGACTCTCTTTGCCAGGGCCTTCGGCCTGTCGCCTGTGGCCTACCGCACGCAGGTCCGGTTGAACCGTGCGCGCGAGCTCCTGGTCTCCACCCGACGCAACGTGAGCGAGACCGCCTACGAGGTGGGATTCTCCGATCCGCTGTATTTCTCCCGCGCGTTCAGAAGGCGGTTCGGCGTGACACCGTCCAGCCTCATCAGAGAGTTTGCCGCAACGCGTCGAACGTAAGAAAACTCCATGAAATCGAGGATTCTTCTCTTCGCCGGTGGCCACTCCTCGGCCTAAGATGGGCGCGATGGAAGACGGTGCCGGCCCCATCGACGCTCGCGCGTACGGGGTACGTGCACGGGACATTCCAAGGAGGACACTATGCCCCAGTTCGGAAAAGAAGAAATCGCCAACCTTACCGCGGTCATTGAGAGCGGGGTCTTCTGCGACAAGCGCGGGGGGTTCATGGATCGCTTCCGCACGGAGTTCGCTGCCGCGCTGGGCGCCCGGCACGCGCTCACGGGCGGCTCGGCCATGCTCCTGATGCAAGCGATTCCCGGAGCAATAGGCACCGGCGCCGGGGACGAGATCATCGTCGATCCGGTGGTCCAGTTCCACGCCATCGCATGCCTGTGGAACAACATCGTGCCCGTCTGGGCGGACGTGCGGCCTGGTGATTTCCTCATGGATCCCGACTCGGCGGAAGCAAAAATCACCTCACGCACCCGGGCAATCTGGGTTACCCACCTGTGGGGCTTCCCGGCGGAGGTGGACCGGCTGCGCGCCATCGCAGACAAGCACGGCATATACCTGCTGGAAGATTGCGCGCATATCCTCATGGGCACCTATCGCGGCAAACCCCTGGGGACGTGGGGTCATTTCGGCACCTTCTCCTTCAACATGGGGAAGCAACTCCCCACCGGTGAAGGCGGCATGGCCATCTGCAACGACGACCGGCTCGCCTTCGAACTGGACCGGCGAATCATCTTCGGGGAGAGCCCCGAGGTGCTTTCGTCGAACTACCGCATGACGGAGTTCCAGGCGGCGGTCGGAGTGGCCCAATTCGCGAAGGTGCCCGGGTATCTCGAGGTATTCCGCCAGGGAAAGAAGGTTCTCGACGATGCGATCAAGGGCTGCGCGTGGCTCGACCCGCGCACCCTTTTGCCCGGTTCCGTCGTGGCCCCGTACTTCTGGTCCTGCCTCTTCCACGGCGAGCGCGCCGGGATCGAGCACGGCGTATTCAAGGCGGCAATGCGGCAGGCCGGCGATGAGTATGGCTTCGGACTCACCCAGCGGCCCGGCTACATGTACGAGATGTTCCGCAGGCCCAACGCCTACGGCAACAGGGGATGCCCGTACACCTGCGGGCACTACACGGGGGTCGTCGAGTGGAATCCGGGCATGTGCCCGGTGGCGGAGGATGTCATCCCCCGAATCATTTCCACCAACAACATGTCGCTCGATCCCGCGGCATACGTGAAAAAAGCCGTAGTCATGAAGAAGGCGATCGCCCTCGCCGAGAGCGGAAATGTGGAACCTCTCCAGTACGACGAGAGGGAACTGCGAATCCTCGATCTCGTTAAAGAACGCGGTCCAATCGAGCCCATCGAGGCCGTTGGACTCTTCGACGAGAAGGGCTGGGAGCACATCGACGAGCATCGCATGCTTGCCACCATGGAAGGGCTTCGTGAGAGATACCCGCGGAAGCTCTCCCATGCCGGCCCCCGCAAGTTCGCCTACCACGAGCTGGCGTAGGCGCGGGGGCCCCGTGTGAGCAAGCCCGCAATCCGCCTGGGCGTCATCGGGATCAGCCTGCGCAACATGGCTTCCACCCTGACGCTCCTCCCGGGGGAGCCGGGACTGCGCTATGTCATAACGGCGTCCTGCGCCCTGGGCGCGGCGGAGGTCGAGGCGTGCGCGCGTGCTTTCGGCATTCCCTTCTGGACGGATGACTACCGCGCGCTCGTGCGTCGGCAGGACGTGGACGTGGTGTGCGTGTTTTCCCCCGATCACCTGCACGCGGAGCACTGCACGGCAGCCCTCCAGCAGGGAAAGCACGTCGTCTGCACCAAGCCGATGGTCACTCGGCTCGAAGACGCGCGCCAGCTCGTCGCTCTTGTGCGCGAGCGCAAGGTGAAGTTGCTCGTCGGCCAGACGATGCGGTTTGACAGGCAGTTCCTGGCTGCAAAGAAGCTCTTCGACGAAGGAGGTCTGGGAACCCCCATCGCGCTGGAAAGCGCCTACGTGCACGACATGCGGCCGGTCTACGAGTCCACTCCCTGGCGCCGGACCGTCCCCCAGGACCTCATGTTCGGCGGATGCGTTCATTGCATCGACGTGCTGCGCGCCTTCGGCGGGGAGATCGAGTCGGTGCATGGATTCGCCAACCAGGGCGGCCTCACCGAAGGATACCCCATCCAGGATAACTTCTTCCTCAACATACGCTTCGCGTCGGGCGCGATCGGACGCGTATCAGGGCTCTACGGCATCGTGCATCCTCCCCTCCCCATGATGCAGTTCGGCATCTTCGGCACCCGGGGCAGCCTTCAGGCCGAGTTCACCGACAACCAGCCAGGCCAGATCCGTGTGACGCGGGACGGTGTGCCCATGCCCGGGCCGGAAATGATGAGATTCGAGCCCGAACGCGACCTCAGCGCCTACGGCCACGGGGCCGCCGTCATCCGCTACATGAGACACTTCCAGGAATGCCTGGACACGGGAATCGAGCCATCCCCAGGAGTGATCGACGGGGCAAAGTCCGTTGCCGTGGGAGTGGCTGCCTGGGAATCGATCCGCACCGGCCTGGTGGCACACCCCGCCGACGTGGGGGGCGCGTCGTGAGGCGGCCTCTGCGGGTCGGCATGGCAGGGATCGCCGCTCTCTACTGGCCCATAACCATTGCTGAGGGGATAAAGGCACGGCGCGATGCGACCCTTGTTTCTTTCGCCACGCTCGGCGTCTCCCCATCGGTCGTCAGGCGCCACCTCGGCATGGAGCCTGCCGACTATGCCCGCAGGTACGGGCTTCGGCAGTACGACGACCTTGATGAGATGCTGCGCGCCGAGGAGTTGGACGCGGTGGCGATCTGCTCACGGCATACCGAGCACGCCCGATGGGTTCAGCGCATTGCCCGTCACGGCAAGGACATTTTCATCGCCAAGACCTTCACCACCACCATGGCCGATGCGGGGCGCATATGCGCCGCAGCGAGCCGGCACGGTGTCCGCATCGCAGTCGGACCGAGCGCCCGCTTCCTGCCGTGGTTTGCGGCGGCGCGGCGCGTCCTGGACTCGGGCCGCATCGGCATTCCGTTTTCCATCCGCATCAGCCACCACCATGGGACCATCGACGTCTTCGACCGCGGGGATTTCTATCGTGACGCTGCTGAAGGAGGACCGGAGCTGTCATTGGGCTGGTATCTCGTGGACCTCGTGCTGTACTTCATGCAGAGACCCGTCACGCATGTTTCGGCCCTCTATGGCAATTTCACGTCGCCCGACAGCCCCTTCATGGATTGCGGCACGTTGTCCCTCGAGCTTGCCGGCGGTGCGTTAGCCTCGTGCAACATGTACTTCTGCAATCGCTTCGAGTTCCCTCGCTGGGAAATGGAAATCGTGGGAGACAAGGGAGCGATCCTCATCCATCAAGCACCCGGCGAGCAGTCAGAGATCTCCGTCATCGTCACGACCGCGGCCGGCCGCCGGGAGGCATGCCTCCCGGCCAGGACACGGCACTGGGAGCTTTTCTGGATCGACGATTTCAACGCCGGTCGAACGCCGTCACTTTCCGCGGCCTATGCGCGCGAAATCACGCGGATCTGTCTTGCTGCACGAGACTCGGCCGATACGGGAAAGGCTGTCACGCTCGAGCCGCGCTGAACGCGCGCACCGGCAGTGCTCCTCCCTCATGCACGCCGGACGACACACCACCGGTGACCGGGCTCCTTCGGCGGAGCGCCCCTCCAGGAACCTTTCGGCCTCTGCCCGGAGGGAATGCCCCCCTGCCCGCTCGTGTGCGTGGCCTTGCACGCAGCCACGCCGGCGGCAAAGCGCACCCTTTCCGCGAGCCTTCGGCTCCGCGGGCAACGGGCCGCGTACAACCTCCTGGCCATCCACGGCCTTTTCTCCTGGGCGGTGATTCCATCATCATCATCATCCTCTTCAATCACTTTCTACCCCGGCTGCGGAGCGCCGGGCCAATCGTCAAACGCATGTTTGTCGACAAAAACCCCGCATCGCGCTGGCGGGGGTGGGGTTCTCCTACCGGCATCACCCCGCGCTCCTGCGGGAAGTGAGCCTTGACGTCTCGACCCGGGAGATAGCGGTAGTGACGGGAGAGTCGGGGATCGGCAAGACCACGCTCCTTAAGCTCGTTGCATCCCTGCTTTCACCCCTGGAGGGCAGCGTGTCCAGCCCCGCGCGTATCGGATACGTGTTCCAGGACGACCGGCTCCTGCCCTGGCGGACGGTCGCGGAGAACACGGCACTTCCCCTTCTCTACCAGGGCTTCCCTCGAAAGAACGCGTTCTGTTTCGCGTATTACCT
>JBEKQU010000110.1:0-7730 GCA_049519415.1 Spirochaetia bacterium
TCATCGTCGGGCAGGTTCGAAGGTGTCGATGCGGCGCTCGTTGGCAGGGCGAACCGCTGGTGCCACTGGAAGGACATGCTCCGTTTCAAGGAGCGGGGGATCAGGACCTACGATCTGGGCGGGTATGCTCCGGGGACAAGGGATCCGACCCTCGAAGGCATCAACGAGTTCAAAATCGGTTTCGGCGGAAAGGAGATCGCCGAGGATCACTGGCTTTCGCCCCTGTACGCTCTCGCTTCCCTGTTGGGGGGGAGGTGAGTGCACGTCCCGCGGTGCTTCTCATCAACAGCATGGGCACCGGCGGGGCGGAGCGCGCGGTAGCGCTCGCCGCAGCTCGTCTCCGCATACGCGGACGGGCCGTCAGGGTCCTCTGCCTTGAAAGAACGCCTTCGAACGGGACTTTTGGACCTGGGCTCGAAGTCGAATACCTGTCCGGAATGAGGGCAACCGCCAGCCCTGTGCTCAAGCTCGTCGCGCTTCCCATTCTTGCATTCCGACTCTCCTCCCGTCTCGCCCGACAACATTGCAATCGTTGTGAATCACACTCGGATCAGCCGCCTGAGAGGCGAGGGCATCCACGGCAGGATCAACTGGATGCTCTGTAGAGCGCTGTACCCGAAGGCTGATCTGGTAGCCAGCGTCTCTTCAGGTGCTTCCTCAGAGTGCGCGGAGCTGCTCGGTTTACCGAGCAGCGCATCCGATACCGTTGTCTGCGCTTGCGCATTATTGGCGATGGGCTGAGACAGCAAGTGCGAAACAACTCTGTCGTCATCGCCTACAACACCTGCTGGTACGTGTACAATTTCAGACTTCCGCTCATTCGGGCGCTGACCGCGAGGGGATGGCGGGTGACCATCCTTGCTCCACGGGACGAGTACACCGACAGGGTGGTGCCCACAGGGGCTGCTCATCGCCACATTCAGCTCGAAGCAAAGGGAATAAACTCACTGCGCGAACTGGCGACGATTCGAAAGTTCACCGCTGCCTATCGGGACCTCGCGCCCGCCGTCGCTCTTCACTACACGATCAAGCCCGACATCTACGGGTCCATCGCCGCGAGGTCCCTGGGCGTTCCCGTGATCAACTCTTACCTGGAGGCCGTTGAGCGACTTGCGGGAGAGCGCGAGGCGCGAGCATGAAAGTCCTGGTTACAGGAGCTGCCGGCTTTATCGGCTTTTATCTCTGCCGTGCCCTCGGTGCGCGCGGCGACCAGGTCGTCGGCATCGATTCCATCAACAATTACTACGATCCTGACCTGAAGCGCGCGCGCCTTGCCGAGTTGGGAATTGGAGGGCGGGCGGCGGACTCCGGCAGGCTTGTGGAGAGCGCCACACTCAGCTGCGTGAGCTTCCGCCGGCTGTCCCTCGGGGACAGAGAGGGGATGGATCGGCTTTTCTCCGCGCACCGGTTCGACCGGGTCTGCCACCTTGCCGCCCAGGCGGGAGTCCGATACAGCCTGGAGAATCCCCACGCATATGTCGAAGCAAACGTCGCAGGATTCTTGAACGTGCTGGAAGGATGTCGCGCCACGGGCGTCGGCCACCTCGTCTTTGCTTCCAGCTCCTCGGTGTACGGACTCTCTCAAGCTGTTCCCTTCAGCGAGCATGCCGGCACCGATCATCCCGTGAGCATCTATGCCGCATCGAAGAAGGCCGACGAGATGATGGCGCACGTGTACTCCCACCTCTACCGTATCCCTGCAACCGGGCTGAGATTTTTCACGGTGTATGGTCCGTGGGGGAGACCCGATATGGCCTATTACAAGTTTGCCCGGGCTATCGCAGAGGGATTGCCCATCGAACTTTTCAACTCCGGCGAGATGACACGAGACTTCACGTTTGTCGATGACGTGGTGGAGGGCGTGGTTCGAGTCATGGATCGGCCCGCGGCACCGGACTCGAATTGGGACCCCGCACGGCCGGACCCGGCTTCCTCCTCTGCTCCGTACCGGATCTACAACATCGGCAACAACCGTGCCGAGCCCCTGGTCAACCTTGTCTCTGCTCTCGAAAGGGAGTTGGGGCGGAAGGCGGTACTCCGACTGGCCCCGATGCAGCCCGGGGACGTGCGCGCAACCGAGGCTGACGTGTCCGACCTCCAGCGCGATTTCGCCTGGAAGCCGACCACCACGCTGGCGGACGGGATCGCCCGGTTCGTTGAATGGTTCAAGCGCTACCATGGGGGAGCCGGAGTGTGAGAGATTTTTCCTGCATGCTGGTGACCGGCGGCGCGGGTTTCATCGGCTCCAATTTCATCAGGTTCGTTCTTAGCGCGCCGGACTTCCACGGCAGGATTGTCAACCTCGATGCCCTTACCTATGCGGGCAACCTGGAGAGTCTGGCGGACGTCGACGCCAAGCACGGCAGGAGCAGGTACTTTTTCGCCAGGGCGGACATCTGCGATCGATCCGCCGTGGAGGCGGTCTTTGCCGAGCACGCGCCTGATGCGGTTGCGCATTTTGCAGCAGAAAGTCACGTGGACCGCTCGATCGCGGGACCTGAGACTTTCGTCCGCACGAACGTGCTGGGCACTTTCAATGTGCTCGATGCGGCGTCTCGCGCCTGGGCAGGCGGGGAAGGAGCGCTCTTTCATCACGTGAGCACCGACGAGGTCTATGGCTCCCTCGGCCCTTCCGGACGATTCACGGAGGAGACGCCGTACGAGCCGAGATCGCCGTACTCCGCAAGCAAGGCGGGGAGCGATCACCTGGTCATGGCGTACCACCACACCTACGGATTGCCTGTCACCCTTTCCAATTGCTCGAACAACTACGGCCCGTATCATTTCCCAGAGAAGCTCATCCCTCTCATGATTCTCAACATGCTGGAGGGAAAGCCGCTGCCCGTTTACGGGGACGGCCGTAATGTCCGTGACTGGCTGTATGTCGAGGACCACGCTGCCGCGGTCTGGAAGATCATGACATCGGGGAAAGTCGGAGAGAAGTACAACATCGGCGGCCACAGCGAGTCGGAGAACATACGGCTTGTACGAGCCTTGTGCGCGGTGGTTGCGCATCGGACGGGAAAGAATCCAGCCGATTATGAAAAGCTCATCACCTTCGTGAAAGACAGGCCGGGCCACGACAGGCGCTACGCGATCGACAGCTCGAAGATCGAACGAGAGCTAGGCTGGAGGCCCTCCGTGACCTTCGAGGACGGGCTGGACCGCACGGTCTGCTGGTTCTTGAAGAACAAGGAATGGGTCGACCACGTCCGCTCGGGCGCACACGCCGACTGGATCAGAAAGAACTACCAGGAGAGATAAGGTGCCGATCCTCGACACGTGCATCATCACCGCCTCGGACGAACGACAGGCCTCGGTGTTCCGGACGCTTCTCGAGAGGCGCGTACAGCGCGACCTGTACCCGAGGGAGGTCGATTTCCGGGTATTCTCGGATCCCCCGGCCGGTCGAGCGGGTTCCGGGGGCGGCACGATCTGGGCTCTCGTGAGCCTCCTCCGGGAGGAGGGCCTCGACCTTACGGCCCGCCAGGACCTGGCTCTTGCGCAGAAGGCGTTCGACCATCTGGCCCGTCGGCGCATCCTGGTGATTCATGCCGGCGGCGAGTCGCGGCGGCTTCCCGCCTACGTTCCCGAAGGGAAGCTGTTTGCGCCTGTGCCTGTGCCGTCCAGCTCGTTCCTGCCGCCGGTGGTCCTCGACCTGGAGCTCTCCCTGTTCCTGAAGTATCCCTGGAGAGAGGGTGAGCTGCTGGTCACTTCGGGCGATGCCCTGGTGGATTTCAACACGGACCTGCTGAACCTGCCGGATGCACCGATGTGCGGTTTTGCCGCGCCGGACAGCTTTGAGCGCGGGTCGCGGCACGGGGTTTTCTCCTTTGATTCCATAACTGGAGCGGTGCGGGACTACCATCAAAAAGCGTCCCCCGAATATCTCTCGCGTGAGGCGAGAATCGAGGGCACAGAATCGTGCGCCCTGGATCTCGGCCTCGTGTCTTTCCGGGGCCAAGCGCTCCATGCCCTTCTCACCTCTGCGGCAAAGCCCCTTGAGGGCGGGAGCATTGCGCGGCGCGTCGGGGAGGGCAGGTTGCCGCTGGACCTCTACCTGGAGCTTCTCACGGCCTGCCTGGGGAGCCTCGAGCGCCTGTCCTACGGCGAAAGGCTGGCGGGGCGGAGCCCTGCGCCTTCCGAGGTGCTGGACCTGCTCTTCGAATCCTTCCACCCCTGTGGGCTTGCCGGAGCCCTCGTCAGGCAGACCAGCTTCATCCACTTCGGAAGCGCCGCGGAGTTTCCCGCATCCTGTCGTGAGCTCAGGGCCAAGGAGATCCTTCCATTTTACGCGCTTGCCCACGAAGAGCTGGTCCCGGAGGTAGGCCCGAACCTCGTCCGGTATGACTGCGTGGATGCTGACGTGCAGGCAGGACAGGGAGGCGCCTGCGCGGAGGATTGTCGCGGCGTTCGGGTATCCTGTGAAGGAGAAAACCTTTTCGTTGGTCTGAGGGATATTTCTATCCGAGGGGATGTCCCGCGCGGGTTCTGCATCGATGAGCGCAGGCTCGAAGGGAAAGAGACTGTACGCCTTGTCTATCATAAGGATGATACGTTCAAACCCAGGGCGCGAGCGGAGGATGTTGTCTTCTGCGGCGGCCCGCTGCCGCAGTGGCTGGATGAACGCGGCCTGTCTCTGGACGATGTCTTCGGAGATGAAGGCACTGTCGACTTGTACCGCGCAAGCTTGTTCCCCGCGGGGGTGGATGCCGATCATCTCGCCGGATTCTGGTGTCTTCCTTCTGACAAGAAGAAATGGGCCGCGTGGTTTCGCGGGGCGGAGCGCCTCTCGATTTCAGAGGCCAACGCGCGAAGCAGTGCCGCTGTCCGTGACGCCGCGCGGGCAGAAGCGCGACGCACGGAGATTGCGCGAGGCCTGGGCGCGGGAGGCTTTTTCGCAATTTCAGCCCAGGAGCTGGCAGAGCTGGTTTCCGAAGGGCTGGATACGGCTTCCCTTGTGAAGCGATTCCAGGCCACGGACGAGCCGCTGTTGAAATCCTACCGAAGCGCCGCGCTTCTTGCCGCGGGCGTCCCCGGCGTCCCCAGCGCCGACAGGGTGGAAGTCCCCTTCGCTCCCCGGGCCGCCGGCGGACCGCTGTCTTGCGCGGTGAAGCAGGACCAGATCGTCTGGGCTCGCTCTCCGGTGCGCTTCGACCTTGCAGGCGGCTGGACGGACACCCCGCCGTACACGAACCGCTATGGCGGCGCTGTCGTGAACGTCGCGGTGGACCTCAACGGTCAGAGCCCGATCCAGGTTTTCGCTCGGCGCACACATGAGCCCCAGCTTACCCTGCACTCGATCGACCTTGGGTCCACCGAGGTCATACGAGACACGGCGGCCCTCCGCGGCTATCGGAATCCGGGAAGCCCCTTCTCCCTTCCGCGTGCGGCCCTTGTCCTTATTGGCCTTGGGGCGAGCGAGCCTGACGGCGCTCCCCTGGCTCCGATATTTGAGGCGGCGGGGGGAGGCCTGGAGATCACCCTCCTCTGCGCAGTGCCCAAGGGTTCAGGCTTGGGGACTTCTTCCGTACTGGCAGGAACGATCCTTGCCGCGCTGGAGCGTTTCTACGGCAGGCCTGTGCTGCGTGACGAGCTGTTCCTGCAGGTTCTCGAAGTCGAGCAGATGCTCACCACAGGCGGCGGCTGGCAGGACCAGATTGGCGGACTTGTGGGCGGGCTGAAGTACGTGGAGTCCCGGCCCGCGCTGAAGCCCCGGCCCGTCATCCATCAGCTGGATCCCTGGATCTTCGAGTCTCCCGAGTGCACCGACACAATGACGCTTTTTTATACCGGCGTCACGCGGCTCGCCATGGGGATACTCAAGGACGTCGTGGACAGGGTCAACGGCATGAACAGGGCGTACCTTTTCACCCACGCGCGGCTCGGAGCCCTGGCACGAGAGGCGCGGGACGCGATCGCGCTTCGCGACCTGGTTGACTTGGCGCGGATCATCGGCGAATCTTTCAAGGAAAATAAGCTTATCCATGCCAGCACGACGAATGAGGAGATCGAGGCGATGATTGCGGCGACATCCCCCCACTACTCCGGGATGAAGCTCCTCGGAGCGGGTGGCGGTGGCTTCGGGCTTTTCGTTTCACCAGATGCGGAGGGGGCGAAGAGGCTTCGCTCGATCCTTGTCGATCGCTTTGAGAACGAGCGAGCGCGGTTGGTAGGTTTTTCCCTCAATAAGACCGGGTTGGAGGTCACCGTCAGTTGAAATGAAGAAGGCACTGATCACCGGCATCACCGGCCAGGACGGCGCGTACCTCGCGGAATTCCTGATGAAGAAGGGCTACGAGGTCCACGGGATCAAGCGCCGATCTTCCAGCTTGAACACGGACCGCATCGACCATCTCTACCGCGACCCACATGAGGAAGGCGTCAGGCTGAGGCTTCACTACGGCGATCTCACCGATTCATCCAGCCTCCAGCGCGTCGTCCAGCACGTGCAGCCGGACGAGATCTACAACCTCGGGGCGCAGAGCCACGTCCAGGTTTCATTCGAGGTGCCCGAGTACACCGCGGACGTGGACGGGCTGGGCACGCTGCGCCTGCTGGAGGCGATCCGCAACCTCGGCATGGAGAAGTATGTGCGTTTCTACCAGGCGTCCACGAGCGAGCTCTACGGCAAGGTCCAGGAGATCCCCCAGAAGGAGACCACTCCGTTCCATCCGCGCAGCCCCTACGCGGCCGCAAAGCTTTTTGCCTATTGGATCGTGGTGAACTACCGCGAAAGTTACGGGATGTTCGCCTGCAACGGGATCCTCTTCAACCACGAAAGCCCGATACGGGGCGAGACTTTTGTGTCGCGCAAGGTCACCCGTGCGGCAGCGCGGATTCGACACGGCCTGCAGAAGACTCTCTACATGGGAAATCTCGATGCGAAACGCGACTGGGGCTTTGCCGGGGACTACGTGGAGCTGATGTGGCTGATGCTCCAGCAGAAGACCCCGGATGACTACGTCATTGCGACAGGGGTCACCTCCACGGTGCGGGAGTTTATCACACACGCGTTTGCCCGTGCCGGGTACGCTCTCCGGTGGGATGGGAAGGGAGTGGATGAGAAGGGCATCGACGCCGAAAGCGGGGCGCTGCTCATCCAGGTGGACCCGCGCTACTTCCGACCAGCCGAGGTGGACATCCTCATCGGTGATCCCTCCAAGGCCAGGAAGCTCCTGGGCTGGAAGCCCCGGGTGCAACTTCAGGAGCTGGTGGAAATGATGGTGGACGCGGACTTGAAGCATGCCGAAAGGGAGTTGCATTTGAAGAGCGGCGGCTTCACCGTGAAGGACTACAACGAGTAAGGGTGATGGAGAAGTCAGCGAAGATATTCGTTGCCGGCCACCGTGGCCTGGTGGGAAGCGCTGTGGTTCGACGGTTGAAAGCCGGCGGGTACACCAGGCTGCTCCTTCGCACCCACGATGAGCTGGACCTCGAGCGGCAGGAGAAGGTCGAGGAGTTCTTTGGCGCGGAGCGCCCGGAGTACGTGATTCTCGCGGCAGCCCTCGTGGGCGGCATTGGCGCAAATTCCGGATATCCCGCTGATTTTATCATCCGGAACCTTGCCATAGCCCTGAACGTGATCGAAACCTCACGGAGGTTCGGTGTGCGCAAGCTCATGAATCTCGGCTCCTCCTGCATCTACCCGAAGCTCGCGCCGCAGCCCATCAGGGAAGAGCACCTCCTGACCGGACTGCTGGAGCCGACCAATGAGCCCTATGCGATTG
>JBEKQU010000111.1:0-7024 GCA_049519415.1 Spirochaetia bacterium
ATTCAAGGGGTACGAGGACTGCGATGAAGGCCGTTTGGCCAGCGGGGGAAATAACTTGTGCACGCAACCGGAGATTTTTGCTCGGCACGCCGAAATCGCGACCTGTCAGATCGACAGCCTGATTGGGATATCGCGATGTCACATAGTACTGGTCGAGAATCTTAGCGTCATCGATAAGCGGAGTTGGTGTCTTTATTCCGGCGAGCGGCAGCTCCTCAAGAAGCAGCCCCACACGGCGAATCCATGCTTCTGCCTTGAAGCGCATGTAAAGGCCTTTGACCGCCTTTTCCGCCGCCTGTTGCGCCTCGAAGCACGCATGCTCGAAGTAGCGGTCGGTGACGTCCTTTTGCGCGTGCTCAAGGTCCCGTTGCGCCTGGGATATCCAATCCGCGCTGCGATCCGGCATGGTCCTGTCCCCTTTCAAGCGTAGCACGGCTTTTCACGCCCGTGCAAGGAGCCGCTTACAACGACGCGCCCGTCCGCCCTACCCCTCTCCTACGGCGCCTCGTGGGCTTCAATCACGCGCATCGAAGCCCATTTTCCCTGCCGGTAGCGGAGGAAGAACCCCAGCCCGAGTGCGATCACGTAGGCCGAAGCGATCGTCCAGCACACATACACCGAGGCATGCAGCACGGAAATGGCAATGAAGCTGGGAATCACCAGCACTCCTGATGAGATGCAGATGATCATCCACATCACGAAGCGCGTGTCGCCCGCGCCCTTGATGGCTGATGAAAAGATGATGTTGAGGCCGTCGAAAAGGGTGTAGATCGCCACGAATCTGAGGAGCACGGAGGTGAGGTCAGCGATACGCGTGAAGGATACGGGGTCGGAAGCCGCGGCGAACGGAAGCAGGAAGACTCGCGGCAGGAGAAAGAACAGAACCGCCACGAGCGCCATGTACAGGATGGCCATATTGAACGCCGAGCGGACGCTGTAGCGCGCCCGGTTCGGATCATTCCGCCCCAACGCCTGCCCCACCAGGACTGAAACCGTGATGCCAATCCCTATCATCGGCATGAACGCGATGGTGTTGATGTTGAAGGCCAGGTTCGTGGCCGCAAGCTCGTCGCGGCCCAGCCTGCCCACCAGCAGGATGAAAGCGGTGAAGCCCGCCATGTCGATGAAGAACTGGATGCCGCTCGGCAGGCCGTAGCGGAGAAGGGCCCAGAATGCCGCTCGATCAGGCCGCCAGTCGAGGGTCCGGTAGCGGACGCGCTCTGCGCGGCGGAAGATGATGCAGGCGAAGGCCACGAGCTGCACCGTGCCCCCGAGGACGCTCGCCCAGCCGGCGCCGGCAATGCCAAGCTCGGGGAAGCCCCAATGCCCGAAGATGAGCAGATAGTCGAACAGGATGTTGACGGCCACGGCCGCGAGGGTCACGATCATGACCGGCCGTGTGCGGCCGAGCCCCGAGAGCATGCCGGAGAAGGCGGATGCCATGACCGCGGGCAGCGCCCCCAGGCAGAGGACGCGGAAAAAGGTGACCTCCTCGACCTGAACGCCGGGGTCGTGGCCCACCCACCTGAAGAAGGCGGGCGCCGCGGGGATCAGGGCAAGGTTCACGGCCGCGGCGATCAGAGCAATAGGCGCGGCCTGCCACAGGACGCCGCCCACCTTGTGGTTCTGTCCTGCCCCGTGATATTGGGCTACAAAGGTGCTCACGTAGCCGGCCGTGGTAATAAAGATGCTCACGAGCGCGTAGTTGACCATGCCTGCCGGCATGGCGGCCGCGAGGGATTCGGGCGAATGCCAGACCAGGAACATGCGGTTGATGAAACCCTGCAGCGACCACGATCCGGTTGAAAGAATGAGCGGCACGGCAAGCGCCAATACCTGCCGATAGCCGCCCTCGACATGCCATCGGCGCCTGATGGAGGAAAAGGGACGCATGATTTGCCATCATACCGGGATTCGTCAGCCAGGTACAGCGATGAATGGCGACGGCCGCATGCTCGGGACGCGCTATTTCTGTTCGAGGAACGTCCCGTCATCCAACTGGCTGAAAGCCTGCCGGAGCTCCTCCTGGGTGTTCATCACGATCGGTCCGTGCCACGCGACCGGCTCGCCCAGCGGCCTGCCGGAAATCAGGAGGAACCGGATGCCCATGGGTCCCGCCTGCACGACGACCTCGTTACCCGAATCGAAGAGCACGAGCGAGCGGTTGTCCGCGATTTCATCATTCGCGAACCTTCCAGAGCCGGCAAACACGTACGCAAAGGCATGCCGCGTGGTTTCCACGGGCAGCGATTTTCTCTTTTCCGGTGGCACCCACACGTCGATGTACTGCGGCTCCGCCGCGATCTGATCCACGGGACCAGCGGTGCCTCGGAAGCTTCCGCACACCACCCAGATGCGGGTGCCGTCGTCATCCATCACCTCGGGAATGTCCGCGGCATGGATGTCCTGATACCGGGGCGCCATCATCTTGAGGGATGCGGGAAGATTTGCCCAAAGCTGGAACCCGTGCATCCTGCCCGTCTCATCGCCGTGGGGCATCTCCTGATGGATGATCCCCTTTCCCGCGGTCATCCACTGAACGTCGCCAACGGAGATCGTTCCCGCGTTCCCCATGCTGTCGCCGTGATCGACGCTTCCAGCAAGCACGTAGGTGATGGTCTCGATTCCGCGATGCGGATGCCAGGGAAATCCCTTGATGTAATCCTCGGGCCTTTCGTTTCGGAAATCGTCCAGAAGAAGAAACGGATCGAAGCTCTCAGTGTCTCCGAACCCGAATGCCCGGCGCAGCTTGACCCCTGCGCCCTCGATTGTGGGAACGGCTTTAGCGAGTCTCTTAATGGGTCGAATGGACACGCATACCTCCTGCGAAAGAACTCAAGGGATAAAGATACTCTTGCCGGATGCGGGTCGGGAAGGGGAATCAGGCCGGGGCTGCCGCCCAGGAGGCCTGACGCATCACTCGAAGAGCTGTCGGATGCCCTGATCGTACGGAGGGCGGATCACACCCCTCTCCGTCACGATTGCGCTCACCAGCTCATGATCGGTTACATCAAAAGCAGGATTGAACGCCTTCACGCCCTCCGGGGCCATGCGCCGGGCATACCACTTCTCCGTTATTTCCTCCGGCGGTCGTTCCTCAATGGGAATGTCCCTGCCCGTTGCGCACGCGCGATCGATCGTGGAAACCGGCGCGTGCACGTAGAAGGGAATGCCGTAGTGCTTTGCGAGAATCGCGACCCCCGAGGTGCCAATTTTGTTTGCCGTGTCCCCGTTTGCCGCCACCCGGTCGCATCCCACAAGCACGGCTTGGACCCATCCCTGCCGCATGACGTGGGAAGCCATGTTGTCGCAGATGATCGTCACGTCGATGCCCGCCACATGAAGTTCCCATGCCGTAAGGCGCACGCCCTGCAGAAGAGGCCGGGTCTCGTCGGCAAAGACCTTGAAGCCGTAGCCCCGTTCCGTCCCGAGATACAGGGGGGCAAGGGCGGTCCCCCACCCTGCCGTCGCAAGGGCCCCGGCATTGCAGTGCGTGAGGATCCCCCAATTCCTGCCCAGGAGCGCAAGCCCGTTCTCCCCGATGCGCCGGCAGACCTCCTCGTCCTCCGCGCGGATGGCGTCCGCCTCCTGCTTCAGCGCGGCGCGGATCTGCTCCACCGATCCGCCCTTTTCCGCGCTCAGCCTGCGCGCCATCCTGTCCAGCGCCCACGTCAGGTTGACGGCCGTTGGCCGGGAGGATTGGAGAAGGCCGCGCGCCTCTTCGAACACGCGTTCGATGCTCAGGGCATCCCGCGCGGAAAGCCGGCTGACGCCCAGATAGACGCCGTATGCGGCTGCCACTCCGATGGCGGGAGCGCCGCGGACCTTCAATTCGTAGATGGCTTCCCGCACCTGCGACGGTTCTGAAAGCCGCAGATAGCGCACTTCGCCCGGCAGGGCGGTCTGATCAAGCAGCACAAGCTCGCCCGTTTCATCGTCAAAACGGACTGCGACCGCCCGCGGCGAGTGATTGGGTTTGGCGTCCTTCACTCCCTGCACTATAGCTGAGCGGCTTCCGCAATGTACAGTCTTCTCCTCCCCGGCGAGCCCCGCGTTTACTCCGCGATCCTCTCCCACTCCGCGTACAGCTCGTCCAAAATCCGGGATACGCTTTCCAGCCGGCTGGCAAGCCTCCTCCCCAACTGGTGGTCGCCTTTGGCGAATGCATCGGCGATGTCCGTCTCCGCCTGCCTCTTCTCCGCCTCCTGCTCCGCGATCCTGCGCTCGATATCAATGGTGCGCGCCTTTTCCCCCCGGGGCACCTCAACCTCCCGACGCGCCTTGCCGACCTGCCGTCCGCGGGTGAGGACCCGGCCCGTGCCCCTGACCAGGAACGGCTCCTGATGCGCCCAGAACTCGGTGAACGAACCCTGGTACCGCTTGAATCCGGCTCCATCGATCTGCACGATCGCCGTGGCGATCTTGTCCAGGAGGTAGCGGTCGTGGGATACGACGAGGATCGTGCCGCGGAACGAGGCAAGGCTTTCTTCGATTGCTTCCCGGGAGGCGATGTCCATATGGTTGGTCGGCTCGTCGAGGATCAGGAAGTTGGCTTTCAGCATCATGATCCGCGCAAGCTGCAGCCTGTTCTTCTCCCCGCCCGAGAGGTCCGCAATGGACTTGTCCAGGTCCTCCCATCGGAAGAGAAACCGTGAGAGGGCCGCGAACACCTCGTTGCGGGTGACCGCCCCCAAGGCGAGGAACTCCTCCATCACCGTCCGCGATGGATCGAACACTTCCTGGTGCTGGGCGCAATATCCGATGGTGAGGCTCGGACCGATGCGCAGCGTACTCCCTTCCCAGCGCGCGTTCTCCACCACGTCCTTGAGGAAGGTCGTCTTGCCGCTCCCATTGGGCCCCACCAGCGCCACCCGTTCGCCGCAGGTGATGGTGAGGCTCGCATCCCGGAAGAGCACCTTGCCGCCAAAGCTTTTCGAGTAGGCGTTTACCTGCAGCGCGATGTCGGCTTTTGTTTCCTCCACGTCTGAGGCCAGCGAGATCCGCGCCGTTGCAAGCACGGGCCTGTCCACCGCCTGCCGCTTTTCGCGTTCCAACTGGGTCTTGCGCGCGTGCAGCCTCCTGCCCCAGGCGGGATCAGCCCTGCCGCGGGCGATCTGCGCAAAACGCTCCACAAGCGCTTCCAACTGAGCAAGCCTCTTCTGGTTGGCCACGTAATCAGCCTGCTGCGCAACGAGCGTGCGCAGACGCGTCAGCCGGTACTGCGAGTAGTTGCCCTCGTATTCCTTGAGGCGCATGTTCTCCAGCTCGAATATCCGTGTCACCACGCGATCCAAAAGGTAGCGATTGTGGGAAACCACCAGCAGGGCGCCGGTCCACACTTGCAGAAACTTTTCCAGCCATGCCAACCCCGCAAAATCCAGGTGGTTGCCCGGCTCGTCCAGGACCAGCAGAGCCGGCCTCTGCATGATCGCCTTGGCCAGGGACAGTACATTCCTCTCCCCTCCCGAGAGGGTGCTCACGGTCCGGTGCATCGTGCCGGCAAGCCCGAGGCTTTCCAACAGCCCTTCCACCCTGCGCGGCGCATCCTCGGCGCCCATGGCATCGAACGCGTCGCGCGCCTTTTGGTACGAGCCAAGGGTCTTCCCGAGGTTCTCCTCGATTGCTTCTGCAAGAAGCGTTTCCTGGTCTCGGACCAGCCGCTCCGCCGCGTGAAATTCCTCCAGCAGGTATTCCGCCACTCTCAGGTGGGGATCCACTTCCACGTGCTGGGGCACGAACCCGATTCTGAGCCCCGGAGTTCGGGCCACCCGGCCCGACGAGGGTTCCTCCTCTCCCACGAGCAGTCGAACGATCGTTGTCTTGCCGACTCCGTTGGGACCAATAAGGCCGATCTTGCGTCCCGGAAGTATCTCGAACGATATCTCGTGAAGAACGTCCTGCGTCCCGTAGTGCCTGCTCACCTGCATGAATGAAACCATTCTGCCATCCTCCCGTCGTTTGTTCCCGCCGGGCCACTTCTCTCTGGTGACCGCCCTGCCAGCGGCTGTCAGGACAAAAAAAGCCGCAGGTCACCTCTGGGAAGTGGCCTGCGGCATGCTCTGCCGGATCCGTTACATTTCAGACCGGCGCTGCGGACAGACCTTTCCCGTCGGAGGAAACGCTTCCACCGCGAGTGCAGGGAATGAAGTGCTTGTCCATCACACCAGTCCTTTCATACGACCCGATTTCTACCGCATTCGGACGATTCTGTCAACCGTTTTTCCTCTTCACCCGCGAACCACGTCGCGCCAAACCGCGGTAACGTACGTTTCCGCGCTTTCGCACGCGTTATTATGCCCATCTTGGGATCAGTAGATTCAGACCGCTCTTGCAGATGCAGACGTTCGTGAGCCTTTGCGTCTCACTCCGGCTGACGCCATCTGTGTAGGCTTGAGCGGTAGGAATTTCAGTTCGGCGCGGAGATCCAAGGCCTTGGCCAGCCTGGAAAGGAATCCCAGTGTGAGGTTCGTGTGGTTCCCGGACTCGAGGCGTGCGATAGCCGGCTGAGATGTGCCTACCAACTTGGCCAACTGCGTCTGCGACAGATTGCGATCGATGCGAAACCGGATGATCTGTTTCGCAAGCTCGTACTCTTCTTCCAGATCCTCATATGCCTTTCGAAACCCGGGATTCTTCAGTTGAGTATCAAGGTACTTGTCAAAATCGGTCGTCTTCATACGGTTCCCCTTGTTCCTTCGACGTGCTGCCGCATGAGCAGCGCGGCTCGTTCAAGCTCCCTTCGGTCCAGTTTCATTCCCTTCTTCATGTAGCCTGAAGCCACTACGTACAAATGCTCCTGGTGCCAGAAGTAGAAGAATCGGCATGCGTCATGACCCATCATGACCCTAAGCTCAAATAGTCCAGGCCAATCGGACACCTTCTTTGAATGGGGCTCCCTAAGAGAGGGGCCGAACTCCTGAAGCAGCCGTATCGAACGAGCCGCTTTGGCCTTCAAGCGGTCGTGCAAGCCGTCCAGAAATTGGACCGCCGGCGGCAGAAGCTTGACTTTGTAGCCCATGCAGGA
>JBEKQU010000112.1:0-6864 GCA_049519415.1 Spirochaetia bacterium
TCGATAGTTGTTGATGACGTGATCCAGATACTGTTGTCGTTGCCCAGCATTCCAGCCCACGAAGCAGTCCCGTGCTCGAAGCTTCAGCGAGCCGCCCTTCCACCCCAGCGCTCCGATGGGCTCCTCGCCCGCATACACCAGGTACTGCAGTCGTCTGCCGGTCGGCTTCCTCACTCCCAGGTAGTGGTAGCGTTGCCCCATCCCCTTCCATCGCTGCCAGCTCTGCGGGTCTGCTACCAGCTCGATGGTGATGGGAGGCAACTCGGCCAACGAGCATTCCACCTGCCTGGGCTTTTCCTCGGCTTCGCTTTGCATCCGTGCTGCCCCATGCTATGCTGATATCGCCCTCCGACGGCCTTCGGCGCAGAGTCCACCTTGCCCCGTCCGACCAACTTGCCTTGGTCGAGCAATCAACGAGATGGAGATCCCTGATCCACAGAAGTCTCAGAAGCCGTTGGGGGGTTATTGTAGCATGCGGTCCGCCGGAAGTTTATAGGGCTGTAATCGCTATAGTACTAGGAGGAAGCGCTGTGCGGGCATGGGGCGAGCCGGAGCATGCCACGGGTGTCTCGCGCTGACAGCGTCTGGTCACGGCCGCTTTTCAGGACTTGCTTATCTGGTTAGGGGATTTCTCGATTTCAAGCAGGACCGCATCCTGGGGATTCAGCGAAATTGAAACCTTCAACGGCAGGCACGCATTCTCGGCGATCAGAATAGATTCGCCGCCGTTTCTCCGCAAGCTGACGCGCATATGGTCCAGCTCACCCGGAATCTCCACAGGGAGAAGGAAGGCTTGGGAAGCGCTTGAGATGTTGGCCAGCGCATAGCCGACGGAGCCCTCCGGCGACTGCCACCGTCTGCCGAGGACCGATGGGAGTTGGATGGTTCCCTTAGGCCATCCGTAGAAATCGAGACCCACAAATGTCACCGGCACGCGGGGCACTTCGAGTGGCGGCATCTTGAGCATCTTGCCCAGCACCAGGTAGCGCACATCGCGGACGAAGGCGAGGCTTGCGTTACGCGCCATGGTGAGAATCGCGGGGTCAGCATCCCGCGGCGGATGGTTGATTACTTCCCGCCACATCGTCTGCGGGCAGCCGGCCGGGAGACATCCGTTCACGTAGTTCGACGCGTGGTAATGGACGCCGGACGTGTTCTCGGGGAGGAATGACGACCAGTCTCCGCCGTAGCAGGGAAGAAACTCATGATAGAGAAATGCAAAAAGCGGGACTCCAAGGAGCCCGCGCTGGTCCCAGCTTCGCGCGTGATAGACGTCCAGATCCTGCAGGAAAATTTCCGATTGCCATTCCTGGGAGAGAACGAAGTCCGCATCTTCCGCCTTCGCATCACGACGGATTTCCTGGTAAATCGCCCTGAGCCGCTCTGATTGCCAGGATCCGCGGCCGGCGGGATGCCCGTGCCAGGGCGCATGGCATTCCGGCGATGCGCCGTTGAAGAGCTGGTCCGCCTGAACCACCCGCGCGCCGTACTCGCGGACCAGCTCCAGCGACGCATCATAGAGCTGCCGCCGGGCCTGTGCCGTGCCGATACATGCGTACGTATGCAGACCGTCCCAACTCTCCACCGCCGAATCAAGCATCAGTTCTCCGCCGGGAAGGCGAGCGGCATCCGGCTCGAAATCGCTCCTGAACTTCGCCCACCCATCGAAGTCTATAGCAAGCTCTGGCTGCGGGCTGCCCATTCCGAGCTTTTTACGCAGAGCGATCTTCAACCCGGAAAGGCCGAACGGAAATGGATGTATGCCGAGGAGTCGAAACTCGCGGCACAACTTTCGAAACAGGTCCCCGCCATAGGGAGGAAAGTAGTCGGGGCTCGTCCATTCCCCGGTCTTTTCCCATCCACACATCATGGCTACCAGCGGGATTCCGATGGCGTTCTGCCACTGCGACAGCAGGACCGGCATCTCGGCAAAGGCGGCAAGGCCGCCCTGCTGGTGGCGCAGCCGGAAGTTAAAAAAGAACGCCCCACGCTTCAACCACTCGGGAATGTCCGTCCTGTCCACTACACGGGCCCGACACCAATCCTCGGTGACCGACCAGCTCTTGTAGATTTCCGCGGCGTCCTGCCAGTCGCCGGAGAAGCAGCCGATGACGGTGTCATAGCTGCATTCGTGAACTTTTGCCGGCACGGCAGGAAAAAGGTGAGCCGGCGTGAACTCCAGGGCAGTGACGCCGCGCTCAATCCGCTGAGCCGGTCCGAGGATCTTCGGATGCGCGCGACCGTCGTGCGTGGCAATGTAGAGGCCTCCGGCGGGATCATAGAAACAGTTGAGTTGGACGGAGAGCCCATGCGGCATTTCCCGTCCGTCGCCAGGATAATGGTACCTTTGGTGGCTCACCGGCCCCCCTTCCTCGAACCACGGTCCAGCAAGTGGAGAGCCCACGAGGTATCCGTCATTCCGTGGTATCAGGATCCGGTCATCCGATGCGTCATCTCCAAGGGAAGCGGGCGTCACCAGGACGGGGAACTCGACCCCGTGCACCGCCAGGGTGGTCTCGTTCGTGACCGTGAATCGCCAGAGGACGAATCCCGGCTGCTCCGCTAGGCGCGCCGTTGCGGTTGCGTCGATGTCCACGCCGCCCAGTCGAGAGTATGTAAACTGCACTCTCCTTTCTTCGAGCGTCGCCTGAACGGCTTCGGCTTCCGACGACAGCAGCCGAAACTCTCCCGGAAGTGTTCTTCCTTCGAAAGTATCTGCACATAGAACGCGAAGCAGCGGCCTCTCCCGACCGGCTGCCCCGAGAATGTAGTTTCGGCCGCTAATGCGATCCAGAGCGGAAATAAGTCCTCCCAAGGGGGAAAACACAAGCTCGATTCGGCTGTCCAAGAGATGGATGCCGTCCGGTGCCCTGCTCGTCATTCCTTGATCGCTCCGCTCGTGATGCCCTCGATGATGCGGTTATTGAACACGGAATACACCACCACGCTGGGAAGCAGGGTGATGATAACGGCGGCAAACATCTCCGAAAAATCCGTGGCGTACTCGCTCTTGAAATTCGACAGCCCCACGGGGATCGTCATCCGTTTGGCGTCAGAGATGAATACAATCGCGACGAGCAGCTCATTCCACACGGTGACGAAATTGAACATGCACACGGCCATCAGGGCGGGCAAAGTGAGAGGCAGCGTGACCGACAGGAACATCCGGCTAATTGAGCATCCATCCAGAACCGCCGCCTGCTCGAGCTCTGCCGGGAAGGATCCGAAAAAGCCCGCCAGAATAAAGATGGCCACCGGCAGCGCGTACGAAACGTAGATTAGAATGAGCGACGTGTACGAGCCGACGAGGCCAAGCCTCGTGAACTGGATGAAAAGAGGGATCAGGACTGCGTGCACCGGAATCATGGCGCCCAGGAGAAAGACGGTCAGGACCAACTGGGAGCCGCGCCACTTGAGCCTCTTGATGGCAAAGGCTGCCATCACACTGACCGTCATGATCAACAGGAGCGAAACGCTGCAGACAAGAAGCGAATTGACGAAGTACCGGCCGACGCGGCCGGTCGACCAGGCGCTGATGAAGTTCCCCCATCGCGTATGCGCGCTGAAGGACCACGGGTTGTTGAAAAGCTCGGCAGTAGTCTTCAGCGAATTGGGGATGAGCCAGAAGAGGGGGTAGAGGATGAGAACCGCTGCCGCGCCCAGAAGGAGATAGGCGGCTGCCTTGCCGAATGGAACCAGCCGTGCCGCGGATCGCATCCTAGTACTCGACACGGACCGACCTGAACACACGGTTGATGAGGATCGTCATACAGAGGCACAGACCCAGGAGAACAAGCGAGAGCGCATCGCCGTACCCATATTCGAACTGACGAAACGCACGCTGATAAATGTAGGTAGCAAGCACTTCGGTCGAGTGTACGGGTCCTCCTTGGGTCATGATAAAGACGAGGTCAAACAGCTTCAGAGACCCGATTGCAACCAGGACGGTCTCCACGCGAATCACGTCCATCGTGAGCGGAATCGTGATGAAGCGGACCATCCGAAATGACCCCGCACCGTCGATGCGTGCCGCCTCACGGATTTCAGGTGGTATGTTCTGGATTGCGGCGACAAAGATCACCACGGCGTAGCCGGTATACTGCCAGCTCAGTGTCAGGGTAATCGCCCAGAGAGAGCTCCCCGTTCGGAGAAGCCACGGCCGTGCGAATTGTCCAAGCCCGACGGCCCTGAGAAGGCCATTCACAATTCCGACGTCGGGGCTGTAGATGAACGACCAGAGCAATCCGATAGCAACGCTCGGAATTACCGCTGGGAGAAAGTAGATGTTCTTGAAGGCGTTCTTGAATAGAACCCCGCCCGTGAGGAGGACTGCGAGACAGTAGCCGAGGATCAACTGGAGAACGAGACTGGTGCCCATGAAAAAGAAGATGTTTCGAACGGCGACAGGAAAGACGTCGTCGTCCCGAATCATGCGGATGAAGTTGCCCATACCCACGAAGCGCATCTTGTGAATGAGGTCCCACGAAAACATCCCATAATAGAGCGACATTCCGATGGGGTACAAAACAAAAGCAAGAAAGAGGACCATCGCCGGAGCCATGAAGGCCAGGATGGTTCTCCAGTTGCGAAGCATCGATTCCATGTGGCGGGCTCCAGGATGCCGGCACGGAGCGGGTGCTCCGCGCCGGCATGCGCCGAATCTACTTATTGCCAGCCCGTGAATCTAGGGTGAACTTCTGGAGCTTCTGAAGTGAGGTCGTGACATCGTTGCCGGCGTATATCGCCTGGAAGGCATTGTTGAACTCTTGGCCTATGGTTGCTCCCAGGCCGACGTCATAGAACAGGAATATCCCAGTCGCGTTCGTCAGGAGGTTGTTGAGCTGGCTCGCGGCTGCCGGTACCTTGCTCTGGTCCAGGACGGTCTTGGTGACGATGATTTTGCCCTGCTCCTCGCCGATATTCTTCTGCACTACCTCGCTGGCCCAGACCTTCAAGAAGTCGATGCACGCATCCACGTTCTTGTTGGACGAGCTGATGGTGATGTTGTGGTCAGGGTTGCCCAGCCAGTCCGTGCCTTTGCCGATTCCACCGGAGATCGCTGGAAAGTTCATGACGTTGACTTTGTCCTTTATCGGCGAATCTGCCGCCGTGAAGCGCCCGAGATCCCAGGTACCGTTGACGCACATTGCAGCCTTTTCCCCCATGAAGAGGGCGATCATTGCATCATAGCCGACTCCTAGGAAGTCATCCGGAAAAGCCTTCAGCCCCACCAGCTCCTGGATGATCTGTCCCGCTCGGACAAACGACGGGTCCGTCCAACTCCCGCCGCCGGCGGCAATCGCGTCATAGGGATGGCCTCCGCCTATGCGGTTGGCGATGACTTCCGCCATCATTGCTCCGACCCACACATCCTTGTCTCCATTCGCGAACGGGACAATGCCGTTCTTGCGGAGAACTGAGACCACGTTCTTCAGGTCGTCATAGGACTGGGGAACACTCAGTCCGAGCCGCGCGAAAATGTCCTTGTTGTAGAAGATCGGTACGACAGCCTGAGAGGTGGGAATCGCGTAGATCTTTCCGCCAACGGAAAGAGCGTCGAAAGCGCCTGCCACAAAGCGGTTCTTCCAGGCCGGGTCCTTCGCAAAGGCGTCGTCAAGAGCGAGGACCTTCCCGGCCGACACATAGTTGGCCAAGACGCCGCCTGCGTGGCTGGAGAAGACATCCGGCGGATTGTTCGCGGCGATCGCGGCGTTCAGCTTCGGGTAGTACGCGTCACCAGGGATGAACTGGTAGTCGAGGAATACCTTTGCATCAGGTTTCGCGTTGTACTGGTCCACCAGCTTCGAGTACAGCACCACAACGGGCTCATTCTCGTGCCCATAGTCGTAGATCACGATACGTGGCTTTCCTGCCGGCCGGTTCTCCTGCGTGCCGCCTGCATACAAGGTTGACGCAAGCGCGACCAAGAGGGCAGCCGAGAGACAAACGACCAAGACCCTTCTCATATTCACTCCTTCCCGCAAGGCGGCGTTCCGGGGGAAACGTGCCTCGCTTTTGGCCAATTATATCCCGCGGGCGCGTTCAAGAGAAGCGGTCAGAGTCCGATTTTAGTTCGGCATCGCGATTTCCTCAATCCGCTTTCGCGCTGCCTCAAAATTGACCACGTGGGAATAATCCTCCGTGACCTCGGGGCGTTTGTGGCCGGCAAGCGCCTGCACAACGTGATCGGGCAGTGTGCCACGGAGCTGCGAGACGAACCAGTGTCGAAGACCATGGAACACCAGACCCTGCGCCTTTTGTGCCGGACGCTTTATCCCGACCTTGGTTTGTAGGCCTCCCGTAGCCGCTGGAAGTGGCCCCTGTGGGATCATGTGGTCCGTCACGCTCCTCAAGGATGGAAGGAGGCACACGGGGTGGAGAACGATGACTCGCGCCCGCAGCCACCCCCTTGCACTGTGCCCGAGTCCGCTTGCCGTTCCCTTGGGCGGCAGCCGTTTCGCAAGAAACGGCGGGAGCCCGCATGGGCGAGGCTCATCGCGAAAGTCTACGAGATCGACCTATTGATCTGTCCCCGATGTTCTTCAAAAATGCGAGTGCTTGCCGTCATCACCAATCCTGCCGAGGTGAAGAAAATCCTACGCCACCTGATCAAGATAGGTTGCCCTCCCCCGGGCTTGGATCCCGCGCTGCTGAACTGATTGTGCAGAGCATCGATCCCATGCAGGCTGTTGTACGGGCACAGGGAGAGCCTTGACCTTGGTCTCGTCTGCTGGACCTCTCCGCCGCTGCTCAAACAGCTTTCTTATTACGCCGAGCCCTTGACTCGCTCGATCTCCACTGACGTTCATTGTGGGCACCTTCAAATGGCCGGGTAGCACCGTATAGTAGCGGCATCCGACTTGT
>JBEKQU010000113.1:0-6823 GCA_049519415.1 Spirochaetia bacterium
AAAGACTCCCCAGGACGCCCTTGATCTCGCCTGCGATATGAAAGGAAAAGGAGCGACAATCGCCGTATTGCGGCACGGAGGGGAGATCATGCCAATACTGGGGAATGCGCCTTATGCAGAATAAAGACGGTATCCGGCTGATTTCCGTTGATATAGGAACAACGAGCGCGAAAGCAATCCTCTATCGGAAGGAATTAGGAATCGACGGACTGGAAACCGAATCCTGCAGCACGTCCTACCCTCGCCCCGGCTACGTCGAGCAGGACCCGGAGGAGGTCCTGGCGGCGGTTGGGCGCGCAATCCGTCGGCTCGTGGAGAACACCCGCATATCACCGGGTGAGATCGATGCAATCGTATTCGACGGGGTATGGCAGAGCATGGTACCGGTTGACCGTGACGGAATGGCTCTCGCGCGCGCCTCGATCTGGGCGGATACCCGGTCCATCCAGCAGAACGAGCGGCTCAAGGAGCGTCTCGACACGGAGGAAGTCAAGCGGAGGACAGGCTGCTCTCTGCATCCGATGTATTTCCTTTCCCGCCTTGCGTGGATACAGGAGGAAGCGCCCGAGGTGTTCCAGCGCGCCGACAGGTTCGTCTCGATAAAGGAGTATGTCATTCAGCGTCTATTCGGTGTGCGCAGGGTGGACCGTTCCATTGCGTCAGGCACCGGACTGTTGAATATGCGCACTCTGGATTGGGATGCCGACCTGCTCTCCGAAGTCGACCTGACGCCGAACCGTTTCTCCGATTGCGTTGAGCCGACGTTCGTTCTCCCGGGGCTGAGGCGGGAGTCCGCTTCCCGCTTCGGGCTGCGCGAAGGCACCCCGGGTGTCATTGGCGCCGCCGATGGGGCCCAATCTCACCTCGGCAGCGTCGGGTTGGCAGAGACAAGGATGAGCCTCACGGTCGGCACCGGAGCCGCGCTGCGCAGGCGTAGGTCATCCCCCGGAATCGTGCCGGGGACCGAGGCGTGGTGCTACTACCTTGCGGAGGGCAACTGGCTTCATGGCGGCGTCCTCCAGGATGCGGGGAACGCTCTTCGCTGGTTCGCAGACACCCTGATGCCGCCTGCGGGAGAAGGAGAGGACGTCTTCAGCCGGATGAACAGTCTTTCCGCGGAGATCCCGGTCGGAGCCGAGGGTCTCTGTTTCATCCCCCTCTTCGGCGGAGAAAGATGCCCCCACTATCGCCCGCAAGCAAAGGGCGCCCTGTACGGCCTCACCTTCAGTCATACCCGCGCGCACCTTGTGCGCGCCCTCATGGAGGGGCTCGCGTATAATTTGTACTCAGTCTATCGAATGCTGGTGCCGGATTCAGAGCCCGATCTCGTCGTCACCGGGGGAATTCTGAAGTCGCCGACCTGGCTGCAGATCGTCGCCGACTTCTTCGGAAAAACTCTCTGGCTCCCCCGCATACCGGAAGCCGCTGCGTGGGGTGGCGTGCTCCTCGGCCTGCGGGCGCTCGGCGCAATCCGGAGCCTCGAGGAGTCTACCGCTCTCGTCGATTTTGCGGGGAAGCGGGATCCCGCCCAGGCACGCAGCGCGCTCTACCGGGATCTCCTCGACACATACGAGCAATTGTATGCAGACCTTTATGGTTCAAATCGGAGATAGAAGTCACAGGAGGCATTGAATTGAAGGCAAAAGAGTTCATCGGAATTATCCCCCCTCTGCTCTCGTCTTTCACGAAGGACGGAGAGATCTACGAAAAAGGCCTTCGCGAACTCGTCAGGCACACCCTCCCATTCGTGCACGGATATTACCCGATTGGCACTTATGGATGTGGTCCAATGATGTCGGTTGACGAAAGGAAACGGGTTCTCGCCATCATCCTCGAAGAGGTGAATGGCCGCGTACCCGTCGTGCCGCACGTGGGCCACCCAGGGACCAATCCGACAATCGAGCTTGGCCGGCATGCAAAGAAAGCGGGCGCTGCAGGGGTGGGGGCAATCTCTCCCTACTACGCTCCGCACTTGCCCGATGAGAACCTCTATCAATACTTCGCGGCAATGGTCGACTCCCTCAACGAAGAGGAGTTCCCGGTCTTCGTGTACAACAACTCGCACTACTCCCAGAACGTCATTTCGCCGAAGCTCCTCGCTCGTCTCGCGACGCACGGCCTGCGCGGGTGCAAGGACAGCTCGTTCGATATCGTGAACTTTTTCCTGTTTCAAAACGCCGTCTCATCCTATCCGGACTTCAACGTCATTGTGGGAACCGAAGCCTTCTTCATGGGCGCCTTTGATGCGGGAGCCACGGGAATGATCTGCGGGCTTGCGAACGTGTTCCCGGAATTGATGAAGAAGATGTACGACACATATCAATCGGGAGACAGGGAAGCGGCAATGAACATGCAAAGGCTCATCCTGAACGTGCGCGACCTGACGAAAACCGCTCCCACGGTGCCGATCCTCCACGAGATACTCAGGATGAAGGGCATCGACGCGGGGTACTCCCGAAGCCCTCTCATCGAAATCGATGACGCGTCCAGACAGAAAATCCGTTCGGGATTGAAAACCTTGAATTTACTTTGATCGAGCGCCCAGGGAGGCACGAGTGGGCAACAAACTGGATACGATCCCGCGTTTGACGCGGGCGCTGATGAAGAGCCATCTCCTGTCCTGCGGATATGCATATGAGGACATTGAAAAGCCCATAATCGGGATTGCCAATTCCTGGAACGAGTTCAATCACGGGCACATCCCGCAGCGGCAAATCGCAGACTTCGTAAAGGACGGGGTGCGTGCTGCGGGCGGCCTGCCGCTGGAGTTCAACACGATCGGCCCATGCGACGCGCTCGCTCAGGGCTATGAGGGAATGGACTACATCCTGCCCAGCCGGGAGATCATCGCAGATTCGCTCGAGGTCATGGTACGATCACAATTCATCATCGACGGACTCGTATTCATCTCCTCCTGCGACAAAATAACTCCCGGTATGCTCATGGCGGTCCTTCGTCTTGACATCCCGAGCATCCACGTATGCAGCGGCACCTGCATCCCTGCAATTCCTTTCTCCGAGTCCAAGCGACTTCGCAAGGATTTTCTCGAGGGCCGGATCAGCGAGCGAAAGATGGCCGAGGGTAATGCGATGCTCTACCCGCACCCCGGAATCTGCCCGTATATCGGCACCGCAAATACAATGAACATTTTTGTTGAAGCCCTTGGACTTTCGCTCCCCGGCTCATCCACGATACCGGCTGCGACAAGCGAGAGACTGAGATGCGCGCAGAAAACCGGTCAACTCGCGGTCACTCTGGCTCGCTCGGCGAGAAGACCTTCGGCAATCCTTTCAGAGAGTTCCTTTCGAAACGGCCTCCGGGTGCTTGCCGCTCTCGCAGGCTCTCTGAATCATCTTCTGCATGTTCCGGCTATCGCGCGTCAGGTCGGAGTTCATCTTGATTTCGACAGCATCGCTTCGATCAACGAAGATACTCCTCAGTTGTGCACGATAAACCCGAATGGCGAGCACTCCATCGCGGATCTCCACAGGGCCGGAGGCGTACCCGCCGTTCTCAAGGAGTTGCGCCCCCTTCTTGATCTCAGTGCACTGAACGTTGAGAGCAGGGATCTCGACCATGTCACGGCCGAAGCAGTCAACCTCGACACCGCCGTGATACGCCCCCTTGGAAATCCCGTCGCGCCGCACGGCGGCATTGTCATTCTCAAAGGCAATATCGCGCGTCAGGGCGCTGCGGTGAGGACCTCCACCGTTCCGCCCGGAATGCTCAGCTTCTCAGGCCCCGCGAGAGTCTTCGACTCCGAGGAACAGGCAACCGAAGCCATTGAGGCGAATCGTATTCCCGAGGGAAGTGTCGTGGTCATCCGATTCGAAGGGCCGAAAGGCGGGCCGGGGATGAGGGAAATGCACCGCATCGCAGGTGCCTTTCTGGGACGTCGAATCGCTGTCGTCACCGACGGGAGATTTTCAGGCGCAACGGGCGGGCTGTCCGTAGGCTATCTGAGCCCCGAAGCAGCGCAAGACGGGGAGATCGCCTGCATTGAGAACGGCGACGAGATTGCCATCGATGTGATGAAGCGCACCATTGAGGCGCGTGTGGACGAGCGTACAATCAAGGAGAGGATGCGCGCGTTTCATCCCGGAGGCAGGCCAGAAGGCACGAGAATCTTGAAGGAGTTCGCGCGAAGAGTGGGTTCGACATTTGAAGGCGCCTTGAGGGAGGAGAAATGAATATTGCGACTATCGACTGCGGAACGACGAACTCGCGGGTCTATATTGTGGACGAGCTCGGCAGGGTCCTCGCGCGAGCGGGACGGAAGATCGGCGTCCGCGACACCGCCATCAACGGGGACAACCGGGCGCTAAAAGAAGGTCTGCGTGAAGTTTTCGACAGCGCGGTGCGCGAGGCGGGCGTGCGTGAAACGGAGATCCGTTGCATCCTCTCTTCCGGCATGATCACGTCAGAGCTCGGCTTGATCGAGATCCCGCATCTATGGGCGCCATGCTCCGTCGACGAGCTCGCGGAGAATCTTGCGCGTGTGAAGGACTTGAACGTATTCCCGAGTGCGATCCCGCTTTACTTCGTCCGGGGCATCAAGAATTCCTATTCGCCGGATTCGACAACAATGCGCGAGGTCGGAACGCTAGATTTCATGCGGGGAGAAGAGACGCAGATAGCCGGCCTGCTGGCTTCATCTGCAATGGCTTTGCCCTGCGTAGTGGTCATCCTTTCTTCGCATACGAAGTTTGTCCCTGTGGATGAAAAGGGGAGAATTCTCGGCGGCGTGACAACCCTATCAGGACAGCTCTATGAGGCGGTGCTGAAGGAGACGTTCGTGGGCAAGTCCGTCCGGAACGAAGACGGATTCGATGATTCTGACTACTTCGATCCCGAGGTCGTGGACATCGCTTCCGGATATGTCGAAAAGTCAGGTTTGTTGCGCGGGCTCATGTTCCCGAGATTCCTCGACACGCTCCTGCACGCCCGCTGGTACGATCGAAAGCTTTTCACCGAAAGCCTTCTTGCTGCAGAGGACATGCGCGCGCTCGACCAGGTCCGGGAGTTGATGAACGTTTCTGCCGTGCGCTACGTGCTCGTCGGTATGAAGAGAAGATGCCGCATCTACACGCACCTTCTGGAAAACAAGACGGGCACAGCTCACATGGTCACATCCATCACCGATGAAGCAGAAATCGATCAACTGAGCATCCGAGGCGTTATTTCCATCGCAGAAAAAGCCGGAGTTCTCAGGCGACCAGACTGAGAATCGAAAGGGCGAACTCCACCCAATTCCGCTCCTGGGGTTCCCGAGGCGCAGTTGACGAGGGAACACTCACCGTGATTGAATCACTCGTAATCGCGCGCGGGCGGAATCCGGCCGAGTGGAACTGCGGGAGATTTTCGAATCGACCTCGAAAAGTAGCCGTGCAAAGTCCAAAGAGCTGTTCGCTCAGGGCGAAGCAGTTGAAGGAATGGTCGACATAGCAGGGAACTCCAAATGTCCTCTCGAACCGGTCCTTCAACGCCACGTTCTTCCAGTTCGGGTGCTGCGGGGCGTATAAAGAAATTCCCGTTGAGAAGTCCACGGCCCCCGGCACCGCTACTCCAATCCCCATAAGGGAGCTACGCCATACGCCGTGCTGGCGCAGCAGCCGATTGCCGGTATCGATGAGACAGCGGAGAATCTCGGCAGTGGTGCCCGCGGCGTTCACTGGGACGTCCAGCTCAGCGACCACGCAGCCCTTCATGTTCATCAACGCTGACCGCACCAACGCGCTGCCAAGCTGCAAGCCCAGGACAAAGTTATCCGCCTGGTTCAAATCCAGTTCAACGGGGCGCCGCCCCATATCCGTCGTTACCGCGCCGATCTCGGTGAGGATTCCGGAATCGAGCAACTCCCTGGTGGAGGCAGAAATTGTACCCCAGCTGAGTCTCGTCTTCTTTTGGAGGTCGACGCGGGAGATCGGGCCCTCGTAGCGCACGCAACGAAGAATTACGAGCCGGTTTTGGAGTTTCATCGACGCGTGACCCAAGAACCGTTTGCTTGTTTCTTGCCGCATTCCGGCTGAGATCTTAGCGTAAAAAGTCTTTGGAAGATATGCCCGGAAGCTGCGGACAGCTGAAGGCACGGTGCATGCAGCAGCACCCAGAGCCAGCTCTGCCTAGCCTAGTGAGCAGTATACCCACCATCAATCACTAGATTCGAACCTGTAATCATTCTCGCGGCATCGCTGGCCAGGTAAAGTGCGGCGGCGGCAATTTCTTCCGGGAAGGCAAACCGGCCGATTGGGATGCTTTTCTTGAAAGCCTCACCCACTTCAGGTGCTGTCCCAGTATTCTTCAGAAATGCTCTCTGCTGATTCAAGTAGTGCTATTCCCGCATTGTTTACCAGAATATCGACCCTGCCGTAGGTCTTCAGACTTTCTTCTTTAATTGACTGACAGATATCCTTCACCGTGAGATCAACAGCCAGGGACAAAGCCTTTCTTCCCATAGATCAGAGCCGGCGGCCACTTGCGGGCAACCGCCATGGCCGGCCCCGATCAGGAACCGTCCGCCTGCGTCTCAAGCCGTGCGCGCGGTGGCAAAGCCAGTACCTCGGTGGCGGGGTTCGTTCGGTTCGGCAGAGCCTCCTCGGCATGCGAACTAGGTTTCGAGAAGGATCGCTTCGACATGCAGCTTGTCGCTCCTGCTCAAGAAGCGAACTAGTTGCGACCGCGCTGCCTTCTCCATCTCATTGAGGATGAGTCCGACCTGCACCTCGTCTTTCCCGGCCTCCTTCCACTCTTTCAGTCCCGAGATGATCAGCTCTGCAGGGTCGATCTGGGTGTTCACAAGCTTCAGAGTGACGACGGCACGATC
>JBEKQU010000114.1:0-12817 GCA_049519415.1 Spirochaetia bacterium
CCTATTTCGGGCGTTGAAAATCCGCTACTGTCGCAAGGCGGAAAACTTCGAAGCGTTGGTCCATTTTGCGAACGCGATCATTTGCTTCCGGATGGCGCGTAGATGGGTTTAGGGACGCACTCATAGCCGATCTGGTCCTCGCGAAAGAACGTGGCCGTCGTGACAAGCGTGTACCGCCGTTCGTGGGGAAGGAATCGCGGCGGTACGAATCGATCGGCGGGAGAGAAGAAGCGCTCGTTCCCGGCGGGGAGGATTCGCTTGCCGTCCACCCAGGCAAGAGCCGCCTCGGCCCGATCGGGCACGCTCCAGGCATCGCCGCGGCGGTGGCGCTTCACCTCGGGATAACAAGCGATGAAGCAGGTCCTGATGTCGAGCAGATCGAGCTCATTGGCCAGTTCGTTCATGAGATCATCCATGGACGCCGCGAAAGCAAGCCGTTCCGTGACGCGCCGCAATTGCGCCATGTGTCCCTGCAGCTCGCGCAACGCTTTGCCTTGCTCCAGCCGCAGCATCTCGGACAGGAGCGCCAGCGCCTTTTGAAAAATTGACTGCAAGCGCGCCACTTCTTTCGCTGTTCGCGCCGCTGACAGGAGCCCGCCCTGGAGCGCCACGAGGAGGGATTGCCATTCAGTGATATCGATCCCTCCGGCAACCTCCTCGTTCATTATCTCCTGGAGGGTTTCCAGGAAGGCATTCGTGCCGGCCTCCCGCGGCAAGCATGTTCAGGTTGCGGCGGATGGCGGCAGGTGACTGCTCGGGCAGGCTTTGCTCGACTATTTTTGCCGCATCCATGGCGGAGGGGCCCGCGCGTCCGGGACCGGTGGGCAGGGCATCAAGGGCGGCAACGGTTGCGGGAAGACAGCCGCAGGATGTTCGGAGGATGAGCCGCGCGGGGAGCACAATCTCCCGGGGCGCCGCTTCTCCGCGAGCGAGCGCCGCAGCCATGGTTGCCGCGGTCCGGCCCTGTTCGATCAGACGCTGCCCGACCGTCGTGATCGAAGGAACCACGAACTGCGCATCGGGGATATTGTCAAAGCCGATGACCGAGACGTCTCGAGGAACCGAGCACCCGTGTTCGCGAAGCGCTTCAATCGCGCCGATCGCCGTCTCATCATTGGCCGCTACGAGCGCTTGGAAATCCGGACGCGCGTGCCGGGCAAAGTACTGGGAGAGCGACTGCCGTGCGCTTGCTCGGGTGAAGTCCCCCGGCATCCACAGATCAGGGTCCTCGTCCAGGCCGCGGGCCCGCAGCGCGTCCCGGTATGCCGCGAAACGCTCCTGCGCCTCGCGGTTGAACTCGGGCCCCTTCAGAAAAGCTATCCGGCGCAGTCCGTGAACAAGAACCAGGTGATCCATGGCTTCGAGGATCCCCGCCCGATTGTCGGTGAGAATGCTGGGCACCCCTTCGATCCGGATGCTGATGCTGACCAGGGGAATCCCCTTCAACCGCCCGAAATAGGACAGAAGCTGGTCGAACGGAAGGAACGACCCCTGTGTTCCGGTGGCCATCACCAGCGCGTCGATCGTGCCCGGCTTGATGTAGTCAAAGATCACATTGTTCTGATATTCATGACCGCGCGGAATCCCGAGGACCCTTCCCGAAAATACGATGAGGTTCGCATCCAGGTCCCGACTTCCGCTGGACACTCCGTCGATGATGGAGCGTGCATAGCCGGAAACAAGCTGGTCGATGAGGAGGCCCAGAGTTATGCGCTCTTTCATGCTCGGCGGCCTTGGCGTTTCAGACAATAAACAGTAGGCACACGCCTGCGGATCGTCAAGGAGGGTGAAGCGCCAAGATCGAGCGAAGAGGCTTGTCAGGAATGCGGCTCCCCGTCTTCCGATAATGCCCACTTATCCTGACCGCATTAGTCGGTTATTATAGATTGTTGCCTTGACGGCCAGCGATAAGGAGAATTGACGATGAACCAATCCGTCGAAATCTTCCCCGTCACCTCGCGGCATGACCTCAAAGACTTTGTCAAGCTCCCATGGCGGGTTTACAAAGGTGACCGCAACTGGGTGCCTCCGCTGATTTCCGAGCGTCTCAAATACCTTGATCCGGCAAGCGGCGTTTTCTACAAACAAGCGGACGTGGCCCTTTTCATGGCCCGAAAAGGCCGGGAGGTGTTGGGAACGATTGCCGCGTTTGTAGACCGCACCCGGGTCGAGCACTTTGGCCGCACGGAGGGCGGATTCGGCTTTTTCGAGGTTGTCGAGTCGTACGAAATCGCGAGCCTCTTGCTGGATGCCTGCCGCGAATGGCTGCGAAAACATGGCATGACGTCAGTGCGCGGCCCGACCAGCTTTGGCGATAATGACTGCCCCGGAGTGCTAATTGCCGGCACCGACTACCCCCCCGCGATGCTGGAGGCCCACACCCCGTTGTACTACAAGGATTTCCTGGAGCGATATGGAATGCAGAAAGACCATGACCTTTATGCGTGGCGGGTGACGTTCGAGGAGGTCGGCGGCACAATGGAAGGGGCTCCGTCGGATTTCACGCGGGTTGCCGACGCTGCCCGACGCGTGGGAAGCACCACGGTCCGGAAGGTGCGCCTGGAGGATTGGGATCGCGAAGTGGCTGTCATCCGCTTTCTTTTCAATACCACGATGGAACAGATCCCTGATGCTGTCCCGCTCAGCGAGGCGGAGTTCAGGCGCTTCGCCGATGATATGCGGCCATTCCTGGATCCGGAGCTTGCGCTCGTTGCCGAGATAGAGGGCAAGGCGGTAGGTTTCTGCCTCCTCATCGCCGACACCAACCGTATTCTCATGCGGCTTAACGGCCGGCTTTTCCCCTTCAACTGGTTGAAGATCAAGCGCTACGTGCGCGAGGTGGACGTCGTTTCATTCAAGCTGATGGGTGTCCTGGAAGAATATCGCCACAGGGGGATCGATGCCCTGCTCTCCGTGGAGGCGCTGAAAGCAGCCAGGAGGAAGGGCTACAAATGGCTCGATGGCTCGCTGACATCAGAGCTGAATCCTGCGATAAACCTCATCGCCCGGGGCCGGGGAGCGGAGCTGTACAAACACTACCGTCTCTACCGGATGGATCTGTGAGGGATCTGCCATGGTGAACATTGATATGACAATGGGCGACGCGATTCGGCACGTTGCCGAGCAACGGCCTGACCAGGAAGTGCTGGTCTGCGGCCCCACCCGGCTTACCAATAAAATGCTGCTGGCGCGTATCGAGGACCTGGCACGGGGCCTGGCGGGACTGGGAATACGGAAGGGAGACCGGATTGTCGCGCTTCTGCCGCCCGGACCGGAGTTCGTGTACCTCTTCTTCGCCGCATCCAGACTCGGAGCCATCATTCTCCCACTCAACACCCAGCTGCGGGAGCGTGCGTTGAAAGACATCCTGGGCGATGCGCATCCGCTTGCGCTGGTCACCGCGCAGCCCGTTGCACCCGAGGTGCTCCAGCAGGCCGCCGGCATGCGGCACATCATCCAGGCCGGCGGAGAAGGAAACGGTCTCTCTCTGGCTTCTCTCATGAAGGAAGGCCAGCCTGCCCTCCCTCCGGTCGCGCTGGCGCCCACCGATCTTCTCGCCCTGATGTACACGTCAGGCACAACGGGCAAGCCCAAGGCGACCATGCATACGCACCGCAGCCTGATTGCTCCGGCAGTGGCCAGTCTCAAGGTTCGTGAGCTCTGGTCGCGGCCTTCCACCCTCAGGACCCTGGTGGAGGTGGCCAAGGCGGTTGCCCGGTATCGGGCCCGGCTGCTGCGCTCAATCGGCCGGCCGCAAACCTTTCTTTCCACGATGGGCTGGCATTCCATCACCGGCCTGCACGTCATGCTCCAGGGAGTTCTGATGGGCGACCGGCTGGTGGCCATGCCTCGGTTCCATCCGGAAGAGGCTCTGGCGCTCGTGGAGCGCGAGCGGGTGACGGTGCTCGTGGCTGTGCCAATGGCGTATCAGGCAATGATGGCGCTTCCTGGCTTCTCCCGATTCGACACCTCCTCCCTGCTTGTCTGCGGGACCGGGGCCGCGCCCTGCCCGCCGTCATTGGCTCGGGAAATCCAGCAGCGCTTCAACTGCGCCGTCTACATAGGGTTCGGTATGACGGAGGCGGCTGGGGGGATCGCTGTCGGCAGCCTTGCCGATACCGACGCGCAGCAGGCGGAGACAGTCGGCCGTCCGCTGCCGGGGATCGACACCAGAATCGTGGACGAGCAGCGACACGATCTCCCTCTGGGAGAGGTGGGGGAGCTGGCGGTTCGGGGAGACGGCGTGATGATGGGCTACTACCAGGCGCCCGAGCTGACAGCCGAGGTGATAGACGAAGCAGGCTGGCTCTACACGGGGGACCTTGCCACCATGGATGAAAAGGGCTACCTGCGCATCGTCGGCCGCAAGAAGGATCTCATCATCCGGGGCGGCCAGAATATCTATCCGGCGGAAATCGAAAGCTACCTGGATTCCCACCCCAAGATCGAAGAGGCTGCGATCGTGGGCGTGCCCGCGGCCGTGGGGGGCGAGAGCGTGTGGGCATTTCTGCGGCTGAAGGAAAATGCACGGATGACCGCCCAGGAGGTGCTGGACTATTGCCGCGGCGCCCTGGAGCCCTACAAAATCCCCAGCCAGGTGCGTTTCGTGAGCGAGTTTCCGCAGGCAGAGCCGGGCAAGACTCAGAAGCTCATTCTTCGCGCCATGGCGGCGCAAGAGTTGAAAGGAGGTGCTGCGTGAAAGATCCATCGGCGCTCATTCCCTTCGAGGAATTCCGCCATTTGATCGCCCAGGAGCTGCACGTGGAGGAGAGCCTCGTCGTGCCCGAAGCCTCCTTTGTCGAAGATCTTTTCGCGGATTCGATCCGACTGGTGGAGCTGATGCTGCTCCTGGCGGACAAGGGGATCGCGATCCCCTTCGAGGAGGCGTGGAACGTGAAGACTGTGGGGGATGCCTACAAGCTCTATTCCAGTCACGTTGGGCTTCATGCTTCGCCTCCGGCCACGACTCCGTAGCCGGCCCCTCTGCTGACGCCGGGATCGGTTGATGAATGACTCACGCGTCCGGTTCCCACAGCAAGACTTCGGCATCATGACCCTCGTGGCACAGCGCGGCTGCGTACCCTTCCCCCACCGGCAGATCATGGAGGCGCCACCCGCTCGCGTCCGAGGCCCCGGAGGGCATTTGAAGGAGCCGCGCGGGCCCGGCAGGCAGGGTCGAGACGATCACTTTGTTCATGAGCTCGACGATGCTTCCGCCAAGCGCCTTGATTGCCGCCTCCTTTCGCGTCCAGCATGCGTAGAATGCATTGACCCTCATGTCCTCCGGCAGGCCGCGGATCGCCTCCGTCTCAGCCGGTGAGAAGCAATTCCGGGCTATCTCCTCCAGTCTTGCGGTTGCGCGAATTTTCTCGACGTCCACTCCAAGCCGTCGTCCCCTGGCAAGGGCAAAAAGCGCCACTCGGCCCGAATGGGAGAGAGTGAACTCAATGTCTGCATCGGGAAATGAGGGATCGAGAATCAGTTTTCCCTGTTTCCCTTTCTGGAATCGAATCGCCTCGGGGGCAATGCCCCCATACCGACCGAGGAGCATCCGAAGGAATCCGCGGCAGAGAGAGAAGCATTCTCTCTCCTTCTCCAGAGAGGCACCCTCTGCCCTGCTTCTCTCATCGGAGGAGAGAATCCCATCGTACGCGCGGATGAGTTCAGGGCTTTGTTCCAGGGATATCTTCCAGACATGGACCTCTGAAGCCGAAAGGCCAGCGGGACCGGATCCACCCTGCCACTGAATCTCGCGCTGCCCCATGGCTGCTCCCGTCATGCCCTCATATGAGCCACGGTGTCGGCAATGGAAAGGTCCCGTGGACGGTGGCTGATGATGATGAGCGTCCTTCCCCGCAGCCGGGCGTCCACGGCCGCCAGGACGCTCTCCGCGGTTTCCTCGTCGAGCCCTTCGGTCGGCTCATCGAGGATATAGATCGGAGCATCCTTGAGAAGCGCCCGGGCCAGGGCAACCCGCCGGGTCTCTCCCACGGAAAGCTCACGGCCCTTTTCGCCGACCATCGTTTCCAGGCCATCCGTGAAGGTGGCCACAAGGCTCGTGAGGCGCACGGCTGCCAGCGCATCCTTCATGGCCGCGTCGTCCTTTTCCCGACCCTCGGGCAATGCCAGGGCGAGGTTTTCCCGGATCGTGTGCCGCTGGTCAGGCTGATGCTGCCCTGTTCATATTCCCAAAAGCGCAGGAGGAGGCTCACCAGCGTGCTCTTTCCGGTTCCTGTCGGGCCCATGATGCCGATCCTGCCGGCTGCCGGAACCTCCAGCGAAAGACCGTCGATGATCCACCGCTGGTCCGGCGCGTAACGGAAACGGAGATCGCGGATGGAGAGCCCCAGGGCCGGGGCTGAAGGATCGACCGGAAGGTGAGAAGGGACCTTGGGCTCGGCAACGGCCGGCCGGGTGTCGATGAGCTGGAAAAGGCGCCGGGCCGCGGCCGCGATCTCTCCCGCGCGCTGGATCACGCCGGGGAGAGGCATGATGGCCTCGAAAGTGGCCAGCACGAAAACGGCGAGCATTGCCAGGTCAGCGCCCGACAGCGCGCCGCTGGCCGCGGCCGGCGCCAGCAGGAACACCGCGGCCCAGACTGCAAGTGAGCTCGCCGCTGTGAGCCCCGCGTCTCCCCCGCCCTGCAAAGAGGAGAGCCGGCGCTGGCGCAGGATCAGTCCGCGGCTCGCCTTCTCTATGCGCGCGGCGTGTTCCTCCACTGCGCCCAGCGCGATCAGCTCAGCCATGCCCTGAATTTCTTCTATAATAGAAGCGCGCAGATCGGCGGAACAGGCAACGCGTTCCTTTCCCGGAGCCGCCGCAAGCCGGCTGAGGAGCAGGGGGAGGATGAGCCCGGCAAACGCAAGTGCTCCCAGGTCGATCCCTGCCAGGCGCGCGTCGAAACGCGCAAGGAAGACGACGATGCACGCGGCCGCGAGCACGGCCACTACGGAGGGAACCACGCCCCGCACGTAGAAATCATCCAGGGTATCGACATCAGCCCGGATCCTGCTGAGCAGGTCGCCGCTTCTCTGTCCGGCCAGGCGCGCGGGCGCCAGCGGTTCGATGGACCGGAAAAACCACACGCGCAGGGTGGAGAGGATCCGCAGGGTCGTGTCGTGGTTCACCAACCGCTCCGCGTAGCGCCCCGCGGCGCGCGCAAGGGCAAGCCCCCGGACCACGGCGGCCGGGGCGGTGTACTCCATGGCCATGCCAAGCGAACCGGCGATCGCCATGGATGCAATGAACCAGCTCGATAGCGCAAGGAGGCTCATGTTGGCCAGCAACGCCAGGAGCGAAAGCAAGATGCCAAGCAGGGCCATGCGCCACGAGGGGAGGAGAAGCCTGAGCAGGCGCGCCCAGATCCTCATGATTGCTCCTCCACTTTTCCCTCGCGAAGCACGAGCACCTTATCCATTGAGAGGGCGGCTTCGGGCTTGTGCGTCACCAGAATCGTCGTGCGGCCATGGGCGAGCACGCGGATGCCCTCGGTCACCAGAGCCGCGCTGTGCGCGTCCAGATGCGCGGTGGGCTCGTCCAGGAGCACGAGGCACGGGTCCCGGAGGAAAAGCCGGCAGAGCGCGACGCGCTGCGCCTGGCCCGAGGAAAGCCCTTCCCCCTCTTCTCCCAGCGGCGTGTCGATCCCTGACGGAAGCCGGGGGAGGAACTCATCGACGTGCGCAAGATGGATAGCCCTCTGGATCTCAGCATGCTGCGCGTCCGGCCTGCCCAGCGTGATGTTGTCGCGGACCGTGCCGTGAAAGAGGGTGGGGCGCTGGGGGAGCCATGCCACGCGGCGTCTCCACTCCCCCGGATCCAGATCGGCCAGGGAATGCGAATCGATCTCTATGGCGCCCTCCCGCGCCCTGGCAAACCCCATGAGCAGGAGAAGGAGCGTGGTTTTTCCCGCGCCGCTCGCGCCTGTCAGCGCGATGTGCTCGCCCTTTGCAATTGTGAGAGTCATCCCTTCAAGCACAGGCTTGGCCGCGTAAGAGAAGGACAGGCCCCGGATTGTCACCGAGGGCGGGCCGATGATGGCCGGGCGCCCCGGGGCGGCCGATCCTTGCTCAGCCGCCGGTTTTGCCAACAGCTCCCTGATCTGCCCGGCCGCGCTCAGCGCTTCCATGCGCGAATGGTAGAAGGTGCCGAGCATCCGCAGGGTGAGGAAGTATTCGGGCGCGATCAGGAGGATGAAGTAGCCGGGCCGGAACGCCATGTGGCCCGACAGCATCCTCAATCCTGAAAGCACGGCCACGATCGCGATGCTGAGCGCTGAGATCAGCTCGAGCATGAACGAGGAGAGAAATGCGATGCGCAGGACCGACAGCGTGAGCGTGCGATACTCCGCTGAGGCGCGCTCGATCTCCCGCGCTTCCCGCCGCGCGGCGTCGAACATGCGCACCGTCGCGAGTCCCTGCAGGACGTCGAGGAACCGGCCGCTCATCAGGGCCAGCCTGCCCCACAGGCGTTGATTGCGCTCGTGCGATTCATCCCCGATCACGATCATGCTGAGGGGAAGGAAGACCGCGGTCAGGAGGAGCACGAGTCCGGAGATCCAGTCCAGGGGGAAGACCGCAGCAAGGATGGTGAAGGGAAGCAGGGACGCAATGGCGCGCTGGGGAAGGTACCGGGAATAGTAGGCATCCAGCGCCTCCACCGCGTCGACCGCGGCGTGCGCCAGCTCCCCGGCGCGCAGCCCCGCGAGCGCCACGGGGCCAATGCGCCGCAGGTGGGCGACGCACGCGGAGCGCAGGGTCTGCTTCACGCCGGACGCGGTCGCGAAGGCTGCGCGCTTCGTGGCCCAGGCCGCGGCTGCCCGCAGGCCGATGAGCAGAAGCCCGGCCAGGAACAGAGGCGCAAGCGTTCCCACCGCCGCATGCCGGAAGATCACCGCGTCCGCGATCCTCGCCAGGAGCGCCGTCTGCAGGACAAGCAGTATGCCCGCGGCCTCGCCCAGGCAGACCGTCAGGGCCAGCCGGCCGCGCGCCGGCCTGCCTTTTTGCCGGAGCCAGCCCGAAGCACTCATCATCCCGAGCACGAATGTACACTCGCGGGGCGGCGGGCACAAGAATGGGGCGACTCCGACCGCCATCTTCACATCCGTCGCATCGTATGCTTACAATGCGGAAAACCCAAGGAAGAGGGACCGGGGTGAATGGCGAGATCCGCCACCCCGCCAAGGGAGGCATATGAGCGTAGAGGCACTCTCACGGATCCAATTCGCCACCGTGGCCATTTTCCACTTTCTCTTCGTTCCCCTCACACTCAGTCTCACGGTCATGGTCGCCTTCATGGAAACGCGCTACGCGAGGACCGGCGATGAGACTTTCCTCAAGATGGCGAAATACTGGAGCAGGCTGCTCCTGGTCAATTTTGCCGTCGGAGTGGTCACGGGCATCACGCTGGAGTTCCAGTTCGGAATGAACTGGGCGGAATACTCCAAGTTCGTCGGCGACATCTTCGGCGCGCCGCTGGCCATCGAGGCCACCGTTGCCTTCTTCCTGGAATCCACCTTTATCGGCCTGTGGATCTTTAGCTGGAAGCGCGTGTCCAAGGGAGCGCACGCCGCCATCATGTGGGTGGTGGCCGCGGCGAGCACCCTCTCCGCCCTCTGGATCCTCCTTGCCAATGGGTGGATGCAGAAGCCGGTCGGCTACGAGCTGGTGGCGGGCAAGGCGGAGCTGGTTTCCTTCGGCGCACTGATCGGGAATCCGTACGCCTGGGTCAAATTCTTCCATACAATAGCCGCGGCGTACACCCTCACGGCGTTCTTCATCATGGGCATATCCGCCCTCCACCTCCTGCGGGGACGCGGGGAAGAGATGTTCAAGAAATCCTTCAGGATCGCGGCCACCGTCGGCATCGTCACCTCGATCTGCATCATATTTGCGGGCGACATGTCCGGCCAGGAGGTGGCAAGGCACCAACCGGCCAAGCTCGCGGCAATGGAGTCGCAGTGGGAAACAGAGGAGGGGGCGAGCTTCTACCTGCTGCAGCTGCCCCGGCCGGATAGGGATGAGAACGCCGTGGAGACGCTCGGGATCCCCAAGGGCCTGAGCCTGCTCACCTTTCACGACCCGGAAGCCGAAGTGAAGGGGCTCAATGACTTCCCCCCGGGCGATCGGCCGCCCGTGCTGGTGAGCTTTGTCGCGTTCAGGCTCATGGTGGGCCTGGGATTCCTGTTCGTTGCGCTCGCCTTGATCGCGGTGATCCTGGCGTGGACCAGGAAGCTCACCACCAACAGGTGGTTCCTGTGGATCATGTGCGTCGCGATCATCCTCCCCTACATCGCGTCAGAGCTGGGCTGGATACTCGCGGAAATCGGGCGCCAGCCCTGGATCGTCTACGGGCTTCTCAGGACCCAGGACGCGGTTTCCCGAAATCTGACGCCGGGCGACGTCCTGGGGTCCCTCATCGCCTTCGTTGTCGTGTATTGCTTTCTCGCGGTGATCGACGTCTTCCTTCTGACCAGGTACGCCAAAAAGTTCGAGGACTGAGGGGGAGGCTGGTATGGCGTTGCAGACATTGTGGTTCGTGCTCTGGGGTTTGCTGTGGGCGGTCTACTTCATGCTGGATGGATTCGATTTCGGGGCGGGGATGCTGCGCGTCTTTCTCTCCCGCGATGAGACGGACAGGCGGGTGACGCTCACCACAATTGGCCCGGTGTGGGACGGAAACGAGGTGTGGCTCGTCACGGCGGGGGGCGCCACGTTCGCCGCCTTCCCCGGCACGTATGCCTCGATGTTCAGCTTCCTCTACCTCCCGATGCTGCTCATCCTTTTCTCCCTCATCCTGCGCGGCGTGGCCATAGAGTTCCGTTCCAAGCACGAAGGGGCGCGCTGGCGCTCGGCGTGGGATGGGATACTGGCCCTTACCAGCTTCTCCGCGCCGCTGGTATTGGGGCTGGGGTTCGGGAACATCTTCCAGGGGCTTCGATTCGATTCAGCCGGATACCACGGCAGCTTCGGCCAGCTCTTCAATCCGTACGGCCTTCTCACCGCCGTGTTGTTCGTCCTCCTCTTCCTCCAGCATGGAGCATTATGGCTGGCCTACAAGACCGAAGGGGACCTGTCCGCCCGCAGCGGGAAGGCCGGTTCCGCGCTCTGGTTCCTCGTCCTGGTTGCCGCGGCAGGCTTTCTGGTGCTCACGGGATTTGCGACCCGGTTGTACGACAATTTCCTCTCCCATCCCTACTGGATTGCGGCGCCCGTTCTTTCCGTTGCCGCCCTGGTGGGCGTGAAGGTGCTGCACGGCCGGTCCCGGCCCCTCCCGGCTTTTCTCTGTTCCTGCGCCACGATCGCGCTGGTGATGGCCACGGGGCTGATCGGTCTATTCCCCAACCTCATTCCCTCTCGCCTGGACACGGCGGCCAGCCTGACCATCTATAACTCATCGTCGGGCCAATATTCCCTTCGGCTCATGGCCATTGTAGCGCTGGTGTTCGTGCCCCTCGTGATCGTCTATCAGCTCCTGGTGTACCGGTTCTTCAGGCCAAAGACCACGCGCGCCGATGTTTCCGAGGGAGCGGAGGGGTACTGAGCGGGGAGGACGGAACATGTCGGGGAAAGTTTCGGTTGCGGTGATCGGGTGCGGAAACATCGGGAAGGTGCACGCGGAACGGTATACGCAGTGTCCTCAGACGGACCTTGCGTGGCTGGTGGATGTCGATGCTGAGAAAGCGCGGAAGCTTGCCGGCCAGCTTCATGTTCCCCACGCCGGCACGAACTACGGCGAGATGCTGAAGGACCCCGGGGTGCAAGCCGTAAGCGTCTGCCTTCCCAATGACCTTCACTGCCCGGTGACCCTGGAATGCCTTCGCGCGGGCAAGCACGTGCTGTGCGAAAAGCCCATCGCCTTGAACAGCGAAGAGGCGGAACGCATGCGCTCCGCGGCCAGGAAGGCGGACCGCGTCCTGGCGATCGGTGTGGTCAATCGCTTCAACACCTACGTGAATCTCGCGCGGCAGTCCATCGCGGCCGGCGATCTGGGCGAGCTCTATCATGTCAATTTCGTGTTCAAGGCATACCGGTCCATTCCGGGCCTCGGCGGCTGGTTCACGACGAAGCGCCGGGCCGGCGGCGGGGTCATGATCGACTGGGGAATTCATTTCCTCGATCTCGCCCTCTACTGCGCGGGATTCCCGACGCCGCGGAAAGTGTCCGGGGTGGCCCACTCCCGGCTGGGGAGGAGCCTCACGGAGTACGCCTATCTTTCCATGTGGGCGGGGCCGCCGGACTACAGCGGGGTGTGCGACGTCGAGGAGTACGTCTCGGGCCTGATTCGCACCTCGGGGCCTTCTTTTTCCTTTGAGGGGGCGTGGGCGCAGAACGTGGATGCGCCGGCCATGTTCATCGATTTCTTCGGGGACAAGGGCGGCATCAGGCTGAATTATGGACAGACATTCACCCTCTACTCGTTCAAGGAGGGGGCCCTCCTCGAGACGAAGCCTCAGAAAGCCCCTGATGACATGTTCCTGAGTGAAGTAGAGTCGTTCGCGGATTGCTGCCTGCACAAGAAGGAAAGCCCGGCGCACATCGATTCGGTGATCGTGAGCCAGCGGGTCATCGACGGCTTCTACGCCTCGGCTGCCTCGGGCAAAGAGCAGGAGCTGTGATCAGGGCATGAGCCTGCGCGGGCGCGAACGGCTCTTCGCTGCGGGCCGGCCCCGACTTCGCCCGCGTCAGAGTAGGCGCTTTTTGACAGCAATTCCAAATTTGGACTAAACTAAAAATCCCTCGGAGATTAGGGCGGACTACGTAACGGGTGTCTAGTTCTAGACACACGGGGGTGCTTCCTATCATCCTTTCTTCGGAAAGAC
>JBEKQU010000115.1:0-6632 GCA_049519415.1 Spirochaetia bacterium
AATGACCCGCCTTCAGGCTTATGTGGACAGCCTAGTGCAGGTGCGGTTGATGTGTCGAGCAACTATTGTCGGAGAAAAGGAGGTGAGGGCGTAACGGCTTGACGAGCATCATAGTAGATACCAACGATGCGTCCTTTCCATGACCCAGCGCCGCGATGGATAACGCCTCAGCCCGTTTGTCTCTTCCGTACCCAAGCTTCTATAGGGAATGTGCACGATATAGCGCTTCTGGACCAGTTTCCTGCGGCAGTCCGGATAATTATATCCCTTGTCCTCGCAGGCATGCTGTTCAAGTCTTGCGGGATCATGACGGCGAAGGACGAGTGAGTCCCAGCTTTGGTCCTGCTCTTTGCTACCATGGACATTCGCCCCTGGGAGAACGAGACCCAGAGGAACTCCATTCTGGTCCACAAGTCTTGGCGGATCACTTGAGAAACTCGCCATGCAAATACGATAAGGCTTTCGCCGTCTTGTATGGTGAGATTCCGTGGGATCACACAATCGTGAATTGCCCCCTTCGACCAGGAGATGTGGCTGTTCGAATCAAGATACTGTTGCTTGTCGGCTATGGGCAGGCTGGGAACGAAATCTGGATCGGTGACCGCACCAGTTTCAAGGTCTCTGCTCAAGTGCTGCACTCCATAGACTGCTTTTGCTGAAAATCCATAGAGATAGACGCTCTGCCCGGGCTGGAATACAGCCTCACGATACATCCGCTCGAGGCCAGTGCTTTCGCTGAGCTCAGAACTGCTGCTGGGCCCTGAGCTGCACATGAGGGGGTCAGGGCAGACTCGATTGGCCTCTGAGCCTGGGGATATCGTCAATCCTGGTGGACGCGGGGCACCCCATTCGGATGCAATCCTACGCCGCTACCTCATCCACAAGGACCCCATCGCGGAAGCTACGTCCTTGGTGCACGAGCTCAAGCCTCTGCGACCCATAGAGCTTGTGCCAACCCCTCTGTGCCTCCTGCATGAGCTTGAACACCATGGCCAACGTGCCCGCCCGCGTACCGCAGCCCCTGGTCTTTTCCGTGCGAAGCCTGACCGCCGAAAAAACGCTCTCGATGACGTTGGTACTCCGGATGTGCTGCCAGTGTTCGGCGGGCATGTCGTAGAAGGCCAACAGGCTCTCCTCGTCATCGCACAGGCAGGATACCGCCTTGGGATACTTGGCCTGCAAGGAGTCCTTGAACAGCTGCAACGCCTTCAGCGCCGACTCCTTGGTCTCCGCCAAGTAAATGTCGTGGATCATGCCCTTCGCGCGTGCCTGCAGGCTTGAGGGAAGTTTGTCAACCACGTTGGCGGTCTTGTGCACCCAACAGCGTTGGGCCCGTGTCGTGGGGAAGACCTGAGGTAGCGCCTTCCAGAACCCCAGCGCTCCATCGGCAATCGCCAGCTTCGGATCAATCTCCAGCCCTCGGCTCTTCAGCTCCAGAAGAAGCTCCTTCCAGCTCTGCTCGCTCTCCCGATATCCATCGCGTACTGCGAGTAACTCTTTTTCCCCCTTGAAGTTGGCCCCCACGACCACCAGTATGCAGCTCCGATCCTCCTCCATCCTCACGTTGAAGTACACCCCGTCGGCCCATATGTAGGCGTACTCCTTGGAGCCCAAAGGCTGCCGGCGCCACTCCTGGTACTGCGCTTCCCAGACCTGCTTCAGCCGACTGATGGTTGTCGCCGACAATCCCTTCGCCCCTTCCCCCAGGATCGCTGCGAGGGCTGTCGTAAAGTCGTTGGTGCTCACCCCCTTGAGGTACAACGTCGCAAGCGCTCCCTCCAGCGTCGGTGTGCGCCTGAGAAACCGCGGCAGGATCGCGCTGGTGAACCGCTGATGGTCTTGCCCCACAGCCGCCTTTCGTTCGTCAACCCGTGGCCGGCGAACCACTATCGGCCCCACCCCTGTCAGAATCGTCCGTTCGGGAGCATGACCGTTGCGTACAACAAGCTGCCGATCCCGCTGGTCGCGCACCTGAGCATACCCTGCCAGGTGTTCCTCCACCTCCATTTCCAGGGCGGCCTGTAGCAGCTTCCGTGCTCCCTCACGCGCGATTTCCTCGAGCGTTCCCTGTGCCTGCTCTCCTGTTGCGATCACCACCTCGTTTGTTGTAGCCTTCTTTTCGGGCATACGTTCCTCCTTCGGTACCCGTTGGGTTATTGAGCAACCGAAGGGTATGCCCCTTTTCATTTTTCATCCACCAAGATCGAGAGTATCCCCTGAGCCTGCAGCGACGGAGGGATGGAGACGACCACAATCCAGGCGGTTGGGTTGAGGCTCGGCACACGGACATCTTCATTTCTGCCTCTTCAGACAGCGGATGCGGACCGGGAATTTTACACCGGATTTTTCTCAGAGCATGGGTTTTATCGATGATTCGTTTTTCGATTGATCTCTCATCCCTTATTCACAAAAGCTTTGGTAGAGCGAGCGAGGGGAATCGAACCCCCGACACAAGCTTGGGAAACCAGCCAGAGCCGTTTTTCCCACTTTCCTCAACTCGCTCCAATGAGCATCAACTCGCAATAACTCTATATATGGTCAATAAAAGTGTCAAGTTGACTTGTAGCTGCCAGCTACAGGATTTAGGGACTTGCAGAATGAGCGGGTCACACCCAGGGTCACACCAAAGGGCCGCACTCACAGTCTTTACCCTATCCTAGAAAGTTGAAATACGTCACGTAAGCCAGTCTCCTCATTACCCCAGTGCCATGGCCGACGCGACTCTAGGTATTCAGTGAGCGTCAACGGCGGCGCACTGCAGCGCTGTTGCGCCCGCTGTCCTCCCTTTTCGACGGGCATTCGCGCTTCTTTTCGATTTCACGGTGACAGCATCAAGTATCCGCACCTTGGGCACTCTTACTAGCGTGGTTGGAGTAAACCCGATACGCATCCCCAACAGTCTTTATATTCCAGGCCTCTTCCATGGGAATGGTGATGCCTTGCTTCTCCAGGCTGAACATCAGCTCCACGAGCCGAATGGAATCGGCGAAGAGGTCTTCGACAAAAGTGGCTTCTGCGGTAACGCGGCCCTCCTCTATGTGGAGCTGCCTCGCAATCATCTGACGGAACTCATCGAGACTGATGGGATCGAGATTGCTCATAGTGCACCTTCCTCAAGCTCCTTACGTGCCGCTTCCCGCAGCATAAACTTCTGAACCTTGCCCAGCTCCGACCTGGGCAACTCGCGCAGGAAGCGAACCTGGCTCGGTATCTTGTAGGTTTCCATCCTCCCGCGGCAGAAATCCAGGACGTCCCTCACGGTGATTTCCGTACCTTCCTTTAGCCTGATGAATGCCCAGACACTTTCCCCCCCGACCGCCGCAGGCACACCGGTGACCGCAACCTCTGCGATGGACGGGTGCCCGCCGAGGAAGTTCTCGATCTCTGCCGGGTAGATATTCTGCCCACCCCGTATGATGACGTCCTTCGACCTGCCAACAATGCGCAGGAAGCCTTTCTCATCCATGCTCGCCAGGTCCCCCGTGTACAGCCATCCCTTGTCATCTTTGACCATGGCCGTCAGCTCGGGAGCCTTGTAGTAGCCCACCATCACCCCTTCGCCGCGGATGACAAGCTCACCCACACGGCCGAGAGGTAGCTCTTTGCGGCCCTCATCAACGATCCTCACGTCGATGCCCGGCATCGGGCGCCCCACCGTTTCGGCCTGCTGATCGGCGGAATCCCCCAGGCTGCTTACGGATATGCCACCCGCCGCCTCAGTCATTCCGAAGCCGTTGTACAATGCACAGCCAAAGCGCTTCTGAATCTCACGGGCGAGGGGAGAGGGGCACGCGGAGCCGCCTGCCGCGCACACAATGAGGGAAGAGGTGTCATACCGGGCAAAATCCGGGAGGGCGAGCATGGCCATGTAGGCAGTTGGCACTGCCACGAGGACGGTAACACGCTCCTTTTCCACGATCTTCAACACTTCCGCGGGGTGGAAGCGGGGCATGGCCACCAGGCGGTCGCCCATGAGCAGGCCCTGCAACATCACGTGCAGCCCCGTTATCGTATGCCAGCCGGTAGTGGACATGATTGTCTGCGGCTTACCAACAGCGCGAAGGAGCCGGGTCCTGTAATGGGTCAGCGCTTTCGCCATTTCCACCACAGTCCTGAGGCTGGAAGGGCGAAGCCACAGTTCGCGCACCTTGACTGTGGCCACAACGGGGGCAATCAGGCTCCGATGTGTGTGCATGGTCGCTTTTGGCCTGCCGGTAGTCCCGGAGGTGTACAGCAGGGCGAATAGGTTATCTGGGGATGGCTTCTCTAGTTGCCCGAAGGTCAAGACCGCACCCCTTCCGTCGCCGCCCACCGCCATGAGCGATCCGAGTGTGTCACCCCTGCCATCACCCGCCGCGATGACATGGCGGATAGAGGGGATCTGCCGCACAGTCTCGTCATCCACGGTGCGAGCCGCCACGAGCGCAACCGGTTCAGCATCGGCCAGAATGGCGCTCAAGGCCTGATCACGCAACTCGGGGTTGAGGGGCACGATGACCGCGCCTAGCCTGGCAATCGCGAAGAAGAGGTAAACGAACTCAGGCCCAGGCGGTAGCAGCGCAGCAACCCTGTCTCCTTTGTGAACACCCAGTCCGGCAAGGCCGCGAGTGAGGGACTCGATGCGGGCAAGAAGCTGTTGATTGATGAGCCGCAGGGGGCCACATACCAGGACCTCCTGGTCAGGCTTTGCCTCTCCCACTTCGCAGACGGCCTCATCCAATGTCACAGAGGTGCTCAATATCGAATACTCCCTACAGCGCCATCCGGTAAAGGCGGTAGTGCTTGTACAGCTCTGCGCCCCGACTCTTGGCGATGAGATTTATCGACGGGTTGAGCTCCGAAGTGAGCGAGCCATCCAGCCATTTATAGCCATTCCTCATGGCTTTCTGCAGCGCTTCGACGTACAGTATGGCGTCGATGCCGCGCCGCTGGTATTCCTTCAGGACTCCCATCAACTTGAAGGAAACGACGTTGATCTCACGAATGAAGCGCTTCATCTTGAGCCAGTTGAAGGGGAGAAGCCTTCCGTTCAGGCGTGCGAGCACCTGGTTGGTATCGGGGATGAGCACGCAATAGGCAACGGCCTTGCCTTCCATTTCGGCGATGAGAGCGAGGTCCGGGTCAATGAAGGGCTTCATCTGGTCAGCAAGGTTCTGGAACTCGACCTCGCTCATCGGGGCAGTGCCGGGAACCTGGCTCATGGTGTCATTGAAGAGGCGGCGGATCGTGGCAACCTCGTTTAGCCAATTCTTCATGCTGACCCCGCGGATTGTGACCTTGTTTACCTTTCTGGCGGCTTCCGCGACACGGAGAACCTCCGAAGCAGGGTTTTCCATCTCCTTTCTGACTTGCTCGAATGAGGCACGCCACGCGTAGAAGTCGTGGTACTTCTCCATCCCGTAGCGCTCGAGAAGGTCGCGATAATACGAAGGGGTGTGCCCCTCGAGCATGGCGGGCGGGCAGTCCGCGCCGCCAATCAGCACTCCTGGGTTATCGAACTCGCCAAAGCTCGTTGGACCGCTGAAGGACGTCATCCCACGACTAAGAAGCCAATCCCTGCAGGTGTCGAGCAATCTGGTGGAGACGTCGGGCTCGTTAACGACCTCGAAGAATCCAAAGCCGCCTTCCGGCGTGCCCGTATGCTGGATGCTGACTCGATCTACGAAACCCGCGATGGTGCCGACCGGTTCTCCTCCTCGTCGGGCCATGAAAAGGGCAATATCCGCCTGCCGATAAAAAGGACCTTTGGCAGGGTCAAGGTATGCAAGGCGGTCCGAAATAAGCGGCGGGATCCAGTTGCGGTCTCCCTGATAAACTTTCCAGGGGAATGTGACAAAAGCGCGACGTTCGCGTTTGCCAGAGACGGGCAGGACATTGATGCCTTCGGCCATTGCATCGCCTCCTCGTGTTACATAGGCGGTCTATGCCTCACTATAGCAGAGACGCAGGGTTCACGATAGCCCGGGGTGCGTCGCTATACGCGCAACCCCTATTTCTGCCCGATGGTTCTACATTAAGGATAAGAGGCATGCTGCCCGGCTCGCATTGGGTCGGGTAGCTCATGTTCAGAAGCAGGAGGCGACGGGGTGAGGCTTCCCGAAGGCCTGCGGGGTTCAGGGGGTTGACTTCCAGCTGCGGGTATGTCTGCATGATGGGTGTCACTTCTTTATGCCCCTTGAAAAGTGGCATGGAGAATGTGGGAAGGCGAACGGGAAGGGTTCAGGGGCGACCTTTCCCGTTCTCTTTTCAGGGCAATCACTCCATCGGCTTCACCTGCATCGACTGCAAAGACCTCTGGCATGCCGCGCATAGGATTTCGCAATTCGCCAGGACGTCCGTGCCCCATGTCGTGCGCCGTACCGCATCCCATCCTTCCGAGGCGTATGATGCACCGCAGAGACGGGTTTTTGTATTTCATTTTCAAACCTGACGAGATACGACTTCGAAAAGAATCAACTCTGAATCCGCCCCCTCTGCATGGCCTCGTGGATGAGAAACAGGTAAGGCATCCCTAGCCCAACTTTGTCAGCCGGCGCTCCTAATTCCTTACGGCGTAAGGACCGAGCCCCAACTTGTGGTCCCTACACCTTTTGCCTCTCGGCTCGTCTGGTAGGGATCGGGTTCATCCTGAT
>JBEKQU010000116.1:0-5999 GCA_049519415.1 Spirochaetia bacterium
ATTAGCGAAGCTCAACGGACTTCTGCCCGATTACTTCGTGCCCAAACCGCGCGAGTGGTCGATTCCTGCGGCCAAGGCAGCGTGAAAGTCAAGAGGGGGAGCCGAGGCGGAAATTCCCACCCTCGGCATTGTGAGCGGCAGGGCAAAGGGTGGGTCCTTGAAATCGCACCCGCTGCACGGAATATAATCGCACATGCCGCATGCCGGCGTTTCTGACAGCAACAGCCCCGGCTCAGACTCCCTCTTGCGGTTTGCCAACAAGACCGTGCCCTTCCGGTTTCTCGGCCGCGATATGGCCTTCCGGCTCTCCCATGCGCTTTTCAGCAGCTACGATATCGACGACGGCACCCGATTGCTCTTGAAGTCCATTGCGAAGCACGTGGATCTTGATGGGGTGTTGAACGCGCTGGATGTCGGATGCGGGGTCGGGGTGATCGGCGCCTGCATCCGGGCGCGGGCACCCCGGGCTGCCGTGCTCCTGCAGGATCGTGATGCGCTTGCCGTTGAGTTTGCAAGGGAGAACTGCCGGGCCAACGACGTTGGGGATGTGACCGTTGAAACAGGGCTTGCCTTTTGGCATCTTGGCGGCAAGGCATTCGATTTTGTCACCTCCAATCTCCCGGCAAAGGCCGGCACGCCGGTCCTCCAATCATTCCTCCGACATGCGGCCGGTTGCCTGTCCTTGAATGGCATCGCGGCCGTCGTGATCGTGGATCCTCTGGCGGGCCTCGCGCTCGACACGCTGACAACGCTTGGCTGCGGAATTGCATACAAGGAAGCCGCAAGGAACTATACCGTGCTCCATTTCCAGGCCGGCAATGCGCGGCAGGAGTCTGACGATCAGCGCCAGGATATGGCGCCGTATATCCGCGCCAGGAGCGCGTTCTCGCACGAGGGAACCGCTTACAAGCTGGAAACAGCTTTTTCACTGCCTGATTTCGATTCCGTCAGCCATAGCCTTGAGCTTTGCCTTGATGCGCTTGTCGATGTCGACGTTGCGGGAAACGTGCTGGTCTGGAACCCGGGCCAGGGTCATCTCCCCTCTTTTCTTCTCTCGCGATACGGCCCTGCAATCACGGGCATATCTCTTGCCAGCCGGGATGCATTGGAGCTGGCGATCACCGAGAAAAACATTCTTGCCATGGGTCGACGCCCTCAGGACTCGCTGCCCGTCCCGTCGGAAAAGGATCTTGCGCTGACATATCCGAAAAACGCCTTTGATTTCATCTGCATGACGCCGCATCCGATTCCGCGCGTCCCCTGGCAGGCGGATGCCATCGCATCCGCCCATGCTCTTTTGAGATCCGGCGGCAGGGTGCTTTTGGCGGGCGCGAGCACTGAAATGCACAGGCTCCTCGCGCAGCGCCAGGGCTTTCGCCTGCTGGCCGACAGGAAGCGCGCCGGCTTCCGCTGCGCGCTCCTGGAGCGCGCCTGATCCTGGGAAGCCTTACTCCTCTATGACCAGGGTGACGCCGTACACCCTTTTGCAGCCTGCCGCACGGAGCGCGCGAGCGCATGCATCAAGAGTGGCGCCCGTAGTGAAAACGTCATCAAGGAGCACGACCTCATCGGGCAGCATGCCGGGAGCCGCCCATGGCGCCAAGCGCATCTGGCCTGACAGATTTTCCTTGCGCTGTTGGAAGTTCAGGCTTTTTTGTTCTGCGCCTCCGGACCGTGAAAGCAGGCGCTGAACGCGTATGCCATGATTCCGTGCCAGGCACCGCGCGATCAGCTCGGCAGGATCGGGCGTCCGGCGTCCGGGTCGAGGCGGCACGGGGATCAGGGGAAAGAGCCGGCCTCTCTCCCGCAGCACCGAAGAGACAATTCCCGCAAAGAACGGGGCCAGCCTGTTTCTTCCCTCGAACTTGAGGCTTCTCACCAGGATCTTCGCCGGTCCCGAGTTGGCGAAAATCGCGATGTTTGCCTCAAACGCATACTCAGCCTCGCGGCAGCGGAGGCATGTCCCCTGCTCGGACACCAGTTGAATCCCGCATCGTGCGCACAGATCGGCGCCAAGCGGAGCCAGCCGTGTTTCACATGCCGCGCAGAGCGGCGCACCATGATCGCTCGCCAGTAAAAGCCATTGTCCGCACAGCAGGCATCGTCCAGGAAAGAGGGTTTCCAGAATCAGCCTTCCCGTTGCGCTGAAACTTGGCCGCACTTTCTCAGCCCGACCCTTCACTGGACAACTCCTTTTTCCATCGCGCAATGGCATTGAGGGCTTCCAAAGGAGTCATCCGGTCAGGATACAGGCCCGCGATTTCCCGCGCGACAAGCTCCCCCGGTGAGAATAGCTGCGGCTGAACAGAACGCGCGGGTTTTCCCGCGGCTGCGGCGCTGCCGCCCGTCGCTCTCGCCTCAGCCGCCGCGGATGCGCCACCGGCGGCTTCAGCATCGTCCAACTTTTGCAGAATCCTTTCGGCAAGGCTCAATGTCTCCAAAGGAAGTCCCGCAAGGCGCGCGACGTGGATGCCGTACGAATTGCTGGACGGTCCCTCGCGCACCCTTTTCAAGAAAACGATCTGCCCGTCCCGGTCCCGAACATCCATGGAGAGATTTGAGATTCCCGGGTGCTCCAGCTTGGTGAGCTCATGAAAGTGAGTGGCAAAAAGGGTCCGGGCCCGGATCCTGTCAAGGACCGAGAGGCACACCGCCCACGCGATCGCAAGCCCATCGCGAGTGCTCGTTCCGCGGCCGATCTCGTCCATGATGATGAGGCTCCTCGGCGTGGCTGTGCGCAGGATGTGGGCGGTCTCGTTCATTTCCACAAGGAACGTGGATTCTCCCCGGGCAAGATTGTCCGTAGCTCCCACCCGGCAGAAGACCCGGTCCACGATCCCGATCTTCGCGCCTGACGCGGGCACGAAAGACCCCATCTGCGCCATGAGCGTGATATGCGCGACCTGTCGGAGGAACGTCGACTTGCCCGCCATGTTGGGGCCAGTCAGGAGCACGAAGAAACGGCCGCTGCCGGGGCAATCAAGGCTGTTGGGCATGAAAGCGCCGCCGGGAAGGTGCGCTTCCACAACGGGATGCCTGCCGTCCTGGATGGCCAGCTCCACGCCATCCGTCACCTCGGGCCTGACATAGCCGCGCACCGTGGCGGCGAATGCAAGAGACTGGAACACGTCCAGCTCAGAGACTGCCTCGCAGACGGCAAGCAGCCATGGCACGGCCTGCTTCACCTGGGCTCGGACCTCGAGGAAGAGGGTCCTTTCGATTTCGATGATTCGCTCCGATGCGTCGTTGATCTCTGATTCGAGATCCGCCAGCCGATCCGTGGTGTACCGCTCCCCTCCTACCAGGGACTGGCGCCGTATGAAATGCTGCGGCACCAGCCTCAGGTGGGACTTGGTGACCTCGAAATAGTAGCCAATGATCTTGTTGTACCGCAGCTTCAAGGAGCCAATGCCGGTTTTGTCGCGCTCTTCCGCAAGATACTGGTCAAGGATTTCGCGCGCATTGTCCTTCAGGCCGTGCAGCCGGTCCAGCTCCGCATTATATCCGCGCCGGATGAGATTGCCTTCAGTGAGCACGATGGAGGGTTCTTCACAGATGGCGCTCGCGAGCAGCCTGACCAGGTGCCCCATCACGGTGATCCGCTCCACGATCGGCTCCACCAGCCCTGCCAGGCCGCGCGCGGCGTCCGGGGAGCGATTTTGAGTCAGCAGCGCGCAGATGGCGGTGACGGCTTCCAGCGTCGATTTCACGGCCAGGAGGTCCTTTGCATGGGCCCTGTCCATGGCAATGCGGGCGGTCAATCGCTCCAGGTCAAGCACGCTGCCCATGGATTCGCGCAGCCGGGCCAGCAGCACCTGCTCCCGGTACAGCGATTCCACGGCAGCCAGGCGTCGATCAATGGCGCTCTTCTCCTTGAGCGGCGTGAGGATCCAGCGGCGCAGCTTCCGCGCGCCGGGGGACGTGCGCGTCTGATCCAGGACCTCCAGCAGCGTGTATTTCCTGCTTCCATCCTGGAGGTTTGTGAGAAGCTCCAGGTTGCGCTGCGTCGCTTCGTCCAGCTCCACGTAGCTGCGGTCCGCGTACACCCCGAGGGAGGATATATGCCCGAGGGCATGTTTGGCCGTATCCGCGAGGTATTCCAGGAGGACACCGGCCGCGACGATCTCAGGGGCATCATCCGCAAGCCCGAAGCCCTTGAGGTTGGCCACTCCGAGCTGCCGGAGAAGCCGGCCGCGGCACGCATCCAGATCGAAACTCCAATCAGGGTACCTGTTGACCAGGAGGCCCGCCCTTTCGCCCAGCAGCTCGCGGGTCACGGCGTCGTCGACCAGGAGCGACTCCTGCGTGAGCGCCTCGCGCGGATCCAGGCGATGCAGCTCCCGTTTCAGCATCTCCCCCCGATCATCGAACGCAACGGAGGTGGCGCGGAACTCGCCCGTGGAGACATCGACATAGGCCAGGGCAAGCGCTCCCCCCACCTTCCCGAGCGCCAGAAGGTAGTTGTTCGCGTTCCGTGCAAGGTAGCTGTCGTCCAGCACGGTGCCGGGAGTGATCACCTCCACCACCTCCCGGCTCATGAGCCCCTTGCCCGGCTGCGTCATCTGCTCGCAGATGGCCACCTTCTTCCCCGCCGCAAGCAGGCGGGAGATGTAGCCTGAGGCGGCGTGGTAGGGGATGCCGCACATCGGCACCCCGGCCCTCTGCGTCAGCGTCAGGTCCAGAAGCGACGCAGCCTCGCGCGCATCGGAGTCAAACATCTCGTAGAAGTCGCCCAGCCGGAAGAAGAGGATGGATTCGGAATGCCCGTCCTTGATCCGCCGGTACTGGGTCATCATGGGGGTTGTTTCAACCATGGAAGTGGAATTATAGTACGCTGAGATGGCGGCCGGCAACACGCGCGCTGACACCGTTCTCCTCGGAAAAGATGAACGCGGGTATTTCATAGCGGCGCGGGGAAGCATCCGCGCGGTCCTCTGCTATCCCCTGCGGGAAGAGCTGCTCGACCGGCTGGACGGCACCGCGGATATTCCCGGCGTATTCGTCGATCTCGCCGATTGCCGGTACATGGATTCAACCTTCATTGGGCTTCTGGTCGCCATCGACAAAAAGCTGCAGAACACTTCAGGCGGCCGCTTGCGCGTGCTGCGGCCCAGCCCTGAATGCCTCGAGCTCTTCCAGCAGATCGGTCTGCAGGACTTTTTGCTCATGGAGGAGCAGGGCATGGCGCTGCCCGCCGACATGAGTGAGCTTGCGGAAGAATCGGAGAAACCAGGCGCGGATTTCGTGCTGAAGGCGCACGAGGCTTTGATGGAGACATCGGAAGAGGCGAGAAAAAAGTTCGGCCTGCTCAAAGAGATGCTGGAGCGCAAGCTCAGGGGCGGCAATCCTCCTCAAGATACTCCCTGAGGATCAGGGACGCCGCTATGGCGTCCACCTTTTCAGGCAACCCGCGGCGCGATGCGCCCATTTCCCGAAGCGCTTCCTCCGCATCCCTGCTTGACCAGCTTTCATCCTGCAGCTCGGCGCAGATACCCAGCCGCGCAAGGGCTTCCGCCACCCGCCGGGCGCGCGCGCAACCGGGACCCTCGCTTCCATCAGCGCTCAGCGGCAGGCCGATCACCACGGTGCGCACGTCATGCTTCTGGCAGAGCATGGCGATCCTGTGCACCAGCGCTTTTTCAGATATCAGGGAAACGGTGGAGAGGGGAGAGCTGATCAGGCGCGTCGGGTCGGAGAGGGCCAGCCCGACGCGCCGCGAACCGATATCCACCCCGAGCGCCCGGCCGGCTGAACGGGCTTGCATCCCTACCCTCCCGTGGACTTTCCCTGACGCTTCATGATCTCGTCGATCACGTCCTGGGTGATGTCGACCTCGGCCAGGCTGTAGATGATCATGTCCTTTGCGTAACTGCTGTCCTTGCGGAGGATCAAGGCATATCCGCCCAATTCCGCTTCATACGTGATCACATCCATGATCTCTTGAACCACCGGGCCGCTCATGACCGAGCTCAGCTGCTGCTGGAGGACCGCTGCCTTGA
>JBEKQU010000117.1:0-5890 GCA_049519415.1 Spirochaetia bacterium
GCTCGCACTTCGGGGGGGATGGTCAGGTCGGGCATAGTACCTCCTTACGGCTATTATAGCCGTAAGGAGCCGGTACTGCAACCGCAGACCCATGGGCCCGATCACTTTGCTGACGTGCGCCCACCTCCCGCGCCCATATTGACAGAAGCCGGGTTTTTATGATGAGCTATATTTTACATTCCCCTGTAGCTCAGTTGGTAGAGCGGGTGGCTGTTAACCACTAGGTCGCTGGTTCGAGTCCGGCCGGGGGAGCGAAAAGCCCGTTAAAACGGGCTTTTTTCATGGGCTTGACAAGCCTCGCCCCTTCATTGTAAGCATTTTGTAAGCAAGGGGGATGAGAAAATGGCAAGAAAGAAATATCCAGAGCCCTTCAAGCGCGGTGCCCGGTACTACTTCACTTCTAGGGAGGGAAAGAAGCGGATCAATGTCGCAACGGGATTGACCGCCAAAGAAGAGGCGCGCGATTTCATCCGGAACTATATCGACACGCGTGCCGGTGGGACCGGAGAGACTTTCCGCGCGTATGCAGAGCCGTATTTCATCTGGCCGACCTGCCCACGGACCTCGCGGCTTCTCGGGGCGGGGCAGCAGATCGGAGAGACCCACGTGCGCAAGGCCCGCCGATGGCTGGAGCGTTTCGTCTTCACGGACCCGACTTTCTCCGCTCTGCCGATGCGCGAGATCCGCCGTCACCACGTTCTGGAGCTCCTCGAGCGGCTGAGGGAGCGGGTGCCGCGCGAGACTCACGGCACGAGCAAAGGCCTGAATACGACCAACAAGGTGCTGGAGGTCGTAAAGATCATTCTCAGCGAGGCATACTATCGAGAGGACATCGCGGCAAACCCGGGCGCCGGTGTCGGGAAACTAAAAGAGGACCGGCGGCAGCGCGACATTCTCACTCCCGAGGAGACGGCGCAGCTCCTCGCTCTATGCCCGGGGGAAATGAAGTCCAACCTCCTCACGGATGCGCTTGTCGTACTTCTCGCGACAACTGGAATGCGGAGCGCTGAGGCCCGCGCTTTGCGGTGGGAGAATGTCGACCTGCAGACCGGCCGCGTGCGGATCGTGGAAGCATTCAAGGACAGCGCGAATCGTACGCTCGGGCTGCCGAAATGGAACAAGAGCCGGGAGATCGTGCTCCCGAAGATGACCTCTGATCGGCTGCGGGCATGGCGCCAAGTCTCGCACCATACCGGGGATGAGGACAAAGTGCTCGCCACGATCGATGGGCGCGCCCTCGGTGTCACCGGGATTAAGGGCATGATCGCCCGTGCTATGGCCGCTGCGGAGAACGAAAAGCTCTTCAAGCTCGAGGGCCGGCAAGTAACGCCACATTGCTTTCGCCATGCCCTAAACACCTACCTCCTGGCCGCTGGCGTCTCTCCCCTGCTTGTCCAGAGCTATCTCGGCTGGACCTCCGCGGAGGCACGGATCCTTACGCGCATACAAACGCAATACACGCGTTTGTCGCTTCTTCGATTGGAGGACGTGGCGAAAGCGATAGACAAGATGTACGGTTCGATAGGGAAAAGACGCATCGCAAAAGGGGCTTGACAAAGAGAATCCTTGGCAAGTAATATAGAAATGGGAGGGGAAGTGCTAACCGAAACAGCATCCCAAAATCTAAAGGACTTACTCGACAGGGCAATAGCCCTGGGGATAGACATTCCCTTCCTCCGTGCCGCATGCGCATCTGCGAAGATGGACTTCATCGAATCCCTGAAAGCGGAATGCGGAAATCAGGAAAGCATGAAGAGGTCAAACGCGCTCATCGCATCCGGAAAGGAGCGCGCGCGGCAGAACATAGACCGGGGCATCGGCAAACACCTCGCAGACGATGTTCAAGATGTGATTTTCGGGCTCGAGCATCGCGCTGCGGGTCGGAAGGTCGGGCTCTCGCGCCACGCAATACGGAGACTCCGAAAGCGAGCGCCTTTCGACATGGTTGCTATAGGCTTTCCGCGGCCTTAGAAAAGCGGAGTTTCTTGAGCGATCAGGGGGCGAGACCGCGGGAAACCGCGTTGGGGAACCTGACCTGACCGCGTGACCGAAAGTCACCCGAGCACCTACATGGCCCTCGGCACATTCTATTGTGCGGAGGGCTTTTATGTCTTCTCCCGATTCTCCTATCAAAGCGGCCGAGGCCGCGAAGATCCTCGGCATCGGTACCAGCACCGTCTACCGCATGGTAGAAAACCGGCAGCTCCCTTGCATTCGCTTGGGCTCGGCAATTCGTTTCCGGCGCGCGACACTGGAAAGTTTCATCGAGTCCCAGGAAGCAGGATCGATGAAGGTAGGCGGGCAATGAGCGCCGACAATTTCACCTCCGCCGTCAAATGGCTACGGGACGAAATGGACCGCGTGCCGTTCGGACGTGTCGGTATCGCGTTCCAAATGCATCAAGGGAAAGTCTCGAAGATTTTCAAACAAATAGAGGAAAGCGACATCGCTTCTCAGCCCGTAAGCGGGAGAGACATCCATGACACAGGCAGATGATCGCTCCTTTGATCGCGCCGAAACCGATGCGCTAAAGCCGCGGCTTGCCGAATACCTTAACCGCAAGGGCAGGCTGCCGGACAGCTCGGGCAAGTATCAATGCATTCGACCACAAAATCATAGCAACGGCGACACACATTTTTCATGCACGATCTACGACGAAGAGCGCTTCTTTCGTCCGATCTGCAACACCACGGACGACGTCTATGAAATCGCCGGCGAGCTGGAGCACCTCCAGGCCTTCCCGGAGAAAAAAAGAGAAGTCCGACAGACCCTCGGTGTCCAGAGTAATGCACCGCGGCCGGCAGAGTATACGAAGAGAGCGCCCGCGGGCGACCGAGGCAATAATCATCGTGTTGATTTCGTCACGCTGCCCTTGGATCGCGCTCGTAAAATCTACGCGGCTCCGAAGCTGCTGGATATGGCCCGCAATTCTAAGTTTATCCAGCAGGAATTGGGAGGCGACCCCCAGAAAATCCATATCGGGGAAGTGTTCGGACATCCTGCGGTCTGGCCGGTCAAGAACGCGAAGGGCGAAGTTGAAATCGTCAATATCAGATTCGAAAACGGAACCCCGGGGAAAAAGGCATTCATGGGCTTCTGGTATGACGGGAAATATGTCCGCGCCAGAAAGTGCCCGACTCGACTCCTGGGGATCCCCGAGCTCCTCGCGCATCCCGATTCGCCGGCCCTAATCATCGAGGGGGAAAAGTGCTGGGAGGCCGCGGGAAAGATTCCTGGCTTTGTCCCGGTCACGTGGAACGGTGGCGCGAAGCGGGCGAAATACGTTGATTGGGCGCCGCTTGCCGGCCGTGATATTTTTGTCTTTCCCGACGATGACGCGCCGGGCATTCAGGCGATACTCATTCTGTCGGATCTCCTTCGCCGGATTGCACGTAGTGTCCGGATTGTGAAGCCGCTGGAGGCGGCCCGCGCAATCAAAGAAAAGGGCGCCGACATCGTCGAGGCCCTGCAGGTCAAAAGCGCAGAGGAGATCGGTGAATATCTGCGCACGGGCCCCGAGCTCGCCGCGGAAAAGGCCGCAGCGGAACCGCAGGCCGCCGTTCAACCAAACATCGGGACCGATGAAGAGGAAACCAGGGACCCGGCGAGCCTCGTCAAAGACTATGGACACGCTTCCGTGCTCGCTCCATTTTTACTTGGCAAGTATCGCTGGGCATTCCATCGCAAGGCTTGGATGCGCGACAATGGCATCCTTTGGGAGCCGATCCCCGATGAACTGTTTTCGAAGAAGGCATCCGACACTCTGCGCAAGGAATACACCGGGCGTCTGAGGAGCGCGACAACCCAGGAGGCCGTCAACCATCTGACGGGTCTCCTCCGGGAGATATGTACGTATACGCGCATTCAGGGCGCCTTGTCATTTCTCAAAGGCTGGCCGGGCATTCACACGAACCCGGGGGAATGGGATCGGGATCTCTGGGCGTTGAATGTCCGAAATGGCGTGATCGATCTGCAAACGGGAAAACTCCGCGAGCACCGATCCGAGGACCTCATGACAAGAGTTGCGCCCGTCGACTTTGATCCGAATGCGAAGGGACCGCGCTGGTCTGAGCACCTGGACTACTTCCTTCCCGACGCGGATATTCGCCGCCAAGTGCAACGGACCCTCGGCCTGTCCATGGTAGGAGTGACTCTCGAGGAAGCACTTGACATCTGGTTTGGGCCCGGGGGAAACGGCAAGACGACGACCTCGCGCGTGGTCATGTCCGTGCTCGGCGACTATGCGAAGCGCGCCGCTCCGAATCTCCTGGTGGAATCGAAGTACGATCGGCACCCGACGGAAATCGCAGACCTTGCCGGCGTTCGACTGGTGGTATCTATCGAAATCGAGAAGGCAAAGAAGCTCGCCGAGGCCTTGGTCAAGGAGCTCACCGGCGGCGACACGAAGAAAGCGCGATTCATGCGATGCGATTTTTTCGAGTTTTCTCAGACCTTCTCAATCATCCTTCTTGTCAATCACGAGCCCGTGATCACCGGAACCGATGACGGGATCTGGCGCCGTATCAGGCTCATCCCATGGAATGAGTCGATACCCGCGGACAAGAAACGACCGCAAGAGGACGTGGTCGACGATCTGAAGGCAGAAGGTCCCGCGATCTTGAATTGGCTGCTCGAAGGCTTGCATAACTGGCAAGCCGATCGCAAATGGACCTCTACAAAGGTAATGGCCGCAACCCAAAAGTACCGCGAGGCGCAGGACTTTCTCGGTCCATTCCTGGCCGCAGAGTGCGAAGAAGGGCAGCGCTACAGGGTGTCTGTTGCGGACCTTTATGCAACCTTCGAAACATGGTGCGTAGGGGCCCACGAAGACCCAATTTCGAAGAAAGAATTGGGCTCAAAACTGCGAGATCGAGGCTTTTTTACGAAGGCCGAAGGAGATGAAAATGTCCTTACATGGCAAGGAATTAGACTAAAAGTACGAGTGCATACGAATGATGATTCCATATCCACTCCCACGGAGACCACATTGGCAGAGGATATGGAAAATGGATTCGTATCGACTCGTAAACCCCAGGAAATCCCCAGTCTGGACTTCAATTCTGGGGCTTCGGAGGGTCCACCGGCACTACCTCCGGACATCTCTGGATTGAGCATGGATGAGCTGCGAACCCGCGCGGGAGCGCTCGCTGCTTTCATCGACGGAACCCCTCCGCGCCCGGAGCGCCTACCAGACTACGAACGATTGACCGCTGAAATCGCGACCAGGGAAAGGAGCTAATCATGGCCGACGCTGAGCTCGTCGAACGGATGAAACGCCAGAATGCCAGGCTCGCCTACTGGTACAGCGCCCCGCGTGAGAAGATGCGCGAGTTTCTCGGGATGCTGCCCTGGCAGCGGTCGGAAGTTATTGAGGACTTCGACTACTACCTCCAACACCTTCGGAATATCGCCTGGTGCTACGCACTACAAACGCAGAAGATCCGCGCCGATGCAACCGATCTTCACGTGCACTTCGAGGCATCATTTGCGCTTGCGATGGACGACATGCGCGACCCCGTGGAAGGCGAAGAGGAATTGATTGATATGAGCCATCGCGCTTGGTCGGGCGTCATGCGGAAGGCAGGAGAGAAGCAACAGCGGGACGCAACCAATGGCAACTGAGGCGACGCTCCGCGCTCATCGTCGAACGCGTGTTCGGTGGCGTAAGTACATAGGCTGTCGAGGTACTGTGAGGGTATGTCGGCAGGGGTCGCGCATGCATGTCGCAGCCCCGTCCGTTTCCGGACGCCACCCCGGATTTTACTAAAACCCTGAAAGAAGCGTAGGTAGGCGGAGGGCTTGATAAAAAAGCTCCTAAGTGTTTGAATGGTAAGTACCTACACAAACACATCAAACACTCAGGAGTATCAAAACTGATGCAAGAAAGAGT
>JBEKQU010000118.1:0-5385 GCA_049519415.1 Spirochaetia bacterium
GCGCTGGACTCATCTACTGGCACCCCAAGGGCGCCCGGATCAGGCTTGCCATCGAGGATTTCTGGCGCAGGGAGCACCTGAGAAACGGCTACGAGCTTCTCTATACCCCCCATATCGGCAAGTCGTGGTTGTGGGAGACCTCCGGCCATCTCGGCTTCTACAAGCAGAACATGTACGCGCCCCTCAGCATCGACGAGGTGGACTATTACCTGAAGCCGATGAACTGTCCCTTCCACATCTTGATCTACAAGAACCAGCAGCGCTCGTATCGCGACCTGCCGCTGCGATGGGCCGAGCTGGGCACCGTGTACCGGTACGAGAAATCCGGCGTGCTGCACGGGCTTCTGCGCGTGCGCGGATTCACGCAGGACGATGCGCACATCATCTGCACGCCCGAGCAGATCGAGGACGAGATCAATGAGGTCCTCCGCTTCTCCCTGAAGATCTGGAAGGCCTTCGGGTTTGAGAACGTCACGGCGTACCTGGCCACGAAGCCCGAGGGCGCCATCGGGAATGACGAGAGTTGGGAAACGGCGACGCATTCCCTGCGGAATGCCGCGGCGCGGGAGAACCTCCCGTTGGTCCTGGACGAAGGCGGCGGCGCTTTCTACGGACCCAAGATCGACCTGAAGATCAAGGATGCGCTGAACCGCGAGTGGCAGATGACCACGATCCAGTTCGACTTCAACGAACCCGAACGCTTCGGCATGACCTATGTGGCGGCTGACAATACTCAGAAGCGCCCCTTCATGGTCCACCGCGCCCTGCTGGGATCCCTGGAACGTTTCTTCGGCGTCCTGATCGAGCATTTCGGCGGCGCGTTCCCAGCGTGGCTTGCCCCCGTGCAGGCCGTGGCCATCCCCGTGACCCCCGCGTTTGTTGCCTACGGGGAGGAGGTGGTGAAGGCGCTGCGGGCGCGCGGCGTGCGCGCGGACCTGGACAAGGGCGACGATCGCATGAACGCCAAGATCCGCAACGCGCAGAATCAGAAGGTCCCCTTCATGCTCATCCTTGGGGAGAAGGAGCAGACGGGGCGGACCGTGTCGCTGCGCACCCGGGCAGGGGAACAGAAGAACCTGATCCCGCTTGCGGAATTCCTGGCCATGATCGAGAATGAGGTGAGGCCGGCACGCCTGGAGTAAAGCCCATGATCGAGATGATTATAAAACGTGATGGAAGGGCCGTGCCCTTCAAGAGGGAAAAAATCGCTTCCGCCATCTACCGCGCGGCCGTGGCCTGCGGCGGCAGGGACATGGCGGAGGCGGAGAATGTGACTGACGACGTGTGCGCCCTCCTGGAAGCGCGGCAGAATCGGGGAACATGGCCAACCGTGGAGGAGATCCAGGACCTGGTGGAAAAAGCTCTTATCGAGCGCGGCCACGCGCGAACCGCCAAGGCGTACATCGTATACCGCTATGAGCACGCGCTGAAGAGGGCGGGCAAGGAAAGCCTCACCTACTCGGCTGAGAATATCCCCTACCGGAAGCTCTGGGAGGCATTGTCGTGGGCCACGGATAATGACTGCGTCACTCTCGGCCAGCTGAGCCGGCTGGTCTCCTCGGGACGCTACCGCGCGCTCATCCAAGCGTCGGATTCCTTCTATGAGAGGGAGCTGGATGCCGCAGCGGAGAAGATCATCGAGCGGAAAGACGAGCTGCGGGTGGTGATCATCGCGGGCCCCTCCTCATCGGGAAAGACCACCACGACGATCAAGGTAAGGGAAAAGCTCGCCGCGGCGGGCATGGCGACCGTTCCCCTCACCGTGGACAATTACTTCTTCGATCTTGAGGTACACCCCAAGGTGGGCGATGACGACCACGATTTCGAGACACCGCAGGCGCTCGACCTCGCGCTGATCAACGAGCACCTGGCCGCGCTCGTGGAAGGAAAGAGCGTCGTTGTGCCCCGCTATGACTTCAAGACGGGAAAGCGGGTGGGCGATACCGGAGCGGTATCGCTCCCCCGGGACGCCGTGCTCCTCATCGATTCGCTGCATGGCCTTTTTCCCGAGATGACGGCCCGGGTGCCGGAAGAGATGAAGTTCCGGCTGTACATCGAAACGCTTTCGCAGATCAAGGGCTCAGACGGCCGCTACATCCGCTGGGCTGACATCCGCATGCTCCGCCGGGTGGTGCGGGACATGCAGTTCAGGAACTACACGCCCGGATCCACCATCCGGCACTGGCATCTGGTGCGCAGATCCGAGCTGCGCTACATCGTGCCGGAGCTGCGCCGGGCGCACGCCCTGGTGAACAGCTTCCTGCCCTACGAGCTGCCCATCATGAAGGCGCGGGCGGAGAAGCACCTGGCTCCGCTCATCGCGGAGCTGGCCGGCAGCCCCGACAGGCAGGACGCCTACGAAAGGGCCGCGCGCGTGCAGGCCCTCTTCGACCAGATACCGGCGGTGACTGATGAGAGCGTGGTGCCGGAGCGCTCGCTCCTGCGCGAGTTTATCGGCGGAAGCGCATACTCCTATCAGTAGAAGCGAGGACGGGACGTATGAACCTTTTGCCTGCCACTAGCTCATTCTTGTCGAGCCCGGTCCCCTGGGCGGTGTTGGCCGGGCTGTTCATGGGCGCGGCAGTGAGCCGTGCCACCATGCGGATCAGGAACAAGGCGAATCCTGAACGCGCGGGGACGCGCAAGTGGGTTTTTACGTGCCTGTTTCTTTCCATCGCGGTGATGCTCGGTCTGCTGGCGGTCTTCATTCCCGGCCCGTCGAAAATCCTGGACGTACGGCTGGCCTGGGCTGCCGGGAGCGCAGCCGTGCTGGCCTTCGGAGCCCTGCGATTCAAGAAGGTAGTGGGTATCCCGATCGTGGTGCTCCTTCTTGCCGCCGTGGTCGTTTTTGGCCTTTTCCTGCAGAGCATCCACGCCTTCACCGGTGAAACGGAAATAGCGGCGGTGCGCGTGATCAGCGCCAATGCGACATCGATGAGGATCGAGCTGGTTCCCCGGGGAAGCGAACCGGTTCTCCTCACGATGAAGGGGACGTATTTCGCTCCCATCGTCAAGGTGGTGATCTTCAATGACTTTTTCGTCTTCATGGGGGCCCGGACCTGGTACCGGTTCGAGGGAATGACCTCCTTCGATCAGAATATGCGCCAGCAGGACAGCGACTTCCGCTTCCCCCACGCGCTGGGAATTTCGGAGAGGCTGTGGAAGCTCTTCGAAGAAAACGAGACCCGCATACCGGGAGTGAAAACAGCCCAGATCGAGATGACGTCCAAGCTGGCGAAGGAGTTCTCCACCTTCGGGATCCGCATCAAGAACGACGGGGGAGTCCAGATCGTGCCAAAATCGGGCTGACCGGCGGCTTTTCACCGCCGTGTTCCTACCCGGTGGAGCGCGGCGCCTGCTTTCGACGCGGCGGCGTTTTCGCGAACATCCGTGCAAGAAAAATCGTCTTGTCCCCGATGGAAACGACGACGATCAGGGTCACGATATACATGATGATGGCCACGATCTTGTCGTCTCCGATCCACGGCACATCGAAGAGACGCGCGATCTCCATGGCGTAGAGGACCATGAGCGAAAAGATCGACATCTTCCCGAGGAAGGTAGAGACAGGGTCTGCTTTTCCCGTGCGCAGGGCAAGCATGGCCATGCCAAAGGCGAAGAGGATCAGCCGTCCCATGATAAGAAGGAAGAACCAGAGCGGAACCAGATCATAGGAGAAAAGCATGATCGAGACGGCGATGATCATCAGGTAGTCGCTGGAAGAATCCAGGTATCTGCCGACAAACGTGATCTGGCCCCTCCTGCGGGCCACCATTCCATCGAGAAAATCCGTGGCAAACACGATGCAGATAAAGGGCAGGATGACCGGAAGGATGGAAAAGGCGGCTGCCTTCACAATGAGGTAGGTGATGGTTGGAATGGAGCTGAGCCGGCCAAAGGTGAGGGTATTGGGCAGGTTGACCCTTACAAGCAGGGTGTTCGTTCCTTCGACTCGGAAATCCCCTTTCCGCGCCACGAGAATTGCTGTCAGAATGGCGTGGTAGGCGGCTGAGATACCCAGAAAGAGCCCGAAACGCTGCCAACCCATCCGGTAGGCGATGGTCACCACAAGAAGCAGCGCGCTCTGGGCAAGGAAGAAGAGCACGCCGTGCAGCGTAATGCTCTTTATGAGCGTGTTTTTCACCGACATCACGGCGAATCTATGGCTCCCGCAGGACCCTGTCAAGGGCGGTCAGCGGTTGACGAAGCTCCTGGGAACACTATCATGCGGGAATGACACCGGGTATCACGCTTCCCATGTTTCTTACTGTCGGCAGGATCGTGCTTGCGCCGCTTTTCTTCCTTCTCTACGAGTTGGCGGGTCAGGGCCCGGATCTCCTTCTTCTTGCCGTATGGTGTGCCTTTGGTCTCATTGAAGTTTCGGACCTTTTGGATGGCCATATGGCCCGCAAGCTTGGTCAGGAATCGGAATTAGGCAAAGTTCTTGACCCATTGGCCGATTCCTTGAGCAGGCTGACCTATTTCGTGGCATTTGCGGGATCGGGAATCCTTCCAGGATGGATCCTTCTCATCCTGATCTACCGTGACGTCGGTGTCGCATATATCAGGGTGATGATTTCCCGTGAAAAGGTCCTCATGCCGGCGCGCATAAGCGGGAAATTGAAGGCGTGGATCTATGCGATTGCAGGTATTGGAGGAATTGCTAACTTCTCTTTCCAGAAGCTAAGGTGGATGCCTGATAAAATGGGGATCGTGCATGGGATCACTTTTAGCCTTTTTGTCCTTGCGGCAGCGGTTGCTCTTTGGTCATTGATAGATTACACGGCATTTTTTATGAAGAATTTTAGGAAAACTAGTTGACATGAATGTTGACGAGTGGGTATATTCTCATACGCCTCTAGTGAAGTACTTCCTCTGCCCTGATTATGAGGGGGAAAGTGCCGTCTCTGGGGGTCATACGAATGTCACCGAAATCACGCGGGGCACCGTGTGCGCGGTGGCTGTGATCTTTGACAGTCAAGGGAAGGGGAGAAAGAGGAGAGCGGGTCCGTACCTGATCTGGGTAACCGGGTCGGGGACGAAACGCGCTGGAAGCGGTCGCACAGTCAGCGAGGCCGCAGAGGCGCGGTAACGAAGTATAAAACCTGCCCGCAAGGGTAGGTTCTATATCATGGAGAGTTTGATCCTGGCTCAGAACGAACGCTGGCGGCGCGTTTTAAGCATGCAAGTCGGACGGCAAGGGTGGTAGCAATACTGCTCTGAGAGTGGCGAACGGGTGAGTAACACGTAGGTGATCTGCCTTTGGATGGGGGATAGCCCGTGGAAACACGGGGTAATACCGCATGAGGCCTTGTGGGTGAAGCCATGAGGTGAAAGGTGCAATTGCACCGTCTGGGGATGAGCCTGCGGTCCATTAGTTAGTTG
>JBEKQU010000119.1:0-4466 GCA_049519415.1 Spirochaetia bacterium
GGAGCTCCATTTCTCTTGCTCTCACGACTCAAGGTACTTCGGTGTCTAAAAAGCCTCCTGGCTATTGAAGAAAGGCTTTCTCCATGTTCAAGCCCAATGGCTAATTCTTCTCGCTCTTCAATACTTATGTGGGTATACGATACGGTCTTTTCTGTGGTATTCTTCGCCATGGCGGCTCCCTCCAGCATGTGGTTTGGCAAAACACACAATACCGGATCGAGTCGCTTTTGGGCAGGGGGGCTAGCCCCCCTGCTTGTTGCACTTCATCCTTGAAGCGCGGCCCGAACTAATCGGCAAGGCGGTCAAGGTTTCGTTTTTCCAGTAGTAGGGTGTCTGGGAAGAGCCAGCACTCATGACTCCCATGATGTAAAGGTTTCCCGAACTATTATCCCGGAAAAAGAGATACGCATTTTCGACTTCCTCCCTCCGCACCAGCTGGACGCGCTGGATCGCAACGCCTGGGTTGCCATGCTGCATATCCCGCGGGACGGCCGGCTGCGCGATCCGGTAAACCTTGCCCAGATGCTGGAGATAGAAAGGAATTGGCCCGGCGTGCGCCTCATCATCGCGCACGTGGGCCGCGCCTATTGCGATGAGGACATGGGGAACGCCTTTGCCGTGCTCTCGGAAACTCGGAACATGGTCTTCGACTTCTCCGCCAACACGAACGACCGTGTCTTCGAAGCAGCGCTGCGCGCCTTCCGCTCCGAGCGCTGCCTCTTCGGCAGCGACATGCCCATCACCCGGATGCGCATGCGCCGGGTCTGCGAGAACGGCCGGTACGTGAACATCGTGCCCCGGGGCTTGTACGGCGACGTGACCGGGGACAGCCACATGCGCGAGGCAGATCCCCCAGAGTCGGACGCGCTCACCTACTTCCTATACGAGGAAATATTTGCCATCAAGCGGGCGGCGGAGCGCATCGGGCTCGGCCGGGACAACGTGGAGCGGATTTTCTTCAAGAACGCGAAACGAATCTTAGGGATTTGAAACCGGCAAAAACGAAATTGATTTCTCCATAAAACATAGTAAAATGGAAATCGCAATCCAGGTTGCACGGTCACGTTCTGTTTCACGATCCGATCTTTCCGCGCTGCGGCTGTTCAAGACCGATTACCCTGAAGCGCGGTGCGCGCTGTTCTACGGCGGCAGCCGCGGGGAGTATCGGAACGGGATCGAGCTCATTCCCATGGAAGAGGGCTTTCCGCGCCTGGCGCATTTTCTCAGCCAGGAGAAATGAGGGAATGTAAAGTGATCAAGATGCCCGATGCGCCTCCCTGCCGGACCCGGATGGATGGCGACCCCCGGCCCTACCTGAGGTGGTGGTGGTTTTCCCGTCCCATAGATCCCCGCGACATCGATCGCCAGGTGGCCTGGAGCGCGGCGAACGGCTTCGGCGGTCTTGAAATCGCATGGGTCTATCCGATGCCCGGCAAGGGTTTGGGGCCGGCCTTTCTTTCCCCCCAATGGACTGCCCTGGTGATGCACGCGCGTCAGGCAAGCCTGCGCGCCGGCATGGGGTGCGACTTCACTTTTGGGTCGATGTGGCCTTTCGGCGGGAGCTTTGTCAGCGAAGAGGACGCCTCCCTGACGTGGCGCGGCTCCTCGGCGCAGAGGCTTGATCGGTCCTGGGAGATGTCCCACGTCCAGGAGCCCGGACGCATCCTCAACCATCTCAGCGCGGAGAGCCTGCGTCGATACGCGGGTGTTCTGGGCAGCGCGCTTGCCCCGGCGTTTTCCTCGCCGGATGGATTGCCGGACAGGGAAGGGCCCAGCCTCTTCTGCGATTCGTGGGAGGTTGAATCCGAGGGACTGTGGACCAGGGGATTCGGGGAGAAGTTCAAGCAAAGGTTCGGCTACGACGTCCTGCCCTATATGGAGCATTTGGACCAGCATCCCGATGTTCGCTACGAGTATCGCACGCTCCTTGCGGAATATGTTCTTCATGAGTTCTATATTCCCTACACCCGGATCTGTCATGAGCTGGGCGCGGCATCCCGCGTGCAATGCCATGGCGCGCCGACGGATGTGCTGGCCGCCTATGCGGCGGTCGACGTCCCGGAAAGCGAGACTGTTCTCTTTCCTCCGGAGTTCTCCAGCATCCCCGCATCAGCGGCGCTGCTGGCGCGCCAAAAGACGGTTTCCGCTGAAGCGTTCACGTGCCTTTACGGCTGGGTCCCGTGGCCGGCGGAGGGCCCACATATGGGCGAGGAGAGGCTCGACGATCTCAAGCTCACCGCTGACGCGATTCTTGCGTCCGGCATCAACCACATCGTCTGGCACGGAATGCCGTTCCAGGCCGCGGGAGAAAGGACGCGGTTCTACGCAACCGTATACGTCGGACCTGACGCGGCCATGGCGGACAGCTACCCCGGGTTCAACGAATACCTGGGCGCTGTCTGCGCGCAGATGAAGCAGGGGGCCGCCTATGCGCGCGTGGCCTGCTACCTCCCCCTGGAGGACGCGCGCATGGCGGGCGAGCTGCCCGCGGAGCTGCGCGGCCCCAGCGCCGCGCATTATTGGGAGCTGCAGCACATGTTGCGGCCCCCTGAGACCCGGCCCTATGCTCCGGCATGGATTAGCGCAGCTTTTTTCAGCCAAGCAGCGGTTGAAGACGGCATGCTGCGGGTGGGGGACGCGTCGTTCGAAGCCCTTTTCGTGGATTCGCAATGGTTGGACCGGGACGCGCTGCACGCCATGGTCGGGTTCGCCGAAGCAGGGCTTCCCATTGTGCTGAAACAACGCCCCCGGGAGCCGGGATGTCGGACGTCATCGGACTACGATCGGCTCTTGCGGCGCCTGGCATCGCTTCCGTGCGTATACAGCCGGCTCCCCGACATTCCTAAGCTGCGGCCCGTGCTTTCGCCGACAGGCTCTTCAAGCCTCCTCCCCCCCTACTGGGTGCGCAGGGACGGAGAGCGCTACACGGTATTCCTGGCCCATCCCCGAGCAGCCGCGGTCCGCTATCCGCTTCCCTATGGCTTTGCGGACAAGGCAGGGCCTATGGATTTCTCCCTGGACCTCTCCCTGGGAAAAGCGAGACGCGAGGTGCGGCTGGCCTACGAGGCGCAGGGAGCCCTGCTGCTCTCAACGGAGGGCGATGCAATTCACCAGACTCCCCTGCGGTGCGCTCGGGTCTGAGCTCAAACGGAATGCTCGGCGCTCAGTTCTTTCGAATCAAAGATGGTGGCGGCCGCGAGCCAGCGCCCGATGTTCGCGGTTGCCCATGGGATGTAGATCCCAAGGGTGATGATCGAAAGAAGGGTCTGGCCCCAGAGCAGGCCGAACCCCCTGCCGATGTCGCCCTCAAAACCCAGGCGTCCGATCTCGGCATCCCCCTTGGAGAACACGGTCTTTGCGGCGAAGTATCTTGCCATCCGCAGCAGCGCGGCGGGCCAGTAGATTCCCGCGGTGATCACGGTGAGAAGCATCTGCCCCAGGATGAATCCGCAGGAAGGCCAGAAGGATGTCTGCCATGCAATGGCAACGTCGTTCCAGCGGATGTTCGCGTACCACTTGTACATCAGGTACATGAAGGGAACGATGATGATGAATATCACGATCATCGTTAGAAAGGTCACAAGGGATGCCGAGAGCTGGCTGTTGGCGGAGCTTGCCGCGGCGCCGCCTCTTGCGATTCCAATGCCCAGAGCCACGGCGATGATGACGCAGAGAACGATGACCGGAATCCAGAGCCCGAGCAGGAAATACTTGAACAGCTTGCCCCCTTTCCCGAGGAACGCGGGGCTGACGCCGTCGAATGTCGTTTCGCTTATGAGATACGCGGTGATGCGTCGCGCGTACCATGGCACATAGATGGTGAGGGTCACAAGGCTGAGCAGGAGACCGACCACGTTCATCCCGAGGTATTTTCCGATGTCGCCGCGGAAGGAGAAACTTTTACCTCCAATGGAGAGCTTCGGCAGCATGATTCTGAGGAAGACGATCGTGAATATGGCCTGTATGATCAGAAGCAGGAGCATGAAGACAAAGAGAAGCAGGAGATACACTCCAAAGTGTCCGACTCTAGAAGCCCCCCCTATGCTCATCATCATGTCGAGAACGTAGATCACTAGAAACAGCACCCAGAACCCCAGAAAGGGCTTCCACCAGTCCGCGCCCTTGAGGGTGAAATCAAAGTTCGTTTTCATACGGCCTCCTTTCATTAATACGCACTATTCTCTTCATAGTATACATGCAAAGGCCGGCTCCAGAAAGGGAACACGCCGGGGCTCGTCCGTTCCTCAGGCACGTCCGCACGTCCGCGCCTTTCAGCGCCGGCGCATGAGCTCCCGCTTGACAGCAGAGAATCCATCTCCTACCCTATTTATAGAGTTCGGGATATCCAAGAGAACAGCGCTTTGAAAAAAATATCTGTTTTCTTTCTCGTTCTCTTTCTGGCATTTCCTGTGATCAGTTATGCGGAAGAAGCGCCTGGAGTCGTCCATCCTGAATGGGGATGGATA
>JBEKQU010000120.1:0-4462 GCA_049519415.1 Spirochaetia bacterium
GCCGCTCTTGTTCATGTCGACGACCTGCTTGTACAGGCTCTTCGCGATGAACGGTCCCTTCTTGATCGATCGTGACACGCCCGTTCCCCCCTATTTCCTTCGATCCTTGACGATGAAGCGGCTGGTGGTCTTGCGCTTCTTGCGCGTCTTGTAGCCCTTGGTGGGCTGGCCCCAGGGAGTCACCGGATGGCGACCGCCCTTGGTCTTTCCTTCGCCGCCGCCGTGCGGGTGATCGACGGGGTTCATCACGGTGCCGCGCACCTTCGGTCTCCTGCCCAGCCACCTGCTGCGCCCGGCCTTGCCGAGGGAGATGTTCATGTGGTCCTTGTTCCCCAGTTCGCCGATGGTGGCGTAACATCGGCCGTTCACCATCCTCATCTCGCCCGAGGGAAGGCGTACGGTGACGTACGTCCCTTCCTTGGCAACCACGGTCGCGCTGGTGCCCGCCGATCGCGCCATCTGGCCGCCCCTTCCGAGGTTGAGCTCGATGTTGTGAATCTGAATGCCGAGCGGGATCTTGGAGAGGGGAAGAGCATTGCCGATCTCGAAGCCGGCATCGGGGCCGCTCACGACCGTCTTCCCCACCGCAAGACCCTCGGGAGCCAGAACGTAGCGCTTCTCCCCGTCCTTATAGACGATCAGCGCGATCAGGGAGCTGCGATTAGGGTCGTACTCGATGGCGCTTACTCTGCCGGGGATGCCGATCTTATCGCGCCGAAAATCAATCTGCCGATAGGCGCGCTTGTGCCCGCCGCCCTTGCGCCGGACGCTGATCCTGCCGCCCGCTCCGCGGCCCGCGTGCTTCGACTTTCCCTTTGTCAGAGCCTTCTCCGGGTGCTTCTTTGTGATCTCATCGAAGGAGAGGCTCGTCTTGAATCGAAGGCTTGGCGTCAACGGCCGGTATTTCTTGATTGCCATGGGATGCTCCCTGCCCTTTCCTACGGTCGCGGCGCACGCCGCGCTATTCGCTTCATTACACGCCCTCGAAGATGGCGATCTTCTCTTCGGGCGCTATGGTGATGATCGCCTTCTTCCACGAGGCTGTATAGCCCAGCCTGTAGCGAACCCTCTTGGGCTTGGTTGCCGTCCTCAGCACGTTGCACGCAAGCGGGTGCACATTGTACAACTTGCGCACCGCATCCATGATCTGATACTTGTTGGCCCTGCTGTCGACCTTGAAGACGTACTTGTGGGTTTCCCGCATGATGTTCGTCTTCTCGGTGACGACCGGCTCTATGATGATCCTCTCCAGCGTCATGCCTCGGCCCCCTTCTTGGCGCCGTGCGCTCGCCCGCCAGGCCCGCCGTAGAATTCATTGAGCTTCGTCGCCGCGGTCTCCAACAGCAGAAGCTTCTGGCAGTAAAAAAGATCGTGCGCCTGCAGCCTGTTGAAGCTGAGAAAGCTGAGCCAGGGGACGTTCCGTCCGGCCCTGCGGACCATGGCGTCGTCGTCCTTGAGGATCACGACCGTGCGCTCCTGCGATGCAATGTTTTTCAGGAGCGTGACCAGATCCTTGGTCTTCCCGCTTTCAACCGTGAAATCAGTCACAACGCGCAGCCTGTCTTCCCTTGCCTTCAGGGAGAGAAGGGAGACGAGCGCGAGCCTTTTCACCTTGCGCGGCAGCGTGTAGCTGTAGTCGCGCTGCCGGGGGCCGAATATCTTTCCGCCGCCCACCCAGATGGGGGACCGTTTGTGGCCCGCGCGTGCGCGGCCGGTGCCCTTCTGTTTCCAGGGCTTCCTGCCGCTTCCCTGCACCTCGCCGCGGTCCTTGATCTTCGCCGTGCCGAGGCGCCGGTTGGCTAGCTCGTTCCTGATCGCATGGTAGATGGAACCCTCGCTCACGTCGCGGCCGAATACATCGTCGGAAAGCTCGATTTCGCGCAACGCATTTCCGTCCAATCCATAGACCTGTGTCTTCATCGTCTTCAGCCCTGCTTCTTCTTGGCCGTGAGCACGACGACCATGCCGCCGCGTCTGCCGGGCACGGCGCCGTTGATCAGCAGCAGGCCCTTCTCCTTGTCCACGCGGAACAGCCGCACGTTCTGGACGGTGAGCCGCGCATTGCCCATGCGTCCGGGCATCTTGGAGCCCTTGATGATCTTGCGGAATGCTCCAGTGCCTACGGAACCCATTTCCCTGTGGAACTTCGAGCCGTGGGCGCCAGGGCCGCCCTGAAAGCCGTGGCGCTTCACCACGCCCTGGAAGCCCTTGCCCTTGGTGGTCCCGCGCACGTCCACGTAGCGCACCCCCTCGAATATCTCCACGCCCAAAGAGTCGCCGACCTTGCATTCCTTCTCGAAATCCTTGAACTCCAGAAGGAAACGCATGGGATCGACGCCCTGCGGGAACTGCCCCGCATAGGGCTTTCGCGTGCGAGATTTCTTCAAGGGATCAGCCCCGAGCACCATCGCGCTGTACCCGTGCTTGTCCAGCGTGCGTTCCCGCACGACCACGTTCGGCTCCACCTTGATCACGCTGACGGGGATCTGTATCCCCTCGTCGCTCCATAACTGTGTCATGCCGATCTTTCTGCCGATTAGAGCGAGCATTGCTGCAGCCTCATTCCGGCGCGGTATTCCGCGCGATTCATTCCGGCGCGGTATTCCGCGCGATTCATTGCTTTATTTCAACGTCCACGCCAGCGGGAAGCTCCAGACGCATGAGCGCATCCATGACCGCCGGGGTGGGCTCGAGGATATCGATGAGCCGCTTGTGGGTCCGCATTTCGAACTGCTCCCGCGACTTCTTGTGCACGTGCGGAGACCGGAGGACAGTGAATTTGTTTATCCTCATCGGCAGCGGGATGGGACCTGAGACCCTGGACCCCGCCTTGAGAACCGTCTGCACGATGGACTTCGCGCTCTGATCGATGAGCTCGATGTCGAAACCCCGCAGGCGCACCCGTATCCTTTCCCTGGCCATCTTCTACTCCGTGACGCTTGGTCGTCCGCGCCTCATGGCGCGCGTTCTACTCGATGATATCCGTGACCTGGCCGGCACCGACCGTCTTGCCGCCCTCACGGATGGCGAACTGCAGCCCCTTGTCCATGGCGATGGGGTAGATCAGCTCGACCTGCAGATCCGTGACGTGGTCGCCCGGCATGATCATCTGCTTTCCTTCGGGAAGCGTGACGGAAGCCGTGACGTCCGTGGTCCGGAAATAGAACTGGGGCCGATAGCCGGTGAAAAACGGCGAATGGCGTCCGCCTTCTTCCTTGGTCAGGGCCACAACGGTGCACTTGAACTTCTTGTGCGGAGTGATGGAACCGGGCTTCGCGAGGACCTGGCCGCGCTCGACCTCGTTCTTTTCAATGCCGCGCAGCAGCGTGCCGATATTGTCGCCCGCCTGGCCCTCGTCCAGCAGCTTGTTGAACATTTCCACGCCGGTCACAACCGTCTTGCGGGTGTCCTTGATGCCAACGATCTCGCACTCGTCGCCGACATGCACGACGCCCGTTGCGACCCTTCCTGTGACGACCGTGCCGCGCCCCGAGATGGAGAACACGTCCTCGATGGGCATCAGGAAGGGCTTGTCCACCGGCCGCGGAGGAATGGGGAAGTACTCATCCATGGTGGTGAGCAGCTCCACGATGCACTTGGCGTTCTCAGGGATTTCGGGATGCTCCATGGCCTTCAGCGCGGAACCCTTGATGATGGGGATCTTGTCGCCGGGGAAGTTGTAGAACTTCAGCACGTCGCGGATCTCGACCTCCACCAGCTCGATGAGCTCGGGATCGTCGACCATGTCGATCTTGTTCAGGAATACGACGATTGCCGGCACGCCGACCTGGCGCGCGAGGAGGATGTGCTCACGGGTCTGGGGCATGACGGAGTCGGGAGCGGAGACCACGAGCACCGCGCCATCCATCTGTGCCGCGCCGGTGATCATGTTCTTGATGTAGTCCGCGTGTCCCGGGCAGTCGATGTGGGCATAATGCCGCTTCTCGGACTGGTACTCCACGTGCCGGGTGTTGATGGTAATGCCCCGCGCCTTTTCCTCGGGTGCATTGTCGATGTCCTCGTACTTCATCAGCTTGTCGCCGTACTTCTTCGCGCAGTACATGGTGATAGCCGCCGTGAGCGTGGTCTTGCCATGGTCGATGTGACCGATAGTGCCCACGTTGATGTGAGGCTTCGACCGGACAAATTTCTCCTTCGCCATAAAACTCCTCCTTGCAGGGCCACCGTACCTTGCACGGTATTCCGTGCAATTAGGCGGCATTTCTCCCCGTTTCCTAGCGCGCTCAAGCTCTCCCGTCCGCCGCAGACGCGGTCGGCCGCGGGTTTTCTCTACCCTTCCACGGCCGCTATTTTCTACGGCCGTGGGTTTTCTCTACTAACTCTTCCTGGATCGATCGGGGGGTCTCTTGATAGTGGGAGAATTGCATGGTGTGTGATGCGCGCCCCTTTGTCATGGAGCGCAGCGACGTCACGTACCCGAACATGGAACGCAAGGGTACGA
>JBEKQU010000121.1:0-4401 GCA_049519415.1 Spirochaetia bacterium
CTCGCACTTCGGGGGGGATGGTCAGGTCGGGCATAGTACCTCCTTACGGCTATTATAGCCGTAAGGAGCCGGTACTGCAACCGCAGACCCATGGGCCCGATCACTTTGCTGACGTGCGCCCGTACGGTGGCCGCGGATTGAGACGATCGCGATAAAGGGCTATAATCCAATCCCCATGAGCAAATACATCTTCGTCACCGGCGGCGTCTGCTCGGGGCTGGGAAAAGGTGTCGCCTCCGCGTCCATTGGAAGCCTGCTGGAAAACAGGGGCTTCAACATCCGCATGATCAAGATCGACCCCTACATCAACGTGGATGCGGGCACGATGAATCCGTATCAGCACGGCGAGGTGTACGTCACCGACGACGGCGCCGAAACGGACCTCGATCTGGGCAACTACAGCAGGTTCACCTCCTCTCCCATCGGAAAGGACAACTCCATCACGACCGGCCAGGTCTACCAGGCTGTCATCACAAAGGAGCGGGAAGGCAGGTTCCTGGGAAGGACCGTGCAGGTCATTCCGCACATCACGGACGAGATCAAGGCGCGCATCTTCCGGGTGGGAGAGCAGCCCGGCGTCGACGTGACCCTCGTTGAGGTGGGCGGCACGGTGGGCGACATCGAGTCGATCCCTTTCCTTGAGGCGGCGCGGCAGTTCATCCACGACCTGGGAAAGGAGAACGTGCTCTTCATCCACCTCACGCTCGTGCCGCAGGTCTACTGGGGAGAGCCGAAGAGCAAGCCCACCCAGCACTCGGTGCGGGAGCTGCGGGAGATCGGGATCCAGCCCGACCTCCTGCTCTGCCGGTCCTCCGGCCCCCTGGACGAGGATCTGCGGCGGAAAATATCGCTGTTCACGAACGTGGAGAAGGAGGCGGTGATCTCCGCCTACGACGTGCGCACCACCATCTACGACATCCCGCTCACCTTCGTGGACCAGAAGGTGGACGCTATCATCATCAAGAAGCTGGGACTCGCGGAGAAGGGACCCGCGCGCAATGGCGCGGCGAAAACCCCCGCGCGCCAGGGGTGGAAGCAGGTCGTGGAGCACTTCACCAATGCCAAGAGGACGGCGCGGATCGCCATTGTGGGCAAGTACACGGGCCTGCACGATTCCTACATCTCGATCTTCGAGTCGCTGTTCCACGGCGGGATCGCAAACAAGGCCCGGGTGCAGCTTGTGAAGCTGGAAAGCGAGGACCTGGAAGACGGGCGCGACCTCACCGCCGCCTTCTCCGACTGCGACGGGATACTGGTGCCCGGCGGTTTCGGCCTGCGGGGGATCGAGGGAATGATCCGCGCGGCGCAGTACGCGCGGGAACGGAAGGTTCCCTACCTGGGCATCTGTCTGGGCATGCAGATCATGGTGATCGAGTATTCCCGGGCCCTCCTCGGGCTGAAGGACGCCAACTCCACGGAGTTCTCTCCCGAGTCAAAATACCCCGTCGTGAGCCTCCTGGAGGAGCAGGTGGACATCAAGGCATACGGCGGAACCATGCGGCTGGGCAGGAGCGATACGCACCTGCTGCCCGGCACCCACATCCACGCGGCGTACGGCGCCGAGGTGATCTCCGAGCGCCATCGACACAGGTACGAGGTTGCCAACCACTATCGCAAGGACCTGGAGGGGGCTGGGCTGATCGTGAGCGGCCTCACCCCCGATGCCTCCCTGGTGGAGTCCGTGGAATGGCCCGACCACCCCTGGGGAGTCGGCGTGCAGTTCCACCCCGAGTTCAAGTCCAAGCCTCTGGCCCCCAGCCCGCTGTTCTCCCATTTTGTAACGGCATGTCTGGCAGCGCAGGAAAAGACGACATCCGCCCGGGTATGAGTGCACCCGCGGAAAGAAAGAGGGCGCGGCGCCTCCGCCGGCTCGGAGCATCCGGCCCGCGCGCGGCGTTCATTGCGGGGCTTGTCTTCGCCGTCCTCCTCCTGGCCGCGGGGTGCAGCATCGACTACGAGGCGGCGGAAGAGGAGCAGCCGGCGAACATCCCGGACACGGTGGCCGTCACCCTGGTGCACAAGATCCACAAGGACGGCCGGCTGTCGCTGCAGCTGGAGGCGGCGCGGGCGGAGACGTACAACAAGATGAACCAGACCATCCTCACGGATGCCCATTTCACTGAATTCAACGACAAGGGGGAAAAGGCGACAGAGGGCGAGGGGGGGAAGGTGGTCTTCCACTCCGACACGGAGAACGCGGAGATTTCGGGGAAAGTGCGCGTGCATTCGACCACGGAAAAGGGCGACGTGACGGCCGATACGCTCTCCTGGGAGAACAAGACAAAGCTCCTTACGGCCCCGCCCGGCGAAAAGGTGACCATACACAAGGATGACGGATCATTCCTCTCCGGCGCCGGCTTCACGGGCGATTTCAGGAAGCGCCGGGTCACGTTCTCCCATTCCGTGCAGGGCCTCTATGTCTGGGAAGAGAAGAAATAACCGGACGCGGCGCGCCGTTCTCGCCGTTCTCTTCATCCTCACGGCAGCGCTCCTGCCCGGGGCTGAGAAGTTCACCTACTTTGGCGACGCCATGAATGTCACCCTCTCCGAAGGCAGCCAGCGGGCGCTCCTCACCGGCCACGCGCGGGTGGATTCGCAGGACCTGCGGATTACAGCGGACCAGATCGACCTTTTCGGCAAGGATTTCATATACGCCCAGTGCCGGGGGAACGTGCACGTCGTGGACACCAAGCGGGGCCTGGATCTCACCAGCCAGCTGCTTTTCTACGACCGGGACCAGAAGATCGCCCGGGTCCAAGGCAATGCCGTTATGGCTGACGTGAAAAACGAGATGACGGTGAAGGCCGGGTACATCGAGGACAGGGATACGGAGAAGATCACGATCATGCAGGTCGGGGTGCGCATCTTCAAGAAGGACATCGTCTGCAGGTCGGAGTTCGCCCGGTACCAGCGCGACAAGAAGATCCTGGAGCTTTCCGGCATGCCCTGGGTGTCCAAAGGCAACGACATCTACGAGGGATCGCGCATCACGATCAACCTGGACACGGAAGAAATCCAGGCCGAAGGCTCGATAAAGGGATCCTTCGAGGATAAGAGCAAGAGCCAGTCCGAATCTTCCGGCACCGGCCAGGGGACTACTCCCGCGGCCGGGGCGCAGGGGTCCGGCGCGACCAGCGGGACTTCGACCGCTCCAGCGGCTGCACCGGCGACCACGCCAGCAACCGCCCCGGCGACCGCGCCATCCACCGGGCCCGCGGCCGCGCCTCCTGCTGGAACGGTCCCCGGTGCATCGAACAGCGGCGCCAAGGAACCGGGAAATGGCCAGTAGCGGCACGCTCTTCCTTGAAGGGCTCGCCAAGAGCTTCGGCCGTTTCCAGGCGGTACGGGACGTCACCTTTACCATGGAAAGCGGGGAGGTGGTCGGCCTTCTCGGCCCCAATGGCGCGGGAAAGACAACCGTTTTCTACATGGTGGTCGGTTTCATCAGGCCCACGCAGGGCCGGATATGGATGAACGGCAGGGACGTATCCGGGCTGCCGATGTACCGGCGCGCCCGGATCGGCATCTCCTACCTGCCGCAAGAGCCTTCCATATTCCGCAAGCTTTCCGTGCAAGACAATGTGGCGGCCATCATTGAAACCCGCCGGTCCCTGTCTCGAAAGGAAAAGCGCCGGCTGCTGGACCAGCTTCTCGACGACCTCGGCATCGCCTCCCTGCGCAGGCAGAAGGCGTACACTCTTTCCGGCGGGGAGAGGAGGCGCACGGAGATCGCCCGCTCGCTCGCCATAGAGCCCAAGTTCCTCCTTCTGGACGAGCCTTTTGCCGGCATCGATCCCATCACGGTCTCCGAGCTGAAGACCATCGTCCAGGGGCTGTCCCGGCGGGGCATCGGCGTGCTCATCACCGACCATAACGTGCGCGACACGCTCCAGATCACCCACAGGTCCCACATCATCAACAGGGGGGAGATACTGGTGAGCGGCTCCCGGGAGGAGCTGCTTGCCAGCGAGCTTGCCCGCACGATCTACCTTGGGCACGAATTTGAGATCTAGTACTACAGCGATTCCTGTCACTTTGAGCCAAACGAAGAGAGATTGCAGCAACAAAGACGGGTTGAGCTGACACCCGAAGGCAAAAGGGAGCGCGTGGCGGTCCCCACGCTTGTGGCCTCCTGAGGGTCGAGGAATGGTTGGCCGCCGGAACGGTCCGCGGGGCGCGCAGAACAATCGCGTGGCTCTTCGCAGTACGAAGACCGATGACGGGGAGGAAGGCCTGTTAACGACTGGCCGCGGTTATATCAGCGGCGCAGCCCCCGGGACAGGCGCCGAAGGGTGGTCTTGCGATGCGAGCGATAGGCGATGTAGTTGCGCCGCGTGTAGTAGCGCAGGATCGTAAGCGCGTCCTGCTTGTCCAGCCTCTGTCGGTCGAGGCAGGCAACCA
>JBEKQU010000122.1:0-4253 GCA_049519415.1 Spirochaetia bacterium
GAAGCTGCCCCCGATTACCGGTGAGACCCAGGTCGCATTCATCAAGGATTGGAAGCAGAGGAAGGACGCAACGGGGTTCAACACCGTGGGCATCGAGAACGCTCCGGGCGCCATCTGCACCTCCCTGGGAATCGGCCTGCGCCTGCTCCAGGGCAAGCATCTGAAGCCGGACGTGCTGATCGACCCCGATACCGGAAAATCAGCTCCTGGCGCCAATACCATCTGGACCCATCCTTCCCTCCAGGTAGACAACAACAACATCGACAAGGTCTACGCCGAGTACAAGGACTGGGCGGATTCCTACTACGTGAACACCTGGTATACCGAAGACCAGATCGACGCGCTCTTCCAGTAAAGGCAAGGACAGTCCCGGGAACCGCGGCTTTGGCCGCGGTTCCCCTCTGCTGAGGAAGCCTTGGACATATGACAGTTCTTGAAGCGAAACACATCAGAAAATCCTTCGTCGGGGTCAGGGCGCTCAGCGACGCCAATTTCGCCCTGCGCGCCGGAGAAGTCTGCGGCCTCGTCGGGGCAAACGGTTCCGGCAAGACCACCTTTGCGCGGATCGTCAGCGGCCTTCTCACCCCCGACGATGGGGAGCTGCGGCTCTACGAGCAGCCCGTGAACCTGCGCACTCACCTGGATGCGGAACGCTACCGCATGGCAATGGTGCACCAGAACCTCAGCCTCGTCCCCGAGATGACGATCTGGCAGAACATTGCGCTGGGCCGCGAGAAGACCGGGTCCCTTGCCCTCCTGGACAACCGCGGCGCCGTCGCGCAGGCCGAGAAGGCAATGGCAACGATCTCCGTGAAGATCTCCGTCCACGAGCGGGTGAAAAATATCTCCCCCGATGAGAAACAGCTCGTGGAAATCGGCAAGGCGCTTGCGAAGGATCCCCGAATCCTCATACTCGACGAGCCCACGGCATCCCTCGATTTCCACCAGGTGGAGTCTCTCTTCCGCGCGGTCCGCGATTTGAAGGAACGGGGCGTTGCCATCGTGTTCATCTCGCACCGGATCTGGGAGGTTGCGAAAATCTGCGACCGCCTGGTGGCTTTCAGGAACGGAGAGACGGTAGGCGAGCTGGACTTCGCGGTTCACAACCGCGATGAGAAGCTGATCATCTCCCTCATCACAGGTCAGGAGGTCAGGGAAAAGATCAGGAAGGGCTCGGCAGCGCGGGAGCAGGAAATCGCCCGCCACGGGGACAGCGGCCTGGCCCTCGAGCTGCGGGGGATTTCGCTTGACGGCGGAAGGCTCACGGACGTGAGCTTCAGCCTGCGCCGCGGAGAGGTCCTCGGCCTCGGCGGCCTGCAGGGACAGGGACAGGAAGAGATCCTCATGATCCTTGCCGGCTACCTCAAGGGCTACTCGGGGGAGATACGCGTGGATGGAAAGCCGCTCGCGCTGCGAAACACGCGTCATGCCATCCGCCGGGGCATCGCACTGATCCCGGGAGACCGTCAGAAGGAAGGGCTCTTCCTCGAGCGCTCGGTCCTCTCCAATCTCCTCTACCCGAAGGTCTCCATGCACCGCGGGTCGTTCTTCCTGCCCATGGGCCGTTACCAGAAGCTCGCCTCGGGCGCAATCGCCACCGTCTCCCTCGTGCCTCCTGATCCCCGCCTCGTCGTGTCGCAGCTTTCCGGCGGCAATCAGCAGAAAGTGGTGGTGGGGAAGTGGCTCGCCCTGAGCCCGAACGTGCTCCTCCTGAACGATCCGACGAAGGGCGTGGATGTGGGCACGCGGCAGAATATCTATGAGATCATTTCCGGGCTCGCCGAGAAAGGAACTTCGGTCCTCCTCTACGCGAGCGACAATGAGGAGCTGATCGACAACTGCGACCGGGTCCTCATCGTTTTCGAAGGCCGGATCGTGAAGGAGATCCATGGGGACGACATCAACGAGGAGAGGCTCGTGGTGGCCTCACTGAATGTCGAGCACTCGGGAGAGAAGTCCCCGGGCGCCGCTCACGAGGATGGACGCGTAGTATGAAAGCACCCCGGGTCGTCAGGGGCCTGCTTCAAGATTCATCTTTTCCCAGCTTCCTCATGCTGGTTCTCCTCATCATCGTGAATGCCATCATTCAGCCGGGTTTCTTCTCCTTCCAGGTTTTCCGGATGAACTTCATGACTTTCACCCCGCTGATCCTCGTGAGCCTCGCCCAGGCAACGGTGATCCTCGTGGGGGCCGTGGACCTTTCTCTCGGCGCGGGCATTTCCCTCGTCACGGTTGTCATGGCATCCTTGATGAAGGATTCCACCCTTTCAATCGTTTCCATCACCCTGCTCGGCGTAGCCGCGGCTCTTTTCCTGTCTCTTTTCAACGGATTCTTCATCGGGTACATCGGGCCCCCGCCGCTGATCATGACATTCGCCACCTCCACCATCTGGTTCGGAACGGCTCTCCTCATCATGCCGACCCCCGGCGGCCACATCCCCGAGGCGTACTACATGATCTATGGAAAGACCCTGGGAGGGTTCCTTCCCGTGCCCGTGATCATCCTGCTCGTGGCGGTGGCCTTCTGCCTGCTCCTGGGACGACTGAAGGCTTTCCGGCACCTCTATGCCGTCGGGGGAAGCGAGCGCGCCTCGCGCGCCTCGGGAATCAGCGTGCCGGGCACCAAGGTCTTCGCCTTTCTCGTGAGCGGCGTATTCATCGCCCTCGCCGCTCTCTGCGTCGTCGGCCAGACCGCAACGGGGGACGCGCGCAGCGGCCAGGGCTTCACGCTGAACTCGGTTGCCGCGGCTGTCATTGGCGGCATTGCATTCTCGGGAGGCAAGGGGAACTACGTCGGGGCGATCATCGGAGGCATTATCCTGGGACTCCTCATCAATATCATCTATTTCGCCAATATCACCTCCTTCTATCAGGAGTTCATGAAGGGCGTCATCATCATCGTCGCGCTCCTGTTCGGCGCCGTGCCGCGCCTGCGGCGCGAGCTCTCACATCACTAGAGGCACCGTCCCATGAGCAACGACATCCAGCCGCGGCCGCTGTCCACCTCGATCCGATCCCTCGCTTCCAACCAGCTCACCATCGCCGTCGCCTCGATCGTGGCGCTTTTCATCTTCGGAGAGATCATCGCCCCGGGGTTTCTCAGCTTCGGACACCTGATGAGCGTCCTGCGCCTGTCGGTGTTCCTCGGTATCGTGGCCCTCGGGCAATCCCTCGTCGTGATGGCGGGAGGAGAAGGCATCGACCTTTCAGTAGGCTCCGTTCTTTCCCTCGGAGTCTGCATCTCCTCCTCGCTCCTCCTGGGGAAGGACGCCAATATCCCCGCTGCTCTCCTTGGCGCCCTTGCCGCGGGATTCGCCATCGGGATTGTGAATGGCGCTGGCGTCTCCTATGTCGGAATCCCTCCCCTCATCATGACCCTCGCGATGGCAAGCGTCGTGGAGGGGCTTTCGCTGATCTACACGGGCGGATATCCCAAGGGCACGGCGCCCCGTCTCCTCGAGGAGCTGGGCAGCGGGCGGATCCTCAACATCCCGAACATCCTGCTCCTCTGGGTCGTCGTCGTCGTGGCGGCAACCCTTGTCCTGTTCAGGAAACGCTGGGGAGCGGTCCTCTTCGGTGTCGGGGCCAACGGCATTACCGCCGAGCTGTCAGGGATCAACGTGAAGCGCTTCCGCATGTTCGTCTATGGAATCTGCGGAGCGATCGCGGGCCTGGCCGGGTTCTTCGTCCTCGGGTACACGGGAACCCCGTACCTCAACCTGGGGGCTCCCTACCTCATGACCTCCATCGCGGCGGTGGCCATCGGCGGCATCTCGCTGGCCGGCGGGGCGGGCAGCTACATCGGCGCCGCCATCGGGTGCGTCCTGCTCACGACGCTGTCCAGCATCCTCGTCGCCCTGAGGACTACGGAGTCTGTGCGCCAGATCGTCTACGGGAGCCTGGTGTTCATCATCGTCGTTGCCTACACGCGGCGGAAGAAGGACTAGAAGGGAGGCCACGGCCTTGAAGATAGGGATATTAACGGCGCTTTTCGGCGACTGGTCCCTGGAGAAGGTTGCTTCCCACGTGGCCGGACTGGGCTACGAAGCTGTGGAGCTTCCCGCCTGGGAGGGCAACCGCCACCTCGACCTGAAAGATGCGCTGGGCGGAGGCGGGAAGAAGGTCCGCAGGATGCTCGCCGATCACGGGCTTTCTATCTCGGCTGTCAACAACGGCGTGGCAGGACAGCTCACGATGGGACCCCACGATTCCAGCACCGATGCCTGGGCGCCGGGCATGAACCCAGATGAGAA
>JBEKQU010000123.1:0-3830 GCA_049519415.1 Spirochaetia bacterium
TCGGAGTAATGAATGCTCTCATGCGCCCCTCCCAGAAAATCGTGAGAGAATTTTACTCCCCCCCGGATTTGGAAGTCAATGGTTGGGGCCCACAAAGTCATCCAGATCGACAGCCTGATTGAGATATTTGTAATAAAGATACGGATCATCATGAACCCGGGCCACAGATGCTTCAGCCGCTGTGGCGTAGGGATGGCTCTCCCTTATGTTCCCACTAAGGGAATGACAAAGCAGAAGGAAGACGTTGGCATACGCAATCACCTTTTTATTTTGCGTGCGCTCGCCGATCTCCAGAGCGATGCTTGCGAAACGGATGGCCTCCTGGATCCGGATCATGTATAACAATGCAAAGGAATACCAGCTAAAGAACATGCCTTTTGTTTCCGGGTCGTCAACCGCTTCCGCCTGTTTGAGGTGCTTTTCATGCACCTCGACTGATTTCCTGAAATTGCCGTAGAAATAAAACACCCATCCCCATTTGTTGAGAAGGCCGATCAGCCGTTCATTATCGGCTGCGGTACCGCCTTCTTTGGCCACCAGAAGGTCGTACGCCTCCTGGTAATTGTTGTTTGCTTCTTCGGCAGCGTAGCGCGCAAGGTACTGGTCCGCCGCCCGCACAAGGTATTCCACCGCCTTGTCGACATTGCCAGACTGCGAGTAGTGGTGGGCGATGGCTCCGTATTCTTCCGAAAGAGTGCCGCTCGCGATCCCTTCCAGTACGCCCGCCACGCGCTCGTGGAGCTGCCGGCGGTCAATTTTCAGAAGCGATTCATAGGCAGCCTCGCGCAAGAGCGCGTGCTTGAAGGCGTATTCGACGACGCCGCCATACGTCTGCTCCTGGATGATTTCCATGTCCAGGAGCTGCCTCAGGTCGGTGTCTAGCCCGGTCCCCGGTTCGCCCAGGCGCTCCACGAGGGAGCGGGAGATTGTCGGCCCGATCACCGCCATTATTTGCACGAGACGCTTGGTCGACGGCGACAGCCGGTCGAGGCGCGCCGCTATGACGTTCTGCACGGTCCCGGGAATATCCGCGCCGCTGAGCCCCCGCACCAGTTTCCAGGATTGCTCCCTGACCAGGAGCTTCTGCTCGATCAGATTGTTCACCACCTCCTGAATAAAGAGCGGGTTGCCCTTGATCCTGTTCCGCACGTAGTCAGTCAGGTCCGGGGGCACGGATGATGTCCGCAGCAGTGAACAGACCATCTGTTCCTCTTCTTCGCTGGACAGATCGCCAAGCATGACGACCTGGTGGGGGATGGAGATGGTCTTGTTCGTAAGAAAATCGGGGAGAAACGGCGGCCGGGAGACGAATAGGAAAAGCGCGGGTTCCGTCTTTCCTGAAAGAAGCGCTCCCAGAAGCTCGATGGAGGACGGGTCTGCCCAGTGCATGTCCTCGAAACAGAGCACTGACCGCTCCTTTTTCATCAGCGCCGTCACGAAGCGAATCACGCTTCCGTGGATCTCCGCCTTCAAGAACCCGGCATCCATGTTCCGCGTTTCGAGGTCGGGCAGGGCAAACATGGCGCTGATGTAGCGGACAGGATCGTCCGGGAGAATCGTCCTGACGCCGGCTTCGATTTTTTGCCGGATACTCTCGGGGGATTCCGACTCGGTGATGTTCCATTGCCGAGACAGGAAATTGGTCCACAGGGAATAGGGAATGTTGCGGGTATATTCATGGCACACCGCGTCCAGGTATCGCATCTGCTCGACCTCGACCGACTTCGCCAGCTCTTCCACCAGCCTGGTTTTCCCCGAACCGGGCACTCCGCAGATCGAGAATGCCGCACCGATCCCCTGCTTGAGACCGGCAAGAGCCTCGTGCAGCACCGCCAGCTCGCGCTTGCGGCCGATTAAGGGAGAGGACGTGCCATCAAGGCAGATGGACTGGCGCATCGATATGCGTCCCCGCACCCGGAACGCCCGGAGCGGGTCCGACTTCCCCTTGACCGATTGCTGCTCGATCTCCTGGAAATCGAAGCAGCGGGCAGCCTCCTGCTGTGTCGCCAGACCGACCAAAATCTCACCAGCCCCGGCTATACCGTCGAATCGCGACGCCACATTGATGGTGTCGCCAAGCACGTCCTCGTGCCCCTTGTCCATGTCGATTCTACCCGCCACCACCGGGCCGGTATTCATCCCGGTATGGAGGGAGATCCGGCGGCCGATCCGGCTCACCAGCTCCTCTGTGTTGAGCGATTCGACGTAGGCATGCAATTCCATGGCAGCTTGGACGGCCCGCACGGCATCGTCCTCGTGCGTAGTGGGATACCCAAACAAGACCATCACACAGTCGCCGATGTACTTGCTGATGTGGCCGTCAAGCCTGGCCACGATATCCCCCGCGCGGCTGAAAATCCGGGCCATGATGTCTTTCACGTCTTCAGTGTCAAGGCGTTCGGACATCGCGGTATAACCCGAAACGTCGGAGAAAAAGACGGTGACCTTCCTTCGTTCCTCGACGTGGGTGATGCCGGTTGTGGAGACCGGCGCGCCGCATTGCGGGCAGAAATTGCTTTGCGAGGGAATGTCAGAACCGCATCGGGAACATTTCATATTCAATCCATGATAGGTGCATACAGCGCGCGCGGTCAAGGAGTGACTGCGTGCATGGTTCTCAGAACGTGGCCACGATTCCTGCCATGAGAATGAAGTGAGACAAAGCCCCAGCGCTGACAAAGAGATGCCAGATTTCATGAGATCCGAACACGCCGGGCAGGGGGTTGGGCTTTTTCAATGCGTATATAACGGCGCCTCCGGAATAGAGCAGTCCTCCTGCAAGCAGCAAGAAAAGCCCCTCCCGGGAGAGGGTGCGCACGAGGGGAACCACGGCAATGATGCCCAGCCATCCCATGGCGACGTAGAGGGCCGTTGATATCCACGTGGGTATCTTTTCAAGAAATGCCACATGCATCAGGATTCCCGCTCCGGCAAGCGCCCATACGATCACGAGGATTACGGTGCCCAAAGCGCCAGGGAGCACAATCACGCAGAAGGGCGTGTACGTTCCCGCGATGAGAAGGAAAATGGCTGAGTGATCGAGCCGGCGGAGGAAGCCATCCACGGCAGGGTTTCCTCGGATGAGGTGGTAAGCGGCACTGGCGGAAAAAAGCAGGATGAGGCTGATTCCGTATACCGCAAACGCCGCCCTGTGCTCAAGGGATGGCGGTCCGATGTGGAGAAGGAAGAGAAAACCCACGACTGCGGCCGCGGCAGAGGCAAGATGCGTCAACCCGCTTACAGGATCCTTGAGCGCGGCCAGAGCCCTATGCATTGCGCATCCTCACTGGCCGACACGATCTCATTTTTTTTCCGTTCCGTCGAGAGCCACTGACTTCTGATGCGAGAGAGTTGCGGCAAGGGCCCCTCCATGAGAACGAGTGGGAATTCGTGATTTGGGAGGACCGAAGCCATCGAGTTGCGCTGCCATACCTCGAAATGCGGCCGCATTGTCCCTCCGCTTGCGGTAAGGGCAGCAAAGTGAGCGCCAGTTCAGCAAAACATAGAGTTAAGCTGCGCCGCCGAATCAGACAAACGGCCGCAGTTTTGAATTCGATCTGCAGCCGCGGTTTCACCTTGCAGACCCGGTGACAGCTTCTACGATTTGTTATGCCCATCTTTAGACCCAACGTCGGCTTTCCGGTACAGCGTGCTGCCCACTGGATCGGTCTTTCGGCAAGACGGAGGGCAATCGACGCTTGACACAGTCATATCACGCATGGTATATTCCTGCATGGGCTACAAAGTCAAGCTTCTGCCGCCGGCGGTCCAATTTCTGGACGGCTTGCACGACCGCTTGAAGGCCAAAGCGGCTCGTTCGATACGGCTGC
>JBEKQU010000124.1:0-3642 GCA_049519415.1 Spirochaetia bacterium
ACCCGGTTACCCAGATCAGGCACGGACCCGCTCTCCTCTTTCTCCCCTTCCCTTGACTGTCAAAGATCGCGACGCGGTACTCCGCGTCATTTAGTGCGGTGGGCGTTGGAGCCGCGCAAGCGGCGAAACGCCGATAGCACTCGGAGCCTTGCGGCCCCTCACGCACCATGCCCCAGAGACGGCACTTTCCCCCTCATAATCAGGGCAGAGGAAGTACTTCTCAAGAGGCAAGGAGCGTTTATATACCCAATGGAATGACCTGTCAAGGGGATGGCCAAGAAAAATCCCCGACCTCTCGCCTTGACGAGGCAGCAGTGGGCTCACTACTATCGTTTGAGAGAAGAAATATGGAAACACACAAGATCAAGGATCCAGGTTTTGCGCAAGGGGGAAAGCTCCGCATCGAATGGGCGGAGTCGCGGATGCCGGTTCTCATGGCGCTTCGGGAAAAGCACGGGAAAGAAAAGAGCCTGAAGGGCATGCGCGTCGCCGGCTGCCTGCACGTCACCAAGGAGACGGCGGTGCTGGTGAAAACGCTTGTTGCCGCGGGAGCGGAGGTCTCATGGTCCGGGTGCAATCCCCTTTCCACGCAGGACGACGTGGCCGCCGCGCTGGCCTCCGACGGGATCTCCATCTATGCATGGCATGGCCAGACCAAGGAAGAGTTTTACTGGGCAATCGACAAGACGCTGGAGCTCACTCCGACCCTGACGCTGGATGATGGGGCCGACCTCATCTTCCGCGTGCACAGCGCCCGCACCGACCTGGTGCGCGGCATTCTGGGAGGCACGGAGGAAACCACCACGGGCGTGCACCGGCTGCGCGCCATGGGGGAAGCGGGCAGGCTCCTCTACCCCGTCATTGCCGTGAACGACGCGGAGACCAAATGGGACTTCGACAACGTCTACGGGACGGGACAATCCTCCATCGACGGCATTCTGCGCGCGACATCCATCCTCCTGGCCGGAAAGACCTTCGTGGTGGCCGGCTACGGTCACTGCGGCCGCGGCGTGGCGGCACGGGCGAAAGGCATGGGCGCGCAGGTGGTCGTATGCGAGGTGGACCCCATCTACGCCTTGCGCGCGATGATGGACGGCTTTGCCGTGATGCCCATGAATGAGGCGGCCGCGGCCGGGGACTTGTTTATCACCGCAACCGGCGTCAAGGACGTCATCGTGAAGCGCCACTTCGAGCGCATGAAGGACGGAGCCGTTGTCTGCAATACCGGCCACTACGACTGCGAGATCAACATCCCCGAGCTTGCATCGCTCTGCAGGTCCGTGCGCGAAGTGCGGGCGAACAACGATGAGTACACATTGAAGGACGGCCGCAGGATTTACCTTCTGGCCAAGGGGCGCCTTGTCAACCTGGCCGCCGCCGAGGGGCATCCCTCCGAGGTAATGGACATGTCCTTCGCCAACCAATTCCTGTCGCTGCTCCGTCTTTCCCGGGAGGGGAAGACGATGGAAAAGAGGGTCTACACGATCGACCGGTCGCAGGACAAGGAAATCGCGTCAGTGAAGCTTGCCACCATGGGGCGGGCAATCGACACGCTGACCCCGGCGCAGGTCGCGTATCTCACGGATTTCGCAAGCGGCACATGACCACGTACCTGGTCTGCCGCATGTGCGGGAGGTACATCCCCGCGGGAGCCGCGGTCAATCGCGCGTACTGTTCAGAGGAATGCACGCGGGCATATTCCTCCTGCGCCAACTGCGGCAAGGTTTTCCCGAAAGGCAAGGGCTTTGACGGGGAGTATTGCACGCGGGAATGCACAATCAGGTATCAGATCTTGAGAAAATACGGCCCGGAACCGGTGACCGTGGTGGCAGAGGTGTGACGACATGAAGCTGATCTTTCTTGGACCTCCCGGCGCGGGCAAGGGCACGCTTGCCGGGCTTGCGAGCAAGGAGTACGGGATCCCGCAGATCTCCACGGGCGACATATTTAGAGACGCGATCAAGCGCGAGACGGAGCTGGGGAAAAAGGTAAAGCAGATCGTGAGCCGGGGAGACCTTGTGCCCGACGATCTCACCGTGAGCCTGGTCAAGGAGCGCCTGGATCAAGCGGACGCCAGGAAAGGATACATCCTCGACGGCTTCCCCCGGACCATCCCGCAGGCGGAGGCGCTGCAGGGGTTCCAAACCCTGGATGCGGTAGTGAACTTTGCCATCAGCGACGCTACTGTCGTGGAACGGCTCTCCGGCCGGGAGATATGCAAGAGCTGCGGGGCTATCTACCACGTGAAGAACATGCCGTCAAAGGTGAAGGGTATTTGTGACGCGTGCGGCGGGCCCCTGTACACCCGACCGGACGACTCCCTGGAGTCCATCACCAACAGGCTCGACGTCTACCGAAAGCAGACCGAGCCGCTGATCGCCTACTATCGCGACAAGAAACTGCTCAAGGACATCGATTCCTCGAAGTCTCCTGAGGACACGCAGGTCCAGATCCGCGTGGCGCTTGCTTCCCTGGGCTAGTGCTGAATTGCCTCCGGCGGGGACGCCCCCTGCGGGGCCGCGCTCGCCGGGCTCGCCCCCGCCGGGTTGGCTTCCGGCGCGGCCGCTTCGGGAAGCAAGTCGTGATCCTTGAGCGCAGCTTCCACCTTGTCCCTTTCCAGCAGGTTGGTCGAATCCAACAGCGTCTTCACGGCGGCCGCATCCTTGAAGCCGGCAGCAAGCGCCTTGGACAGAGCATCCAGCCCCCGCTGGGGATCTTCGATCACGGTCAAGAGAAGCCGGGTCTCGCCGAACCACGCATCGGCCTGGGTCGCGTCGATCGCGATGATTTTGTCATACGCATCCAGGGCGCGCGAGTATTTCTTCAGTCTCTCAGCGCCCGCGGCGACGAGGTACCACGCTTCCGGATCGTCGTCTTTCTTTTCCAGGTAGCGAGCGAGCATATCAGCCGAGCCAGCCGGGTCATCCATTGCGAGAAGCAGCGAGCCTGCGGCATAGAGCGCGTCGGTGTCATCCGGCGCGTACGTCAGCAGCTTCCGGATGCGATCGAGGGCCTCGCTCTTCCTGTCGAGCTTCCAGAGGATGATGCCGTCGTTGTACAGCGCATTCTGATCCGCTGGTGAGACCGCCAGGATCGCATCATACTGCGCCAGTGCGTCTTCGTCCCGATCTCCCAGGTGATACGCCCATCCGAGGGTTGAGAGAAGCAGCGTGTTCTGGGGATCCTTGGCCAGCAGCGGCTTCAAGATCGCCACGGCGTCGTCGGTGCGCTTCAACCGGGCATAGACCTGCGCGAGATTGAGATCCGCCTTTGCGAAACTGGGATCCATGCGCAGGGCGTTCTGGTACGCCGCGACCGCCTTGTCGAATTGCCCCAGGTCCATGTAGGCGTTGCCGACGTCGTAATATTCGGCCGCAATGTCGTGATTCTGCGGGTTGGTGGCGCAGCCGCCAAGGACAAGCAGGCCGCACACGAGGGCTATGCCCGGAAGCGCGCGCTTCATGCGTCTACTATAGAAGGATTCCAGGAGAGGCACAACAGCGCCTGCGCACACTACCAGGGGTGGGAATTTCCGCCTCGGCTCCCCCTCTTGACTTTCACGCTGCCTTGGCCGCAGGAATCGACCACTCGCGCGGTTTGGGCACGAAGTAATCGGGCAGAAGTCCGTTGAGCTTCGCTAAT
>JBEKQU010000125.1:0-3461 GCA_049519415.1 Spirochaetia bacterium
CGTCGCGACAATCAACTATCAACCCGACGGAAACGGGTACATTCAATTCAAGACCAACGACTCGGCAAATTATCAATATGGGTATTTCTATCACTACAGCTCAACATCTGAACTCCGTATGACGGCCGTCACCGCTACTTTGATCAAGGTTTCTGGTGCGGTCAACTACGGTTATGGTTTGATATTCTGTTGTGCTGATAACAACAACTTCTACAACGTGTTGATTTGCTGCGATGGCTGGTATAAGGTCCGCAGCAAAGTCAACGGCACCTACAGCACAATTCAGGATTGGATTCAAACGCCCAATATCACGCAGGGTCTGGGAATATCAAATGTACTGAGCATCACCCAGTCCCCGACGATTGATGGTTCATACAGTGTCGACATAAATGGCCACCTAACTCTTGGCTTCACAGATAGTAACCTGGTGAATGGGGGGCAAGCTGGTTTTTACACATCAATAGGTTCTTCAACCGAGGAGCATTTTCCTGACACGCCAGTGGATGTAAGATTCAAGCTCACGAGTCCCATCTCAATCCCATAGTCTGGCGCTGGCCCAAGCTACCACCTTCGCCAGATGCCCCCCGGACGCGCGTGGCGGGCCGTGGCGAGATATCTAGATCGGCTGCCGTTGGGAAAGTTTCCTAGGCTCGGCAGGAACATACTTGAGTGGAGGCACTCGGGATTCAGTGGACCTGTCCGTGAAGCTCGCTGCTACTTCCTCCAGGGCGCGTGAGGCCCTCGCGCAGTACATAGCCCGTCCGCCGGTGTCGGCTGAAGAAGGCGCTTGTGGAGGAACATGCGGGGAGCGTCCTGTACCGCTCGGAGTATGATCACTTCCGCACAAACTTCACGCTTTTCCCCGCGACGGAGTTTCTTGTCGAAGTCCTGCAGCACCAGCAGCAGTCCACCCTCCGCCTCGGCGAGGTCCACAAGGACAGGCCCGGTTTGTCGGTGTCCGCTATGGAGTCCCGTGCTGCATGGGCACGGCTGCTCGCAAAGGTCTACGTAGTCGATCCGTTGCGCTGCCCCCGCTGTGCATCCCAGATACGGGTCCTCGCCGTCATCACCGATGCCCAGCAGATCCGAAGAATCCTCCGTCACCTCATCAAGACCGGCGCGGCTCCCCGGGGCTCGACGCCGCTTCCCTCAACTGAACCTTTTCTCCCGTCCTCCCCCCTCGAGGGATCGCTCCGCGCCTTGAGTCAGCCCCCCACCCCGCTCGGAGCGCACGGCGCAACCGCCCCACGCCCGTCTCTTCCACGCCCGCGCGCTTCCCGTGCGCTCCTGTGGCGGGTCCGAGGTCATCTCAGGTATTTCCTTCAGCGTGCAAACTACGCCTGCGAAGGGGTCCGGGTAAAGTATCATCTACGAAAGGTAGGCAAGGCTTGACAGGTGCGGGAGGATGGACTATGGCTTAGGGATACCTGAGATACGGCCTCCGCAGTAGGACGGCAGAATGATTCCTGGTACATGGCAGGCAAATCGTGTAACGGACCGGGTCAAGCGGCTGAGGGAGATGGCCGTGAATGCCACGCCGGAGATATGCCCGGAGCGGGCTCTGATCATCACAGAGGCATACAAGGAACACGAGGACAAGCAAATCAACATCAAACGCGCGCTGGCAGTGGCTCGCGTGCTGGACCGGATGTCAATTTCCATCCTTGATGGAGAGCTGATCGTCGGAAACCACGCGCGGAAACCGCTGGCGGCGCCCATATTTCCCGAATTCGATATCACCTACATCGAGAATGAGCTGGACCAGTTCGAGAAGCGAACGGGAGACCAGTTTGTCATTTCCCGCGAGACCAAAGATGCCCTGAGGAGCATTTTCCCGTTCTGGAAGGGTCGCACCGTAAAGGACAGGGTGAACGCGATGATGCCGTAGGAGGTGGCCAAGGGGGGCCAGGCTGGGATCGCCGCGTTCGACAACGAATGGACCCTCGAGAACGGGGACGGGCATATCGCCGTCGACTATCCGAAGCTTCTGCGCGTCGGGCTGGAAGGCGTAATGGGAGAGGTGAAGGAGAAGCTCTCTGCTCTCGACCTGGCGGAACCGGAAAATCTGCCCAAGCACTACTTCTACACTTCCCTCCTCATTATCTACTCCGCGGCGGTGCGCTTCGCCGGCAGGTTTGCGGATCTGGCGGCGCAGATGGCGGAGAAGCAAAGTAAGTCCGCCAGGCGATCAGAGCTGCTGGAGATCGCCCGGGTATGCCGGAAGGTGCCCGCGAGGCCGGCGGAAACATTCCGGGAGGCGATCCAGTCAATCTGGTTCGCGCAGCTGATCATCCAGATTGAAACCAATGGTCACTCGATCTCTTTTGGGCGGTTCGACCAGTTCATGTTCCCCTATTTCATCTGGGACCTCCAAGGGAACGGAACGACGGTCCAGGATTTGTTCGAGATACTCGGCTGTTTCTGGGTAAAGCTTGCTTCCATCACCAAGCTGAGATCCTGGGGCCCAACGCGCTACACCGCCGGCATGCCGATGTTCCAGAACCTCACGATCGGCGGACAGACCATAAGCGGGGATGACGCTGCCAACGAGCTGAGCCGCCTCGTTCTGGATTGCCACGACAAGATGCGCTTGTCGCAGCCCACTCTGACCGTGCGTGTGCACAAGAAGACCCCCCAGGAGTTCCTGCTGCGGTGTGTGGATGTTCTCTGCGGCGGCGGCGGAATGCCGGCCTTCTTCAACGATGAGATCATCATCCCTTCGCTGCTGCTGCGCGGAGTAACCAGAGAGGACGCATACAACTACTGCCTGGTGGGCTGCGTGGAGCCCTCCATCGCGGGAAAATGGGGAGGGCGGCAGGGGGCCGCCCAGTTCCACCTGGCCAAATGCCTCGAGCTCGCCTTGCACGGCGGGAGGGACCCGCGGACGGGGATTGCCCTGTTCCCGACGGGCAAAACCTTTCCGGATTTCAGGGACACCGAGGAGCTGATGCAGGCTTACAAGAAACAGATGAGCTCCTACCTGCGGCTGTATGCCATCGCGGACAACATTGTCGACCTTGTCTGGGAGGAACTCATGCCGACCCCCTTTGTGAGCGGCCTGGTGGACAGCTGCATCGAAAGGGGCAGGGAGCTGAAGAAAGGCGGGGCGGTCTACGATCTCAGCGCGGGGCAGACCGGGCATATTGCGAACGTGGCAAATTCCATCGCCGCCGTGCAGAAGCTCGTCTTCGAGGAGAGGAAGCTGACGAAGCAGGAGCTGTGGCAGGCCCTGCAGGAGGATTTCCAGGGCGCGCGGGGAGAGGAGATCAGGCAGCTTCTGATCAACCGCGCACCCAAGTACGGCAACGATGATGACTCGGTGGACGGCATCGCCAGGGAAATCTTCTCCCATTACCTGAACGAAACCGGAAAGCTCAAGAACACCCGCTGGGGAAAGGGACCGATCGGATGCACGTTCCACCCCTCCACGGCATCGGTGAGCTACAACGTGCCGGCCGGCG
>JBEKQU010000126.1:0-2858 GCA_049519415.1 Spirochaetia bacterium
TGCGTGACGAGGCCCACCTTCAGGAAAAGGCCGATGGTGCGCCGGCGCACGAGATTCAGGGACGCATCTTCGATCCGTTCTTCACCACGAAAGAAGTGGGACAGGGGACCGGCCTGGGTCTCGACATCGTGCGCCGGCTCGTGCAGCGTCAAGCCGGAGAGATCGAAGTGGAATCGCGACCAGGACGCACCGAGTTTCGGGTGAGCCTGGCGATTGTCGTGTCATGATTCAAAGGTCTCGAACCCGTTTGGTCCGGCGCGATTCCATGCTGCTTTGTGCAAAGGACTTCGTGGCACGCGGCCGCACGAGCCCTCTCCTGGACCCTCTGTCGCTGCAGGAGTGGAAGCAAGAGCTTTGCCCAGCGCCTGCAATTCAGTTTGGAGCACCGGAGCAGCAACACCGTGAAGGATCGGTTTGAGCGCAAGTTGCGGCGGCGGCTCGACGACCAGAGCACGTCAAACGCCGCACGGCGTCGGCCGCCTCAGCGGCCGACCCGATGCCGCAGCCAAGCGAGGCGGCCAGACAGCCTCGCCCGGAGCCTATTCCCCGGGCTGGATATTCTGGTTGAGACGGAAGAGATTCTTCGGATCATACTTCTTCTTGAGCGTAGCGAGCCGGCGGTAATTGCTTCCATATGCCGACCGGACACGGTCTTGTTCTTCCTGTGTCATGAAATTCACGTATGCACCGCCGGTGGCGAACGGCGCTGTTGCCTGGAAAAGCTCGCGCGCCCAACCGATACACTTCGCGTCGTTTGAGGGGTTATCCCACCGAGTATGAACGTTCAGCACGAACCCGGCATCGCGGTGCGTGTAGGCCGTCGCTTCCTTCGCGACCTTCGTGACTCCTTCACCCAGCAACGCAAAGGCAATCTCGGTTTGTGGATCCGGGAGCCGCCGGGCGTGGGAGAGGAGCGCGTCGATAAGTCCATCGCTCACTTCCTTGAAATCGTGGGACTTCCAGTAGTTGCGCATGCCTGGCGTGAGGAGAGGATCGAGAACAGTCTGCCATGCAGTGAAGGGCATCGGCCCAATGATGTCGGCAACCGGTTTTCCGAAGCTTCTCAGCGGTTTGGCGACGCGCTCTCCTTCTTTCAGGTCGCCTGCATAGCAGACCGCAAGGATAAGAATTGCCTTCCCGTGCCACTCCGCAGGGAGGAAGGGAAGAGGCGGCGCCAGGCGCAGCACGAACCAGCAGACAAACTCTTGAGGCGTGGTCTTGACAAAATCGCGGTAGAAACGAAGGACGTCTCCCGCCGCGTCGAGAGGATGAACGATAAATCCGGCGAGCACCTCGGGCCCGACCTTGTGCAGGCGAAACTCGAAGGAAGTCACAACTCCGAAATTTCCCCCTCCGCCCCGAATCCCCCAAAAAAGATCAGGATGGTCAGTTTCGCTCGCCGTAACCAGCTCGCCCGCGGCAGTGACCACATCTGCTGAAATGAGATTATCGATCGTGAGCCCGAGCTTGCGGGAGAGCCAGCCAAAACCGCCACCGAGCGTCAATCCGGCGATTCCGGTCGTCGAGTTTATCCCGACAGGGGTAGCAAGCCCGAAAGCCTGCGTGTCTCGATCAAACTCGCCTAACGTCACGCCCGGCTCGACTCGGGCGGTCATGCCCTTCGTGTCGATGCGAACGGACTTCATCGGCGAGAGGTCGATCATGAGGCCGCCATCGCACACGGCGTTGCCGGCGATGTTGTGTCCACCCCCCCGAACAGCCACGAGGAGCTTGTGCTCGGCTGCAAATCGAACGGCGCGCATGACATCGGCGGCCCCGGCGCAACGGACGATCAGCGCAGGCCGCTTGTCGATCATGGCATTCCAGATTGTGCGCGCCTCATTGTACTGCTCCGACTCCGGAGTCAGGACTTTCCCCCGAATACTCTGCTTCAGTTTTTCGATAGTCTCCGGGTTGAGACTCGCGTCATTGCCCGTGTAGGTTTTGACCTGCAGATCTTGCATGATAATCTCCTCCTATGAACAATCAAGCCGACCGTAGTCTGCTTCTCTGCTATTTGCTCCCTGACAACGTCAGGCGCTCATCTCCCCTGTTGCTTTCTCGCTCCTCCTTTGTCATGTTCCCTCTTGGAATCTCTTCAGACCAGCAGTTTTAGTATCCATGGTCTCTTGCCTCCACCGTTCGCATGATGTCGAGCGTACCCTGGAAAGCGGTGCCGTCCGGGGATTGTTTGGACGTGATCTGCGTGTATTCCCCTTCCACCTGGTTGCCTTTCATCCACCCTTCCGTGACCACTCCGCTGATTACGGCCTTCATTCCCGTCTGCTCTACATGGACGAGCGCAGTAAAGGGGAGTTTCGCGCCATCGAAGTAGTAAAAAGCCTCGATCACAGTGGTGGTGCCTTCGGTGTACTCTAGGATTTCCCCGGCATAGCTGCCGTTGCCGTTAGCGCCTCCGACGAAGCCCGTCATGCTTGGGACCCTGGTAACCCATTTGGTGAACGTGTTCTGATCCGCGAATGCGGACACGCTTGCAACCATCAGAATGGCCATCGGAATCAAGATCAAGAAGCGACGAATAATAGGTGAACCTTTGCGAGGTCGAACTAGTGACTTTTCCATGTTGGCACTTTCAACTGGCAAATATGTATATAGCTGACCAAATAAGTCAACAAATTCTCCGGGGTCACCTAGAATCCCCAGCTGCGCGGGAGCTGGGGTCACGTCAATTCCCCACCCTCAGGGTCAATAGGGTCACGTAGTTTCCCCAGGTTTCGCTCCGTCAGGGTCATCACAATTCCCCACCCCGACGATTGCCGGTAGGGTGTCCCCAGACGGAGGACATCAAGGATGGGCTATCGAAGGATGAAGAAGCGCGACCTGTGGGAGATCTACCG
>JBEKQU010000127.1:0-2710 GCA_049519415.1 Spirochaetia bacterium
ACAGCGAGCTCATCATCCGCGACTTTCCTTTCGTGGTCATCGACCGCCGCATCGACCTCCTGCGCGTGCCTTTCGTTGCCTGCGACAATGAGAAGGCGATGCGCGACTTGGTGGCCCACCTCATCGCAAAGGGCCACAAACGAATCGGTTTCTTCTGCAACTCCACGGAGGCCGTGTCCTCGGAAAGAGAACGGTGCAGGGGGTACTGCGAGGCGCACATTGCGGCGGGGCTCAGCGTGAAGCCCGAGCTGCTGTTCCGCGTTTCCCGGGATCTCGGGATCATCCCGGATTTATCGGATGTTGATGATCAGGACAACCGGCATTTCGGGGAGGCGGCGCTCTCCTATTTCCTGAACGCCAGGGAAACGCCGACCTGCGTCGTCGCCGTCAACGACATCCTCGCCATCGCGCTGCTGAAGGCGGCCATCGCCAAGGGCGTCCGAGTCCCCACCGATCTCTCCATCACGGGCTTCGACGACCTTTACGTCGCGGCGCACATCGAGGTGCCTCTCACCACCATGCGGCAGCCGTTTGAAACCATTGGCTCTGAAGCGGCCCGGCTCCTCTTCAACCGCATCAAGGGAAAAGCCAATCCGACGGCGGAGATCCGGGTCCCGGCGGAAATCGTGATCAGGGATTCTGTACGATAGGGAGAGAGGGCGCTCGACAGCCGGCACAGTGAGGAGTTTCCCTGCGCCTTCTCACCAGGCCCACGCCTTGGGCGCTTCGCCCTTCTGCAGCGGGCGGCCATGGTTGATGTCGAATATCTCATCCAGTCCGCTCATCGTCTCATTATCCAGTTGAATTTCCGCGGCCCGGAGCACGCCGTCAAGATTGTCCACTGACCGCATCCCCACGATCGCGGACACGGTTGCCGGGTTGGCGAGCGTCCACGCTATTGCGACGACCCGTTCGTCCTCCCCGATCTTCCGGCAGAGCTCTGAGAAAGCCGCAAGCTGCTGATTGCCTTCCACCTTCATCCTGTACTCGCCCTCCACGACGCTTGTGCGGGATTCCGGCTCCGCCCTTCTCTTTCCGGCGAGCAGCCCGCCGGCGAGCGGCATATAGGCAAGAAGCCCGATCCCGAACTCCCGCGCCGCTGGAATGACCTCGAGCTCCGGGATGCGGTTGAGCAGGTTGTACTGCGCCTGCTCGGAGACAATACCGAGGAAACCGCGCTGGAGGGCAAGCATCTGGAACTTCGCAAGGCCCCACCCGGGAAAGTTGCTCGTCCCCACGTAGGTGACGTCGCCCTTGTCAACGAGGCCCTCGAAGGCGCCCCAGAACTCCTCCCCCGCGATCCTTCGGTCGATGTGGTGAACCTGGTAGAGATCTACGTGATCGGTCTGCAGCCTCCGCAGCGAATCAGCGATATGCCGCCGGACCTTGTACGCGGAGATCCCCGCCTCCTCATTCGGTCCCGGAGAGTCTCCCATGGCGCCGTAGACCTTCGTGGCCAGCACGACCTTATCCCTCCGCCCGGCTCCCTGCGAGAACCATTTCCCGATGATCTCCTCTGTTTTCCCAGGACCCGCGTTTCCCCCGTACACGTTCGCGGTGTCGAAGAAGTTGATCCCGGCCTCGAGCGCCCGGTCCATGATGCGAAAGGCTTCCTTCTCTAATGCGCGGGGCCCAAAGTGCATGGTCCCTAGGCAGATGCGGCTCACTGATAGGTTTGAACGGCCCAATTTTGCGTATGTCATCGCAAAGCTCCTTTACGCGCCCTTGAGGATCCGGCGGATGGCCTTCAGGTGATTCAGATCGTGGCCTGCCATCATTTCGGTGATGCGGGAGACGGTTTCCTTTCCCCGTTCGGAATGCATCCCGTAATTGTTCCACATCTCCCGCGGCAGTCCCTTGAGCAGCCGGAGGTTGCGCTCGCGATTCACCTTCCAGGCCTCAATGGACAACGCGGGATCGTGCTTTGCGTACTCTGAATACCGGGCCCAGGCGTCCTGGTCGAAGCCCTGGATGGCGACGCCGTTCGCGCCAAGGATGAGTCTGATGCGGAAACCCTGAACCAGCTCGACATCCGCCAGATGGGCCAGTATTTCCGTCACCGACCAGCTCTCCGGCGCAGGGCGCTTCCCCAGCTTTTTCTTCGTGACGCCCTTGATGAGGGCAGCCACCTTGCGGGGGGTGGTGGACAGGACATCTACGGGAGCGGATCCCTCGAGATACCCGAGGACACGCTGTACATATTGTTGGGGAGTTTCCTGCATGACGGCTCCTTTCTTCGTTTCCATTCAATTTACAAAGCTGCGCACAACTGTCAAGCCCGGCGGACGGCGGAAAAAGCTCCCCGTTACGGCGCATTGTCAGTATCTTTTTTTCATCTCGACCAAACGCAGGAGGTACGAGCCTTGAAAACATATCGCATCGCCAATACGCCATATACGGCTACGCGCATCGCCTACGGGTGCATGGGGATAGGCGGAGCATGGGACGCCTCAGCGCTCACCGACCAGGCCCGGAAAAGCGCCCTCGCGAGCGTCCGGGCGGCTCTTGATGCCGGCATCAATTTCTTCGACCATGCCGACATCTACGCGCGGGGCAAGTGCGAAGAAGCCTTTTCCGGAATCTGGAAGGAGATGCCCGGTCTCCGAGAGAAGGTGATCATCCAGACCAAGTGCGGGATCAGGTTCGAGAACGATCCCGTGGAAGGCATGCCGGTGCGCTACGACTTCAGCAGGCAGTACATCCTTTCCGC
>JBEKQU010000128.1:0-2813 GCA_049519415.1 Spirochaetia bacterium
TAGATTCTTATAGTCATCATGGTGGATAAACTGTTGAATACGCCGATCTAGGAATGATTGTCCAGGTTGGGATTGCCATGAGATTACCCCTTCTTCAGTAATCCACTCATCAAAGGTATGACCTGCCTGTTGTTGACCAAATGTGACAAAAAAGACGAAATCACCTGGATTGTCTGGTATTTCCACTATCCCATGCAATCCCCAGGTACCTGCACCGGGAGTAAATCGTGTATCTGGCGAGAAAATATCATGCACATCTTGCCGGGAGTATTCCGAGTAAAGTGTCAAAACAGGCATCTTACTTGTCACCCTTGCTTGTTACTCACATGTAGGGTACATAACCGGGCCATTTTCTTTGTCCGATCGTAATACCAACTATTTACTTCATCCAGATCAACGTAACTAAATAATTCTCCTCCTTCAGAATATAACCCCAATGAATAACACATGGTCACCCAATCACATATTTTCTCACTTGTTGGAAGTTGTTCGCTATTTCCATTAAGAAATGTATGTATCGCAATAATTTCCCGATCAAGAAGCCCGTGAGTGAAAGATGAATTGCTCAAACGCACTTCTCTCTTACCTTCTTTTTTTTGTGGTTTCCGATCAGATCCTGGTTCCGACCGTTTTTCCCATTTTCCATTTATTCCGAACTGATTAGGGCCGATTTGGATAAACCTAGATGCAGCTCCCTTTTCTTTTATATCCATGTAAAGACTTGCGGACATCGTGGCAGCCGGTGTTGCACCTCGAGTTATCAGAAACCCTCGATCAAGCGCTAGTCGAGTGATATCTTCAGCGGACATCGGGTGATCTGCATTATCTAATACGTGATAAGCCGCGTCGAGAAATATTGACATTATCCTACCTTATTTTCGAACAACTTCACTTTTTGTTCACACGCTTTGGCAATTTTCTTAGTACGTTCATAAAACCATGTATTCACCTCAACTCCGCTGACTAAGGAAAATAGATCCCTGCCTTCTGCATACATTCCAAAGATATAACAGAAGTTGATCCAATCACAAAGCCTTTCATCGCTGAGTTGTAATGAGCTGCGTCCCTGAATATATGCTCGGATGGTTTCAACCTCTTGATCAAGAATCACGTGTTGTAGGGAATTTTCATCAAGTCTTCCTTTCTCTACCGAAGGCCGATGAGAATTCCCTTCGCTCGCATATATTTGTTGAAGGATTGGGAAAGTTGCTGCCAAGAAAAGCAAAACCAAGTCGGTATATTTTTTTACTAATCCTTTTGAAATTGGCTCCGCCTGCTTCTCTATACTGACCTGTGTCCAACCACGACTTTGGAAATTCCCGGCATGCACAGGCATCTTCAAGGACTGGCTTAGCTCGTCAATATGGGGCTCGAAACCACGCAAGCGGGCCTGACTTCGTTCGGCGCTGCTCTCAAAATGCAAGGCAATCTCATGCTTACCCCGTCGAAGGATAATCTCATAGTGACATCCCGAAAAACCAGCTAGGCGAATTTGCAAATAGGTAGACCTTTGAACGAATTCATAGAAGATAGATCCTATAATTGTCTGTAAAGACCCAGCAAGGGTCTCCTGCAAAGCAGTAAGGAATTTATCATCAGTTTCTAGCTGAATTACTGGCATTTTTGGGGCAGGGGTCTGCGAAGTTGGATTATTATTCTGTTTGGTCTTTGAATTCACTACAGATAAGTGGGTAGCATCGGGGTGTTCCATCAACCAAAGGTGACCATTCTCAGTCAAATGCCATATACCATGTTGAGGGGCGTCAATAAAACCAAGTAGCTTGAGTTTCTCTCGGCTCCAACGTACATTATGTTCCCAACGGATATTACCACTTTGATTTTGAGTATACTGGTCGGATACAATCTTATCCCGATAAGTTTTTTCAAAGAGAAGTAAAATCTCCCCGCTCCTCCCAGTCCGATTGGGTAAATCATCTAAAATCCGCATAAGTGGTACAAAGAAGTCTCCAAAAGCCTTTAGCAAATTCCTCCCTTCAGGAATTCTCTTATATACATTATCTGCATTTGAATTCATTTCGATAATCCCCTGTATGCGAGAGGATTCTGTACTTACGGTACCATTTGGGCTGGGGGTGCTTGGATATCTCTGGACCCATTGGCGCCCTGCTTTGGTTATTTGCCAATAGCCTCGAGCCGGAGAGATCAACAGACCTAGAGTACGGCATTCAGTAATTTCTCCTTGTAAAGAATGTTTCCAGCGAGTGTTCCCGCTTCCGTCAATCTCGAAATCTGATGGAGACATCTCATTTTTATACCTGGCCTCATATTCCCGAAAAATCATACCCAATCCGACTTCCCTTTTAGGTATATCAGCCATTAATGAAAGCAACTTAATTCTAAGACCAGGTTTTTTCACTTTCATGCCTCTAGATCTCTTGCAGGAGCGTAGGATGCTAGGATTACTATGCTCTTAGTTCACATAATTTTGCTAATTTTCTTGTTCGCTCGTAATACCAAGAATGTACTTCATTCGGGTCAATTAAGACAAACAAATCTCTGCCTTCTGTATACATTTCAAAGGTGTAACAGAAGTAAACCCAATCACACAATTTTTCATCACTTAGCTGCAAAGGACTATTTCCATGAAGGTAGGATTGAATACTTGAAATTTCGCGAGAAAATATTTTGAATCTATTTTGACAAGTGGATTGTGTTTCGAGATCAGAAGACAAATGATGAATTTTTTGTATCCCCGGATTTTTAGCACCCCCGCTATTGTTCGGGTTGGCACTCTCCCCCGTGAAATGTGTTTCTTCTGGATGATAGAGTAACCAATTATGCCCTTTTTCTGT
>JBEKQU010000129.1:0-2806 GCA_049519415.1 Spirochaetia bacterium
TACGTCCATCACTGGAACGAATCCGGCAAACGCTTCGTGTGGGCCAAGAGTTCCGAGGAGATCCTTGCACGTGTACGAAAAGCCGACCGGAACTAAGTATGCTGTCATTTACAGGACACTAGCTGAAGAGCCCCAAGAAGTCCTGCCCCGAAACTCCCTCTGCGCGAACTGAGCAAAGGCTTTCAAAATCTGAACCGTGTCCGCAGGTAAAGGACTGATCCTTGCGTTTGCCTCATCCTGAAGAATCGCGATTAGCAGCCTTTCGATGCTGTTCTTGCCTTCGCCCTTCCATACCAATCGACATTCCCCAGACTGACAATTTTGAGGGAGCCGCCTACCGCTCCGGCATTGACGACAAGCCGCCCGAGACTGCCCCCGCATACGGAGGACTTGAGTCCTTAGAAGTCAATCCCGCGCGCGTACAGGAGATCATTGACGCGCTGCAAGTGAGCCAAGCAGAGAAAAAGGAGCGAGCGAATGCAGCTAACGCTAAAGCCTGAAACCAAAGCTGAATTTTTCTGGGATATTTTCGTTACCGCCTGCGAAGGAGGTATTAACTACTGGGCTTCATTTGAGCGATATCACCACTCACACGGCGAAGCCCCAGACCATGAAGGTTTCTTCGCAAAAATCCTCGATACTGAGGAAGTGAAGCGGTACGAGATTCATCGAGCGACAATTCAAAACGGCCTCAAAGCCATTCTCTCGGGCAAAGTAAATCTCCGCAGCGATATAAAATCGTCTATCGCGCTTGCCAGCATTGAGACGGACGCCGGGTACATCGACGCCGACGGCGCTGATTGCATCGTACAGGCCGGGCTTTTCGGCCACGTGATTTACTCCTAGTATCTTTTCCACCAAATTCAGCTTCCCTTCTTGTTAAAGACACATACTCTCTAGTAAAGGTTGCCTTCTTTTCTTTTGTTTCTTGTATACATTTGCAAACTTTACAGAACCCCATATTAACCTGGATGCGGGAATCCCGGGGCCGCAGTGCATGGAAAGCTGTGCAGTACCGTCTACCTTTTCGGCAGCCGCGTTGTGTACTTAGAATATGTCCCTATTCGCCGAGGGCTCGCCGTATCTCGAATCGCGGCGGTCCTTATGGGGCAAACTCCCGAACTGCGCGAACATACCCGCTCGCCTTGAGGGTACTAATGGTAAGGCCGCCGGCACCACCATCAGCGTAAACGCACCATGTATTAAACTGGTCAATCTCTGAGGAAGTTTGATAATTATTAAAATTGGGAAAATCGCCAAGACCGAGTTTCACCAAATCCACCATCTGTACAGCTTCGTCTTTGGACGGCAAAAACCAATCGCTGTACCCGTTCAAATGCAGATTTTGACATATTTCTTGCGCATAAGTTCCAGCTCCGTAAATACTTACCTCAGCAGCAGTGTTTGCCTTGCCCGCGCCTATTGCTGTTGCTTTCACCCCGGTCGAAGTTTGAGGCATACTGTACGTGCCTTGGTCGGAAGGGGCGCATTCCATGTAACGCCAGCCATTGATAACCGAACCCTGATCGTAAAACACGATACCGCCCGCCGGGTCGGTGTCGCCAATGTTATAAGTCTTCGTCGAACTGCTGGGTTGGCTGCATCCGAGAACTACCGCAACAAGTAGCAGGTCCATAAGGACGAAGCGCAGATGTTTCTTCATGTTCTTCCTCCAAAGCTTTTTGATCAGAATGAATACCGCATTATACTACTCGTTCCCCGCGATTGCAAAGAATTGTTCGGACGCCTGCATCGAACACCGTCTTTCTCTTTTTCGCTTTCCAAGAATCCGGCCACGGTATCCCTCCTTGAGTGAGGATTCTACAACTCGCAAATCCAGCAGTATCGCTGCCCTACATAGTCCTGCCATGCCTTCAACTCGGGCAGAGGACTATTCAATACATCCGCGAACAACTGCTCAGTGTGCACGCTTGTGAAGCGATCAGGTTCCCGCACTAACTTTTTCCATACCCCCGTGGCTGATGAGTCCAAAAACCGAAGTCCGGGCGACGTCACGCGCCTAAACTCTTTGTTGTGCTCGGGAGCAATGTGAAGAACGCTGACCACTTCTGCACCCAACTCGTGCGCTGCCTCCATCTTATGCGCCAAAAATTGCTGGCGCATGAACTGATAGAAGGGTTCAAAGAAAAGCGAATCGTACGACGGGAGCAGATCTTTCTTGAGCGGGCAATCTTCTGCATCGAAAACATGCCGATAGATGTCCCTTCGGTCGGTTCCGCTGGGTGCAACCTGAAAAGGCGTTCCGTTGTAGGACTCCGTGTACTTCCATTCGATCAGGACAATTTGGCGCTTGTTGTCCGACCGTTCGAAGAAAACTGCCGCATCTGCACTTGTGAAGTTCGCTCCTCGTGTACGTTGTCCCTTGCCGCGGACTCTCTCGCCCAAGTAGTTATCCTTCCCTATCCATTCGAAGGTAACGTATTGCCCACTCCCGAGCGGGAGAATGCTTTTCAATGTCGGGAACATCGGACGCAGCAGTGAGGCAAGGAGCTCAGGCTTGTTCGCGAACGGAAACAGGAAATTAACGCAGCAGACCTGGGAATCGCAGAGGTGATTGCTTGGCTTGCCATTGTGCCCGTCGTGCCACTTGATCTTGTTGATCTCAAAATGAGTGAGGGCTCTTGTCCTGATCATCTCAAAGAGGTTCTCCTCTGCGTGATTCAGGTCCAGGCAGAATGGACGCTTTTGTCCCTTGTACATGCCACTTTTCCGTGCCCCTTGTGATAACCATTCCTTGGAAGCCTTGAAAGCAATTTGGCGTGTTTTTTCACTTTCTAAGAAACTG
>JBEKQU010000130.1:0-2809 GCA_049519415.1 Spirochaetia bacterium
GTAGGCCCATCGTCCGCTAGGCGTCTGGGATAGGCATTCGGCCTCGATGGTCTTCCATTCCAATCCGACCTCAGCAAGTATCCGCATGTCATCTAGGTCGGCCTCGCGCTCAGTTATGCCCTTGAAGAGAAAGATGTCCTCGGGTGCCATAAGATGTACTTCGAGATTCCCGAAAGTTCGATAGAGGCGCGCTCTCGACTTCATCCCGTTGCTTAGCACCAGCGCGTTGCAGACTTGGCGTTCGAATATGTCGAACCTCATGCCCTCGTTGTCTTCCACGATGTCGAATGCGTCCATCATAGCGTAGGGGCTCGTAAGGTGTCGAACACTGGCGAACCCGACCTGCCCTAAGGCGATAGTAAACTTTTTCGCGTCGTCGGATGATCCTAACACGATGTCGATGTCTTTTGTCGCCGCCTTCCTTCCCATGAAAGTCATTGCGCATCCGCCGATGAGATATGCTGTTACCTTTCGCGAAACATGTTTCCCGCTGTCCTCGAGGGCTTTAGTTAGGTCTACCTCGCCAAACATCCGCGGCTGAGTCACTGAATTCCATACTCCTTCGCCCTCGCGAGAAACTCATTCCACGGAGGGAACTGGTCTGCCCTTTGTACGCCTTGGCTCTCAAAATAACGGGTTATCTCTGTTACAGATGCCACCACATCGTACTTCTCAGCGGAGCTCCTCAAATATTGGAAATCTAGTTTTGCCTCGTTCTTTCTCCATGCTAGAAGAATTGGCAGTGGGCTGAAGTTGGGTATTAGGAGCGAATGGATAATCACTTCTTCCAGCCTCAGCCTCTTGGCAAACGGTGAATGGAAGAAGTGCGATTTGGATACCATCAGTGATACGCCGAACGTTGCGAACGCTGAGACACCTGTCAGGAGGAAACCATCGGATTCTTGGGTTCTTGAGCTCTCTAGGATGAATTCCACGTTGCGCTCCCAGAGTATCACTGCGTCGGGGGCGAATTCAAGAGCAACTTTCCTGTTGATATATCGCCTGAATTCGGCCGTGAATTCGGCCAGGATCCGGAACCTGGGTGAAATGCGGTAGGCGCCTTTCTTCTGAACCACGCCTAGCTGCCCCAGCCGTTCCAGAACCCGTGCGGCGGTTGCCTCCGAGATCAGTGAGTTTTCTGCGATGTCTTTCCTGTTTGCTAGCTGCTGTGAGCCTATCGCCGAGAGCGCTTCAAGGCTTCCCCCTGATAGCAGCTTGTGCAAAGGCATGTGACCGAACTCCAGACTCAGACTTCTCCAGAGCGCTGCATGTTTGGTATCGGAGAGTGAAACACTCTTTGAGAGGCCCTCCTTCTTTGTGCTGATGAAGCCTTTGTCCACGAGACCAGAAATGACCCTCGACAGTTGGACTTTCGATATGTTGAGGGCTGAGGCTATGTCCGAGACGCGCGAGGTTCTGTGGCTTGCTATGAAGCGCAGACACTTCAGCTCATCCGGACCTAGCTTAATTCGCTTCATTCCGTCTCACCATGTTTTTAGTGTATGATTTTTGTTAACTAGTATTTAAATAGTTAACATTTTTGATACGGCATGACAGATCATGCACAGGGCTTTTCCGCGAGTAGGCGTGCCAGTGGGCAATACGCCGATTCATTCTGCGGAGAATCCAAATCTCAGGTTGTTTCGAGTTCACGACATTGGATAGTTGACTGTATATCCGATCCGATTCCCAGGCATGCTGCTGCAGCGACTCCGAGAACGATCGCCGCTACAGGAGCGGCAGTGATTGCTGGAACCGGTAATCTTCCTTTATCCGACGCCGACTTGGCACTACCCTGTCCGTCTGCGTCCGTGACGGTGGTTGCTGCGGGGAGTGGGAGTTTCGCCCACACACCACTGGGTTCATCCGAAACCCAGCGGGTGGGATTCGCGTTCTGCCAGACGAAATTCTCGAAAGCTGTGGATGAATCATCCACAACTCCTTTTATCGAGAAAGCCGAACTCGCGTCAAGAAGGTGAAAAATAATACCTTATCCAACTGGCTTACTGTTTGTGGGCTTGATAATCAGGGGCGCCCTCGGCGCTGTTGTTGTAGTTGCAGTCCTGTGGTTGATTTGGAAGCTCGGAAAATTGGCCGACGCCTACACGGAGAAACTGAAAGTCAAGCAATAGCGCACAACACTGCGGTCAATCTCGAAGAAATTCCCTTTTATTCTCCCAATTTTGGTTAATGTTGGTGCACACGATTGGGCTCATTCATATTGCAGTCCAATCGGCATCCAACACATCGCTTTCCAGTCGCGCCTAACAAGCGAGTAGATCACCTCGTCCGTTAGCTTATGGTTCTCGTCGAAGAAAAGAAGGGACTTGCTGGAAGCTATGCTGCGTCTCGGTGCGAAATATCGCAAAGCGTAGGCTTACTCGCAGCCACATTAGTCTTGCAGCGCATGCGCGGTACCCATGATGCGCATCTTCTTGGCATTAAGGTCCAGCAAGAGGAAAGTATCTTCCGGAGTGTAGACGATCGGTTTCTCAGATTCGATAACTGTGGAAGTTGCGCTGTGTTCGGTGATTGTGAGGGGTATTGTCTGCATGCCTACTGTAACATGGAAAGCGCCTTCTCTCACATCTTCAGAATAGAAGGGGCATTTCTTGAAAGAGAGCTTCAACCTTGTAGCAGTCTTGACGCTGCCGGGAGTGCATATGACGGAGCCCCTCTCTATCTCATCAACGGTCGCGCCCTTTAGGGCCAGGCCAACTCGTGAACCAGCTTCAGCTTGGTCGTAGTCTTCATCCTGCATTTGTATAGACCTAACCATTACCTCCTTGTTCGCAGGTAGCAACGTGAG